>NZ_JBVHHW010000009.1:0-282561 GCF_055560875.1 Kitasatospora sp. NPDC023118
GCGGCCGGAGAGGCCGACGGTGTCGACGACGCGGTCGAGCCAGGGCTTGTCGACCTTGCGGCCGGCGATGTCCATCGGGAGGGTGATGTTCTCCAAGGCGGTCAGGGTGGGGAGGAGGTTGAAGGCCTGGAAGATGAAGCCGATGTGGTCGCGGCGCAGCTGGGTGAGCTGCTTGTCCTTGAGGCCGACGAGTTCGGTGTCGCCGATGGTGGTGGAGCCGGAGGAGACGGTGTCGAGGCCTGCCATGCAGTGCATCAGGGTCGACTTGCCGGAGCCGGAGGGGCCCATGATGGCGGTGAACTCGCCCTGGGGGAACACGACGCTGACGTTGTCGAGGGCGACGACGCGGGTCTCCCCCTGCCCGTAGACCTTGTTCAGGCCGCTGGCGCGGGCGGCCGCCCGACCGGTGAGGACGGCGGTAGCGGGGAACGTCACGTGGACTCCTGGGGATGAACCGGAAATTCTTCCGTTCCATCCTCCCAAGCCGTTCGAATGCGATGCGTATGCCCGGGAGGCGACCGACCCCCGCCGCTCCGGTGGTGCGGCAGGGGCCGTCTCCTCCTCAGGTATGACGCCTCGCCCTGAGGGGCGAAGCCCCCGTCGTGGCGTCCGAGCTACTCCACCGCGACGCCGAAAGCGGTGGCCAGCCCGGCCAGACCATTCGTGACCGCGTGGCCCGAGGGGGCGAACTGCCAGCCGTCGTCGGCCCGTTGGAAGGAGCCGAGGAGCATCGCCGAGTCCGGGATGCCGCCGTTGGCGCCCGGCCACTTGGCCGGCCCGGCCGCACCCGGCCCGTACGAGGCGGCGACGGCGAGCCCGTACACGTAGCCGAGCGGCAGCGCCGGGGGCTCCTCCTCCTCGGTGGAGACGGCGACCACCACCTCGTCGACGGCGGCCGGCAGCCGGTGCAGGTCCACGCTCAGCCGGGCCGCCCGGGTCGGCTCGCCCGGCACCGAGCGGGTCGGGTGCAGCCGGACGGCGCCGTCCGGGTCCTGCGGGTTGTTGAAGAACACGAAGTGCTCGTCGCTCAGCACCCGGCCCTTGGCGCAGAGGAAGGCGGTCACGTCCAGCTCCACCGCGTCCCCGCCGGCGGTGCGGCTCTGCCAGCTGACCGTGAGGGTGCTCCCGGCGGCGGCCTGCTCCTCGCGGGTTCGCTCCTCGTGCGGCTGCTCCCGGACCGCGGCGCTCCCGCCGCCGAGGCGGCCGCGCAGCCCCTGCTCGGCCAGCAGCTCGACCAGCTCCGGGCCGCTCAGCAAGGTCAGCGGTTTGCCCTCGACGTAGCTGTACGAGCCGCGGCCGAAGCCCGCGGTGGTGACCAGGATGCCCTTGATCGCACCGTGGTGGCGGACGGTGGACTCCAGGTCGCGCACGGCCGTCGGAGGGACGGTCTTCTTGTAGCGCTTGGCCTGGATCACGATCTTGCCGCCGGTCACCGGGTCCAGGTCCTCGGCGATCACGTCCACCCCGACGTCGCCGCTGCGGGCCGTGGTCATCACCCGGAAACCGCGTAGCCGGAACAGCTCGGCGATCAGCTCCTCGAACTCGATCGGGTCCATCTCGAACAGGTCCGGCTCGTCCTCGCCGCCGTGCCCGGCCAGACTGCCGCCGACCGTCTCCGGCAGCCGGTCCGGTTTCACCTCGTCCAGCCGCTCCGGGCGGGCGGACAGCTTGCCGCCCAGGCCCTGGAAGCACTCCACCGGCGCCACCCGGTCCAGCGCCAGCCCGGCGAACTCGGCCCGGGTCACCGTCAGCGTGGACAGGAAGCGCTCCGCCTCCCGGCCGGTCGCCGGGTCGATGCCGAGGACGAAACCGTTCAGCACCACCGAGTCCAGCATCCCGTCCCGGTCCGCCCGGAACAGCTCCACCGCCACCCGCAGCGCCGACTGCGCCAGCACCTCCCGGTACAGCGCCTTGCGCTCGGTCGCCGGGCGGGCCACCTCGGCCTCGCGGTCGTCCGCCTTCACGTACCGCACCCGGGAGGCGGCCGGCACCACGTCCGGACCAGGCAGCTCCCAGTTCACCACCAGCTGACGGCTCGTCGCCTCCCAGGCCGCCACCAGCCGGTGCGGGAAGCCCTCCGGCCAGGCCGCCGAGGCGTACAGGCCCGCCGTGAAGTACTCCTGCACCGCCTCCGGCTCACCCGCCCGCAGCCGCCGCAGCAACTCCTCGGTCCCGGCTCCGCGCGCCTCCTCCTGGCGGCGGAAGCGCTCCGCCCAGGCCAGGTACTCCTGGTGGTACGCGGCCAGCCGGCGCTGCCGGTCCGCCTCCCGCGCCTGCGCGGCGTACCAGTCCTGCTCGAACCGGGCCCGGGCCTGGGCGACGTACTGCTCGTACTGCCGGCGCACCCCGGCATTGCGGGCCTGCGCCGCGTCCGGCGGCGGCACGTGGTACGCGGCGGAGGTCTGGTCGGGCATCGGCACCGGCTCGCCCAGCGGGCCCGGATCGAACGGCGGCGCCGGGCGCGGCGCCAGCAACGCCTGCGGACCGAACCCCGGCGCGGCCAGCCCGGCCGCCAGCAGCCCTCGCAACTCCTCGACCCGGGCGTCCAGTTCGGCCGTCCGCCGAGCCGCCTCCGCCTCCCGCGACTGCTGGTAGGCGCGCTGCGCCTCCCGCTCGTTCCGGGCGGCCGCCCGCTGCGCCTCGCGCTGCGCGCGCTCGTGCCGCCGCAACTCCGCCGCCTCGGCGCGCCAACGGGCCTCCTCCCGACGCTGCTGCTGCCGCTGCGCCTCCGCCCAGACCGCCAGCACCCCGCTGTTCCGCCGCCCCGCCACCATCCACCCCTTCGCGCTCCGCACCGACCCGGCCGCCCACGCCACCTCCCGGCAACACCGCCGACCGCGCCCGCCACAATAGAACGTGGACTGCCCACCCGGCCAAGCGCCCGTGACCTGCGGGGCGTGCGGCCCGGTGCCTCGGGTGCGGGCGGCGGCGGGACCTCGGCAGGCAGGCCGTCGGGGAGCCGGTGAAGTCACCGCTGTCAGTGGCGCCGGGTAGCCTCACCGCATCGAGGATTTCCAGAGAGGGATGCCCGTGACGATCCCCGCACCGCAGCACCCGGACCGGCCCGCCGGCTGGGTCTCCACCGGCCTGAGCTGGCACGACGGCCGGGCCCTGCTCGGCGCCGTGCGCGGCGCCCGGGTGCACGAGCGCGCCGTCGCGCCCGGTGCGGAGGTCGGCTGGCTGCTCGGCGGCCCGCGCCGCTGCGTTGGGGCCTGGCTGGCCGGTGCGACGGAGCGCACGCCCTGCCCGCACCACGCGGTGATCGACCCCGGCGGCAGCGCGACGCAGTGCCCGGCCTGCCAGAGCGTGGACCGCGGCCTGGCCCTCGCCCGGGACCAGATCCTGGACGACGGCCGCACCTACCTGCTCTACCTCGCCTGGTTCGGCGAGGGCCTGCTGAAGGTCGGCCTGACCGCCGAGCAGCGCGGCGACAGCCGACTGCTCGAACAGGGCGCGCTGGCCTACGCGTTCACCGCGCGCGGCAGCCTGCCCGCGATCCGCCGGGCCGAACTCACCCTCGCCGCCTCGGGGATGGCCCGCGAGCGCTTCACGTCCCGGCTGAAGACCGACCACTGGTGGGCGCACGGCGACGCTCCGCACCGCCGTACCGTGCTGACCGAGGCCCGCGTCCAGGCGCACCGGCTGCTGGACGGGCACGCCCTGGAGCTGTTCGCCGACCGCCCGGTGGTGGACCACGTCGAGCGCTTCGGCCTGGGCGCGGGCGCTCCCGAGACCTACCGCGAGATCACCGGGCTGGCCGCCGGGGCGGTGGTCGCGGGCACGCTGCGCCCGCCGGTGGGGCGGCACCTGTTCCTCGACCAGCCGGACGGCTCGGGCCCGCTGCTGCTGGACACCCGGCGGCTCACCGGCTGGACGCTCACGCCGGTCACCGGCCGCGGCTCCGAGGGGCTGGGCCTGGAGGAGCGGGTCCGCCCGCCGGAGCCGGACACTCAGGAGGCGCTGTTCTGACCCCGGCCGAGCTGGCTACTCGGCATGGTGATCAGCCCAGCTTGCTGCGCACCCCACCCGGCCCCGAGCGGGCCCGGCGCGACAACGGCGGCCGGGACGGGCGCACGTCGCCGCGCCCGGCGGCGGACGGCTCAACGCCCTCGGCGGCCCGCCGGGCGAGCGCGGCCCGGGCGGCGGCCAGCGCGATCCGGGCGAGCAGCGGGTCCTCCCGCTCGCCCGCCGCGCGCTTGACGGTCTGACAGGAGGAGCACCAGAGCGGCGACGCCGGCCCGTCCGGGTAGACCATGCCCTCCGGCGGCAGGTAGTGCCCACCGCACTCGACGCATTCGAAGACCAGCCTCATCCGTCGATCACCGTCCCGGATCCGTGGCACCGACCGCAGGGCGACCAGAAGGTGTGGATCCTGGGCACCATGCTTCCTTCCTCGTCCAGCTCGACCGTTGCCTCGGTCTTCTGGGTCCCCCCGGACCCGCCGCAGCCGGAGCAGGACTGAACCTGGGGCATATGCCGTCCTTCCGTAGCGGAGGTCCACCGTAGCGCGATTTCCCGCGTCGCAGCACCGCTCCCGGCGATCCATCACCCGTACGGGGAGCGTCAACTGCCCGCGCACGCGCCGCCGTAGACGGTGTCGGCCCCTCGCCTGAGCACCAGAGCGAGGGGCCGACCGTATGCGGGGGAGGTGTCAACTACGGGCGGCCCGCAGGAACTCCCGATTCATCGCCGCGATGCTGGGCAGCGGGATGCCCTTGGGGCAGGCGGTGGCGCACTCGCCGGTGTTGGTGCAGCCGCCGAAGCCCTCGGCGTCCATCGCCGAGACCATGTTCCGTACCCGGGCGGCGCGTTCGGGCGCGCCCTGCGGCAGCACGTTGAGGTGCACCACCTTGGCGGAGGTGAACAGCATCGCCGAGCCGTTCGGGCAGGCGGCCACGCAGGCGCCGCAGCCGATGCACTCGGCGTGCTCGAATGCGGTGTCCGCGGCCTCCTTGGGGACGGGCGTGGCGTGCGCCTCGGGGGCGCTGCCGGTGGGCGCGGTGATGTAGCCGCCGGAGCCGATGATCCGGTCGAAGGCCGAGCGGTCCACCACCAGGTCCTTGACCACCGGGAAGGCCGCCGCCCGCCACGGCTCGACGTCGATGGTGTCGCCGTCCTTGAAGTGCCGCATGTGCAGCTGGCAGGTGGTGGTCCGCTCGGGGCCGTGCGCCTGGCCGTTGATGACCATGCCGCAGGCTCCGCAGATGCCCTCGCGGCAGTCGTGGTCGAAGGCGACCGGCAGGTCGCCGCGGGTGATCAGCTCCTCGTTGAGGGTGTCGAGCATCTCCAGGAAGGACATGTCCGGGCTGATCCCGCTGACCTGGTAGGTGGTCATCGACCCGGGTGCGTCCGGGCCCGCCTGGCGCCAGATGCGCAGGGTGAGGTTCATGCGTAGCTCCGCTGGGTGGGGTGGACGTACTCGAAGTCGAGGGCCTCGCGGTGGAGGACGGGTGCCTCGCCGGTGCCGGTGAACTCCCAGGCGGCGGCGTAGGTGAACTCCTCGTCGCGCCGGGCGGCCTCGCCCTCGGGGGTCTGGCTCTCGGTGCGGAAGTGGCCGCCGCAGGACTCGGCCCGGTGCAGCGCGTCCAGGCACATCAGCTCGGCCAGCTCGAAGTAGTCGACCAGTCGGTTGGCCTTCTCCAGGGACTGGTTGAGCTCCTGCCCGGTGCCGGGCACCTTGATCCGGCGCCAGAACTCATCGCGCAGCTGCGGGATCCGCTCCAGCGCCCGCTTCAGTCCGGCCTCGTCGCGGGCCATCCCGCACTCGTCCCAGAGCAGTTCGCCGAGTTCGCGGTGGAAGGAGTCCGGGGTGCGGTCGCCGTTGACGGAGAGGATCAGGTTGAGCCGGTCCTCGACCTCCGCCTCGATCTCGGTGAGCACCGGGTGGTCGGCGGGCACGGCGGCCAGCGGGTTGCGGGCCAGGTAGTCGTTGAGGGTGGGCGGCAGCACGAAGTAGCCGTCGGCGAGGCCCTGCATCAGCGCGCTGGCGCCGAGCCGGTTGGCGCCGTGGTCGGAGAAGTTGGCCTCGCCGACCGCGAACAGGCCCGGGATGCTGGTCTGCAGGTCGTAGTCGACCCAGAGCCCGCCCATCGTGTAGTGGATCGCCGGGTAGATCCGCATCGGCACCCGGTACGGGTCCTCGGCGGTGATCCGCTCGTACATCTCGAAGAGGTTGCCGTACTTGGCCTCCACCGCGTCCCGGCCCATCCGGCGGATGGCGTCCGCGAAGTCCAGGTACACGCCCTGCCCGCCAGGGCCGACGCCGCGGCCCTCGTCGCAGACGTTCTTGGCGGCCCGGGAGGCGATGTCGCGCGGCACCAGGTTGCCGAAGGCGGGGTAGATCCGCTCCAGGTAGTAGTCCCGCTCCTCCTCCGGGATCTGCCCGGGCGGGCGGTTGTCGCCCTTGGCCTTGGGCACCCAGATCCGGCCGTCGTTGCGCAGCGACTCGCTCATCAGGGTGAGCTTGGACTGGTGGTCGCCGGAGCGCGGGATACAGGTCGGGTGGATCTGGGTGAAGCACGGGTTGGCGAAGTAGGCGCCGCGCCGGTGGGCCCGCCAGATCGCGGTGGTGTTGGAGTTCTTGGCGTTGGTGGAGAGGTAGAAGACGTTGCCGTAGCCGCCGGTGGCAAGCACCACGGCGTCCGCGGTGTAGCTGCGGATCTCGCCGGTGACGAGGTCGCGGGCGACGATGCCGCGGGCCCGGCCGTCGACCACCAGCAGGTCGAGCATCTCGGTGCGCGGGTGGAGCTCCACGTTCCCGGCGGCGATCTGCCGGGACAGCGCCTGGTAGGCGCCGAGCAGCAGCTGCTGACCCGTCTGGCCGCGGGCGTAGAAGGTCCGGGAGACCTGCACGCCGCCGAAGGAGCGGGTGTCCAGCAGGCCGCCGTACTCGCGGGCGAAGGGCACGCCCTGGGCCACGCACTGATCGATGATCTCCACCGACACCTGGGCGAGCCGGTGCACGTTGGACTCGCGGGCGCGGAAGTCGCCGCCCTTGACGGTGTCGTAGAACAGCCGGCGGATCGAGTCGCCGTCGTTGCGGTAGTTCTTGGCCGCGTTGATGCCGCCCTGGGCGGCGATCGAGTGAGCGCGTCGTGGGGAGTCCTGGAAGCAGAACTGGACGACGTGGTAGCCCTGTTCGGCGAGGGTGGCGCCGGCCGCGCCGCCGGCCAGGCCGGTGCCGACCACGATCACGGTGTGCTTGCGCCGGTTGGCCGGGTTGACCAGCTTGGCGTCGAACCGCCGCTGGTCCCAGCGCTGTTCGATCGGCCCGGCGGGGGCCTTGGTGTCGGCGACCGGCTCGCCGAGGGTGTACTCCAGGTAGCTCATTTCACGACTCCGAACATCACGGCCACGGGGACGGACAGGAAGCCGGCCGTCAGCACCAGCGCCAGGCCGTTGGCGGCCAGCTTCAGCGCCTTGTCGCGGCGGGCGTTGTTGGCGCCGAGGGTCTGCGCGGCGCTCCAGAAGCCGTGCCGGATGTGGAAGCCCAGGGCCAGCATCGCGACGATGTAGATCAGGCACGAGTACCAGCGGCCGAAGGAGGCCACGATGTTCTGGTACGGGTGGCCGTGCTCGGCGACCGGGTTCACGGTGAGCGTGGTGAGGTCGAGGATGTGCCAGACGATGAACAGCGCCAGGATCACCCCGCCCCAGCGCATGGTCCGGGTCGCGTAGCTGGCGCGTCGGCGTTGGTGCACGTACTTGCTCGGGCGGGCGGCCAGGTCGCGGCGGCTCAGCTGGTACGCGGAGACGCCGTGCAGCACGACGGCGGCCAGCAGGCCGACCCGGGCGATCCACAGGAACCACTCGTGGCCCAGGAACGGCTGGCCGATGGTGCGCAGCCAGGCCGCGTAGCCGTTGATGTCGTCGGCGCCGAAGAAGACCTTGAGGTTGCCCAGCATGTGCGCGACCAGGTACAGCAGCATGACCAGTCCGGTGACGGCCATGACCGCCTTCTTGCCGACGGTCGACCGCCACAGGGTCGCCAGGGTGGACGGATGCCGGCCCGTCCGCGTCGCGGTTGTCATGTCGGCAACGGTAGGGAGGGCCGCCAGGGTGCGTCCAAGACATGCTGCGGCTGGTGACGATAGCCGTGGCCTATCGACGCGGATTAACCTGGTCCTGTGCAGCTCCAGCAACTCCGCTACTTCCTGGCCGTCGCCGAGACCCGGCACTTCACCCGGGCTGCCGAGGCCGCGCACGTGGCGCAGCCGTCACTGTCGCAGCAGATCCGGGCACTGGAGCGGGAGTTGGGTGCCGAGCTGTTCCACCGCACCCGGGGCAACATCGCGCTGACGGACGCCGGGGACGCCCTGCTGCCGCTGGCTCGACGCATCCTCGCGGACACCGAGAGCGCCCGGCTCGCCGTCCAGGAGACGGTGCAGCTGCGCCGCGGCCGGGTGCGGCTGGGCGCGCCGCCGAGCCTGTGCACCAGCCTGGTGCCGGACGTGCTGCGGGCCTTCCGGGACCGCTACCCGGGTGTGGCGCTGGGAGTGCGCGAGGGCGGCTCGCGCGACCTGGTGCGCTGGCTGGCGGCGGGGGAGCTGGACCTCGCGCTGATCATCACCCCGCCGAGCGGGGAGGCGGCGCCCGCCCTCGCGGTCACCGAACTGCTGCACGAGGAGCTGGTGTTGGTCGCCGCCGCCGGGCGCGCCCGGCGCCCGGTGCGGGTGGCCGAGCTCAAGGGACGGCCGCTGGTGATGTTCCGGGAGGGCTACGACCTGCGGGAGGCGACCCTGGCCGCCTGCCGGGCGGCCGGGTTCGAGCCGGAGTTCGCGGTGGAGGGCGGCGAGATGGACGCGGTGCTGGGCTTCGTCCGGGCCGGGCTCGGACCGGCCGTGCTGCCCGGCATGGTGGCGGCCCGCTCGGGTCTGTCCGTCACCCCGTTCGCCGGGCCGGGCCTGGGCCGCACCATCGCGGTCGCGCACGGCCACGAGGTGCCGCTCACCCGCGCCGCCGAGGCGCTGCGCGCCACCCTGCTGGCACACCTGCACGACGCCGCCCGGGACGGCGAACTCCCGCCGGGCACACGACTGTTGCTGTGACGCAAAAGGACCGCCCGGTGAGGGCGGTCCTTTTGCGTGGACGGGGCGTCAGGCCGGCAGCACGGCCTCGACGGCGGCGATCAGCTCGTCCGACTCCGGCTCGACGCGCGGACGCAGACGCGCGACGACGGTGCCGTCCGGCGAGATCAGGAACTTCTCGAAGTTCCAGCCGACGTCCCCGGCCTGGCCCTCGGCGTCGGCCACCTCGGTCAGCCGCTGGTACAGCGGGTGCCGGTCGGCGCCGTTGACGTCGATCTTCTCGAACAGCGGGAAGGTCACGCCGTAGGTGGTGGAGCAGAAGCTCTGGATCTCCTCGGCGCTGCCCGGCTCCTGCCCGGCGAACTGGTTGCACGGGAAGCCCAGCACGGTGAACCCGCGCCCGGCGTAGCGCTTCTGGAGGTTCTCCAGGCCGGTGTACTGCGGGGTCAGGCCGCACTTGGAGGCGACGTTGACGATCAGCAGCGCCTTGCCCTTGTAGTCGGCCAGGGAGGCCGCCTCGCCGGCCAGGGTGCGCAGCGGGATGTCGTACAGGCTCACGGTGGTGGTCCTTTCGGCAGGTTGGCAGGGGGTGTCGCCCGGGCACACGGTAGCGGCACCGGTCAGCTCAACCGTTGCGGCACCGCCGGTGTTCCGCCTGCGCGGGGGCGTACGGAGCGGCTCGTACGCCCCCGCTTCCCGACGGGGTCGCAGTGTCGACCGGTCAGAGGGCCAGCGGCTTGATCGCGGTCGGCGCGTGCTCGGGGAGGGTGGCGAGCTCCTCGAACTCGTTGACCTTGTCGATGTCGGCGGCGGCCATCGAGATGTTGGTGACCCGCTCCAGGATGGCCTCGACCACGACCGGGACGCGGAACTCGGCGGCCAGCTTCTTGGCCTCCTCGAACGCGGGCAGCAGCCCCTCGGGTTCGGTGACCCGGATCGCCTTGCAGCCCAGGCCCTCGGCGACCTTGACGTGGTCCACGCCGTAGACGCCCAGCTCGGGGGCGTTGATGTTCTCGAACTCCAGCTTGACCTGGAAGTCGATGTCGAAGTTGCGCTGCGCCTGGCGGATCAGGCCCAGGTAGGAGTTGTTCACCAGGACGTGGACGTACGGGATCCGGTGCTGGGCGCCGACCGCCAGCTCCTCGATCATGAACTGGAAGTCGTAGTCGCCGGAGAGCGCGACGATCTGGCCCTCGGGGTCGGCGGTGGCGACGCCGAGCGCGGCCGGGATGGTCCAGCCGAGCGGGCCGGCCTGGCCGCAGTTGATCCAGTAGCGCGGCTTGTAGACGTGCAGCATCTGGGCGCCGGCGATCTGCGACAGGCCGATGGTGGTGACGTAGCGGGTCTCTGGGCCGAAGGCCTTGTTCATCTCCTCGTACACGCGCTGCGGCTTGAGCGGCACGTTGTCGAAGTGGGTGCGGCGCTGCAGCTTGGCCTTGCGCTCCTGGGTGGAGGCGGCCCACTCGCTGCGGTCCTTGAGCCGCCCTGCGGCCTTGAGCTCCTTGGCGACCTGGACGAACAGCTCCAGGGCGGCCCTGGCATCGGAGGCGATGCCGAGCTCGGGGGCGAAGATCTTGCCGATCTGGGTCGGCTCGACGTCCACGTGGACGAACTTGCGGCCCGCGGTGTAGACGTCCAGGCCGCCGGTGTGGCGGTTGGCCCAGCGGTTGCCGATGCCGAGGACGAAGTCGGAGGCGAGGAAGTTCTCGTTGCCGTAGCGGTGCGAGGTCTGCAGGCCGACCATGCCGGCGTTCAGCTCGTGGTCGTCCGGGACGATGCCCCAGCCCATCAGGGTCGGGACGACCGGGACGCCGGTCAGCTCGGCGAACTCCAGCAGCAGCTCGGAGGCGTCGGCGTTGATGACGCCGCCGCCGGCCACGATCAGCGGGCGCTCGGACTCCTGGAGCAGCGCGATGGCCTTCTCGATCTGGATCCGGTTGGCGGTCGGCTTGTAGACCGGCAGCGGCTGGTAGGCCTCCGGGTCGAAGTCGATCTCGGTCAGCTGGACGTCGATCGGCAGGTCGATCAGGACCGGGCCCGGACGGCCGGAGCGCATCAGGTGGAAGGCCTGCTGGAACACGCCGGGAACCTGGGCGGCCTCCAGGACGGTGGTCGCGGCCTTGGTGACGGGCTTGGCGATCGAGGCGATGTCGACGGCCTGGAAGTCCTCCTTGTGCAGCCGGGCGACGGGCGCCTGGCCGGTGATGCACAGGATCGGGATGGAGTCGGCGATCGCCGAGTACAGGCCGGTGATCATGTCGGTGCCCGCCGGGCCCGAGGTGCCGATGCACACGCCGATGTTGCCGGCCTTGGCGCGGGTGTAGCCCTCGGCCATGTGGGAGGCGCCCTCGACGTGCCGGGCCAGGGTGTGCTTGATCCCGCCCGAGGCCTTGAGGGCGGCGTAGAAGGGGTTGATGGCGGCGCCCGGCACGCCGAAGGCGACCTCAACGCCTTCGAGCTTGAGGATCTCCACGGCCGCGCGGGCGGCTGTCATACGAGGCATCGGGTCTCTCCTGCGTCGGCCCGCAGTGGCTCGGAGGGCTCATCTCCTGAATTCCACCATACGGAAGAGCGGTTTCTGTATGTGGAAACAAGGTAGGGTCGGGTCCGTCGGAGCGTCAAGGGGGATTTCAACAGAATGTGGAAGTTGGGCGCGGTGGGGTGGGGTGCCGCGCGCGCTCGGGTGAGCGGCGAGGATTCGTACGTCTGAGCCGTGTTCGCGCTGGTGTACCCGGGGAAGCGGACGTTCCGGCCCGGAATGCGCATCCGGTGTGCAGTGCGGGTGAAGGGTCGGTGCCCGAGGTCGGTCCGCCTCGCCGACCTGGGTACCGTCGGTGGCACGCCGGGCCCGTGACGTCCAACTGAGGCCGCGGCAGGGGGGTTTGGGAGCGTCGGGGAACAACAGGGGAGTCCGCCGGCGGTCCCGTCCAGGACCAGCGCGCCCGGTCCGCCGCACCCGCGCGGAGGACGCACCGCACCCCCTGGCCGCACCGACCCGACACCCGCCGCCGCCCTCCGGCCCGCCCGGACGCGCGGCCGTACCGCCGTCGCCCCCCACCGTGCGGTCCTCACCGTCTCTTCGCCCCGCTCTTCCTTGCCGCTCCTCGCCGGTTCCGGCCGTGCCGCTCCCGGCCCTCGCCACTCCCTGCCCTTGCCGCTCCCGGCCCTCGCCACTCCCGGCCCTGTCACGGCGTGCCCGCAGCGGCGGGCGCGCGGAAGGAAAGCCCCATGCGCTGCACCCCTGCCCGACCCCCGGTGGTGACCGGGTGAACCGACCGCCGCGCCGGCGCAAGAGCCCGCCGGGCCGCCCCCGGAAGAACGCCCCGCCGGGCCGCCGCCGGCCCCCGCTCGCCGCGTTGCGCGCCGTCCCCTGGCGGCAGGACCTGCCCGCCTCGTTGGTGGTGTTCCTGGTCGCCCTCCCGCTCTGCGTAGGGGTGGCCGTCGCCTCCGGTGTCCCGGCCGAACTGGGCCTGGTCACCGGGATCGTCGGCGGCCTGGTCGTCGGCGCGCTGCCCGGCAGCAGCCTCCAGGTCAGCGGGCCCGCCGCCGGGCTGACCGTGCTGGTCGCCGACGCCGTCCAGCGCTTCGGCGCCGGGGCGCTCGGCCTGCTGGTGCTCGGCACCGGAGTGCTCCAGCTGGCCATGGGCGCCCTGCGACTCGGCCGCTGGTTCCGGGCGATGTCCGCCTCCGTGGTGCACGGCATGCTGGCCGGCATCGGGCTGACCCTGCTGTTCGGCCAGCTCTACGCGCTCGCCGACCGGCGTGCCCCGGCCACCGGCCCGGAGAAGATCGCGGGGGTGCCCGCCCTGCTGACGGACGCGGCCACCGCTGCGGCCAATCCGAGCGCCGTCGCCCTGGGCCTGGGCACCTTGCTGGTGCTCGTCGCCTGGAAGCACCTGCCCGGGCGGATGGCCGGTACCGTCCCCGCGCCGCTGGCCGCGGTCGGGCTGGCCGCCGCCGTCACCGCCGCGGCCGACTTGCCGGTGGTCCGGGTCCGGGTCGCCGGCCTGCTCGACGTCGTGCACCTGCCCGAACGCGACTCGCTGGGCGCGCTGGCCGGCACCGCCGGACTCGGAACCGTCGTCGCCTTCACCCTGATCGCCTCCGCGGAGACGTTGTTCAGCGCCGCCGCCGTCGACCGGATGCACCACGGCCCGCGCACCGACTACGACCGCGAGCTCACCGCCCAGGGCCTCGGCAACACCGTCTGCGGGCTGCTCGGCGCGCTGCCGATGACCGCGGTGATCGTGCGCAGCGCGGCCAACGTCCAGGCGGGCGCCCGCACCAAGGCCTCGCGCTTCCTGCACGGGCTCTGGCTGCTGCTGTTCACCGCGCTGCTGCCCGGCGCGCTCGGGCTGGTCCCGCTCACCGCGCTGGCCGCCGTCCTGGTCCACGCCGGCGCCAAGCTGGTGCCGCTGCGCCGGATCGCCGGGCTGTGCCGTGGGCACCGGGGCGAGGCGCTGGTGCTCGGGGTGACGGCCGTGTCGATCATCGCCACCGACCTGTTCGAGGGGGTGCTGATCGGCATCGGGCTGGCGGTGGCCAAGTCCGCCTGGCAGACCTCCCACCTGCAGATCGCCGTGGAGGAACTGGTGCTGCCGACCGGCCGGCCGCTGCACCGGGTGCGGCTCAGCGGCAACGCCACCTTCCTGCGGCTGCCCCGGCTGCTGGACACCCTGGAACGGCTGCCGGACGACCGGCCGGTGGAACTGGACTGGTCCGGGCTGCGCCACCTGGACCACGCCTGCACGCTGGCCCTCGCCTCCTGGGCCGCCCAGCACCGCGCCCGCTCCAGCGAGCCGCTGGCCGTCGAACCGCCGCTGCCGACGGTCGCCTGATCGGAGCTGTGGATAGCCTGGTCGCGGCCCGGATCCGGTCCGGGCCGCGACCAGTGCCGTCGGGCGTCATGTCGGACGTCAAGTCGGGTGTTCAAAGGAGCGCAGAGCCGTGATCGCAGCCTTTTCGGTGACCCCGCTGGGGATGGGCGAGGACGTGGGGGAGGCGGTGGCCGCCGCCGTCCGGGTGGTCCGGGCGAGCGGGCTGCCGAACCGCACGGACGCGATGTTCACCAGCATCGAGGGGGAGTGAGACGAGGTGATGCCGGTGATCAGGGAGGCGATCGAGGCGGTGAAGGCCTACAGCAGCAGGGTCAGCACGGTGATCAAGATCGACGACCGGGCCGGGGTCACCGACGGCCTCACCGCCAAGGTCGCCTCGGTCGAGCGGCATCTCGCCGAGGGCTGATTGTCAGACCGTTGAGGTCGACTGGGCGGCCGGTTCGGCCGTTCGGGCCTCCGGCTGTCGGACGCCGAGCAGCCGGTCCAGGGCGTACGGGCCGGAGCCGAGCACCGCGATGGCCAGGAAGGCCCAGCAGAACAGCACCGAGGGCTCGCCCCCGTTCTGCAGCGGCAGCAGCGCGTGCTCCTGGTGGACGGTGAAGTAGGCGTAGGCCATCGAGCCGGAGCAGAGCAGGGCGGCCGATCGGGTGCCGGCGCCGAGCAGCACCAGGGTGCCGCCGACCAGCTGGATCAGCGCGGCCCACCAGCCGGGCCACTCGCCGAACGGGAGGGTGCCGCCGCCCTTGACGCCGCCCAGGACGCCGCCCAGGACGCCGAACAGCGAGGCTGCGCCGTGGCAGGCGAAGAGCAGGCCGACGACGACCCGAAAGGCCGTCGGCACGTAGGGTCGGGCGGCCTCGGCCGCCTGGTGGGACGTTACGGGGAAGTGTGCGGACATACGGGAACGCCTCTTCTGGGGGACGGGGGGAAGGGGGAGCGGTAAAGCTAGCCTTGGTTCAGTTCAACGGACAACGCTCCGTCAGATACCTGGCAAGAAACGGCCAGCGGCCTTTCTTGACCGTTCGGTCCAGAAAGGTTTACCGTTCCTCCCATGGCGCGAACGAAGGAATTCGATCCGGACGCGGCGCTGCAGGCGGCCCTGGAGCTGTTCTGGCGGCGCGGCTACGAGGCCACCTCGATGGCCGACCTGGTCGAGGGGCTCGGCATCGCCCGGGCCAGCATCTACGCCACCTTCGGCAGCAAGCGCGAGCTGTACCTGCGCGCGCTGGAGCGCTACAGCGAGCAGCAGAACCCGGACCGGCTGAACGACCTGTCCCAGCCCGGCCCGGTGCTGCCGGCCGTCCGCGCCCTGGTGCGCCGGTACGCGGAGGCGGGGGAGGAGGACCGCAAGCGCGGCTGCTTCGTCACCAACACCGCGGTCGAACTCGCCCCGCACGACCCGGCGGCCGCTCGCAGGGTCGAGGCGAGTCTCGACCACCTGGAGACCGCGCTGACCTCGGCCCTGCTGCGGGCCCGGGCGCAGGGCGAACTGCCCGCCGACCGGGAGCCGCGGGCGCTGGCCCGGATGCTGGTGGTGCTCATGCAGGGGATCCGGGTCGTCGGCAAGGCCGCCGACGGCGGGACCCGCGCGCGGGACGCCGCCGAGCAGGCGCTGGCGCTGCTGGACTGACGCCCGGCCCTTCGGGTCTCGGTGGCTTCTGCTGTCCTCATTCTGGACCGAACGGTCTCTATAGATTTGTTGGGGGGGTTCATGAGTGTCGCCACGGCCGGCCGGTCCGGCCTCGCACTGCTCGGCGTCGTCCAGGCGGTCCTGATCTTCACGATCATGATCTGCACCGTGCCGCTGCCGCTGGTGGCCCGGGAGTTCGGGCTCGGCCCGTCCGGCGTGCTGCTGCTGAGCGCCGCCTACGGACTCTCCTTCAGCTCCCTGCTGCTGCTCGGCGGACGGCTGACCGACCGGCACGGCGGCCGCCGGACGCTCCGCTCCGGCCTGCTGCTGCTCGGCGCCGCCTCGATCGCCTGCGCCCTCGCACCCGACTACCCCGTCCTGCTGGCGAGCCGCTTCGTCCAGGGCGCCGGCGCCGCCCTCACCGCCCCGGCGGCGGTCGCGCTGGTCCGGGTGCTCCACCCCGAACCCGCCGCCTACCGACGGGCGATGGCCACCTGGGGCGGCCTCTCGGTGCTCGGCGCGACGGTCGGCAGTGTGGTGTCGGGGGCGGTCGCCGCCGCGGTCTCCTGGCGGTGGCTGTTCGCGGTCCCCGTCCTGGCCGCCCTCCTCGGCCTCGTGCGCTCCGCCGCGCTGCCCGCCGCCGCACCCCTCGGACGCCGACCGGCCCTGGACCTGCGCGGCGCGGTCCTCGCCACCGCCGGTGTCTGCACGGGAAGTTACGCCCTGGTGGCGTCCGCCGAGCACGGCTGGCGGGCCCCCGAGGTACTCGCGCCGCTGGCCGCCGCACTCGTCCTGCTGCTCGCCTTTGCCGCAGCCGAACGCCGCACCGCCGACCCGCTGCTGCCGCCCGGCTTCCTGGCCGACCGGCGCCGCGCCACCGCGCTGGCAGCCGTCATGGCGACCGCCGCCGGCACCGCGCTGACCTTCGTCCTGCTCTCCCTCTACTTCCAGCAACTGCGCGGCTGGAGCGCCGCCGCCACCTCCGCGGCCTTCCTGCCGTACGCGGCCGCCCTGCTGCTGGCCGGCCGTCTGGCCGGGCCGCTGGTCCTGCGGTACGGGCCTGTGCCGGTGACCGCCGGCGGCCTCGCCGCCGCGGCCGGCGGACTCGGCCTGCTGGCCGGGCTGGCCCCCGGCAGCGACTACGCCACCGCCCTGTTGCCCGGACTGCTCCTGCTGCCCGCCGGAGCCGCCGCCTCCTTCGCCGGAGCGGCCGTCCTGGCCACCGGCGGGGTGGCCCCCGAACGGACCGGCCTGGCCGCGGGCGTCTTCAACACCGCCATGGAACTCGGCCCCACCGCAGGCCTGGCCGTCCTGATGGCCCTCGCCGCCACCCGCCCGAGCGTGGTCGGCGGCTACGCCGCGGCCTTCGCGGCGGCCGCCGCCGGGCTGGCACTCACCGCCCTGGCGGTCGCCAGCCTGCCCCGAACCACCATCACCGCATCAGAACGCACCACTCGGATCAAGGAGTTCACACCATGACCACGCGTTTCGCCGACAAGTCCGTCCTGATCACCGGCGGCGGCAGCGGCATCGGGCGGGGCATCGCGCTCGCCTTCGCCCAGGAGGGCGCCCGGGTCGCCGTCGCCGGGCGCAGCGCCGGGCCGCTGGCCGAGACCGTCGAGCTGATCGAGCGGGCCGGCGGCGAGGCCGTCGCACTGACCGGCGACGTGTCGGATGGTCAGGACGCCGCCCGGCTGGTCCGGGAGACCGTCGAGCGGTTCGGCGGGCTGGACGTCGCCGTCAACAACGCCGGGGTGTTCGGCGCGGCCGGCCCGGTCGCCGAGATCGACGAGGCCGACTTCCAGCGGGTGTTCGAGATCAATGTGACCGGCACCCTGCTCGCGATGAAGCACCAGATCGGCCACATGCGGGCCCACGGCGGCGGCGCGATCGTCAACGTCTCCTCCAACCTCGGCGCCCACAAGCGGATCGAGGGCGCCGGGGCCTACGCCGCCAGCAAGGCCGCCGTCACCGCGCTCACCCGGGCCGCCGCCCGCGACCACATCGGCGAGGGCGTGCGGATCAACACCGTCAGCCCCGGCCCGGTGGACACCCCGATGTCCAGTCGGCCCGGCGAGAGCGCCGACGACAAGACCGAGCGGATGAAGACCGAGGTCCCGGTCGGGCGGGTCGGCGCGGTCGCGGAGATCGCCGCCGCGGTGCTGCACCTCGCCTCGCCGGAGGCCGGCTACACCGTCGGCGCCGACCTGGTGCTGGACGGGGGTATCAGCGCCTGATCGGCCAGGCTCAGCTGCTCAGCCAGTCCCCGGGCACGGCCTCGTGGAGCGCTTCCAGCGCCTCCGGGGTCCGTGCCCGGGCCATCATCCAGGACTCCTCGACCACCCCGATCAGTACGTCCGGTCCCTCGTGCCAGCGGCAGCCCCGGCCGAGTGCGGGCAACTCCCGGAAATCGTCGGGAAGTTCATCGTCAGACTCGACGAAGTCGGTCAGCTCGTGGTCCTCCAGCAGCTTCTCCGTCATCGCCATCACGGCCGCCGCCGTCGAGAAGCGCTCCTCCCAGGGCTCCCAGCGCTCCTGCGACTTGTCCGCCAGGTCCGGCCGGACCACCGTCGGCGGGTCCTCCCGCGCCAGGTCGCCCAGCAGTACGCCCCAGTGCGCGCAGCCCTGGTTCTCCGCCCGGTACACCAGCGCGCCGTCCAGCACGTACAGCTCGTCCGGTGTCAGCAGTACGTCCTGGCTGCTGGTGAGATCGGCCCGGCGGCCGAACAGCCGGTACGCCTCGCGCACCGCCGCCGGCAGCCGCACCCCGAGCCGCCGCTCGGCCGCGTCGAGCTCGGCGTCGGCGTAACCGTCGGCCGCCGCCAGTGGCTCGCCCCAGTGCGCGGCGAAGCCCCTGACGAGTGCCCAGGCGCCCTCGCGGCCTCGCAGGGTTTCGGTCATCGCGGCCCGCATGTCGAAATCCGTGTCGTTCACCCGCGCACCGTACGACATCCCGCTGACAGCGCCCCGGGGCCGAACCCTCGTCAGCGCACGACCGGCCGAATTTGACGCGAACGCGTAAGTCTGAGGACACCGGCTGATCACCATGGGGTTTCCGCGCCGTCGTTCGGGCAAGACACGGTTTCGGCCGGAACCGACACACGAAAGGCGGACGCGCAACCGATGCCGACCGCACCACACACCGCGCTCCTGCCGGGACGCCGCCCACGACCACATCGGGGAGGACGCTGGGGTGAACACGGGCTCGCCTGGGCCTTCCTGCTGCCCTCCCTGGTGGTGTTCATCCTCTTCATCGGCTACCCGCTGGGCCGGACCATCTACCTGAGCGGGCACGCCAACGACCTCTTCGGCGCGCCCTCCCGCTACGTCGGGATGAAGCACTACACCGACCTGCTCGGCTCGGCCGACTTCGGCCGGACGCTGGTCACCACGGCGCTGTTCACCCTGCTCACCGTGGTGCCCGGGGTGCTCGGCGCGCTGGTGCTGGTGCTGCTGCTGGAGAACCGGATCCGCGGTGTACGGCTGCTCCGCTCAGCCTTCGCACTGCCCTTCGCCTTCTCGGTGGCCAGCGCCTCGGTGGTCTTCGCGGTGTTCTTCAACCCCGCCAGCGGGGTGCTCAACGGCCTGCTCTCGCACGTCGGCCTCGGTCCGGTCGGCTGGCTCACCGACTCCCGGTACGCGCTGGTCTCGGTGGCCGTCACCACGATCTGGATGAACCTCGGCTACAACGTGCTGGTGCTCTCGGCCGGCATCGGCTCGATCCCCGGGGAGGTCGTCGAGGCGGCCCGTATCGACGGCGCCCGCGGCCTGCGGCTGGCCCGCTCGATCACCGTCCCGATGCTCGGCCCGAACCTGTTCTTCCTGACCGTGGTCTCCACCGTCCACGCACTGCAGAGTTTCGGCCAGATCCACATCCTGACCAAGGGCGGGCCGGACGGCGCGACCCGGACCCTCGTCTACTCCGTCTACGAGAAGGCCTTCGCCTACAACTCCAGCGACTTCGGCACGGCGAGCGCCCAGGCCGTGGTGCTGCTCGTGGTCGTCCTCGCCTGCACGGCCGTCCAGTTCGGCGTCCTGGAGCGGAAGGTGCACTACGCATGACCACCATCGCCAGTGAGACCGAAGCGCCCCGCCCGCGCACCCGGGTGCTCGCCGGGCGCTCCCCGCGCGACCTGCTCGGCCGCGCCGCCGTCCACCTGCTGCTCGCCGTGGCCGTGGTCACCGTGGCCTTCCCGGTGTACTACGCGATCGTCGGCGCCTTCATGGACCCGTCCGAACTCTCCTCCTACCCGCCGGCGCTGGTGCCGCACTCGATCACCGGGCGGAACTTCTCCGGCGCCGTGGACACGATCCCGCTGGCCCGCCAGTACGCCAACTCGGCGATCGTCGCCACCGCCATCACCCTCGCCCAGCTGTTCACCTCGATCCTGGCCGCGTACGCCTTCGTCTTCCTGCCGCTGAAGGCGCGGGCCGCGGTGTTCGGGGTGTTCCTGGCCACGCTGATGGTCCCGTGGGAGGCCATCATCATCCCCAACTACCTGACGCTGTCGGACTGGGGCCTCGGCAACACCTACTTCGGCCTGGTGCTGCCCTTCCTCGCCTCCGGCTTCGGCACCTTCATGCTGCGCCAGGCCTTCCGGCAGCTGCCCGGCGAACTGCGCGACGCCGCCCGGATCGACGGCGCCGGGCACTGGCGCTTCCTGTGGCGGATCGTCGTCCCGCTCAACAAGCCGGCCCTGGCGGCGCTGTCGATCTACGTCTTCCTGTCCGCCTGGAACCAGTACTTCTGGCCGCTCATCATCACCCGCACGGCGAACATGCAGACCCTGCAGATCGGCCTCACCTCGCTGCGCGACTCCGAGATGGCCGACCCGGGCCTGATCCTGGCCGGCGTCGTGCTCTCCCTGCTGCCCACCCTCGCCCTGGTGGTCTTCGGCCAGCGCTTCATCGTCCGCGGCCTCACCGCGGGCGCCGTCCGCTGACCCGTCTCCCGCTGGATCGTCCGTCCCGCTTCCGGAAAGAAAGAGAACCCTTGTGAAGAAGAGTGCGCGCGCGCTCGCGGCCCTGCTGGTGGCCGGCCTGTCCCTGACCGCCTGCAGCTCCTCCGGCTCCGGCTCGGGCGGCTCCTCCGACGCCGCCGCCCCCGGCGCCCAGGCGCTCGACCAGGCCTCGGGCGTCACCACCGTCGAGTTCTGGCACTCCATGACCGGCAAGAACGCCGACGTGCTGAACGGGCTGGTCAGCCAGTTCAACGCGGCCCACCAGGGCAAGATCGAGGTCAAGGCCCAGTTCCAGGGCAAGTACGACGAGCTGGTCGCCAAGTACAAGGCCTCGGTGCAGCAGAAGGGCACCCCCGCCCTCGTACAGGTCTACGACATCGGCACGCGCTTCATGATCGACTCCAAGCAGACCGTCCCCGCCCAGGCCTTCGTGGACAGGGACGGCTACTCGCTGGCCGACCTCGACCCCAACATCCGCAACTACTACTCGGCCGGCGGCAAGCTGGTCTCGATGCCGTTCAACTCCTCGATGCCGCTGCTCTACCTGAACACCGACGCCTTCAAGGAGGCCGGCCTCGACCCGGCGCAGCCGCCCAAGGACCTGGGCGAGCTGGCCGACATGGCCAAGAAGCTGACCAAGAAGGACGCCGACGGAAAGACCGTCCGCTACGGTTTCGGTGCCGCGATCTACGGCTGGTTCGTCGAGGAGCTGCTCGCCGAGTCCGGCACGATGTACTGCGACAACGACAACGGCCGCAGCGACAAGGCGGGCAAGGTCGTCTTCGACTCCGCCCAGGGCGCGCAGATCGTCCAGTGGTGGGCCGACCTGGTCAAGGGCGGCTACGCGGCCAACACCGGCCGGGTCACCGACGACGCCCAGGCCGCCTTCAAGGCCGGTACGGTCGCGATGCACCTGGAGTCCACCGGGGTGCTGCGCGGCTACACCGAGGCCGCCAGGTTCGGCGTCGGCACCGCGGCCTTCCCCAAGGTCACCGCCGCCGACCAGGGCGGCCCGGTGATCGGCGGCGCCTCGCTGTGGATCAGCGGCCCCGGCCACTCGGACGCCGAGAAGCGCGCCGCCTGGGAGTTCGAGAAGTTCCTGACCGCCCCCGAGCAGCAGGCCGCCTGGCACACCGGCACCGGCTACTTCCCGGTCAACACGAAGTCTCTGGAGGACCCCAAGGACAAGGAGTGGGTGGCCAAGTACCCGCAGTTCCAGACCGCCATCGACCAGCTGAAGGCCACCAAGCCCACCCCGGCCACGGCCGGCTGCCTGCTCGGCGTGATGCCGCAGGCCCGCAAGGGCGTGGAGACCGCCATCGAGCAGACCATCGCCGGCGGCAAGACCGCCCAGCAGGCGCTCGCGGACGCGGTCAAGGAGCTCCAGCCCGCGATCGAGAGCTACAACAGCTCGATCGGCTGAACCGGTCCGGCCTCTCAGCGGCGGCCCGCCCGGCGGGCCGCCGCTGTCGTCGTCGCTACGCGGAGAGCGCCTCGCCGTCCTCGGACGGCGCGCAGGCGCCCGCCAGCTCGTCCAGCGAGAGGTCCAGCGCGTAGGCCAGCGCCGCGATGGTGAAGAAGGACGGCGTCGGTGCCCGACCCGTCTCGATCTTCCGCAGCGTCTCCGCCGAGACACCGGCCACCGCCGCCACCTCGACCATGCTGCGCTCACCACGCGCCTCACGCAGCAGCGCCCCGAAGCGCTCCCCGCGCTCGCGCTCCCACGGGGTCAGCGGAGTCCTCACCATGGCGCCGAGTCTAGTGCGTCGCCGGCTCCTCCTACCCCTGCGGCCAGTTGGGGAGCGGGACCGGGCCTCCCGGCCGCTCGGTGTTGAGGGCGAGGCAGAGGATGACGACGGTGGACGTCCGCTTCTCGGTGTAGGAGCCGAAGACCTCGGGCCCCTCCGCTTCGCACGGACGGTACTGGCTGTCGTCCCGGATGGCCTTGACGACCTTGTACTGCGCCTCGGGCTTGGCGCAGCTCACGATCTCCATGTCCGCTTTGGACCCGGTGTCGAGAGCGTGCATGCAGTCGCCGACCTTGGCCGCCTGCGCCTCGGACTTGCTCAGCTGGCCGGAGACCAGTAGGCCGGCGGTGGCCAGGGCGACCAGGAGGAGCGGTGCCCGAACGGCCTTGCCGAACCGGCGGAGTCGTGAGGAGGAGGTCGGCTCGGAAGCCGTCGGCTGCGGGTTGGCGGCGAGGAGCAGCGGGGACGTCACGTTAGATCCTTGTGATCAGTTCATCGGATTGCGGCGTCGAACAGTAGCGGATCTTGTACCGGGCCGGCGTGGCAATTTCCCCTGGTCGCGTCGGGCCGCCCCGATCCCGCGCCGTCCGCCCCTGCGGCCGGACCGCGGGATGGCGTCCACCACTCTCGACCGTGATACAAATACCGGTATAAGAATTGGATCCAGGGGAGTGGTTCACCATGGTCGAACTCAAGTCGGACGCCGCCCTCGCCGCGATGCGCGAGGCCGGGCGGGTCGTCGCCAACGCGCTGGCGGCCGTGCGGAACGAAGCGGCGGTCGGCGTCAGCCTGCTGGAACTGGACGAGGTGGCGCGCGGCGTGCTGGGCGCCGCCGGGGCGACCTCGCCGTTCCTCGGCTACCGGCCGTCCTTCGCGCCCGTCCCGTTCCCCGCCGTCATCTGCGCCTCCGTCAACGACGCCGTCGTGCACGGCATCCCCGACGGCTACCGGCTGCGCGACGGCGACCTGGTGAGCATCGACTGCGGCGCCGTGCTGGACGGCTGGTGCGGCGACTCCGCCGTCAGCTTCACCGTGGGCGCCGCCCGCCCCGAGGACACCGAGCTGATCGCGGCCACCCGGCGCGCCCTGGAGGCCGGGATCGCCGCCGCCGTGGTCGGCAACCGGATCGGCGACATCGCCCACGCTGTCGGCGCGGTCGCCCGGGCCGGGCGGTACGGGATGCCCGACGGCTTCGGCGGGCACGGCATCGGGCGCCGGATGCACGAGGACCCGCACGTGCCCAACGAGGGCCGTCCGGGCCGGGGTTACCCGCTGCGTCCGGGCCTGGTGCTGGCCATCGAGCCGATGCTCACCGCGGGCGGCCGGGACGACTACGCCACCGACCCGGACGGCTGGACCCTGCGCACGAACGACGGCAGCCGGGCCGCCCACATCGAGCACACCGTCGCCGTCACCGAGGACGGCCCGCGCATCCTCACCCTCCCGTAGGGCCCGGCCCCCCGCCCGGGCGCGGTGAACCGGCAGGTGACGGACGACACGCGGTGCCGCCCGACCGCCCGGAGTACTGTGCGGGGCATGACAGACCAGGACTTCACCACGCGGGTCACCGTCCGCGGCTATGAGACCGACACCCAGGGCCACCTGAACCAGTCCGTGTACCTCCAGTACGCCGAGCACGCCCGCTGGGAGTACCTCCAGGCCGCCGGCATCCGGCAGGCCGATCTGGTGGCCAAGGGCGTCGGCCCGGTCGTCCTGGAGACCACGATCAAGTACCTGCGGGAGCTGCGCGCCGGTGATTCGGTGGACATCAGCTGCGCCTTCTCCTGGCGGGACGGCAAGACCTTCCGCGTGGTGCAGCGGCTGGTCCGCGAGGACGGTGTGCTCGCCGCCGAGATCACCGGGGTCGGCGGCATCCTCGACCTGGCGGAGCGCCACCTGGTCCCGGACCCGCGCGAGCCGCTGCGCGCCCTGGCTTCCGACCCGGGCCTGCTCGGTCTCTGAGCACCGCCTCCGTCCACCCGTCAGGACCTACTGAGCGTGCCCGTGCCGCCCGGAGAGACCCGCCGCCGCCCGAGGATGGTCGGCGGCGGCGATCAGGGCGGCCAGCCCGGTGGTGACCGGCACCGAGGCGACCAGCCCGATGCTGCCGACCAGGGCGCGCGCGACCTCCTCGGCCACCAGCTCGCTGGTGGCCACCGACACCACGTCCCGGTGCGCGATCGAGAACAGCAGCAGCAAGGGCAGCGCGGCGCCCGCGTAGGCGAGCACCAGGGTGTTGACGGTCGAGGCGATGTGGTCGCGCCCGATCCGCATGCCCGCCCGGTAGAGCTTGCCGGCGCCCATGGTCGGATCGGCCTGGTGCAGTTCCCAGACCGCCGAGGTCTGGGTGACCGTCACGTCGAACAGCACGCCCAGCGAGCCGATCACGAAGCCGGCCAGCAGCAGGCCACGGATCTCGATCCCGGGGTAGAGCTCGTGGACAAGCCCGGTCTCCTCCGAGGTGTTCCCGGTCAGGTGCGCCCAGGAGGCGAACACCAGGCTCAGCACCCCGATCAGCACCAGTGACACCAGGGTTCCGAGCACCGCCACCGAGGTCCGGGCGGAGAGCCCGTGGCACAGGTAGAGCGCGATCAGCATGATGGCGCCGGCGCCGACGATCGCCACCAGCAGTGGGTTCGCCCCGCGCAGGACGGCGGGCAGGATGAACAGCGACAGCACCGCGAAGCTGATCGCCAGCGCGACCAGCGCGGCCACCCCGCGCCAGCGCCCGACCAGCACCACGATCGCCGCGAACAGCCCGGCCAGCACGCCCATCGGCAGGTGCCGCTCGGCGTCCAGCCTGCTGGAGCGCAGGTGCTGGTCGAGGCCCGCCCCGGTGTGCGGGTGGGCCGGGACCCCGCCCGGCCAGAGCACCACCAGCCCGACCAGCACGGCCACCGCGAACGGGATCAGCACCGCCGCGATCACCTTGCGCAGGTGTGCGGAGACCGGCACGGCCGGCCCGTGGGCGTGCGAGTGCCCCACCGGCGCTCCGTCGCCGCCCGCGCGTTCGTCCTCCAGTGTCCCTGTCGTCACCTCACGCCTCCTCAGTTCTCCGGCCGCCGCGTCGGATCCGCCGCGACCTCCGAATCATCGGGGTGCGGCCCGCCGTCGTCCCGCAGGGCGCGAACCGTGGGCGCGCCGTCGGCATGCCGCGGGCACGCCGCGAGCGGGCGCGACTGGGTGCGGGGTCCACCCGGCGCCGGGGGATTACCCCACCCCCGACCGGCCAGCTGCCCGCATGGGCCCAAGTCCCCTGTCGCAGCAGACTCCTGGTCATGACGAACACCATCCGACGCACCGCCGCCGCCACCGCGGCCGCCGCCATCGCCGTCACCGCGCTCACCGCCCTGCCCGCCGCCGCCGATCCGGAGCGCGCCGGTCGGGACCGCCTCGCCTGGTCCGCCTGCGGGGGCCAGAGCGACCCTCGCCAGCAGTGCGCCGACCTCACCGTCCCCCTGGACTACAACGACCCGGGCGGCCAACAGATCACGGTCGCCGTCTCCCGGATCGCCACCGCCAAACCCGGCCTGCGCCACGGTGTGCTGATGATCATCCCCGGCGGCCCCGGCGACAACGGCCTGGACCGCCCCAGCAGCGTGGTCCAGCGGCTGCCGCAGTCCGTGCTGGACCGCTTCGACCTGGTGAGTTTCGACCCGCGCGGTGTCGGCCGCTCCACCCCGGTCAGCTGCGGCCTGGACCACTCCGACCTGGCGATGGTCAAACTCCGCCCCTGGCCCGCCGCCGACGGCTCGATCGACGGCAACCTCGCCGGCGGCCGCCACTTCGCCGAGGCCTGCGCCCGCAACGGCGGCCCGGTGCTGCGCAGCATCTCCACCGCCAACGAGGCCCGCGACATCGACGGCATCCGGCGCGCCCTGGGGGAGCGCCGCCTCTCCGCCTGGGGCACCTCGTACGGCACCTACGCGGGCGCCGTCTACGCCACCATGTTCGCCGAGCACACCGACCGGATCGTGCTCGACAGCAACGACGACCCGGACCCGTCGCGGGTCGGCCGCGGCTGGCTCGCCGCCTTCGGCCAGGGTGCCGAGGACCGCTTCCCGGACTTCGCCAAGTGGGCCTCGGCGCCCGGCAATCCGGACCGGGTCGCGGACACCCCGGAGGAGGTCCGTCCGCTGTTCCTGGACCTCGCCGCCCGTCTGGACCGCACCCCGCTGCCCTGGCCCGGCGCCAACCCGGCCGAGCTGGACGGCAACGGGCTGCGCGAGGCCATGCTGGAGAGCCTGTACGCGGACGCCAGGTTCCCCGACCTCGCCCGGCTGATGCTGGCCGCCCAGGGCCGCCGCCCGCTGCCCGCCCCGGTGACGGCGCCCGACGAGGTGCTGCAGAACCACATCGCCGCCTCGGCCGGCACCCTGTGCAACGACGTCGACTGGCCCACCGACCCGGCCGCCTACACCAAGGACGTCGCCGCCGACCGCGCCGCCCGGCCGCTCACCGCGGGCATGCCGGTGAACGTGATGCCCTGCGCGTTCTGGCCGTTCGCCCCGGCCGAGCCGCCGGTCCGGGTGACCGGCCGTGGCCCGGCGAACGTCCTGCTGGCCCAGAACCTGCGCGACCCCGCCACCCCGTACCGGGGTGCTCTCAAGCTGCGGGAGGCCTTCGGCGACCGCGCCCGGATGGTCACGGTGGACTCCGGCGGCCACGACGTCTACCTGGCGAACGGAAACGCCTGCGGCGACGCCGCGGTGACGGACTTCCTGGTGACCGGCCGCCGTCCGGCCGAGGACGTGTTCTGCCCGGCGAGCTGAGGTTCGACGAAACCGTCCGCGGGGGCAACCGGCCGTGAACGAACGGCCCTTGCCCTCGCGTGAACCCCCGTGCGCCCCTCGGATATGGGTCGAAGCTGTCGCGATTTTGTGACAATAGTTCGCCAACAGGCCGCCCATGAGGGGGTTTCACGGCCTTAATGTTCGAACTATGTCACCGAAGAGCCGCATACCTTCCCCGGACCCGGGCGACACCTGGGTGCCGCGCCCGAGGCGCCGTGAGACCCCGATCGGAATCCTGCGCCATGCGGCCACCTACCTCGGCTCCTGCGTGCTCGGCGGTGTGCTGCTGGCGGGTCTGATCCTCCCGGCGGCCGGCGCGGTCGGGCTGGGTGCGAAGAGCGGCGCCGAGAGCTTCGAGAGCATCCCCGACGACTTCAAGACCCCGCCGCTGACCCAGGCGACCCAGATCTTCGACGCCAAGGGCGGCCTGATCGCCAAGGTCTACGAGCGCGACCGCACGGTGCTGACGGCCGAACAGATGTCCCCGCTGATCCGCCAGGCCCAGGTGGACATCGAGGACGCCCGCTTCTACGAGCACGGCGCCGTGGACCTCAAGGGCGTCCTGCGGGCGGTCACCAAGAACGCCGAGAGCGGCGCCGCCGTCCAGGGCGCCTCCACCCTGACCCAGCAGTACGTGAAGAACGTCAAGGTCGAGATGGCCGGCGACGACCCGGTGGCGGTGCGCGAGGCGCAGCGCAAGACGCTCGGCCGCAAGATCCAGGAACTCCGGTACGCCATCAAGCTGGAGGAGGACCTGACCAAGGAGCAGATCCTCACCAACTACCTGAACATCACCTTCTACGGCCACCAGGCGTACGGCATCGAGGCCGCCTCCCAGCGCTACTTCAGCAAGTCCGCCAAGGAGCTCACCCTGCCCGAGGCGGCGATGCTCGCCGGGCTGGTGCAGAACCCCTCCCAGTACGACCCGAAGCTGCACCCGGTGGCCGCCCAGAAGCGCCGGGACACCGTCATCGACAAGATGGTGGAGAACAAGCACATCACCGCGGACCAGGCCAAGGAGGCCAAGGCGGCCCCGCTCGGCCTCAACTACAAGGACCCGCAGAACGGTTGCATCACCGCCCGGGCGGGGATGGGCTTCTTCTGCGACTACGTGCGCCACGTGGTCAAGCAGGACCCGGTGTACGGCAAGAGCGCCGCCGAGCGCAAGAAGCTCTGGGACACCGGCGGTCTGAACATCTACACCACCCTGGACCCGGACAAGCAGGCCGCCGCGCAGAACGCCGTCTCCACCAAGGTGTACGTCACCGACCCGGTCTCGGCGGCGATGACCATGGTCGAGCCCGGCACCGGCAAGATCCTCGCGATGGCCCAGACTCGCCCGTACGGCCTGGCGAAGGAGCAGAACCAGACCGTCGTCAATCTCAACGTGGACTCGGCGATGGGCGGCGGCATCGGCTTCCAGCCCGGCTCCAACTTCAAGCCGATCGTGGCCGCCGCCGCCCTGGAGGCCGGTCTGCCGCCCACCCAGCGGTACGACTCGCCGAACCGGATGGACTGGCCGACGATGAAGACCTGCGACGGCACCTGGAAGAACCTGAGCAAGGGCAAGAAGGAAGGCACCATCCCCAACGAGAGCACGCGCGAGGTCGGCCCGTACGAGCTCAAGGAGGCGATGGCCCTCTCGGTCAACACCTACTTCGTGCAGATGGAGCAGGAGATCGGGCTCTGCGCCGTCAAGCAGATGGCCAACAAGCTGGGCGTGACGGGCAAGGCGAGCGGCGATCCGCTGCAGGAGGTGCCCGCGCTCGGCCTGGGCACCCAGGAGGTCAGCCCGCTGACCATGGCGAACGTCTACGCGACCTTCGCCGCCCGGGGCAGCTACTGCGCGCCGATGGCGATCAACCGGATCACCACGGTGGACGGCAAGGACGTCCCGGTGAACCCGGTCCACTGCGACCAGGTGATGTCCACCGACACCGCCGACGTGATCAACAGCGTGCTGCTCGGGGTGACCGAGAAGGGCGGCACCGCGCGTGACCTCCGGCTGGACGACGACCGCCAGATCGCGGGCAAGACCGGTACCACCGACGAGAAGAAGTCGGCCTGGTTCACCGGCTACACCGGCAACCTGGCCGCCTCGGTCTGGCTGGGCAGCCCGGGCACCAAGGTGCCGATGCGCAACATCCGGATCGGCGGGCAGTACCAGGCGGAGGTGTTCGGGGCGACCGGCCCGGGGCCGATCTGGCAGCAGGCGATGAGCGACGCCGTCCGGAGCATGCCGGAGAAGGAGTTCACCACCGTCTACATCCCGGACCCGGTCAAGCGCGACCCGGGCTGCGGCACCTCCAGCGGCACGCCGGGCTCGGCCACCTGCACCGGCGCCCCCAACCCGGGCTCGACCGGCACGGCGACGGGCCGGCCGCGCGGCAACAACCCGTCGGGCAACAACCCGGCCGGGCGCTCCGCCCCGTCCACCCCGCCGGATTCCGAGGACCAGTGAGCCGCCGGCCCCGTCTGAGTACCCGTACTCATGCGGGGCCGCGGCCGCTCGGCGGACGATGGCGCCATGCCGCACAGCTTCCTCGGCGTCCCCGCCGTCTTCTGGCCCTCGACCGGCTACCTGGCCGGCTACCTGGTGATCGCCGTCGGCGCCGCCCGCGAGCTACGGGTCGGTGTCAACGCGGCGAACGCCGTCCGGCAGTGGACGGCCGTGGTGTGGACGATGCCGAGCTTCCTGCTCGCGATGGCCGTCAACCCCTTCCCGGACGGCACGGCGGCCCGCTTCCTCTCCGCCACCGCCCTGGGCGCGGCCGGTAACGCCGCGCTGCTGGCCCTCGCCGCCCATGCCCTCGGGCTGCCGTAGCGCCGACTACCGCGCCTCGACCGGCTCGCCGCTGTCCTGGTCGAGGTTGAACACCCGTCGGTAGGAGTCGGTCACCACGGTCACCTGCGCCCGCCCGGTCCAGCTCGCGTCCACCAGCCGGGCGTCGTCCAGGCCGCCGCCGACGTCCGCGAGCAGCCAGCGCCGGGCCGACCAGCCCTCGCCGCTCTCCAGCAGCACCTGCCAGTGGTCACCGGTATGCGGCCCGGAGCCGTACGAGCGGTGCACCACCACCAGGGCGCGCTCCGCCCCGGCCGGGGCGTCCTCCCGGCTGCGGGTCTCGGCCGCCGACGACTTGTGCGCGGCGACCACCCCGAGTACGAACACCACCGCGGCGGTCACCGTGACCGCGCGGGTGGCCGTCCGGACGGCGGTGCGGCAGTCGCCCAGCCAGGCGGCCGCCATCAGCGCGGCCAGCGCCGCGCCGAGCAGCAGATCCGGCTGGTTGAGCAGGTCGGCGACCAGCATCAGCCCGCCCGAGCGGCTCTCCCACTGGCCCTCGGTGTACAGCAGGACGGCGGCCACCCCGCAGGCCGCCAGTATGCGGACCAGGGCGCGCCTGGCCCTCGGTGTCCGGTTGCCCAATCCCTTGTCCATCGTCCCCCCGGTCATGTGCTCACAGCTCCGCGAGCAGCTTTCGGCCCTCCGGCCAGGCACCCAGCCCGGAGTCCGAGTTGATGTGTCCGTACGCGCCCGGCTCGACGTACCGGGCACCCCACGCCTCCGCGAACTCCCGGGCCCGCTCCGGGCTCACCCAGGGGTCGTCGGTGGAGGAGACCACCACGGTCGGGAACGGGAACGGCTCCAGCGCCACCGGGCGGAAGCCGACCAGCTCCGGCACCTCGGCGGTGTCGATGTCCGCCGGGGCGACCAGCAGCGCGCCCCGGACGGCGGCGGTCAGCTCGGCGGAGGCCCCGGCCACCCACCGGGCCGCCGTGGCGCAGCCCAGGCTGTGCGCGACCAGCACCACCGGCCCCTCGGCGGCGGCCGCGGCCACCGCCGCGTCCACCCGGGCCACCCAGTCCCGCTGCTCCGGGTGGTCCCAGTCCGCCTGCTCGACCCGGCGGAAGGCCGCCGGCTCGGCGGTCTCCCAGTGGGTCTGCCAGTGCTCGGGGCCCGAGTTCTGGTAGCCGGGGAGGAGGAGGTAGGTGGTGCGGTCGGGCATGGGCTCCTCCGGGAGGTGAACGGAACGGTCACAGGCAGCAGGAGTCTAGGACCCGGGAGGGCCGGCGCGGCAGCCGGGCACTGCTGCCTGTCAGGGGCCCGGCGCGCACGGCTCGCGACCGGCGCGCGAGACCCACTGTGCGCCGCGGTGCGCCCGGTGCGCCCTGTTGCCAACGGCGCGGCCGGTGCGGGAGGTTGGACCGGGCCCGGCGCGGCGGCCACCGCGCGGGCCCGCACCAGGTCTGACGATCGATCATGTGGAGGGATGTCGGCGATGGTATCGAAGATCCTGCTGGTCACCGGGGACGCCGCCGAGTCGCTGGAGGTGTTCTACCCCTACCAGCGACTGCGCGAGGAGGGCTACCAGGTCGACATCGCGGCCCCGACCAGGAAGCGCCTGCAGTTCGTGGTGCACGACTTCGTGGACGGCTACGACACCTACACCGAGAAGCCCGGCTACACCTGGCCCGCCGACATCGCCCTCGCCGACGTCGACCCGGCCGACTACGTCGCCCTGGTCATCCCCGGCGGCCGCGCCCCCGAGTACCTGCGCAACGACCCGGACGTGCAACGGATCGCCCGGCACTTCTTCGCCGGGGACAAGCCGGTCGCCCAGATCTGCCACGGCCCGCTGATCACCGCCGCCGCCGGGGTCCTCGACGGCCGCCGCACCTCCGCCTACCCGGCGCTGGCCCCCGACATCAAGGCGGCCGGCGCCGAGTTCGTCGAGGGCGAGGCCGTGGTGGACGGCGTGGTCGTCTCGGCCCGCGCCTGGCCCGACCACCCGGCCTGGCTGCGGGCCTTCATCGAGATCCTGCGCGACAAGGCCCCGGTCGCCTGACCCGTACCGCGCCGGTCGCCTGGCCCGTGTCAAGGCGCCCGTACCCCGAGACGTCTCGGGGTACGGCCCCGGGACCGGTACCGGACGGACTCCGCCGACGGCCGGGCCGACCGGGCCGCCGCCGACGCCGCCTGGAACCGGCTGACCGTCACCGCCCTGTGCGGCGCCGGCCGACGCCCACCGGGAGGTCCTAGACGGTCGTCATGACGGCGGCGGCCGGCTCGGGTACCGGGGACACCGGCCGGCGCCGGTCGGCCGCCCAGGCGAGCAGCGCGACCAGGGCGCCGGAGGCGGCCAGGCCCGAGCCCACCAGGGTCGGTGAGGTCCAGCCGAACCCGGCGTCCAGCGCCAGCCCGCCGAAGTACGCCCCTTGGGCGTTGGCCAGGTTGAAGGCGCCCTGCACCGTCGCCGAGGCGAGCGTGGGCGCGCTGCGCGCCTTCTGCAGCACCAGGGTCTGCACCGCCGGGACGATCGCGAAGCCGAACAGCCCGATCAGCACCACCGTGACCGCCGCCGACCAGCGGGCGTGCGCGGTCACCGCGAACAGCGCGAGCGTCGCCGAGAGCAGCACGAAGGCCGCGCAGACGGTGGGGCGCAGTGCCCGGTCCGCGGCGAACCCGCCGAGCACGTTGCCGATGGTCATGCCGGCCCCGAACAGCGCCAGCACCAGGGTCACCGAGCCGGTCGCGTACCCGGAGACCTCGGTGAGCAGCGGCGCGATGTAGCTGTAGCACGCGAACATGCCGCCGCAGCCGAACACCACGGTGGCCAGTGCCAGCCAGAGTTGCCCGCTGCGGAAGGCCCGCAGCTCGTGCCGGAGCCCGACCTGCCCGGGGGAGGGGAGGTCCGGCACCAGCCGGGCGATGGCGAGCGTCCCGGCGGCGGCGATCAGCACCACCACCAGCATGGTCGCCCGCCAGCCCAGGTGCTGGCCGAGCAGGGTGGCGGCCGGGACGCCGACGATGTTGGCGACGGTCAGTCCGGAGAACATCACCGCCACCGCCCGGGCCCGCCGGTCCGCCGCCACCAGTTCGGCGGCGGCCACCGCCCCGGCCCCGAAGAACGCGCCGTGCGGCAGCCCGGTGATCAGCCGGGCGGCGGCCAGCGTCCAGAAGTCCGGTGCCACCGCGCACAGCAGGTTGCCGGTCGCGAACAGCGCGGCCAGCGCGACCAGCACCGCCTTGCGGGGCTTTCCGGCGGCCAGTGCGGTGAGCAGCGGCGCGCCGATCACCACCCCCAGCGCGTAGGCCGAGATCAGCCAGCCCGCCTGCGGGATGGAGACGTGCAGACTGTCGGCGACCTGAGGGAGCAGCCCCATGGCGGCGAATTCGGTGGTGCCGATGGCGAAAGCGGTGACGGCCAGCGCGAACAGCGCGAGGGGCAAGGGGGTGACTCCGGAGTGATGCCCGCGCCGGGTACGGGCGCGGCGGGCGATTCGTTCGTCCGGCATCCTAATCCGCCCGGAACGCCCCTGTGAGGCGGATGTGACGAAAGGGGGTCGCCGACACGGCGCCCGCGAGCGAGACTGGGGGCATGTGCCGCAACATCAAGACGCTGCGACCGCCCGTGACGCCCGAAGCAGGCGCGGACGACTTCCGCGCCGCCGCGCTGCAGTACGTCCGCAAGGTGTCCGGCTTCCGCGCCCCGGCGGCGCACAACCGCGAGGCCTTCGACCGGGCCGTGGACGCGGTGGCCGAGGCCACCGCCCGGCTGCTCGCCGAACTGGAGGTCCGCGGCTCGCACGCCCGGGCCGCCGAGGCCACCGTCTGACGCGGACGGGTCACTGACAGGGAGCAGGAGCCGCAGATGAACCCCGCCGATCGTTACGCCCTGACCTTCCCCGGAACCCCCGGCACCCAGGCCCCGCAGGACGTGGTCGTGGTCACCCGGACCGACGCGAAGGGCCCGGGCGGCCACCCCGTGTACGAGGACGACACCGGGATCGTCCGTGCCGAGATCAGCGACGCGGGCGAGGTCCGGATGCTCGCCAGCGGCGGCCACCAGAGCCCGCACCTGCCGGTCCACGCGCATCCGCTGCCGTAGGGCGTGCGTCCGTCGCGTGCGTCCCGGTTTCCCCGAACCGCCCGGCGGGTGATCGGCCGTGGGGCACAATCGGGGGTATGACCACAGCGAGTTGGCAGGGAGTCGTCGTCGCCGAGAGCGATGACACCGTCGTCGTCGAGGGCAACCACTACTTTCCGGTCGAGTCGGTCCGGGCCGAGTTCCTGCGGCCCTCCGAGACCACCACGGTGTGCGGATGGAAGGGCACCGCCGGTTACTACACCCTGGAGGTGGCCGGGCGGACCAACCCGGACGCCGCCTGGTTCTACGCCGACCCGAAGCCGGAGGCCGAACACGTGCGCGGCCGGGTGGCGTTCTGGCGAGGGGTGGAGATCACCGGGTAGGGCGCACCGGAGTCTTCCGCACCCCGCGCGCCCAGGGCCCGACCGCGGCTGCCGGGCCGCGGCCGGGCCGATGGTCGAGGGCCGGGTCACCCGTCGGCGAGCCCCTTGCGGGCGCGCTAGCCGGTGGGTGACGGCGGGGCCACCGCTCCGCGCCCCGCCTTGACGCCGTTCACCATCGCCTGGTGGATCGCCCGCGCGGTGGTCTCGTCCGCTGCGTGCACCGGGCTGCCGGTGACCGTGTACCAGTCCAGCGCACCGGTGTACTGCACGGTCAGCCGCGCCTCGCCGTCCACCCATGTGGTGTGCACGGTGAGGTCGCCGGAGATCGGACCGACCTCGGCGGTGGAGACCCCGCCGGGGCCGCTGATGATCGACTGAGTGGTCCAGGTCGCCCATGCGGTGCGCGGATCCACGGGCGGCTGGGCCTGCCGACGATTTTGATCGTGTTCGGTCATGCGCCTATCCTCCCCCGCCGGTGAACCGCCGCCCGGGCAGTGACACCTGCGGTCGCAGAGACCGCCCGGTCCCGCCGGGCGGTCGAATCGGTGTGGCGGACGGTCAGCTGGTGGAGCCGGGTTCGTCCAGCATGGGGTCGCCCTCCGCCTGTGAGGTGTCCTGTGCGTGCAGGTTCTGCATCGAGGTGATGCCCTCCTCGGGATCGGCGGCGCGGACGTCCTCCTCGCGGTCGCTGCTCACCTCGGAGCGTTCGCTCATGTCCGTCATCGCGGGCTCCGTATCCTCGGCCGGTCCGCGCGCGCCGGATCGCAGGCGCGGCAGGGCCGGGCTGTCTTTCGCCCTTCCAGCCTGCCTCTGCCACGGCGCGGGGGCCAGCCGGGTGACCCGGCGGGCCGTTCGGCCGCCCGGGCCGCCCGGACCCCGACGACCTCCCGGACCTCAACGGAGTGCGGTCACCAGGCCACCGGGAGCGAGCGCATCCCGTAGACGAAGGACTCCGTGCGGAACTCCCGCTCGCTCGGTTCGACGGCCAGCCGCAGCCCGGGCAGCCGGCGGAACAGGGTCTCCAGTGCGATCTGGAGCTCGGCGCGCGCCAGCGGCTGGCCGAGGCACTGGTGCACACCGAAGCCGAAGGCCATGTGCCGCCGGGCGTCCCGGTCCAGGTCCAGCTCGTCCGTCGCCCGCTGCTCGGCGCCGCCGAACATCGCCTCGTCCCGGTTGGCGGTGGAGAGCATCGCGATCACGCCCTCCCCGGCCCTGATCGTCTCGCCGCCCAGCTCCACGTCCTCCAGCGCCACCCGGGGCAGCCCGGTGTGCACGATGGTCAGCAGGCGCAGCAGCTCCTCCACCGCGCCGGGCAGGGCGGCCGGGTCGGCCAGCCTGGCGATCTGCTCGGGCTGCTCCAGCAGCAGGGCGGTCGAGAGCGAGATCATGTTCGCCGTCGTCTCGTGCCCGGCGACCAGCAGCAGCCCCCCGGTGCTGGCGACGGCGTCCACGGTCAGGTCGTCCCGTGCGGCGAGACGGCTGAGGATGTCGTCCTCCGGCCGCTCCCGCTTCCGGGCCGCCAGGCCGCGGAGGTAGTCCTGGATCTCGTCCTGGGCCGCGGTGAGCTGTTCCAGAGAGCTCCTGTTGTTCAGCAGGGTCCGGCTCAGGCGCTGGAAGCGGTCGCGGTCGTCGTAGGGCACGCCGAGCAGCAGGCAGATCACCAACGAGGGCACCGGCAGCGCGAACTCGGCGACCAGGTCGGCCTCCGTCCGGCCCTCCGTCATCGTGTCCAGCGTCTCGTCCACGATCTGCTGGATGCCCGGGCGCAGCGCCTCCACCCGCTTGACCAGGAAGTCCCCGGTGACCATTCGGCGCAGCCGGGCGTGCTCGGGGTCGTCGAGCCGAAGGAAGCTCGGGTTGGTGGCGAGCAGCTCCCGGCGGCCGGGGGCCAGCAGTGGGAAGGACGGGTGGCGCACGTCCGCGCTGAACCGGTGGTCGGACAGGACGGTGCGGACCTCGGCGTAGCCGGTGGCCAGCCAGCAGCGCTCGCCGCCGGGCAGCTCGGCGCGGGTGATCCGGCCTCTGGCGGCGGCGTCGGTGTACGCGGGCGGCGGGCTGAACGGGCAGCCGCTGGAGTGGAGGGCCGGGATGGGGACGGCCTGGGTGGTGGGCGTGCTGGTCAAGGCGGGCTCTCCTTGCGTCGCGGTGTCCTCGGGTGGGGCTCAGCTCGGTGGCGGATCGTCAAATGGATTCCCTGGAGCGGAAAGTCGCCTATCCGGCAGCCGACCCCGACCCCGACTCCGACTTCGAACTCGACTCCGACTCCGGCTCGTCCTCGACGACGGTGATCGCACCGCCTGGGCAGAGTTCGGCGGCCAGTCTGACGTCGGCGAACTGGTCGGGCCGGAGGGTGGTCTGACGGAGCTTCACCAGACTGTCGTGGTCGTCCTGGTCGAACACCTCGGGGACGTTCATGGCACACATCCCGGAGCTGCAACAGCGGTTCCGGTCGACGCTCACCTGCATGGTCGGGCACCTCTCGCCAGTGCGCCGTCGGCTGCCCGACGGCCGCCTCTCGTTGTCATTGCCAACCTAACCGCCGCTGCTCCGCGCACGGAGGGCGCGGTGGCCGGATTGCCGAGAATGGCCGATTCACCCCCCGTCCGGGCTTCCTTGCCGAACGACAGGTTTGAATTTGACGTTACTCCGCCAAACGGCGTATGTCACAGCCCATCGGCGGCGGCGAGTTCCCGCACCGCGGCGACGGTGTCGGCCGCGGCGGCCCACCGTCCGTCCCCGCCCCGGGACGGCTCAGGGCTCATCGGATCCCCCCGGCATCGGCCGCTCGTCAGCGTCGCCGGGCCGCGAGGTAGTCCTTCGCCTCCTGGGGCGCCTTCTGGTAGGAGCCGGAGTCGAAGGGCGGCTGGGGGTCGTACTCGACGGCGAGTTGGAAGGCCTCGGCGGCGACCCGGCCGGCGGCGAGTTCGGCCAGGCGCAGGGCCATGTCGATGCCGGAGGAGACGCCGGCGGCGGTGATGATGCCGCCGGGCTGTTCCACGACGCGGCGCGCCGTGTACGTGGCACCGTACGACTCCAGGAGGTCGACGGCTCCCCAGTGGGTGGTGGCCTCCAGACCGTCGAGCAGGCCGGCCGCGGCGAGCAGCAGGGCGCCGGTGCAGACCGATGCGGTCCACCGGGTCGTGGCGTGGACGCGGCGGATCCAGTCGAGCAGCGGCTGGTCGGCCAGGAGGCGACGGGTGCCCGGACCGCCGGGCACCACCAGGATGTCGGCCTCCGTGACGTCCTGGAGGGACGCCGTCGCGACCAGGCTGAGCCTCCCCTCGCCGTCCGCGTACGCGCCCGGAGCGGCGGCGGCGAAGACGACGTCGGCGTCCGGCAGCATCCGGAGGATCTCGTAGGGGCCGACCACGTCGAGTGCGGTGAACCCGTCGAAGAGCGGAATGGCGATGCGCACGGGTGTGCCTTTCGGAGGGTGTGCGGGGAGAAGTTCCCTCATCGCGGCGCGGGCGGCGAGGGCGGGTACGCCGGGCGGGTACGCCGGGGTCGTCGTCGGGGTGGTCGGCGGGGTGGTCGGCGATCCGGGCGAGGACCTCGCGCAGTGGTGCCCGGTCCGAGCGGATCAGTCGACGCAGGGCCGGTCCTCGCAGCCGCCGACGGGGCGCCTGAGGTCGCCCGAGGTCTCCGAAGACGATCAGGAGCCCTCTCCGCGCACCAGTCGCAGAGCGGGCCTCGGGCGCCCCCACTCCACTCCCACCTCCGCTTCGGCCTCCGCCGCCTCCGCCGCCCGGAGGAGTTCCGCCTCCCGGGCACCCATCGCGCGGAAGCGGGCCTTGCGCTCCTCGTCGGCCTCCTCGGTGCCCGGGTAGAGGACCACGTAGCGGCCGCCCTCCCCGTCCTCCCACGCGTAGCTCCGGTACTGCACGGTCGGCTCGTCCGCCACGGGGAACCTCCGGTCGTCGCCCTCGGGGTGACCCACCGTAGGCGACGGGCCCGGGCCGGGGAAGGCGCGTCACTCTTCCGGGTGGTCCGCCGGCATCGGGGAAGCCGCCGGAGTGGCGTGCGGGGCAACGGGTGTTGGCCGCGGTGGAGATCGTTGGCCGGGCCGGCGGGTCGTCATGCTGGGCCTCCACCGTCCGCCCGATCGAGGGAGACCGAGTTGAGCACCACCGCCGTGAACCGTTGGACCGTCGGCGTGCCGGAGGCCGGCGAATATCCGGCCTGGCGTGAACTCTTCCGCGGCTACTGCGAGTTCTACCGGGTGCCGATGCCGGAGGAGAAGGCCGAGCTGGTGTGGTCCTGGCTGACCGACCCGGCGCACGAGTTGGAGGGCCTGCTGGTCCGGGACGCGGACGGGACGCCGGTCGGGCTCGCGCACTTCCGGCCCTTCTCCCGGCCGCTGCACGGCGCGGTCGGCGGGTTCCTGGACGACCTGTTCGTCGCCCCCGAGGTGCGGGGCGGCGGCGCGGTGGACCTGCTGCTGGCCCGGCTGCGGGAGATCGCCGCCGAGCGCGGCTGGAACACCGTGCGCTGGATCACCTCGGACAACAACCACCGGGCGCGCAGCAAGTACGACCAGGTGGCCGTTCGGACCATGTTCGTCACCTACGACATGGCCCCGGAGGGCCCGGCCAGCTGAGGCCGTGGCCAGGCTGACGGACATTCGTTCGGACTTTCTGTTATCGGCGCACCGCCGGGGGGTCTCCCAGGTGTCGGCACCCGAACCCGCCGACCTGGACAGAAAGCAGTGGCCACGTGAACAGCGACGACAGGACGACCGTCATCCCGACGAGCGGCGGCCCCGACGGCTCCCACGGTCGCCCCGGCGGGCGAGCCGCGCGGCGGGCCGCCCAGCGGCTGGGCGGTCGTGGCCGCCGGGCGCGAAGGCGCGGCAGGCTGCTGCCGGTCACCGCGGTCGTCGCCGCCGTGGCCGGGACGGGGCTGGTCGCGGCGCTGGCCGGTGCCGGGTACGCGGCTTACGGCGGCAAGCAGACCGACCGGGACCTCGCCGGGCAGGCGGCTGCGGCCGACGCGCTGATCGCCGCCGAACTGGGGACGCACGAGGGCATACAGGTGCCGGGCACGGGGGGAGCGATCCCCGCGCCCGGCGGCTTGCCGGGAAGCCCGGGGGCCACCGACCCGTCGGCCACCCCGAGTGCGTCGGCCTCCCCGACCGTGTCCGCCTCGGCCTCCCCGACCGCTCAGCCCACCGTGACGGCCACCGCGACCGCCCAGCCCACCGCGACCGTCACCGCCAAGCCGAGCCCGACCGCGACCCGCTCTGCCGCGAGCGGCGCCGGTTCCGCGGCAGCGGCCACTGCCCAGCGCGCCGTGGCCAGTTCGGCGCCCACCCCGGTCGGCGGCGGCCCGTCCTCCTCGTACGCACAGCAGGTGGTGGACCTGGTCAACGCCGAGCGGGCCAAGGCCGGTTGCGGCCCGGTCACCGCCGAACCCCGGTTGGCCGGCGCGGCCCAGTCGCACAGCGACGACATGGCCGACCGCAACTACTTCGACCACGCCAGCCCCGAGGGCTACCACGCCGACCACCGGATCGAGGCCACCGGCTACCTCTGGAGCACCTGGGGCGAGAACATCGCCCGCGGGCAGAAGGACCCGGCGGCCGTGATGGACGCCTGGATGAACAGCCCCGGCCACCGCGCCAACATCCTGAACTGCGCGTTCAAGCAGCTCGGGGTGGGCGTGCGGACCGGCTCCGGCGGTCCGTGGTGGACCCAGGTCTTCGCCGCCCCCTCCTGATCTCCACTCGGCGAGGCGGCTCCGGCACCGGAGCCGGGGGAGACTCCGGCACCGGCCCTCGACCAGGCCGATTTTCCGATTCCGCGCACATTGTTGTTATCTGATCACTCCCCACAGGTCTCCGAGGAGGCAGCGGCGGACGGAAACACGGCAAGACGGAGTGCGGACCATGAACGCTGATGTGCAGAACAGGGTCGGGACGACCCTGGTACTCGCGGCGCAGGCAGGCGACCGGCAGGCCCAGGAGGCGCTGGTCGCCGCCTGGCTGCCGCTCGTCTACAACGTGGCCGGCCGCGCCCTCGGCGGCCACGCCGACGTGGACGACGTCGCCCAGGAGACCATGATCCGAGCCCTGGACGGCCTGGACGGGCTCCGCGACCCGGAGTCCTTCCGGTCCTGGCTGGTCGCCATCACCATGAACCAGGTGCGCCGTCGCCATGCGGCCGGGCAGCAGCAGCCCACCGTCGGCGGTCTGGACGAGACCTGGGAAGTCCCTGACCCCCGAGCCGACTTCACCGATCTGACCATCCTGCGCCTCGGCCTCTCCGGTCAGCGCCGCGAGGTGGCCGAGGCCACCCGCTGGCTGGACCCGGACGATCGCGAACTGCTCGCCCTGTGGTGGCTGGAGGCCAGCGGCGAACTCACCCGCGCCGAGCTCGCCGAAGCCATCGACCTGTCCCCGCAGCACGCCGCCGTCCGTGTCCAGCGGATGAAGAAACAGCTTGAGGCCGGTCGGATGGTGGTCCGCGCCCTCGGCGCCTACCCGCGCTGCCCCGGACTCGCCGAGGTCACCGCCGGCTTCGACGGCACCCCCAACTCGGTCTGGCGCAAGCGCATCGCCCGGCACATCCGCAGCTGCGGCGCCTGCGACGGCCTCGGCCGCGACCTCTTCCCCGCCGAAGGGCTGCTGGCCGGCCTCGTCCTGGTCCCGATCCCGCTGGACTCGCCCGCCCTGCTGCACTTCCAGCACACCGCGGCCACCGCCGCCACGACCGCCGCGCACACCACGACTGCCGCGCACTCCACGACTGCCGCGCACTCCACGACTGCCGCGCACTCCACGACTGCCGCGCACTCCACGACCGCCACGGGAGGCGGTGCGGCCGGAACCGGCGGAGGCGCGGGCACCGGAACGGCCAGCGGCTCCGGCGCCCACGGCGGTTGGGCCGGCACCGCCGCCCGCAAGGCCGCCCTGGCGAGCGGCGCGGCCGCAGCGGTGGCCGTGACCACCCTCGCCCTGGTCTGGCCGAACCACGCCGAGCCGCCGCGCGTCATCGCACCCGAGCCCACCGCCCCGGCCGCCGCCCTGGAGGCCCTGCCGACCCTGGTCGCGACCCCGTCGGCCACGCCCACGCCCACGCCGACACCCACCACCGAGACCCCGACGCCGACTCCCACGACGACCGCGACCCGCCCGGCCACCGCCGCGCCGTCACCCAGTCCGGAACGGCAGCTCGTGGACCTGGTCAACGCCGAACGCGCCAAGGCGGGTTGCGCCCCGCTGCGGATCGACCCCCGACTGCACAGCTCCGCCCAGAAGCACGCCGACGACATGGCCACCCGCAACTTCTTCGACCACGTCAACCCCGACGGTGTCCGTCCCGACGCCCGGATCACCGCCGCCGGCTACCGCTGGTCCCAGTGGGGTGAGAACCTCGACCGGGGCCCGACCACGCCCGCGACCGTCTTCTCCCGGTGGATGGACGGCGGCATCCACCAGTCCAACATGCTCGACTGCGGCTTCAAGGACATCGGCGTCGGCGTGGCCACCAGCCCCGCCGGCACCCTGTGGACCCAGGACCTCGCCGCCCCGCTGTCCTGAGCGGTCCCGGCGCAGACCCCTCTCGTCTTGGACCGGGCTAGGAGGGCGTGACCGGGACCAGTCCGTCCGCCGACCCGGTCACGTACCCGGTGGCATGGCCGACCACACCGCCCGCGTCGCCGACCTGCCCGGGCAGCGCGTCCGGCGTGCTGGTCAGCGAACCGGGCAGGCCCTCCTGACCGCCTACGGCACTGGCGTGCGCACTCGGCGCGGTGAGGGAGGCCACGACACCCACGGCGAGCGAGGCGACGGCGAGCATGCTGCGCTTCTTCATGGCCGGTCCAACGACGCTGCGCCGCAAGGGTTACGGGCGGTTCCGGATCCACCCGGCCCGGCCGGCGCGCTGTCGACCGATTCCAGGTTCACCATCGAGCCGCCCTCGGTCTCGAACCGCAGCCCCGGTCGGGCCGCGCCCGCGATGGCGTCGTTCTCACGACTGCTGAACGCGATGGGAGGCGATGCGGGTCGCCTGCCCGGCGCGGGAAATTTTCTCGCCGATCCGGCGACCCCGCGGACGTTGGACGGCCCGCGAGCCGGCCGGGACTCGGCCGGGCGGCGGGCGGGCCGTGGGGACCACCATGGCCCGCCCGGCCCCGCCCGGTCAGGGGCGCGCGGGGAGCGCCCGGACGCACTGTCCGGCGCGACCGGGCGGGCGAAAGGCATCAGACCGTACGAAAGGAGATCAGAGCGTCCCCGACCCCTCCGGCCCTTCCGGCCCCTTCGTCATCTCCGTCCCGACCTGCCGCGTCGCGGCGGGCGGGGTCGAGGACACCGGCCCGACCGTCCAGTCCGGGTGCCCCGGCATCGGCGGTGTGCGCGACCCGTACAGCCAGTCGGTGAGGAACCTGCCGAGGTCCTGCCCCGACACCTCGGAGGCCGTGCGGACGTAGTCGTGGGTGGTCGCGGTGCCGTAGCGGTGTTCGCGTAGGAAGGTGCGCTCGATCCGGTCGAAGGTGTCCGCGCCGACCTTCTCCCGTAGCGCGAACAGCACCAGCGCGCCGCCGGTGTAGCGCTGGCTGTCGAAGAGGTGGTCGGCGGTGGGGGAGGCGACCGGTCCGGCGTCGTGCCGCCACTGGTCGCCGAGGCCGTACAGGTGGCGCATCCGGTCGACCAGGGTGGTGTGGCCCCAGGCGTCCGGCCAGCCGCGCTCGTAGCGGTAGCCGAGGCCGTAGTAGTCGGCGTGCCCCTCGTTGAGCCACAGGTCGGCCCAGGTGGCGGGGGAGACGCTGTCGCCGAACCAGGAGTGCACCAGCTCGTGCATCATGTGCGAGCCGATCGCCGGCTCGGCCTGACGCAGGAAGTCCGGCTTGTAGAGCGTGAGGGTCTGGGTCTCCAGGCCGGTGAAGGCGAAGGCCGCCGGGTCGTCGGTGTTGGCCGGCATCAGGCCGTAGGCCTCGAACGGAAACGGGCCCAAGTGCTGCTCAGCCCAGATGAGTTGGTCGGCGGTGAGGTCCAGGGCCGGGGCCAGCTCGGCGGCCCGTGCGGTCGGGACGACATCGCGCAGCGGCAGCCCGTGCGGGCCGGTGCGCTCGCGGACGGTGTAGTCGCCGACCGAGACCTGGACCAGTTCGGTGGCCATCGGCTCGCGGGAGACGTACCGCCGGGTGGTGCGGCCGTCGCCGAGCCGCCGGGTCTGCGTCAACTCCCCGTTGGCCACGCCCAGCAGGTGGTCCGGGGCGGTCACCGCGATGGTGAAGCGGGCCTTGTCGCTCGGATGGTCGTTGCAGGGGAAGACGGTGTGCGCGCTGGCGGGCTGGCCGGCCACCGCGAAGCCGTCCGGGGTCGGGACCCAGCCGGTGTGCGGCAGCCTGGCGCGCGGGTCGGCCGTGTACTCGACGGTCAGTCGCGCGCTGGTACCGCGGCGCAGCCGCTTCGCCGGGGTGACGGTCAGCTTCTCGTCGTGGGTGGTGAACCCGGCCGGCCGCCCGTCGACCCGGACGGAGCGCACGTTCAGTCCGAGCGCGTCCAGCGACAGGCTGGCGAGTGTCCGGTTCGGCCGGGCGGTGATCACCGCGGTGGCGTCCACCGTGCGGGTGTCGGCCCGGTACTCGAAGGCGAGGTCGTACGCGAGCGCCCGGTAGCCGGTGTTGCCGAGCGAGGGGAAGACCGGGTCGCCCAGCCCGTCGGCGGCGGTGGCCGACGGCACGCTGGCGGACAGCACCGCCGCGCTGAGCACGAGAGTCAGGGCGAGACCGGCACGAGACCTGAGCAGGATGATCACCGTACTTCGGGAGCCGACAGTCGGGGCCGTGCAGCGGTACGCACGCGACGCACCGGGCACGGATGCTAGTGGACCGTCAGGCCCGCGCGGTTGGGACGGCTCGGATCGTGACGACACGCGGACATCCCCCGGACGGCTCACTGCGCTGGCGGGGCGCCTGGGCGAGGTCTAGTGTTCGAGGTGCTTCGTCCCCTGACGGACGGGGCCACGGCCGTCGGAGAACCTGGCCAGGTCCGGCGGCCGTACTTCATGCCCTGACGACTCCCGGGCGCACCCCGTAGGCTGACGGCCGAGACGATGCCCGCGTACCGGATGCCAGGAGCCGCAGTGACCAGCCCCGATCCACACGTTCTGGTGATCGGCGAGTGCGTCGCCGACATCGTCCGCACGGACGGGGCCCCGGATGTCGTGCACCCCGGCGGCAGCCCCGCCAACCTCGCCTACGGCCTGGCCCGGTTGGGTCGGCCCGCCGTGCTGCTCACCGAACTGGGGCCGGACGCCAACGGGCGGCTGATTCGCGCGCACCTGGAGTCCGCCGGGGTGGAGGTCCGGGCCGCCGAGGTGGCGCGGACGCCCTCGGCGGTGGTCCGGCTGGACGGGCAGGGCCGGGCCCGGTACGCCTTCGACATCGGCTGGACGCTCCCGCCGACCGACCTCACCGCGACCCCCGCGGCCGTCCACCTCGGCTCGATCGGCGCGGTCACCGAGCCGGGCGCGGCCTCGGTGCTGGCCCTGGTGGAGCGCTGGCGCGGCCGCGCGCAGATCAGCTACGACCCGAACGTGCGCCCCGCGCTGATGGGCGAGCGGGCGGAGGCCGTCCGGAGGGTCGAGCGCTGCGTGGCGCTGAGCGACCTGGTGAAGGCGAGCGACGAGGACCTGGCCTGGCTCTACCCGGGCGAGCCCGCCGAGGCCGTCGCCGAGCGCTGGCTCACCCTCGGCCCCACCGTGGTCGCCGTCACCCGCGGTGCCGAGGGCGCCTTCGCCCTCACCTCCGACGGCGGCCGCGAGGAGGCCCCGGCCGTCCCGGTGGCGGTCGCGGACACCGTCGGCGCCGGGGACTCCTTCATGGCCGCCTTCCTGCACGCCCGCGCATCCGGCGCCGACCTCGCCGACTGCCTCACCCAGGCCGTCACGGCCGCCGCCCTCACCGTCTCCCGTCCCGGCGCCAACCCGCCCTCGGCCGCCGAACTCACGGCGGCGTCGGCCCGCTGCGCGGAGGCCGGCGCGAGGTAGCGCCCCACTCCTGGCGATCCGTCAACTCGACTGCGGGGCAAGTGTGGTGAGGTACTTGCCGTACCACACCTGGGCGTACGGCCCGTTGTTGTAGGCGGGGATCTCCTGGTAGCCGTTCCGCAGGTACAGCGTGCGGGCTTCGATCAGGTCGAGGCGGGTGTCGAGGATGATCCGGTCGGCGCTCATGGTGCGGGCCGCCTCGTCGACGGCGGCGAGGAGGGCGGCTCCGCCGCCGGTGCCGCGGAGGGCGGGGCGGACGAAGACGCGGGTGAGCTCGACGGTGGTGGCGTCGTACCGGCGCAGGCCGGCGCAGGAGTGGGCGGTGCCGTCGTACCGGCCGAGCAGGAAGAGGCCGCTCGGCGCGGCGAGGTCGTCGCTGGGGGACTCGGCCAGGCCGCTCTCCAGCTCCTCGGGGGTGCCCTCTCGGCCGAGGTGGAGGCGGTAGTAGCGGTTGGCCACGTCGTAGTAGTAGTCGCGCAGCAACTCCAGGGCCTCGGGGGTGGTCACGTCGGCCGTGGTGACGGCCCAGAGGTCGGGGCGGCGGGGCGCGGTGTTCGTCATGTGCGCATGATCCGTTCCGGGGTGCCGTCGTCGCAAAGGATTTTGGAGCCGACTGATTCCCGAGGCGTCCGACCCGTTTCCGGTCGCGTCCGGCAGGTTCGGCAAGCGAACGGCAAAGCGAACGGCAAAGCGAACGGCAAGGCGAACGGCGCGGCGTTGCCCCGGGCGGGTGATGGGGGGATTGGCGGGGGTGCGCGTCAGGGGAGCAGTGCAGCTATGAGTAGACCATCAGGTTGTCGCAATAATGAGGGTTTGATGGTGAGTCCGAAGAGGCGGAGCGGTGTGCGGACCGGCCTGCTGGCCACCGTCTGCCTCTCCGCCGTCGTCGCCGGCTGCGCCGCGCCCGCCGGGTCCACCCAGCCCAAGGCCCCCCCGGCCGAGGCGGGCGTGGCACCCGCCGCCGCCGGGGCCGGTTCGGCGGACCACGGAGCGGCCCGACCGCCCGCCGCACCGGCCATGGTGCCGGGGCTGGCCCGCCAGGAGGAGGAGACCAGCGGCGAAGCGGCGGCCCGCCAGGAGTCCGTCGCCCGCGCCGCGCTGGAGACCGCGCGGCGCTGGGGCCTGGAGCGCCCGCCGCTGAAAGCACCGCCCCGCCCGGCGACCAGGGTCGCGCTCACCCCGGTGCAGGGCGTCAAGCTGAAGGACGGCCGCCCACCCGTGGTCTTCCGGGTGCCGACCAACGACAAGGTGGTCTTCCTGACCGTCGACGACGGCTACGAGAAGGACCCGGCGTTCTCCAAAATGGCCGAGGAGCTGGGGATCCCGCTCAGCGCCTTCCTCTCCGACTACCTCGTCCGCGACAACTACGGCTACTTCCGGGACCTGCACAAGCAGGGAGTGGAGATCAACAACCACACGATCAACCACCGCAACCTCAAGGTCCTCGACTACGAGACCCAGCGCAAGGAGATCTGCGACCAGCAGGACCAGCTGGAGCAGCAGATCGGCGTCCGCCCCAGGCTCTTCCGGCCCCCGTACGGCGAGTACAACGACGACACGCTGCGCGCGGCCGCGTCCTGCGGGGTGCAGGCGGTGCCGATGTGGAACGAGGAGGCCTTCCCGGACCACATGGAGTGGCGCTACGACGACCGGAAGCTGCACCCGGGCGACATCATCCTCACCCACTTCCGGGGCACCTCCGACTGGAAGGCCACCATGCCGGACCTGCTGCGCAAGGTGGTCAACGACGTCACCGAGGCCGGCTTCTCGCTCGGTCGCCTGGACGACTACCTGTAGGCGCCGCCCGGTAGGGGAGCCTCAGTCGAGCGAGAGGGCGTCCAGGTACACCCAGGAGCCCTCGTACCGGACGAACCGGCTGTGCTCGGCGAGCACCCCCTCCTCGCGGCCCTCCGTCCAGTGCGCCCGGAAGGCGACCGTCCCCTCTGCGTGGAAGGCGCCGCCCTCAGTGGTGGAGAGCACCTCCAGCCGGGTCCAGCGCAGCGCCGGGTCGAAGTCCACCTCGTCCGGCCGGGTGTCCGGGTGCCAGGTGCGCAGCAGGTAGTCCGCGTCGTGGGCGGCGAAGGCGCTGAACCGGGAGCGCATCAGCGACTCGGCAGTGGTGGCCGCCGCCCGGCCGCGGTGCAGTCGGTCGCAGCAGTCGCCGTAGGCGGCGGGCAGGCCGCACGGGCACGGGGAGGACGGCAGCAGCCGGGGAGCGGTGGCGCGGGGCGCGGAACGACGTCGGGACATGCGGTCCATTGTCCCCCACCGCCGCCAGGGCTTCCGCCGGGCCTCGTCCCACCGCCGACGTCGGGCCCGGCCCCACCGCGTACGGTGGGACCGGGCCCGACGGCTGTCCGCCGTTACTTGGCCCGCTGGAAGGAGTAGTTGAACCCGGCGTCGCCGAAGTGCCCCATCATCCGGAGCCAGAACGGCATCATCATCTCGGTGGCCCGGGCGCCGGTGATGTCCCCGAGGTCGACGATCCACCCGGCCGGCCGCCGAACTCGCCCAGCAGCGCGACGGTGTCCCCTGCCGCCGAGGCAGCGGCGAGGTACTCAGTCCACCCGGGTACGGGTACTCAGTCGCGCGGCGCGCCGAACCAGGTGCGCAGCGCCCGTTCCAGCCCCGTCGGGTCCGCCTCGCCGACCCCCGACGCCCAGGCGACGTACCCGTCCGGGCGTAGCAGCAGCGCCCCGGCCGGCGGCTCGGCGCACTCCGCGGCCACCACGTCCACCCGGTCCTTCCACCCCGCCGCCCGGTCCGCGAGCCCGAGTGTGCCGCCGGTCAGGTCGAGCAGCAACGCCCGCCCGCCACGGGCGAGTTCGGCGAGCCGGAGGTCCCCCTCGGCGGTGGTCAGCGCGAGTTCCGGCGCGAAGCCCCCGGCCGACGGGTGCGGGCAGTCGGTGTCGTAGCGGACGTCGCTGCCCGCCATCAGTGCGGCGATCCGGGCGAGGTTGTCCTCGTGGGTGAGCAGTTCACCGACCAGGGCGCGCAGTGCGGTGGTCCCGGCGCCGGGGGCCATCAGCGCGATCTGGGCCTGGGAGTGCATGAACACCCGCTCGCCGATCGGGTGGCGCTCGCGGTGGTAGCTGTCCAGCAGACCGGGCGGGGCCCAGCCCTGGAGTTCGGCGGCCAGCTTCCAGGCGAGGTTGGCGGCGTCCTGCAGGCCGAGGTTGAGGCCGGGGCCACCGGTCGCGGCGTGCACGTGGGCGGCGTCGCCGACCAGCAGGACGCGGCCGTCGCGGTAGCGCTCGGCGAGCCGGGTGTTGTGGCCGACGGTGCGGCGCGGGGTGAACGGACCGGCGGTGCGGGCCGGGGCGAGTTCGAGGTCGGCGCCGGTCACCCGGTGGATGCTGGCGCGCAGTTCGTCCAGGGTGAGCGGGGCCCGCCGGTCCACCGGCGGGCCGCCCCACTCCATGGTGGCGATCATGACGGTGTCCGGGTTGAAGGGGGAGAGGACGAACACGCCGTGGTCGGTGCGGGTGTGGGTGTACGGGCGGAACGGGGTCGGGCAGCCGGGCAGCAGGACCTCGCCGCTGCCGGTCGTGCGGAGCCCCTCGGGCGGCCGCACGTGCGCGACGCGGGAGACCGGGTCGGGCGAGGTGACGCCGGGGAAGCCGATGCCGGCGAGCTTGCGGACCGTGCTGCGGCCGCCGTCCGCGCCGACCAGGTAGCGGGCCCGCACCTGCCCGGCGCCGTCGGGGCCGTGGAGGTCGACCGTCACCCCGGTCGCGTCCTGGGTGAAGCCGGCGACCTCGCAGTCGCGGCGCACGGTGACGCCCAGTTCGAGGGCGCGCTCCTCCAGCACCTCCTCGATCCGGTGCTGCGGTACGGGCACGGCGTGCAGCGGGTTGGCGCCGAGCCGGTGCAGCTCCAGTGGGAAGGCGCCGAACACGAAGCGCGGCACGGGCTGCGGCGCGCCGGGGACGCCGCTGATCGGCTGGTGGAGGCCGCGGTGGTCGAGCAGGCGGAGCACCTGGCCGACCAGCCCGTTGGCCTTCTGCTCGCCGGAGCGCTCGGGCAGCCGGTCCAGCACCACCGGCTGCACTCCGGCCAGCGCCAGTTCGCAGGCCAGGAACAGCCCGACCGGGCCGGCGCCGACGATGACGACATCGTTGGTCATCTCAAATCCCCCTCTGAGACGGTTCGTTCACGAGGACGACGGATCGGGCAGCCCGGCGGCCAGCTGCCGCAGCGCCTCGGCGAACAGCGGCTTGAAGGGCACCACCGGATCGGCGGTCAGGTAGTGCTCGTTGGCGACCTGCAGCGCGGAGAGCGCGGCCGAGGCGACCAGCTTCGGGTAGAGGTCCCGGTCGGCGTCGGTGCCGGTCCGGGCGGCCACCGCCGCCGTGAGTTCGGCCCGGGTCTGCGCGCCGCCGCGCAACAGCTCGGCCTGGAGCGACGGTTCGCGCAGCAGCAGCCGTACGGCGGCGGTCCAGCGCTGGTCGGGCTCCTCCGCCGCGCCGTCGAAGGGCTCGACGAGGGCCTGGGCCAGCGCCTCCCACAGCGGTTCCTCCGCGGGGCGGGCCCGCAGTGCCTCGGCGGCCTGCAGGATCCGGTTGCGATGCCGGAAGACGATCGCCTCGGCCTTGCTGGAGAAGTAGTTGTTGTAGGTGCGCGGGGAGACCCCGGCCGCGGCCGCGATGTCCTCCACCCGGACGTTCTCCAGCCCCCGTTCCGCCGCCAGGCGCAGCGCCGCCCAGCTCAGTGCCTCCCGCGTCGCGGCCTTCTTCCGTTCCCGCAGACCGGGTTGCCCGTTCGTCATGGCCACCACTGTCCCGCAAAAAGTGCGTGCCACGCAATAGTGCGCGCCACGCAAGTTTTACCCTGGTGTGCGGGCTGTGGCGAGCCGCCTCCCACCTGCGGTTCGTCGCTGGTAGTAGTTGCCTGATTGCGGAGCGATCCCCGGGAAGAGCCCATTCCCGCAGGTATTCCGGCGGGACGACTCGACAGGACTTGAGGAGCGGTCATGGGTGGCAGACAGCGTCCGCCGAGAGCACGCACCCCTCGCCAGGGCGGACTCGCCGACAACGGCGGCGGCCGGGTGAACTCCCGGGTGGAGATCGCCCGCATCGAGGGCTTCCTCGCCTGGGAGGCGGAGGTCGCGGCGGCCGAACGGGACGCCCGGGCCTTCGTCGCCCGGTTCCCCTGGCTGCCGGACGTGGAGCGGGAGAGCCTCGAACAGGCCTACGCCGCCGACCGGCTGCGCTACGCCGAGGAGGTCGTGGACCGCGCGGTCGGGCGCTGCCGCCGGCTGGCCGCCCGCTACCGCGCCGAGTGCCGCCGGATCTGCACCCGCTGGGCGGCGCTCTGCCTCACCGTCACCCTGGCGGCGGCGCTGTTCGCCGTCGTCCCCGCGGCCCTCAGGAACTGAGCGCCGCGGAGCGTCCGCGGCACGACGAGGGCCCGCTGCGCCGATTCCGGCGCAGCGGGCCCTCTGGGTTTCGGCTTGGGGATCAGTGGTGGCCGTGGCCGCTGCTGATCTCCTCGTGCTCCTCGACGGTCGGCTTGGGGATCTGGCTGCCCTCGCCGTAGAAGCCGCGGGACAGCTTCGCCCGGGTGCGGGTCCACAGCCCGGCCTTGCGGACCACGCCGTTCTCGTCCACCTCGGGCTCCAGCGTGGTCGGCTCGGGCTGCTCGTGCGCGGTGAGGGTGTACAGCCGGCCCTGCGGCAGCGGCGCGTGCACCTCGACGTACTCGCCGTGCTGCAGCCGGTTGATGACGCCGGTCTCCCGGCCGTGCAGCACCTTCTCCTTGTCGCGGCGCTGCAGGCCCAGGCACCACCGCTTGGTGATCACGAAGACGACCACCGGCACGGCGAAGAAGCCGGCCCGCACCGCGTAGGTGATCGCGTTGATCGACAGGTGGAAGTGGGTCGCCAGCAGGTCGTTGCCGCCGCCGGCCAGCAGGATCAGGTAGAGGCTCACCCAGGCCGCGCCGAAGGCCGTGCGGACCGGGGCGTTGCGCGGCCGGTCGGCGATGTGGTGCTCGCCGCGGTCCCCGGTGACCCAGGCCTCCAGGAACGGCCAGCACCAGATGGCCAGCAGCACGCACGGGAAGACCATCAGCGGGATGAACACCCCGAGGTTCAGGGTGTGGCCGCCCCAGACGCTGATCTCCCAGCCGGGCATCACCCGGATCAGGCCCTCGGAGAAGCCCATGTACCAGTCGGGCTGGGCGTCGGTCGACACCTGGTCCGGCCGGTACGGGCCGTACGCCCAGATCGGGTTGACCGTGGCGATCGCCGACATGAACGCGACCACGCCGAAGACCAGGAAGAAGAAGCCGCCCGCCTTGGCCATGTAGACCGGCATCAGCGGCATGCCGACCACGTTGTCGTTGGTCCGGCCGGGCCCGGCGAACTGGGTGTGCTTGTGGTAGAAGACCAGGATCAGGTGTGCCGCGAGCAGGCCCACCATGATGCCCGGGATCAGCAGGATGTGGACGGTGAACAGGCGCGGCACGATGTCGGTGCCCGGGAACTGGCCGCCGAAGATGAAGAACTGCAGGTAGGTGCCGACGATCGGGACGGCCAGGATCGCGCCCTCCATGAAGCGGATGCCCGTGCCGGAGAGCAGGTCGTCGGGCAGTGAGTAGCCCATGAAGCCGTCGAACATGCCGAGGAACAGCAGCAGCGCGCCGAAGATCCAGTTGATCTCGCGGGGCTTGCGGAACGCGCCGGTGAAGAACACGCGCAGCATGTGCGTGAACATCGAGGCGATGAAGACGATCGCGGCCCAGTGGTGGATCTGGCGCATCAGCAGGCCGCCGCGGACGTCGAAGCTGATGTTGATGGTGGAGGCGTAGGCCTCGGACATCCGGATGCCCTTGAGCGGGACGTAGGAGCCGTCGTAGACGACCTCGCCCATGCTCGGATTGAAGAAGAGGGTCAGCCAGACGCCGGTCAGGATGATGATGGCGAAGGTGTAGAGCGCGACCTCGCCCAGCATGAAGGACCAGTGGTCCGGGAAGATCTTGCGCAGATTGGCCTTGGCCAGGGAGTAGATGCCGAGCCGGCCGTCGGTCCAGTCGGCCAGGGCCTCGGCCTTGTTGGCGGGCTTGGTGCGCGTGCTGGTCACCGGTCCCGGCTGCGACTGCTGGTCGGTTCTCACGACGGGCTCCCCGGCGTTCTCGGCGTGCCGTGGTGGAGGCCCGCCAGCGGGAACGCCGGCCGGCGAAGTGTTGTGATCATGGGACCTCTCGATACGGGTCCGCCGGTCGGACCGGCGCGCGGACCAGGTGCTCCGCCGGACCCGTTGCTCAGGGTGATGGAGCGCTTACTCTGTCATGCTGTCGGCAGGGGGCCGACTGTGCACGTCCATCGGTCCGTCCGGCCGCGCGTGTCGGGCCGGACGGGGGTTCCTGGCGCCCGATCGGCTGGCCGCCGCTCGGCCCAATGGACGCCGATGCTGCGCTCGGGTGCAGCTGAACCGTTTCGGCGCGCGCCGCGTCCGGGGGTCCTTCGGGGCGGGGCCTACGCTGCGCCAATGGTCGATCACCGTGAACTCTTCGAGGACGTCGCCGCGGCCCTGGCCCGCGCTGGGTTCGACACCGCACCGGGCCCCTCGCCCCTGTCGATCGGCCACCACCCCGAGGGTGTGGTGCTCGGCTGGTCACCGGGCGCCGGGCCGGACGGGTCGCCCTCCGGGGAGGCGCGAGCGGCGGTGAGCGGCGCGGCCGCGCTCGTCCTGCGTGAGCGCGGCTTCCTGGTCACCGAGACGGAGGAGGGGGAGCTGCTGGTGCGCTGCGCCGAACCGGTGGCGGTCCCTCCGGAGCCGGCGGCGCCCGAGCAGTGGTGGGGGTGACGCCGGCCTCCCTCCGGTCCCGTGACCTGCCGGGTTGGCGGACGCATGGGTGTTCCCATACCAAACCCTTACCTGAAGTGGGGGTGCACTTGACCGCAGCGGCTCTAAGGTTTGCCTAAGCTAAGCGAAACGCCCTGGACCCTGTCCGGGGCGTTCGCCGTGCCGCTCCGCCGTCACCGCGGCGGTGCGCCGAGGACAGGTACAACCCGGGGCGGCCCGGGGGAGGAGCCCGCTGCATGTGGGATGAGGCGTTTCCGAGCTTTCTGATCGGGCTACGCGAAGGCCTGGAAGCCGGCCTGATCGTGTCGATCCTGGTCGCCACGCTGGTGCGGGCCGGTCAGAAGGGCCGACTGCCCCAGGTGTGGACCGGCGTCGCGGCGGCCGTCGCGCTCAGTCTCAGCTTCGGCGCGGTGCTCACCTTCACCGCCGCCAACCTCTCCGGCCACGCCCAGGAGGCGTTCGGCGGGGTGCTGAGCCTGATCGCGGTCGGCTTCGTCACCGCGATGGTGTTCTGGATGCGCCGCTCGGCGCGCACCCTCTCCGCCGACCTGAAGGAGAAGGTCCAGGCCTCGCTGGCGATGGGCGCCGGCGCACTGGTGCTCACCAGCTTCCTCGCGGTCGCCCGCGAGGGCCTGGAGACCTCGCTCTTCCTGTGGACCAACGTGCGCACCGCCGGGGAGTCCACCGGCCCGCTGATCGGCGCCGCCGTCGGGCTGCTGCTCTCCACCGGACTGTGCTGGGGCCTGTACCGCCGGGCGCTGAAGATGAACCTCACCCGGTTCTTCACCATCACCGGCGTCGGTCTGATCACCGTCGCGGCCGGTGTGCTCGGCTACGGCCTGCGCGACCTCCAGGAGTCCGGGCTGGTCGGCGGCGGCAGCACCTACGCCTTCGACCTGAGCGGCCATCTGGACGCCTCCTCCTGGTACGCCACGCTCGTCCAGGGCACCCTCAACCTGACCGTCACCATGACGGTCCTCCAGGTCGTCGGCTACATCGCGTACCTGAGCATCGTGATGACCCTGTTCATCGAGGGCGTCCGCGGCGGCAAGGCGGCTCCGGCCCCGGCCGCCGCCGAGAAGGCCGCGGACGTCGAGAAGACCGCGGACGTCGAGAAGGCCGCGGGCGCGGCGAAGACGGCTGACGCCGAGACGAAGGCAGGCGCGGAGAAGGCCGAGCCGGTGCGCGCGGGCCGTCCGCGCTGGGTGCTGCCGACCGCGCTGGTCGCCGTCCCGGTCGTGGTGGCCGGCGTCGTGATCGCGGCCAGCGACGGCAAGCAGAACGGCACCGCCACCGTCTCGGTCTCCGAGCAGGAGTGCGGCAAGGGCTTCGTGGACCCGCAGCCGGGCCAGCAGGTGTTCCAGATGCACAACACCGGCGACAAGGTCTCCGAGGTCTACCTGGTCAACCCGGGCACCGGCGCCGTCTACGGCGAGATCGAGGGCCTGGCCCCCGGCACCACCCGCGCGCTGACCGCCACCATCGGCTCCGGCGACTACGCCTGGCGCTGCGTGCCCACCGGCGGCAAGTCCGTCACCTCCTCCGCCGTCCACATCAGCGGCGGCACCGAGGTCAAGGCCGTCAAGCCGGTCTCCGAGGACGACCTCAAGGCCCCGCTGGACAGCTACAAGAACTACGTCGTCCAGGGCCTCGCGACCCTGATGACGCAGACCCAGAAGATCCAGGCCGACGTGCACGGCGGCGACCTCGCCGCCGCCAAGGCCGACTGGCTCACCGCCCACCTGCAGTACGCCTCGCTCGGCGCCGCCTACGGCACCTTCGCCGACCTCGACAAGAAGATCGACGGCCGCGCCGACGGCTTCGCCGACAAGGCCGACGACAAGGACTTCACCGGCTTCCTGCGCCTGGAGTACGGCCTCTGGCACGGCCAGTCCGCCGCCGACCTGACGCCGGTCGCCGACGAGCTCGCCCAGAACGTCGCCAAGCTGGTGCACGACTTCCCCACCCAGGACTTCGACCCGGGCGACCTGCCGCTGCGCGCCCACGAGATCCTGGAGAACACCCTCCAGTTCGAGCTGACCGGCGACACCGACATGGGCAGCGGCACCAACCTGGCCACCGCCCAGGCCAACCTGGCCGGCACCCAGGAGCTGCTGACCCTGCTGCAGCCGCTGCTCGACGAGCGCGACCCGCAGGTGCTGGTCCGGGTCAACGCCGGGATGAAGCGGGTCGGAGACCTGGTCGCCGCCGCCCACACCGCCGACGGCTGGACCCCGCTGGACAAGCTGCCCGCCGACGGCCGCCGCCAGCTGAACGGCGCCACCGGCCAGCTGCTCGAAGACCTCTCGCCCATCCCCGCGCTCCTTGAGATCCGGAAGGCCGCCTGATGACCGACCAGACCGCAGCCACCGGCTCCTGCCCGTTCCCGCACGCCGCCGCGGCCGTCCAGGCCGTCCAGGCCGCCGAGCAGGGCGGCTGCCCGGCCGGACCGGCCCGGCGCAGCTTCGTGCGGGCCGCGCTCGGGGCGAGCGCCGGCGCCGCCGTCCTGGCCGGCGGGGCCTTCACCCTCGGCGCCGGCCCGGCCGCCGCCGGGGACAGCCACCAGTCGACGGCCGGGGCCGTCCCGTTCCACGGCGACCACCAGGCCGGCATCACCACCCCGGCCCCGGGCTACGCCGCCTTCCTCTCGTGCCAGGTGATCGCCCAGGACCGCAAGGGCCTGGAGAGCCTGTTCAAGACCCTGACCGAGCGGATCCGCTTCCTCACCGCCGGCGGCACCCCGCCGGACCTCGGCGTCGGCGCGCCGCCGTCCGACAGCGGCATCCTCGGCCCGGTGGTGCCCACCGACAACCTCACCGTCACGGTCGGCGTCGGCGCCTCGCTGTTCGACGACCGCTACGGGCTGGCCAAGGCCAAGCCGGTCAAGCTGACGCCGATGAAGACCTTCCCCAACGACAACCTGCAGCCCGCCGAACTGCACGGCGACCTCTCGCTGCAGATCTGCGCCGACCGGCAGGACACCGTGCTGCACGCGCTGCGCGACATCACCCGGCACACCCGCGGCGCGCTGCAGATCCTCTGGCGGATCGACGGCTTCCAGAACCAGTCCCGCCCGGACGGCGCCCAGCGCAACCTGCTCGGCTTCAAGGACGGCATCGTCAACCCGGACACCACCTCCTCCCGCGAGATGGACCGGCTGATCTGGGTGACCGACGGGATGGGCGAGCCCGCCTGGGCGACCGGCGGCAGCTACCAGGTGATCCGGATCATCCGGATGCTGATCGAGTTCTGGGACCGCGTCACGCTCACCGAGCAGGAGAAGATGTTCGGCCGCCGCCGCGACACCGGCGCGCCGCTGGACGGCCACCAGGAGACCGACGCGCCGGACTACGGCAAGGACCCGGACGGCAAGGCGATCCCGCTCAACGCGCACATCCGGCTCGCCAACCCGCGCACCGCCGACACCGACACCTCGCGCATCCTGCGCCGCGGCTTCAACTACGACCGGGGCGTCGACAAGGCCGGCAACCTGGACATGGGCCTGGTGTTCTGCTGCTACCAGCAGGACGTGGTGCGGCAGTTCGAGGCCACCCAGACCCGGCTGATCGACGAGCCGCTGGTGGACTACATATCGCCGACCGGCGGCGGGTACTTCTTCGTCCTGCCGGGTGTGAAGGACGACGCCGACTGGCTCGGGCGGGGGCTGCTGGCCGCCGTCTGAGCGTGCGATCCACGGCGGGCCCGGTGCTTCGGCGCACCGGGCCCGCCGTCGTGCCGTCAGCTGCCCAGGGTGAAGCCGATCACCGCGCCGCCGCCCTCGCGGTTGGCGGCGAAGGCGGTGCCGCCGTGCGACTGCGCCACCTCGGCCACGATGGCCAGGCCGAGGCCCGAACCTGGCAGGCTGCGCGCGGCGGTGGCCCGGTAGAAGCGGTCGAAGACCCGGTCGAGGTCGGCGGCGTCGATGCCCGGGCCCCGGTCGCGCACCTCGACCCGCGGGCCGCGCACCACCAGCTCGATCGGGGACGTGCCGGCCGGGTCGAACTTGGCGGCGTTGTCCAGCAGATTGCCCACCGCGCGGGCCAGCGCGTCCGGGCGGGCGGTGACGGTGGTGTTGTCCGCGTCCACGGTTATCTCTCGGTCGCTGCGCCGCCGGGCCTGCACGGCGGCCGCGTGGGCCAGCTCCGCCAGCACCACCTCGACCGGTTCCTCGTCCGCCTTGCGGTCCGCCGCGAGCGCCACCAGCTCCTCCACCAGCAGGGCCAACTCCCGTGCCTCCTCGGCCAGGTCGGCCATCAGCGCGGCGCGCTCCGCGGGCGGCAGCCGGTCCAGGCTGGGCAGCACCGAGAGGTTGGTGCGCAGGCTGGTCAGCGGGGTGCGCAGCTCGTGCCCGGCGTCCTGGACGAGGCGGCGCTGGTTCTCCTTGGCGGTGGCGAGCCGAACCAGCATCCGGTCGAAGGCGCGGCCGAGCCGGCCCACCTCGTCCGTACCGGAGGCGGGTACCGGGACGTCCAACCGGCCGCTCGCGGCGACCAGTTCGGCCGCGTCGGTGAGCCGGACCAGCCGGCCGGTGATCCGCCGGGCGAGCAGCCAGCCGGCCGCGCCCGCGATCAGCACGACGCCGGCCACCACGGCCACCATCTGCTTGCGCAGCTTCTCCAACAGCTCCTCGATGTCGCCGAGTTGCTGCACGATCTGGACCGCGCCCCGGCCGCCGCCGAGCGAGACCACGCCCACCCGGCAGGTGTTGCCACCGAGCCGGCGCACGTCCGTCACCGTCCGGGCGGGGGCGTCGGCGTGGGCGAGCTCGCGGTCGTCCGAGGTGGTCGGGAGGTCGAGGTGGGCGCTGCCCGGGACGATGGCCCCGGTGGAGTCCAGGGCCTGCGCGGTGACCCGGATCGGGTGCAGCAGCTGCTCGCTCAGCCCGCTCGGGCCGTTGAAGTCCCCCGGGTACAGCTTCTCGCGCTCGACCTGGCCGCTCACGGCCCGGACGGCCGAGGTGAAGTCGTCCGTCTCGTCGTCGCGGATCAGGTGCTCGGCGGCGTGGTAGCCGAGCGTGCCGATCAGCACCGCCACCAGGGCGGCCATCGCGGCGAAGGCGAGCGAGAGGGTGGTGCGCAGACCCGGGCGCGGCAGTCGGGGGCGCGGGCGCGCGGAGCCGGTCACGGCTCGCGCAGCGTGTAGCCGACGCCGCGGACGGTGTGGATCAGGGGGGTCAGGCCGGGGCGGTCGAGTTTGCGGCGCAGGTAGCCGATGAAGACCGCGAGGTTCTTCGAGCCGGGGCCGAAGTCGTAGCCCCAGATCCGCTCGTAGAGGGTGGTCTGGTCCAGGACGGCGCCGGCGTGCCGGGCCAGTAGCTCCAGCAGGTCGAACTCGGTGCGGGAGAGCTCCAGCTCCTCCCCGGCGCGCCAGGCCCGGCGGGCGGGCGGCTCGACCCGCAGGTCGGCGACGGTCAGCACGTCCTCGACGGGCCCGGGCGGCTGGCGGCGCAGCAGCGCCCGCAGGCGGGCGAACAGCTCGTCCACGTCGAAGGGCTTGACCAGGTAGTCATCGGCCCCGGCGTCCAATCCGGCGATCCGGTCCGGTACCTCGACCCGGGCGGTGAGCATCAGCACCGGGGTACGGTCGCCGGCCGCGCGCAGCCGGCGGCAGACCTCCAGGCCGTCGGGTGCGGGCATCATCACGTCGAGCACCAGGACGTCCGGGCGCTGCTCGGCGAGGACGGCGAGGGTCTGGGTGCCGTCCGCCGCTATCCGTACCCGGTAGCCCTCCAGCGTCAGGGCGCGGGCGAGCGAGTCGCGGATGGCACGGTCGTCCTCGGCGATCAGCACGGTGTGGGTCATGGGGAGATTCTCCCTGGCGTGCTCACGGCAGTCGCGGGCGGGTCGCGGGGTTCCTCGGTCGACGGGTTTCCTGTGCCGCTTCGTGGGCGTACGGTGGCCACACGGTGGCGCGCCGCCGGGTGAGCCGCCGGGTCCGTGTCGGCACGCCCCGCCGGAGGCCGCGATGGCAGACCGGATGGCTTTCCTCACCACCCCGCGCGCGGAGCGGGCGCGGCGGGACGCGCGGGAGCGGCTGGGGGACTGGCGGGAGGTGTACCGGCCGGGGGCGCTGCTGCCGGTGGTGGGCGGACAGGCGGCGCGGTGCATGGACTGCGGGCTGCCGTTCTGCCACGCCGCCTGCCCGCTGGGGAACCTGGTACCGGAGTGGAACCGGCTGGTGGCGGAGGACGACTGGCGGGCGGCGGCCGCGCGGCTGCTGGCGACCAACAACTTCCCGGAGTTCACCGGGCGGCTCTGCCCGGCGCCGTGCGAGAGCGCCTGCGTGCTGGCGATCGACGGGGCCGCGGTGACGATCAAGAACGTCGAGCTGGCGATCGCCGACCGGGCCTGGGAGGCGGGCTGGGACCGCCCCCAGCCGCCCGAGCGGCGGGGCCCGGAGCGGCGGGTCGCGGTGGTCGGTTCGGGCCCCGCCGGGCTGGCCGCCGCCCAGCAGCTGACCCGGGCCGGGCACACGACCACGGTGTACGAGCGGGCCGACCGCCCGGGCGGGCTGCTGCGCTACGGGATACCGGCGTTCCGGCTGGAGAAGCACCGGCTGGACCGGCGGCTCGACCAGCTTCGGGCCGAGGGCACGGCCTTCCGCACCGGGGTGCGGGTGGGGTGGGACGTCACCGGCGAGGAGCTGCGGGCCGGGTACGACGCGGTGCTGGTCGCGGTGGGGGCCACGGCCTGCCGGGAGCTGGCCGTGCCCGGACGCGGGCTGCCCGGGGTGCACCCGGCGATGGAGTACCTGACCTGGGCGAACCGGGTGGACGAGGGGGACTGCGCGGCCTCGCCGCTGTCCGCCGAGGGGCGCGAGGTGGTGATCGTCGGCGGCGGGGACACCGCGGCCGACTGCCTGGGGACGGCGCTGCGCCAGCACCCGGCCTCGGTCACCCAGCTGGACATCAACCCGCGGCCGCCGGAGCGCCGCGCGCCCGGGCAGCCCTGGCCGGTCCACCCCAAGGTGTACCGGGAGACCACCTCGCACGAGGAGTCGGGAGCGGGTTCCCGGGTGTTCGCGGCGGCCACGGTCGGCTTCGAGCCGGGGCCGGACCGGCGGCTGGCGGGCGTGCGCTTCGCCGAGGTCGAGCCGGGGGACCGCAGCGCCCGCGCGGGCACCGGGCGGACGCTGCCGGCGCAGCTCGCGCTGCTCGCGCTGGGCTTCACCGGACCGGAGCCGGACCAGCCGCTCTTCGCCCAACTCGGACTGGCCGTCGGCTCGGACGGCACGCTGGAGCGGGACGACGAGTACGGCACGGGGACCGACGGAGTGTTCGTCGCGGGGGACGCCGGGCGCGGGCAGTCGCTGATCGTCTGGGCGATCGCGGAGGGCCGGGCGGCGGCCGCCGCGGTGGACCGCTACCTGCGGGGACGTACCGAACTCCCGTCGCCGATCAGCGCCTCGGCGCGGGCGCTCACGCTGTGAGGGCGTGGGCGCCCGTGCCGGAGGGCTCTTCGATCGGGCCGAGGGCTCAGTCGATCGCTCAGCTGAGGGCTCTGCTGAGATTCAGCCGATCGCTCAGCTGAGGGCTCTGCTGAGACTCAGCCGATCGCTCAGCTGAGACCGAGGACCGAGAGCGCGGTGGTCCAGTCGGTGGCGATGGCCTGCTGGGCGGGCACCAGGTCGACCCGGTGGTTGCAGACGGCGCGGTAGAGCTTGTACTCCACGGTGTCCTTGTCGGTGGAGGACAGGCCGCTCGCGCCGGTGGCGTAGCGCGGCTCCGGCCACAGGTTGTTCGGGTCGGTGGGGTTGCCGCCGAGCGACAGCGGTATGAAGTGGTCCTCCTCGTAGTCCGCCGTGCTGGTGTCGGCGTAGCCGTACGCGGCGATCTGCTGGACCTTCAGGCGGTTGGTGTACGTGGTGGACGGGCGGATCGAGGTGCTGTAGCCCGAGACGCAGATGGTGGAGTCGATGGTGTCCTGGGTGACGTCCGGGTTGGTGGCGCCGGGGGTACAGGCCGGGTCGGGCAGCGGGAGGTAGGCCTGCGAGCAGGTCGCGTCGAGGGCGGCGCGGGCGTGCGAGGCGGGGGCGGGGGCGGGGGCGGCGTGCGCGGTGCCGGTGGTGGCGAGGGCGGCCGCGGTGAGCACGGCGGTCGCGACGGCGGGGGCGATGCGGTGGGCGCGAAGCATGTGGGGAGCTCCCTGACACGGGCTCGGCACGGGTATGCCGGGCGGTGTGTCCATGCCACCACCTGCGGGTCTATGCGAGTAGATAGGAGATGGTGAATAGTTGACAAAGCGTCAGTCAACCGGGTCGGGCCAAGTGTTCGCTTGACGCGCTCCCGGCAAGTGGGCGTGCGGGGCCGGTGTGCCGGTACTCCGGTTCAGCGGCCATCGGTGGCGGGGGCCGCGCTTCGGTGCGGGCAGGCGCACGGGAGGGCTGCCCGCCGTTCCGCACCTCCGCGCAACCCGCCGTGCCCCGCGAGCCGTTCGGCCGCGACGCGTCCCCGTCACGGGCCCGGGTAGGTGCCGGGCAGCAGACGGACGGAGGGGACCGCCATGCCCGACCACGCCCAGGGGGCACCCGCGCAGCTGCCGGCGCAGCTGCCTGCGTCGACGCCCGCGCTCACGCCCGAGCCCGCACCCGCGCTTGCGCCCGCACCCGCGCTTGCGCCCGCGCCCGCGCCGCTGGGCTTGCCGACTCCGCCGACTCCGCCCTGGCCTGGTGGCGGGCAGCAGTCGACGGTGCTCGGGCACGCTGCCCGCAGCATCCCCAAGGCCACCCTCGTCCCGCTGAAAGTCGACAGCCCGCAGCGCAACCCGGGCTTCGCCGAGCACGCCTACCTGCGCCGGCTCGACCTCCGCCCGGAGAAAGTGGCCGCCCTGCGCGAGCAGTTGACGGCCGAGCTGCCCTGGGGTCTGCTCGCCGCCTCCGCCGCCGACCCCGCCGACCGCCCGCTGCGCTCCGCCACCCTCGCCGCCGTGGACGGTCCCGCGTTGCGCGAACTCGGCGGCGCCCTCGAACAGTTGCGTCGCGCGGACGGCACCGTCGAGGGCCTGGCCCGGGCCGGCCGGGCCGCCGCCGCGAACGCCGCCTACGACCACAACGCGGCCGTCACCCCGATCGGCCTACTCAACCTGGAGCGCCTGGAAATGGCCCCGGCCGGGATCGAGCGCGGCGAACTCGTCGCCACCATCCCGCTCGCGCCGCTGGAGGAGACGGCCGTCACCCAGAAGGAGTGGTCCGTCACCTCCAAGGAGTTCAGCTCGATCGTCACCGACTCGCTGGAGAACGTCAGCGAGACCGGCGTCACCGACAACACCGAACTCGCCCAGTCCACCACCAGCCAGCTCCAGCACAGCAACCAGTTCAACGTCACCGGCACCGTCTCCGGCGGCATCCCGCTGATCTCCGGCTCCGCCACCTCCGGCATGACCAGCCAGAGTTCCGACTCGCAGTCCGCCACCGACAGCCGCAAGCACGCGACCACGATCACCGAGAAGGCGTCCTCGCGCACCAAGCAGGAGCACAAGGTCACCATCACGACCACCACCGTGACCGGCTCCTCGGAGACCACCACCCGCACGCTGAAGAACGCCAGCCCCACCGACCCGATCCGGATCGACTACTTCAGCATGATGCGCAAGTGGCGGGTCCGGCTCTACCGCTCCGGGCTGCGGCTCACCTACGACCTGGCGATCCCCGAGCCGGCCGGGGCGCTGCGCGAGGCGTACGCCGAACTCGCCGCACTGGAGGCGAAGCTGGGACCGTTCCACTTCGACGTGCCGCACTCCGACATCACCGAGGAGACCCGCACCGGGGAGAACCAGCCGCACTACCTGGTGCTCGCCGAGAACTACGGCGCCACCGTGCCGCTCGCCCCCGGCCCGCTCCCGGACATCCACGTCAACGTCACCGCGCCCAACAACGACGGCGCCGCCATCTTCGACGCGCCGCCGCTCAACATCCCGGACCGGTACTGGATCAAGAACCTCTGGTTCCAGTTCACCTCCGAGAGCCGCACCGGCGACTACCACTACAACCTCAAGGTGCTCGGCAGCACCATCCCCGAATGGAACGAGCCGTACGGCACGCACGGCCCCGTCGACCTCGCCGACCCGGTCAACGGCGGCCTGCTGCGGCACGCGGGCGGGCCGTGCGTGGTGAGCTTCCACCTGGTCAACAACCGGCAGACCTGGCTGAGCCTCACCGCCGCCGTCGAACCCACCGACGAGGCGCGCAGGCAGTGGCAGAACGACGTCTGGGCGGCCCTGTTCAACGCCGCCCAGACCAAGTACTACGCCGAACAGCAGGACCTCGCCGCCCGCGCCGCCGCCCTGCGCGAACGCCTCAACGGCGTGGACACCCTCACGCTCCGGCGCGAGGAGAGCGACGAGATCATGAAGGGCGTGCTGCGCTTCCTGCTCGGCGTGGACTACCACATGATGCCGTCGGAGGTGGTTGACGCCTTCACGGCCTCGGTCGCGAGCGACCCCGACCGGCTGCGCCACGGCGCCGGCTTCCCCGGCAACGACACCGGCGGGCTCGGGGTGAGCGCCGCGGCCTGGGCGGCGGTGCTGGGGCACGAGGCGGAGGTGGCCTTCGTCAACCAGGCCATCGAGTGGGAGAACGTGGTCACCTTCCTCTACTCCTACTTCTGGGACGCGCCCGTCGCCTGGCCGTTCGTCAGCCGGATCAGCCACCCCGACGCCAACCGGCAGGCCTTCCTGCGGGCGGGCAGTGCCCGGGTGGTGCTCACCGTGCGCAAGGGCTGGGAGGAGGCCTGGGTGCGGTTCGCCGAGGGCGGCTTCCACGGCGCCCCGCTGCCCGCCGACCACCCGTACCTGACCATCGCCCGGGAGATCGCCGCCTACGACGACCGCAACTATCCGGGCATCCCGCCGGCCAACCCGGGCAGCAGCTCGCTGCTCCTGGAGGACGAGGTGGTGACCACCTGCGCCGCCGTGGTCGAGCCGGCCGCCGGGGGAGCGCCGGTGCTGGTGCCGGTGGCCTCCAGTGCGGGTTTCGACCCGGACACCGTGGTGGTCGTGGACGAGTACGACGACCGGCGGATCCAGGAGACCGCCCGGGTGGTACGGGTGCCGGACGGCGGCCACCTGCTGCTCGCCGGGCTCACCCACCGCCACGACGGCACCCTGACGCCCTTTCCGATCCGCCGCCCCGGGCACCGGGGCACGCTGATCGCGGAGTGGAACGAGTACACGCCGACCTCAGGGACGGACATCGCGGTCAGCAGCCCGCTGAAGGACATCTCGTGAGCTTCTTGAAGGATGAGGACACCTGCCTGCTGCTGGGCAGGGCGCGGGACGAACCGCCGACGGTCTTCGAGTACCTGGCCGCCGAGCTGTGGGTGCGCCACCACTTCGGGGCGGACTTCGACGCCCGCCCCGGCGCGACCTGGGTGACCTTCCAGCTCGACCGGATCTCCGAGTGGTGGGGCAGCCCCCGCCGGGACCGGCTGGACCCCGAGGACGCGCTGCCCTACGGGCGGCTCACCCAGCAGCCGCAGGACCCGGTGCTGCGGATGGTGCTCCAGGTGCTGTCGGAGGACCTGCGCAACGTCTACCCGACCGCGAAGGTCGATGCGATCAAACGGATGCTCAAGGACCGCAGCACCCCGGCGGTCAAGCTGATCAAGGCCGTCCGTGAACTCACCCCGGGCGGAGCGCTCAAACCGGACATGCTCGGGATCCAGAACCACGTCCCGGAGCTGCGGATGGAGGCCCTGGAGGTCGGCACCGAGCAGGGCGCCCTGGACACCTACCGCGAACTCCATGGCAAGATCTCGGTGCTGCGGGACCCGTGCGGCCGGGTGATCGAGAACCGGCTGCTCGCCATGCAACGCACCGCCGTCAAGCAGCTGCCGTTCACGGTGGTGGCCACCGCCACCGACTGGCGGCTCGGGGCCGGGCTGATGATCCTGCCGATGCCGGTCGGCGTCACCGAACAGAACGGGGAGACCTACGTCGACTGGATCTGCTACTGGCCCACCAACCGGGCCGAGTTCCGCGAGTACCCGAGGCCCGCGAACGGGCGGCCCGGCTACGACGGGCTGGTGCTGTACCACATCCACCGGGTGCCGCTGCGGGCGGTGCAACTGCCCGACAAGATCCGCGAGGCGATGCTCAACCTGATCCGGGCCCGGCAGCGCTCCCGGGTGCTCGGGCCCACGCTGGTACCGGAGTTGGCGGTGGCGATCGAGCGCGACCGGCGGTTGTTCACTCCCGAGGGCGAGCTGTTCCTGGCCGGGCTCGGCGCGGTCGGGCTGCTGGCCCTGGGGGTGTGGGCGGCGGTGGGCGCCGGTGTGGTCGCGGGGCTGGCGGCGGTGGCCAAGGGCGGGCTGGTCGCGGCGGCGGCCGCACCCGAGGCGTTCGTCGGGGCGGTCGCCGCGGTGGCCGAGGTGGCGGATGAACTCTGGTCGGTGATCTCACAGTTGGGATACCTGTTGCCCGCGTTCGGGTAGCGGGTCGGGGTCGGCCCCGGCATCGTGTTCGACGCAGGGGCCGGGGGCTGGGCTGGGCTGGGGCGCTGGCGCTGTGGCGGGGCGTGGGTGCTGTGGCGGTGCGTGGGTGCTGCGGCGGGTGTCAGTGTTTCGGCAGGTGGCGTGCGAACACGTCCGGCGCCTTGTTGGTGTCGCCCGGGACGAGGGTGCCGTCGCCCGAGCTGAACACCACCGTGGTGCCATGGGCGTCGACGTACGGTCCGTACGAGGCGCCGGTGGTCTGCGAGCCGTCGTTCGCCACGCTGACCCGTTCGGTGCGGCCGCTCCACAGGTCGCGCCGGAAGACGTCGCCGACGTCGTTGGTGTCGCCGGGCACCAGGTTCGAGGCTGTGGAGTCGAAGTACACCCAGCGGCCGTCGGCGGTCATCTGCCCGTTGAGGGAGTCGCCGGTGGTCTTGGTCCCGGGCAGGCCGACGCTGACCTGGGTCTCGGTGCCCTCATCCAGGTCGCGGACGTACACCTCGAAGTGCCGCTCCCACCAGTTGTCGCCGTGCTGGACCCAGGTTGAGTAGACCGCGTACCGGCCGTCCGGGCTGAGCGAGGGGTAGTCCGCCCCGCGCGAGCCGCCCTTCCCGTCCGCGCTGGCCATGGTGGTCTCCTGGGCGCGCAGGTCGCGGACGTACAGCGGGTAGAGGTGCGGCTTGAGGATCCGGGGCTGGTCGTCGGTCCGGAAGGAGTCGTGGACGAACTGCTCGTCGGGCTCCTGGCCGGACTCGGCGGCGAGTCCGGCGGCCGCGTCGGGGGAGAGGGAGGGGGAGTCGGGCTTGTTCTGGCTGGTGATGTTGGTCGCCTTGGAGATGAAGGCGACGCTGCCGCCGTCGGCGCTGATCACGGGGGCGGCGGAGGAACCGTTCGCCTCCTTGCCGTCCGCACCGACGCTGACCAGGCGATTCTCGCCGGTCCACAGGTCGTGGACGTAGATGTTGGCGCCGAACCAGGTGACCGTCCCGGGGGCCAGGTCGGTGCGGTTGGACTGGAAGGCGATGTAACGGCCGTCCCAGCTGAGCGACGGGTGTCCGGAGAACTGGTTCGGTTGCGGCTTGCCCGGCTCCTCGCCGACGGAGACGAGGGTGGTCTCGCCGGTCCAGCGGTCGTGGACGTAGACGTCCTGAGCGCCGAGGTTTGCGCCGGGCGTCAGGTTGGTGGCGTCGGAGCTGAAGGCGACGTAGCGGCCGTTGCCGCTGATGGCGGCCTCGAAGGAGCTGGCGTTGGCCTGCGCGCCATCCGGGCCGGTGTTGACCCGCTCGGTGTCGCCGGTCCGCAGATCGCGGACGAAGACGTCGGACTTGCCGTTGGTGTCGCCGGGCACCAGGTTGGTGGCGTTCGAGGTGAAGACGGTGTAGCGGCCGTCGGCGCTCAGCCCGGCGGCATGCGAGGCGCCGTCGGGCTGCGCCTGGCCGAGGCCGACGGACACCCGCTCGATGCCGGACTCTCGGCGGGGGTCTGCCTGGGCCGCCCCGGTAGTGGTGAGCGCGAGCGCGGCGGCCGCGCCGAGTGCGCAGGCGGCGCGCAGCAGGCGCGGGGACGGGCGGGCGGTGGTGCGTGTGCGGGTCATCTCGTTCCTCCCCTGGGAGCGGCCGGCCGCGTCGACGGTGACGCCCGGTGGCGTCGAGGGCTGGTTGCGTCGCTGATTGGTGGCGTCGCTGATTGGCCCTTGAGGACTGGTTGCGTCGAACTCCCCGGCGGTCGGCTCGGAGTGAGCCAACCGGCGGGTGGGGTGGGCGGTCAACGGTGGTTCGCGCGGAGCGGCGTATTCACGTCAAGGGACGGGAGTGCGGGTGGGCGCGCCCGAACACTTCGTGCTGTTCGGGGGAACGAACAGACGTACACGTTGACTGTGCTGCCCAAGCGTGGCGTAGGCGATCCGCGCTGGCTCGGTGAGTTGATCGCCCGGCATGCGGCGGTGCCCGTCGTGGGTTGAGCGGCGGTTCACGGGGTGGGCTCCGGGGTCTGGTGCTGCGGGTGTTCTGGGTGGTGCTGGTGTTCGCGCTGGTCGTAGTGCCAGAGCGCGGGGAGTGCGGCCGACAGGACGGCGCTGCTGGTCAGGCGGAGCAGGCCGCCGGTGCCCAGCGCGGCCCGGATGTCCTGGCAGGCGGCGAGGCCGCCGGCCCGTAGGTCGCCGAGGGCGGGCCCGGCGGAGCCGATCAGCATCTCCAGGCCGGCGGTGCGGCCTCGGAGTTCGTCCGGAATGGACTGGTTCCAGACGGCGCTGCGGAAGGTGTCGCCGGTCCAGTGGGCGCCGCCCGCGACGGTCAGGCAGAGCAGCACGGCCCACAGGCCCGGGGCGACGGCGGCCGCGGCGGTGGCCGCGCCGACCAGGGCGGTGGAGCGCAGGACCAACTGTCCGTGCCGGTGTACCCGCTCGGTCCAGCCGCCGGTCGCGGCCGCGATCAGGCTGCCGGCGGCGGAAGCCGAGTAGGGCAGGCCGAGCGCCCAGACCGCGTCTAACTCCTCGGCGAGGAAGGGGAACAGCGCGGTGGGTAGGGCGAAGACGGTGGCCGCGAGGTCGGCGAGGTAGGTGCCGATCAGGTCGGGCCGCCGGGTCGCGTACCGGGTGCCCTCGGTGAACTCGCGCAGCCGGGGCGTCTCGGCGTCGCGCTCCGAGGGGATCGGCCGGACCCGCGCGAGCAGGGCGATCGACAGCAGGAAGGTGGCGAGGTCGACCAGGTACGCCGCCGGGAGGCCGGCGGTCGCGATCAGCAACCCGGCGGCGGCCGGCCCGGCCACTGCGCCGATGTTCCCGCGCAGCGAGAGCAGCGCCCCGGACGCCACCAGCTGGTCGTGCGGCACCAGTCGGGGGATCATCGCCTTGACCGAGGGCTGATGCAGGCCCTGGATCGCCGCCGCCAGCCCGGCGGAGAGGTGGAGCGGCCAGACGGCGGGCGTGCCGAGCAGTGCGTTGGCGGGCAGCAGGGCGCTGAGCGCGGCCAGCGCGACCTCGGTGACCAGGGCGACGGTGCGGCGGTCGGCGCGGTCGGCGAGCACGCCGCCGTAGAGGCCGAACAGGATGGTGGGCGCGAATTCGACCGCGCCGACCGCGCCGACCGCGCCCACCGCGCCGACCGCGCCCACCGCGCCGACCGCGCCCACCGCGAGCGGAGAGCCGGTGAGGTGGGCGATCTGCAGTGGGATCGAGGTCATGGTGAAGACCGAGCCGAGCAGGGTGACCGTGCCGGAGGTCCAGGTCAGCCGGAAGTCGCGGGAGGAGCGCCACGGGGCGGTGTTCGGCAGCAGTCGGGACCGGAGGCGGTCCATTCTCAGCACCCGGCGGCTCGCCCGGGAGCTCGGCGTGCGGTCACCGGCGCTGTACCGGCACTTCAAGAACAAGCGGGAGCTGCTCGACCTGATGGCGGAGGCGATGCTCGCCGAGGCCCTGCCGCCCGACCGCGAGCCGGACCCGGAGCACTGGCCCGAGTGGATCGCCGCCGACGCCCGGACCAAGCGCCGCGCCCTGCTCGCCTACCGCGACGGCGCCCGGGTGCACGCCGGCACCCTGTCGACCGAGGGCGAACTCCCGGCCGTCGAGGACCAGCTGAGCGCCCTGTGCCGGGCCGGGCTGCGTCCGCGCACCGCGCTGCGACTGCTGCCGACCGCCGACCGGTACCTCATGGGCTGGGTCACCGAGGAGCAGGCCTGGCGGCAGGACGCTGCGGAGCGCGCCCGGCCGTCCTTCCCGGACGAGGCGCTGCGCGACCTGCGGCTGCTGAGCGAGGCGGTCGACGTGCTGCGGATGACCGACCACGACGCCGACTTCGAGTACGGGCTGCGGGTGCTGATCGAGGGGTTCCGGGCCGAGATCGCGCGTGAGGCCGAGGATGCGGGGGCGGGTTCCGCCGAGGATGCGGGGGCGGGTCCTGGTGAGGGTGTGACCGGCGACGGGCGTGGGCTAGCGTGAGCGCCATGACCACCCTTGATCCCCGCAGCACCGCCCTGGTCCTGATCGACCTGATGGACCGGATCGTCACCAACCCGCTCGCGCCGCACACCGGTTCGGAGGTGGTGGTGTCCTCGCTGGAGCTCGCCAAGGCTTTCCGCGCAGCCGGTGCCCCCGTCGTCGCGGTGCGCGTGGAGCGGCCGGGCGTCGCCGAGCAGCCGCCCGGCAGCGAGCTGCTGGCCGAGGTGGAGGCGGTGGCCGACGAGGTCGTGGTGAAGCGCACGATCGGCGCCTTCCAGGGCACCGGGCTGCACGAGTTGCTCCAGGCACGCGGCGTGGAGACGGTGGTGTTCACCGGGATCGCCACCAACCTCGGTGTGGAGTCGAGCGCCCGCGCGGCCGCCGACCACGGGTACCGGCTGGTGTTCGTCGAGGACGCGATGACCGGGCTGACGGAGGCCGAGCACCGGGCCTCGGTGGAGCTGAACTTCCCGCGGCTGGGCGAGGTCGTGGCGGCGGCTGACCTGCAGCTGAGCTAGCGGCTTGTCTTCCAGGAGACCTTGCCGGCGCGCAGGATCCGGCGCCGGGTCTCCCGGCTGATGGCCGCGGTCACCTTCTGCTTGACGAGGTGGTCGGCGAGCTTAGTCAGGCTCCAGGTGGAGATCACGGTGATCTTCCAGTCGGCGGAGGACGTCCGGGCGAACAGGCAGATGTGCTCGCGCACTTCGTCACTGATCGTCTTGGGGCGTCCCCCGCTCCATTTTGGGTCCAGCGCGTCCAGCTTCTGCTCGTTGAAGGCGTGGATGACATCGCGGACGTAGTCCTCGCTGACCTGCATCAGCGTGGTGATGTCCTTGACCGTCTGGACCTGGGCGGACATCAGCACCACGATCGCTCGGCGGAGTTGCACCGGGTCCTTCGCGGTCCGGCTGGTCTGCTGCAGTTTCCGGCCCTCCTCGATGCCCACCAGCCGGACGAACACACTCGGTCGACGCCCCACGGCCACCCCCAAGATCAGCTCTTGGGGGCAGCCTGTCGGTCCACAGCCACCGGATCAATTATCGGCTCGGCCTATGGGACTGGGGCCGTCCTAGATGACTGATGCCAAGGGCTCGCTGGCACGCATGACATGAAGCGAGGGAGTCCAAAGATCGGTTGTGACGCCTGATCTGGACTCCCTCGCGACCGCACTCTACGTGAAGACCGACGACCTGCTGAAGGAATCGCCGCATCTGGCGCCGTGGCGTCCCAAGATCGGCATCGAACCGCAGCTCAGCGATGCCGAACTGGTCACGCTGTCGGTGATGCAAGCACTGCTCGGCTTCGTCTCCGAGCGCCGCTGGATCCGCTACGCCCACTCCAACCTCCAGCACCTGTTCCCGTACCTTCCAGGGCAGTCCGGCTACAACCGGTGCCTGCGCAAGAGCGCGGACCTGATCGCCCGCGTCAACCGGCCACTGGCCACCGACACCAGCCTGTGGACGGACAACGTCTGGGTGGTCGACTCCACCCCGATCGAATGCGGACGCTCCCGGGAGACGGTCAAGCGCTCCGATCTGGCCGGATGGGCCGAGTACGGCTACTGCGCCAGCCATTCGCGGTTCTTCTGGGGCCTGCGGCTGCACCTGGTGTGCACCCTGCACGGCCTGCCCGTTGCGTTCGCGCTCACCAGTGCCAAGGCCGACGAGCGCACCACCCTGCTGGACATCCTGGACACCGAGACCGCCCTCGTGGCCGCCCGGCCCGGCCAGACCCTGATCGGGGACAGGAACTACTACGGCGCCGCGTTCGAGCGTGAGCTCGCCGAGCTGGAGATCCGGCTCCTGCGACCGGCCCGCAAGGGCGAATCCGTGCGGGCCGGATCGCAGCTGTTCAAGCCGCTACGGCAGGTCATCGAGTCGGTCAACGACACCTTCAAGGGCCAGCTCGACCTCGAACGCCACCACGGCCGCACACCCGGCGGCGTCATGGTCCGCGTCCTCCAGCGGATCCTCGCCCTCACCGCCGCGATCTGGCACAACGACCACACCGGCCAGCCCGTCATGCGCTCGCTGACCGCCTACGACCACTAAACCCCTTGGCATCAGTCATCTAGTGCCGTGACCGCATAGGTTCGCCGGGTTGACGCTGGCTGGTCCTCGACCGGTTGGATGTCGCGAGACGTTCAACTCGGAGGGTGCGATGGCAGAACCGGTCAGGGTCCGCAGGCTCACGGACCACGAAGGTCAGCAGTTACAGAGGATCGTGCGGCGGGGCAGCACCAACTCGGTGCGGTACCGGCGGGCGATGATGTTGCTGGCTTCGGCCGGCGGCAATCGGGTTCCGGTGATCGCCCGGCTGGTGCAGGCGGATGAGGACACGGTGCGGGACGTGATTCACCGGTTCAACGAGATCGGGCTGGCCTGCCTGGACCCTCGGTGGGCGGGAGGCCGTCCCCGCCTGCTCAGTCCTGACGACGAGGACTTCGTCATCAAGACGGCCACCACCCGCCCGACCAAGCTCGGCCGGCCCTTCACCCGCTGGTCCATTCGCAAACTGCTCGCCTACCTGCGCAGGGCCCACGGCCGAGTGATCCGGATCGGACGTGAGGCCCTACGCTGCCCTGCTCGCTCGACGAGGCGTCACCTTCCAGCGCACCAAGACGTGGAAGGAGTCCACCGACCCCGACTACGACGCCAAGCTCGACCGGATCGAGCACGCCCTGGAACGCTTCCCCGACCGCACGTTCGCGTTCGACGAATTCGGCCCGCTCGGCATCCGCCCCACCGCGGGCAGCTGCTGGGCCGAGCAGGGCCGGCCCGACCGACTCCCGGCGACCTACCAACGCACCCACGGCGTGACCTACTTCCACGGCTGCTACTCGGTCAGCGACGACACCCTGTGGGGCGTCAACCGCCGCCGCAAGGGCACCACGAACACCCTGACCGCGCTCAGGTCGATACGCGCCGCGCGCCCGGACGGCGCCCCGGTCTACGTGATCCTGGACAACCTTTCCGCCCACAACGGCAAGAAGATCCTGCGCTGGGCGAAGAACAACAACGTCCACCTCTGCTTCACCCCGACCAACACCTCCTGGGCGAACCCGATCGAGGCACACTTCGGCCCACTGCGGCAGTTCACCCTCGCCAACTCCAACCACCCGAACCACACGGTCCAGACCCGCGAACTGCACCGCTACCTGCGCTGGCGCAACGTCAACGCCCGCCATCCCGACGTCCTGGCAGCCCAGCGCCGAGAACGCGCCCGCATCCGCAGCGAGAAGGGCCTGCGCTGGGGCGGACGACCGGCGAAATTCGCGTGACCCTACCAATGGCACCGGCGACACTGACGCCATGACTGGTTCTGCACTGCCTCAACTGCTTCGACCGCGTGCCCTGAGGCCCGGAGATCTCGTGGTCATCGCCGCGCTGTCCGGCCCGCTGCCGGCCGCTTACGAGCCCAACGTCGAGCGGACGGTGGAGGTGTTCGAGCGGATGGGGTTCCGCGTGCGGCGGGCTCCGCTGCTCGAAGCAGGACGGCGCCATTGGTGGAGCGCGGCCACGCCGGCCGAGATCGCCGGGGAGCTCAACGGTCTTCTGCGTGATCCCGAGGTACGCGCGATCGTCGCGAGTGACGGCGGCCAGACGGCGCTCGGCTACCTCGACCTGATCGACGTCGAGGCGATCAGGGCCGACCCCAAGCCGATCCTCGGCTACAGCGACATCTCACTGCTGCACCTGGTGCTCCATGGGCGCACAGGTCTGGTCGGGTTCCACGCCGACATGGCCGTCCCCGGCTTCGGCGGGCACTGGCAGTCCGCGCCAGCGGCACGCCAAGCAGAACTCGAGAAGCTCTACACCAGGCTGCTGACCAGTACCGAGGCGATCGGTGCACTGCCCGCGAGCCCGTCCTGGGAGTGCTGGCGTCCTGGTCGTGTCGAAGGCCGGCTGATCGGCGGGGTGATCAACCGCATCGTGCTGGCGCAGGCGACGCCCTTCGCGCTGCCGCTCGAACAGTTCGACGGCGCGGTGCTGTTCTGGGAGGAGATGGGCGGCCTGGCATCGTACGTGTGGAGCTATCTGCAGGTGATGCGACACTGCGGCATCCTCGATCGGATCTCCGGCATGGTCGTGGGCGTTCCACGCGAGATCAGTGGACTCGAGCCCGGCACCTCCCCGACCCTGCCCGAGATCGTCCTCGACGTCCTCGGCGATCGTGACATCCCGATCCTGGGCAACGTCGAGTTCGGGCATGCCGGCCCGAATCTGCCGATGCCGGTCGGCATCCGCGTCGGCCTCGATGCGCAGCAGCGGACGTTGTCGCTGCTCGAACCGACGGTAGGGTCGCACGCGATGACGGGACCGGTCGGCTGAGCACCGCAGATCAGTGAGCCGACGGCCCCCGGCAGCACCCCCTGGGGCCGACTCACGCTTTGGTGACTGCCGCCCCGAGTCGCTTGTTCGGCCTGCAGGAGGGGCCGTGAACACCTGGTGGCTCGTGTTGATCTAGAAGCTCGGCTCATGACGTCGCGGATCACCGACCCGGTGAACGTATACGGTCACAGCACTAGCGGGCGGGGACGCTCGCACGGGCGAGGACGGACAATTCGAACGGGCGGAGCGCGTCGGTACGTTCCCACTCCGCAGGGTCGATTGTCTCGCGTTGCCGGACGTACTCGATCGGTTGGAGCCGGTGCTCAAGTAGGAGGGCGTCCATTTGCTCGAGGCTGAGGAAGGTTTGCCAAGGCTCGCCCTGCTCGGCCGCCGCAGCCATGACCAGCTCCGCATACATCTGACCTGCCTCGTCGCGGAGTCCGGCTGGGAGGAGGTGCTCCACGATGAGCTCCGTTCCGGGTGCGAATCCGCTGATGACGGCCAGGGTCTGCCTGATCGCTTCAGAGGTGAGGTACATCGTGACCCCGAGCCAGCTGACCAGCGCGGGTCGGCCTGGGTCAAAGCCGGCCTGGACGAGGCGATCGGTAAGTGACCGGGCAGACTCTTTCTCGAAGTCGACCGGGACGAAGAAGGCGGACGGTGGCACCTTCGTTCCCGTCTCGGCCAGCAGCGCCTGCTTCCAGCGCTGGGTCGCGGGCTTGTCCACCTCGAACACCCGCACGTGGTCGGGCAGTTCGGACCGGTAGGCGAAGGAGTCCAGTCCCGCGCCGAGGATCACGTATTGGTCGACGCCCTGGCTGGCCAGCTCAGCCAGCCGGTCCTCGGTGTAGCGGCTGCGGGTGACGGCCGTCGTTCGCGCCCCGGACAGGGCTGGGTGGCCGCCATAGGACCGGTGGTAGCCGAGGAGTTCTTCGGCGCGCTCCCCCAGGAAGGTCTGCGCCAGGGTGTCGGCGAAGATCGAGGGGGTCTCGTCGACGAGCAGGTGTGCTGCGCGTGCTGCGGCCGACATGAGAGCTGTCCGGCTGGGTTGTGCCTTGTTCATCATGATGTCGGACGTTAACCCAACATTCTGACAGAATACCACAAAAACAAAAATTCCGGAAGAGTGTCCGAGTTCTGTTTTGGTAACGGATGTGATCCTCGCGTTCCCCGGAATGACCTGCGGATCGGCTTCGAGACGCGCCGAAGCCCTACGTGTTCCATCCCTCGCGAGAATGCCCAACGGCCAAAGAGCGCCAGACCGATTATGGGTCGACTTATGGAGCAGAGCCACTAGCCTCCGGCCAGCTTCAGGGCATCGCGCAGCCGGCCGCCCGAGGCTGTGAGCAGTCGGGCGGCGGTGGGCGCGTCCACGTCCGCGAGCAGGACCAGGATCGCGTCCTTCGTCCGGCCGTCCGTCGTGCTCAGGGCCCGGCGGACTGCGTCCTGGTCGGCGCCGGTGGCCTCGGCGACGATTCGTCGGGCGCGCTCGCGGAGCTTGGCGTTGGTGGCCCGGAGGTCGACCATCAGATTTCCGTACGTCCGGCCGAGGCGGACCATCACGGCCGTGGACAGCATGTTGAGCACCAGCTTCTGTGCCGTGCCCGCCTTCAGCCGGGTGGACCCGGCCAGCACCTCAGGGCCGACCTCCACCTCGATCCCCAGCTCGGCGGCGGCCACCAGCGCCGAGCCCCGGTTGCACGCCAGCCCGACGGTCAGTGCCCCGGCTGCCCGCGCGCCACGCACCGCCGCCAGCGGGTAGGGCGTACGGCCCGAGGCGGAGACACCCACCACGGTGTCGGCCGGGGTGAGGTCGAGCGCGGCGACGTCGGCCTCGGCGAGCTCGGTACGGTCCTCGGCGCCCTCGGCGGCCTCCGTCACGGCCGTCCGGCCGCCTGCGATCAGGCCGACGACCAGGGCTGGATCGGTGCCGAAGGTCGGTGGGCACTCGGCGGCGTCCAGCACCCCGAGCCGCCCGGCCGTCCCTGCCCCGGCGTAGACCAGTCGCCCGCCGCGGGCCATCCGGGCAGCCACGGCGTCCACCACGGCGGCGATCCGCGTCAACTCCCCGGCGACGGCGGTGGGGACGGTACGGTCCTCGGCGTTCATCAGGTGGAGCAGGTCGAGGGTGGTCAGCTGATCGATCCCGGCCCAGTCGGGTCGGACCGTCTCGGTCGGGGGTGCGGCGTCGGGGTTCATGCGGCGAGCGTCCCCGGGGAGGGGCGGCCTGAACCCGGGTCGGTGCGGCGTTCGGTGTGCGGGTGTGCGGGTGTGGAGGCGGGCGGGCGCGTGGCGATGCGCGGGGGCCGGGTGACGGACGATGTTCCAGGTCGCGATTCAGGGCGTGCTTTTAGGGTGTGTTGAGGCTATCTGTCAGGCCACCCGTCAGGCCATCCAGAAGAACACCGCCGTCATCCGGCGGTCTGCCAGCTCGTTGCCGTAGTAATTCGTGGCGCTGTGGATCAGGTTGGCGTGGTAGAGGAGCAGTTGGTTGTAGCGGTTGGGGACGCGGACGTCCTCGGTGAAGTGGTCGGCGGGCACGTGGCGGGTGCCGAGCGCCTCGACCAGGTTGTTGTGCGGGGCGTTGACCAGGTTCCCGCCGAGGCGGCCGCCGGGGAACTGCTGGCGGTAGAAGCTGGTGCCTGCGTCCTTGGGCGCGCCCGGGCTGAGGTAGAGCACAGCGGCGTAGCGGCAGAGGGCGCGGGAGTCGGTGTGCGGGCGGGACTCCGACTCTCCGGCGCCGACGACCTGGACGCAGTTGTGGTTGAGCATGCCGCCGCCCGGAGTGCTCTGCACCCACAGTCGGGAGGCACCGGTGGCCTTGCGGACCAGCGCCTCGACCCGCGCCAGCTCGTCAGGCTCCAGGCCTGGCATGGTGCGCACGCCCGGCCAGGTCTCGGGGCGGTACGGGTAGCCCTCGGTCCAGTTGCCCCGGGCCAGGACGCGCTCGCGGACGGCGTCCGGGTCAGGCAGGACGTTGTCCAGGACCCAGTAGTCCCGGCCGCGGGTGGGCTTGCGGTAGGGCAGGACCGGCAGGGCTGTGGGCCTGATGGGCTGTGAGGGCATGGGCCGACCATAGGGGTGGCGGTCGTCAACCTTCTGCCGTGAACAGGTCAACCTTTCGTCAAGGGCGGTATTGGTGTGGGTGTTTCACCGTCGCGTCGAGGCCTGCGCGACTGGTCGCTGGTCGGCGCTCAAACGGCTTAGCCCTCGCGGACGGCGTAGCTGCCAAGGGCGCCCTCCAGTCGGTCGAAGGCTCGGGCGGCCCAGGGGCTCACCGCGGCGGCGATCGCGGCGTGCTCCTCGCCGGCCAGGGTGCGGCGGAACACCTCGGTGAACACCGCCCGGTCGACGGCGGCGAGCAGGGCGGCGGCGACCCGGTTCTCGAAGTCGACAGGTGTCGCGTGCACGGCCTCGGCCAGCGCCTCGGCGAGTGCCGTCTCGGCCTGCTCGTTCAGCTCGCGCAGCCGGCCGCCCAGGGCTGGGCTCTCGGCGATGGTGCGGGCGAAGTCCTCGCCGGAGAAACCGAGCCGTGGGTCGTGCCGGTCGAGCGCGCTCAGGCAGTCCCGGCGCAGCGCGGCGAGGGCGGACTCGCCGTGGGTGCGCTCGGCGACGGTGCGGGCGAGCCGGCCGACGAGCTCCTCGTGCAGGTCGAAGAAGAGGTCCTCCTTGCGCGGGAAGTGGTTGGTGACGGTCATCTTGGCGACGCCCGCGGCGGTGGCGACCTCGGCGATGGTCGTCCGGTCGAAGCCCTGTTCGATGAAGAGCCTGGTCGCGGCGTGCGAGATCGCCTCGCGGGTGCGGCGCTTGTTGAGCTCGCGCAGGTTCGGCGTGGTCCCGGTGTCGGTCATGGCAGGAGCCTAGCGCAGTTCGATGGGTCGAGCACAGAAATTATGCTTGACCTAATTACTGGGTCCGTCCTAAGTTCTTCACGTCGGCCGGGGCGGTCGACGGAGGAGCGGTCCAGGGGAGGGTTCATGACCACATCGGTCACCACGCGGATCACGACGAAGGGCGCGGGCAGGGGGGGCGGAGAACAGCACCGCGAAGGGTTGGCGCGGGGCGGCTCGGGTGCAGCGGCCGGAGCCGTTGCCGCCAGGCCTGCTGAAGATGGGCGTGGTGCTCGCGTTGGGCCCGATCCTGGCCTTGCTGGACACCACGATCGTCAACGTCGGCATCGACTCCGTCGCCGGCGACCTGCACAGCTCGATGGCCGCGGTCCAGTGGGTGGCCACCGGGTACCTGTTGGCGATATCGCTGACCATGCCGCTCTCCGGGTGGGCCGCCGGCCGGTTCGGCGCCCGGCACGCCTGGCTCGGTTCGGTCGTCCTGTTCGTGCTGGGATCCGCGCTGTGCGGCCTGGCCTGGTCGACGGGTAGCCTGATCGCCTTTCGGGTGCTCCAGGGCGTCGGCGGCGCGATGATCCAGCCGTTGGGGCAGATGCTCATGGTGCAGGCGGCCGGGCGCTCCCGGATCGCGCGGGTGATGGGCACCATGCTGCTCCCGATCAGCCTGGCCCCGGTCCTGGGGCCGATCCTCGGCGGGCTGGTGCTGGAGCACCTGGACTGGCGCTGGATGTTCCTGCTGAACGTGCCGGTGGGGCTGCTCACCCTGCTGTTGGCGGCCCGGTGGCTTCCCGCCGAGGGCCGGTCGGAACTCCCGAAGCCCCGACTGGACGTGACGGGTCTGGTGCTGTTGTCGCTGGGCCTGACGGCGCTGGTCTACGGGCTCTCCACGGTCGGCCCGGTCGGCCCGGTCGGCCCGGTCGGCCCGGTCGGCCCGGTGGCGGTCGCGGTGGGTGTGGCGCTGCTGCTGGCGTACGGTCGGCACGCGCTGCGCGCGGGGCGTGACGGGGCCCGCGCGCCGCTGATCGACTTGCGGCTGTTCGTCCGGCGCGGCTTCGCGGTGGCGACGGCGAACAGCTTCCTTCAGGGCGCCGCGCTGTACAGCTCGATGTTCCTGGTCCCGCTCTACTACCAGCAGGTGGAGCGCGCCGGGGCGGTCGAGGCCGGGCTGCTACTCGCGCCGCAGGCGCTCGGTACGGCGGTCACCTCGCTGCTGGCCGGGCGAATAGCCGACCGCTTCGCGCCCCGCCCGCTGATCCTGCTCGGCATCGGCTGCTCGCTGCTCGGCACCCTCGCCTTCACCCAGCTGGGAACGGGCTCCGGCCCGGCCGACTGGCTGCTCGTCGGCTCGCTGGCGCTGCGCGGGGCGGGCATGGGGATCGTCCTGATCCCCGGCATGGCGGCGGTGTACGGGAGCGTCGAGAAGCCGCAGGTGGCGGCGGCCGCCAGTGCGATCAACGTGCTCAACCGGCTCGGCGGGGCGCTCGGCACGGCGGTGCTGACGCTGGTCCTCCAGCAGGCGGAGGCCGGACACCCCGGCCAGCCGGGCGCGGCCTTCGGTGCGACCTTCTGGTGGGTGCTGGCTCTGTCGGTGCTCGCCATCGCACCGGCTCTGCTCTACCCAGGCGCCGCACGTAAGGCAGCCTGACCGGCCGCCGCCAATCAGTGATCATCCATCAGTCAGGCGTGCTCACGCCGATTCCCATCGGTTCTGACCGATCCCCATCGATTCGTACCGACTATGGAGGTACCTCATGTCCACCAAGCATCCTGGCGGCCTGCGTCTGCTCACCGTGCACGCCCACCCCGACGACGAGTCCAGCAAGGGCGCGGCCACCCTCGCCCGGTACGCGGCCGAGGGCGTGGACGTCCTGGTCGCCACCTGTACCGGCGGCGAGCGCGGTTCGGTGCTCAACCCGGCGATGGACCGGCCCGAGGTCCGGGACAACCTCGCCCGAATCCGGCGTAAGGAGATGGCGGCGGCCCGTGAGATCCTCGGCGTGCGGCAGCAGTTCCTCGGCTTCGTCGACTCCGGGATGCCGAGCCCCGAAGAGCCGCTGCCGGAGGGCTGCTTCGCCGCCCAGCCGGTGGAGGTCGTCGCGGCCCCGCTGGTCGCCGTGATCCGGGAGTTCCGCCCACAGGTGGTGATCACCTACGACGAGACCGGCGGGTACCCGCACCCGGACCATGTGATGACCCACCAGGTCACCGTCGAGGCCTTCGAGGCCGCCGCCGATCCCAAGCGCTACCCCGAGGCGGGCGAGCCCTGGCAGGCGGCCAAGCTCTACTACCACCTGGCCCTCTCCCGGGCCTGGTTCCAGACGCTGCACGACGCCATGACGGAGCGCGGAGTCGACTCGGCCATGGGCGAACTGCTCGTCGGCTGGCCCGACACCCCGCCCGCCCTCGCGACCACCACCCGAATCGCCTGCTCCGAGCAGTTCGCCATACGGGACGCGGCGATGCTGGCACACGCCACCCAGGTCGAGCCCGGCGTCGCGTTCATGGCCCACCCCCGAGACATCGAGCGTGAGGTCTGGCCGACGGAGGACTACCACCTGGCTCGGAGCTTCGTGAGCGGACCCGGGACCGCCGGACCTGGGACGGGCGGGGGCGAGACCGACCTGTTCGCAGGGCTGCGCGCGGAGGAGGGAGCGGCATGAGGCATGAGTGAACCGGTGGGGCCGACGGGCGTGTACCGGAGGGGATTTGAGCCAGGGGTTCGAACAAGGCAGGTTGGTCTCATGACGAATCACCAGCCTGCCCCCGCCGATCAGCAGTCCCTGGACGGTCGGGAGTCGCGCTCCCGCACCCACACCTGGACGGCCGGCCCGCCGATCTCCGAGTACCCGCACCTCACCGGCGAGGAGATCCTGTTGGAGTGGATCGCCGGGCGGATCCCGGAGCCGTCGATCTGCAGCACCATGGGCTTCCACCTGGTCGAGGTGAAGCCCGGCACGGCGGTGTTCGAAGGGGAGGTGGGCGACCACCTCTTCAACCCGATGAATACCGTGCACGGCGGGTACCTGGCCACCCTGCTCGACTCGGCGCTCGGCTGCGCCGTGTTGAGCAAGCTGCCGGCCGGGATCGGCTACACCACCACGCAGTTGAACGTCCATATGCTGCGTCCGTTGTTCGCCGACTCGGGGCTGTTGCGCTGCGAGGGCGTGGTGCTCCACCTGGGTCGGACGATGGCGACCGCGGAGGCCAGGGTGGTCGGTGCGGAGAACGGCAAGCTCTACGCCCACGCCACCACCACCTGCGCGATCCTCACCCCCCCGCCCGGCGGCCTGAGCGGCCGGCGAACCCGCCGCTGAACAGCCGGGCCCCGACCGTGGCGGCGACCGCCGCAACGACCGGGGCCCAACCGAACAGACCATGTCTGAAGAGCCCGAGACCGAGCAGTCGAGACCCGGACACCCCGAGGCCTGTACACCCCAAAACCCTGTACACCCCAAAACACTTACGCCCGGGCCCGAACACCCGGGCCCCCGAAACCCGAGGCGCTCAGAGCGCCGCCAGCATCCCGCAGAGCGCAAGGAGGCCGCAGATCCGGAAGTTGATCAGCTTGTGCGAGAGGAACACCGTCGCGAACTCGCGGAGGGTCGCGCTCGGCCAGTAGCACCGGGCGGTGGGCGAGCCGAACACGTGCCGTTGACGCCGGTCTTGCGGGCGATCAGCGCCGCCCGGAAGGCATGGAAGTTGTTGGTCACCGTGACGCAGCGGTAGTCGGGCTTGGCCTGCTCCATCATGGCCTTGCTGAAGAGCAGGTTCCGCTTTCAGGCGAAGCGCTCGACGGCCGCGAGGACCGCCTCCGCCATTCGCGGGCTGCCGGTGTGTCCGGCTTCGTCGACGACTGTCAGGTTGGCGTCCGGCCAGGCCTTGGCCAGCTGCCAGGCGGTTTGCAGTGGTCCGCCGAGGTCGAGCCGTCCATGGATGAGCTCGCCCGGGATGCCGGCCAGCCGACCGGCGTCGCGCAGCAGTTGGCCGTCCGCCAGGAAGGCCTGGTGCGAGAAGTAGTGCGCCGTGATGCGGGTGAAGGCCATCAGGGCGTCGGAGGGACGGTCGGAGTAGGCATTCGGCTTGCCCAACACCTCGTGCGCGATGACGGCGTCCTCCCAGGTGGCCCAGGCCTGGGCGGCGGCCCGGCGGACGTCCTCCTCCGGGCTGTTGAGCAGCCGGCTGTAGGCGGCGAGCAGGTCGAACACGTCGCCGTCCCGGTCGGCGGCGGGTGGGAAGGCGTGGAACTCCTCCCAGGGGCCCGGTAGGAAACGGCCGACGCCCCGGTAGAGCCAGTCCGTCTCCTCGGGGCGGGTCATGGTCACCCCGCAGATCACGATCGCGGAGACCCGCTCCGGGTGGGCCTGCGCGTACGCGAGGATCAGGGTCGAGCCCCACGAGCCGCCGTACAGCAGCCACTTGTCGATGCCCAGGTGCTCGCGCAGCCGCTCCAGGTCGGCGACCAGGTGCGCGGTGGTGTTGTGCTCCAGCCCGGTTGACGGGTCGGCGGCGTGCGGCAGGCTCCGGCCGCAGCCGCGCTGGTCGTACTGGACGACGCGGTAGCGCTCGGGGTCGAAGTACCGCCGGGAGCCGGGATGGTGGCCGGAGCCCGGCCCGCCGTGCACCACCACGGCCGGCTTGCCCGCCGGGTCGCCAGAGGTGTTCCAGTGGATCCGCTGCCCGTCGCCGACGTCCAACAGGCCCTGGGCGTACGGCTCGTCGTGGGAATACGGTTCGGCCATCGGTAACTCCTCCGTGGACGGTGGACGGTTCGCCGGGCGAGCCTACCCGCCGTCGGACCGGTCAGAGCCCGGTGTTCAGCCCGAAGCGGCGTCGAAGGAGGCGTATCCGACGCAGAGGATCAGCCAGAAGCCCAGTGCGCCAGTGACGGCGGCGGTGATGCGGCCGACCCGGCTGCGCTGTTCCTTGGGGCGGCGCCAGTGACGGATACCGTGGGCCAGCCCGAGCCGCCCCACCGCGGCCAGGCCGTACGCCCCTGCCGGACTCGCCTAGATGATCGATTCCAAGGGGGCAGACAAGCCGTCACGCCCGTCAACAGTCGAAGACCGACCAGCAGATTTCGTTTCGCAACCGCTGATCATCTAAGACGAGTTCACGAATCACATCCGGGAGCTGTTCGCGCTGCCAACGGCACTCGAGCCTGCCGGCGCTCTCACCCTCCCGTCCGGGGGCCGCCGCACGCACGGCCTTGATCGCGTAGGCCGCAGCGCCAAGCTCGTGTGCGGCGACATGCGCCACCACCGCCGCCTGGCCGGCAGCAAATGCGGCGTGTCGAGCGGCTCCGCTCAACTCTCTTGCCGCAGCCATGGCATGGCCACCCGCCGCTCGGGACTGAGACATCCTGATCTCGCCGGACGCCCATGCCCGAATCTGCTCGATCGCCTCGCGGGGCCGCGGGTCCGAGGGCTGCACCGACTCGAAAAGGTGCAGAACGTGCTCCGCGCACGCGGCAGCCCACAAAGCCAGGAGTCGATGGTCGGAGTCCGTAAGCGTCCCCCCACGGCGGATGGTGATGAAGCGGGGGTCGCGATCTTTGGGAAGGATCATGGTGTTCCAAGGGATCGGCTGCGCGCATAGGGCGAGGGCATCCAACCTCAGTGTGTGAAGACAGAGTTGGACACCCTCGCGACCGCACTCTATGTGAAGACCGACGATCTGCTGAAGGCTTCTCCGCATCTCGCGCCATGGCGGCCTGCCGTGGGAATCGCCCCGCAGCTCACCGACGCCGAACTGGTCACGCTGGCGATGATGCAGGCGATGCTCGGCTTCACCTCCGAGGCCAGGTGGCTCCGCCACGCCCGTTCCCACCTGCAGCATCTCTTCCCGTACCTACCCAAGCAGCCCGGCTACAACAAGCGGCTGCGCAAGGCCGCCGGACTGCTTCGGCGCGTCACCCGGCTGCTCGCTATCGACACCTCCGTGTGGAGCGACGACGTGTGGGTCGTGGACTCCACGCCGGTGGAATGCGGCCGCTCCCGCGAGACCGTCAAACGCTCCGACCTGGCCGGATGGGCCGAGTATGGGTACTGCGCCAGTCACAGCCGCTTCTTCTGGGGCCTGCGGCTGCACCTGGTGTGCACCCTCCAGGGCCTGCCCGTCGCCTTCGCCCTGACCGGGGCCAAAGCAGACGAGCGCGAGACCCTGCTGGACCTCCTGGCCGCCGAAGCCAGCCTCGTAGCGGCACGTCCTTCCCAGACGCTGATCGGCGACAAGAACTACTTCGGCCGCGACTTCGAACACCAGCTGGCAGAGCAGGACATCCAGCTGCTGTGACCGGCCCGCAAGGGCGAGCCGGAGCGGCCCGGCGCGCCACTGTTCAAGCCGTTGCGACAGATCATCGAGTCGGTCAACGAGACCTTCAAGGGTCAACTCGACCTCGAACAGCACCGAGGACGCACGCCCGGCGGCGTTGTTGCCCGCGTCATGCAACGCATCCTTGCGATGACCGCCGCGATCTGGCACAACGACCACACTGGACAGCCCGTCCTGCGCTCATTGATCGCCTATGACCACTGACCCCTTGGAATCGATCATCTAGGCGGGCCCCGTCAGTGGATGCCCTCCACCGCCGCCTGCGCCGCGCGGGCCAGCTCCCGCCGGGCCCCCGCCCGGGTGGGCTGCGGCCCGGGCGGAGGAATCGGCGGCAGGAAGGTGACGTCCGCGACCAGCCCGCGCACCGCGACCACCCGGGCGAGCGAGGTGAGCAGCCCGTCGTCCCCGACGAAGGCAGGCGCACTGGTCGGCCGCCCGTCCGCCAGCCGGTAGCGGATCGTCACCGGTTGGACGAAGGCGCCAGCCTCCACCGCGGCCTGGAACAGCGCGGGCCGGAACCGTCCGCTCTCCCGCCCGCACCAGGTCGACCCCTCCGGGAAGACGATCACCGGTTGCCCGGAGCGCAGCACCTCGGCCACCGCCGCCACGGTGTCCGGGAGGGTCCGCAGCCGATCGCGGTCCAGGAACACGGTGCCGCCCCAGGCGACCAGGTGCCCGAGCACCGGCCACTGCCGGACCTCGGTCTTGGCCAGCGAGCGCCCGGGGCGTCCGGCCGCGAGCAACGGTATGTCCAGCCAGGACACGTGGTTGGCCACCACCAGCGCCCCGCCGGCGCCGACCGCCCCGGCCGGCACGGGAGCTCCGGGCAGCCCAGGCGCCCCGGGCGTCCCGAGGTGGACGGTCACCCCGAGGGTGCGCAGCAGCACCCGCGCCCAGAACCGGATCAGCCGGTCCCGGGCGCCGTACGGGAGCAGCCGCACCGGCAGGCAGAGCGCGACCCCGGCCAGCACCGCCGTCAGGCAGGCGGTCAGCCGCAGAGCCCGCCGGAGGTGGGAGACCTCCGGCGCGCGTTCGCCCAGGCAGGTCTCCGGCCGACAGGGCGCGATCGGCAGCCAGACGCTCATGACGATGCGCCCGACGAGGGTGATCCGGACAGGAAGTGCCGCAGGTAGCGGGGGTCGGTGCGCTCCAGCGACAGCAGCACGTACAGGTCGGCGCAGCCGAAGTCCGGGTCGTACGCGGGCTCACCGCAGACCCAGGCGCCGAGCCGCAGGTAGCCGCGGAGCAGGGCGGGCAGTGCGCCGCGCTCGGCGCGCGGCACGCCGGTGGCGTCCCAGCGGCGGTGCGGGGTGACCCGGTACTGCTCGGGGGCCAGGTACTTGGCGCTGACGGTGTCCCAGACCCGGGCCGCGGTGGCGCCGCCGTCCTCCAGGTCGATCGAGCAGCAGCCGCCGACCCAGGTGTTGCCGGTGTCGGCGAGGTAGCGGGCGATGCCGCCCCACATCAGGTTGATGACCGCGCCGTCGCCGCGGTGATCGGGGTGGATGCAGGAGCGGCCGAGCTCGACCAGGCCGGGGCGCACCGGCGCGAGCGCGGACAGGTCGAACTCGCCGTCGGAGTAGAGCCGTCCGGCCCGCCGGGCGGCCTCGGGCCGCAGCAGCCGGTAGGTGCCGACGACGGTGCCGGTCTCGCCCTCGCGGACCAGGAGGTGGTCGCAGTACTCGTCGAAGGGGTCGACGTCGAGACCGGCGACCGGGCTGTGCAGGACGGCGCCGAGTTCGGCGGCGAAGACCTGGTGGCGCAGCCGCTGGGCGGCGCGGACGTCGTCCTCGTCGCGGGCGAGGGCGACGGTGTAGGCGGCCGGGACCGGTTGGTGGCGAGGCGCGGGGACCGCCGGGGCGTCGTGGGTGGGGGCGACTGCGGACGGAGCGTACGTGGGGACGGTGGTCATGGCGGACCCTCCAGGGCAGCACGATCGGCGGTGCCGTGGAATTGCCAGGGCACCGTCCCGGCCCGCAGGCGTTGGGCATGGACGCGAACCGGTCTCCGTATGTCTCTCCAAGTCGGTTGGCATTCACGTTGCGGCCCGGCGGATCGCAGATGTGCAGCTGTTGAATGGGACCACCCGTGGCCCGTCGGTCATCTGCCGGGCGCCGGGCGGTCGTCCGCGTGGGGTGGACAAGGGGGCGCGCACCTGCATCGCGCGCCCCCGCCGTCACAGCCCCGCGGTCGCATCCTCACCGTCACGGCCCCGCCGTCACACCGCTGTCACGGCCAAGTCCGACGGGCTCAAAACGCCCGCCAGCCCTGCGGGTCGACGCCGCCCGGGACGACCTTGGCCGGCCCGTACGGCTCGCGGGTGTAGACGAAGGAGCCGACGTCCAGGTGGCTGACCGTGCCGTCGGCGCGCCGGACCACCCGAAGGGTCTCGCCCGCGTAGTAGTTGTCCAGCCCGATCCAGGTGCCGTCCGACTGGGGCCGGAAGCGCGAGCCCCGGCGGCCGCCCGCGAGTTCGGCGAGCTCCAGGACGCGGTCGGCCCGCAGCCGCAGGGCGTTGGGCGCGGCGCCCCAGTACCAGGGGCCGGTGAGGGCGAGCAGGTCCTCGTCCACCTCGGGCAGCGGGCGCCAGGGTTCGGGCAGCCGGGGCTCGTGTTCGGCGGTGATGGTGATCAACTGGGCGGCCAGCAGCGGGGTGTTGGCGCCGCTGGTGGCGTTGGAGAGGGCGAAGGCGGCCAGGCCGTCGTCCTCGCTGACCCACAGGCCGGCCGTGAAGCCGGGCATCGAGCCGGAGTGGCCGTGCAGCAACCGGCCCCCGTGGCGCCGCAGTTGCAGGCCGAGGCCGTAGCCGGAGGTCCAGGCGGCGTCGTCCGGACCGACGGCGGGCCGACGCATCTCGGAGAGGGTGTCGGCGCTGAGCACCTTGTCGTCGCCGGCGGCGAGGAAGGCCGCCCAGCGGGCCAGGTCGGCGCCGGTGGACCAGAGCTGGCCGGCCGGGCCCATCAGGCCGGTGTCGGTGAGCGGTTCGGGCAGCATGACGTCGGCCCACGGGTGGACGGCGAAGCCCCCGGCGTGCGGGTGCTCGGGCAGCAGCGTGGTGCGGTCCATGCCGAGCGGCGCCAGTACCTCGCGGCGCAGCACCTCGCCCCAGGGCTCGCCGCGCAGCTTCTCCACCAGGGCGCCGAGCAGCGCGTAGCCGGGGTTGGAGTAGTGGTGGCGTCGCCCGGCAGGGTGCTTGAGCGGGCTCTCCTGCTCCAGCAGGTCGCCGAGTTCGGGCCGCAGCGAGCCCTCCGTCCGCTCCCACCAGGGTTCGGGCGTCTCGGCGGCCAGCCCGCCGGTGTGCGCGAGCAGCTGGGCGACGGTCGCACCGTCGGCCGCAGTGCCCGGCAGGTGGCGGGCCAGCGGGTCGCCGAGGTCCAGCAGGCCCTCGTCGCGCAGCCGCAGCACCAGCACGGCGACGAAGGTCTTGGTGAGCGAGCCGATCCGGTACTGGACGTCCGGCGCCGGCGCGTGCCCGTCGATCATGCTTCGGGCTCCGCTCCACACCAGCCGCCCGTCCCGGACCACCCCGGCGATCAGCGAGGGGGTACGGCCCTCGGCCTGGGCGACGGCGATGCGGTGCAGCAGGGCGCGGCGGGTGGTGGGCAGCAGCTCGTCGAGCTGGTCGGTCATCTGATCGTCTGAACTCATCGACATGGACGGACAGTAGCCCAGCCGGGCCACGGACCTGCGGGATTAATCCCCTAGCCCGGCAGCGTCGGAAGCTCGGGCCGCTCCAGCCAGGTCTCGAACAGCGGGCCGAGCGACGCGGTGGTGTACCGGGACGCGTGCGCGAGCAGGTCGGCGGTGGCGACCACGCCGTGCCGGTTGATGCCCGTCCAGTCGCGCAGCATCGCGAAGAACCCGCCCTCGCCGAGGGCCCGCCGCAGCGCGTGCACCGCCAGGCCGCCGCGCTGGTACAGCCGGTCGTCGAACATCAGCCTGCGGCCCGGGTCGCCGAGCCGCAGGTCCTGCGGCAGCCCGGCCAGCAGCCGGTGCGCGGCGGCGGCGTGCACGGCCGCGCCCGGGCCGCCGGCGTGCTCGGACCAGAGCCACTCCGCGTACTTGGCGAAGCCCTCGTTGAGCCAGATGTGCCGCCAGTCGGCGATTGAGACGCTGTTGCCGAACCACTGGTGGGCCAGCTCGTGCGCGATCAGCCGCTCGCGCTCCCAGCCGCCGCCGAGGTGGTTGGTGCCGAAGGTGGCCACGCCCTGCGCCTCCACCGGGACGTCCAGCTCCTCGTCCGCTACCACCACCGCGTACTCGCCGAACGGGTACGGCCCGAAGACCTCGGCGAAGTACGCCATCATCTCCGGCTGCCGGGCGAAGTCCCGGGCGAAGGCCTCGGCCAGTGGCCGAGGCACGTACCCGGTCTGCGCCACGTAACCGGGCTGTGGGGTGACGGGGCGCGCGGCCAGCTGCACCGGCAGGTAGTGCCCGATCGACACCGTCACCAGGTACGGCGAGGTCGGCGCGCCCTGCTCGTAGACCCAGGTGGTGCTGGAGGCCCGGGTGGTCCGGGTGAGCAGCCGTCCGCTCGCCACCACGGTGAACGGGGAGGGCGTGGTGACCGCCAGCTGGTACGTCGCCTTGTCCGCGGGGCGGTCGTTGCACGGGAACCAGGACGGCGCACCGATCGGCTGGCTGGCCACCAGCGCGCCCTCGGTCAGCTCCTCCCAGCCCAGGCCGCCCCACGGGCTGCGCACCGGGCGCGGGTTGCCGGTGTAGTGCACCTCGACGGTGAAGGCCGCGCCCGCCCCGAGCGCCTTCGCCGGGCGGATCCGCAGCTTGCCGCCGCGGTGGGTGTAGCGGGCGGCCTTGCCGTCGACCAGCACCCGCCCGATCCGGAACTCGGCCAGGTCGAGCGCGAACTCGGCCAACGCCGCGTCCGCCACCGCGCTCAGCCGGGCCGAGGCGGCCAGCCGGTTGGGCCCGGGCCGGTAGTCCAGCGCGAGTTCGTAGCGGTGCACCCGGTAGCGGTGGTCGCCGCTGCTCGGGAAGTACGGGTCCGGGCCGCCGGCGGCCGGCGGGACGTGCTTGGGCTTCACGGGGGCGGGCGCTTCCTGCGGGCCGGGACGGGGGGTGGTGCCGAGAGGGGCGTTCGGAGGGGTGGTCATGGCGTGGTCTGCCACGCCTCGATGGGGTTGCCCAGCCACCGCGTGTCCGCGGGGACGGACTCGGCGCGCATCACCAGCGAGGCCGGGCCCAGCGTGCTGCGCGCGCCCACCGTGCTGCCGGGCAGCACGATCCCGCCCGGGCCCAGGGTGGCGCCCTCGCGGAGGACCACAGTATCCATCCGCATGATCCGGTCGTGGAAGAGGTGCGTCTGTACCACGCAGCCCCGGTTCACGCTGACCCCGTCCCCGAGGGTGACCAGGTCCGCCTCCGGCAGCCAGTAGCTCTCGCACCACACGCCGTGCCCGACCTTGGCGCCGAGCGCCCGCAGCCACAGGTTCAGCACCGGGGTGCCCGGCACCGCGCCGACCAGCCACGGCACCGCCAGCACCTCCACGAAGGTGTCGGCGAGCTCGTTGCGCCACACGAAGCCGCTCCACAGCGGGTGCTCCACCGCCCGGAACCGCCCGACCAGCAGCCACTTCGCGGCCACCGCGACCAGGCAGGCCACGCCGCCCGCCGCCAGCAGCACCAGGCTGGAGAGCAGCGCGGCGAGCACGGGGGAGCCGTCCGCCAGCCAGGACAGTGTCGCCACCGTCAGCAGGCCCAGCGCCCCCGAGGCGAGCACCGGCACCAGCCGGGCCAGCTCGACCAGCCCGCGCGCCCACAGCAGCCGGGTCGGCGGCTCGTACGTCAGGCTCTGGTCCGCCTTGTCCACGGCGCGGGGCAGCCGCATCGGCGGCATGCCCAGGTAGGAGCTGCCCTTCTTCGCCTTCTCCGGCGTCGCCGAGAGCACGCCCACCAGGCCCCGCTTGGGCACCGAGCGGCCCGGCGCGGTCATCCCCGAGTTGCCGAGGAAGGCCCGCTCGCCGACCTTCGCCTCGCCGAGGCGCATCCAGCCGCCGCCCAGCTCGTAGGGCGCGATCAGGGTGTCGTCGGCCAGGAACGCGCCGTCCCCGACCGTGGTCAGGCTGGGCAGCGCCAGCACCGTGGACACCTCGGCGCCCCGGCCGACCCGCATCCCCAGTGCCCGCAGCCACAGCGGGGTGACCAGCCCGGCGTACAGCGGGAACAGCACCTCGCGGGCCCGGTCCATCAGCTGGGTGACGGTCCACGCCTGCCAGCTGACCCGGCCCTGCAGCGGGTGCACCCCGGGCACCAGGCCGATGCTCAGCAGCCGGACCAGCGCCACCAACTGCGCCGCGTACACCGCGCCGAAGGCCAGGGTGGCGGGCAGCAGGCCGAGCAGCGCGCCGCCGAGCGCCGGTCCGAGGCCCGCGCCCTGGTCGACGAAGCGGGAGAGCACGGCCAGCGCGGCCACGGCGGGCGCCATCGGAAGCAGGCCGAGCACGGCGTCGCTGGCGCCGTACAGCGCGGCCCAGGCGGGCCGGCGGACCGGAGGCTCCTCGGGCCAGGACCACTCGGCCCGGCCCAGCTTGACGGCGGGCGCGCCGCCCCAGCGCTGGCCGGTCGGCACCTGGCCGGTGACGCTGGAGCCGGCCACCACCTGGGCGCGCTTGCCGACCCGGGCACCGGGCAGCAGCGTCGACCGGGTGCCGACCACCGCGTCGGCGCCGACCTTGACCTGGCCGACCACCAGCCGGTCGCCGTCCAGCCAGTAGCCGCACAGGTCCACCTCGGCCTCGACGGCGCAGCCCCGGCCCAGCTTGAGCATCCCGGTGACCGGCGGCAGCGAGTGCAGGTCCACCTCCTTCGCGACCTTGGCGCCCAGCACGCGGGCGTAGGGGACCAGCCAGGCGCCGGACAGCTCGGTCGCGCCGCTCAGCTCGGCGAGCCGCTCGGCCGCCCACAGCCGCAGGTGCACGGCGCCGCCGCGCGGGTAGCTGCCGGGGCGCAGGCCGCGCAGCAGCAGCCGGGCGCCACCGGCCCCGATCGCGAGCCGGCCCGGCGGGCTGTACAGCGCGATCGCGCCCGCGCCGACCGCCCACCAGGAGGCGGTCGGCGCCCACGGGTAGTCGCCGAGGTGGGAGAGCAGGTTTCCGGCCGCCAGCAGGGCGACCGTCCAGCGCAGGCCGACCACGGTGAACAGCGGGATCAGCAAGAGCAACTGCAGCAGCTTGGCCCGGGTCGGCACCAGGGTGACGGTGCGGGCCTCGCCGCCCTCGGCGCCGGTACGCTCCAGGTACCGGGCGAGCTTGCGCAGCGTCGGGTGCTGGTAGATGTCCAGCACGGCGGCGCTCGGGTAGCGGGTGCGCAGCAGGGTGGTCAGCCGGGCTGCGGCCAGGCTGCCGCCGCCGATCGCGAAGAAGTCGTCGCGCGCACTGCTGACCTGCACCCCGAGGATCTCGGCCCACTGCTCGGCGAGCCAGGCCTCGGTGCCGTACAGCTGCTCGTTCGGCCCGGCGGCCTCCAGCTCGGGCAGCGGCCAGGGCAGCGCGTCTCGATCCACCTTGCCGGAGGTGCGGGTGGGCAGGGTGTCGACGGGGGCGAGCAGCGGCACCAGGGCGGCGGGCAGCTCGGCGCGCAGCCGCTCGACGGCCTGCTCGCGGTCGAAGCCGTCCTGGACCACCAGGTAGCCGACCAGCAGCTGGTTGCCGCCGCGCGCGGTCCGCACGGCCGCGGCCGCGCCGGCCACGCCGGGCAGCGCCTGCAGGGCCGCGTCCACCTCGCCGAGCTCGATCCGGCGGCCGCCCAGCTTGATCTGCTCGTCGGTACGGCCGAGGAACAGCAGGCCGGCCGGATCGGCCTGGACCAGGTCGCCGCTGCGGTAGGCCCGCTCCCAGCCGAGCGAGGGCAACGGCGCGTACTTCTCGGCGTCCTTCTCCGGATCGAGGTAGCGGGCCAGGCCCACCCCGCCGATCACCAGCTGCCCGGTGCCGCCGGGGGCGACCGGCCGGCCCGCCTCGTCCACCACGGCGAGGTCCCAGCCGTCCAGCGGCAGGCCGATCCGGACCGGCCCCTCGCCGGTCAGCAGCGCGGCGCAGGCCACCACGGTGGCCTCGGTCGGGCCGTAGGTGTTCCACACCTCGCGGCCCTCGGTGACCAGGCGCTGCACCAGCTCGGGCGGGCAGGCCTCGCCGCCGAAGATCAGCAGCCGGACCTCGTTGAGCGCCTCGGCCGGCCACAGGGCGGCCAGGGTGGGGACGGTGGAGACCACGGTGATCTCCTGCTCGGCCAGCCAGGGGCCGAGGTCGGCGCCGCTGCGCACCTGGGAACGGGGGACGGGCACCAGGCAGGCGCCGTGCCGCCAGGCCAGCCACATCTCCTCGCAGGAGGCGTCGAAGGCGACCGACAGGCCGGCCATCACCCGGTCGCCGGGGCCGATCGGCTCCTCCTGGAGGAAGAGCGCGGCCTCGGCGTCGACGAAGGCGGCCGCGTTGCGGTGGGTGACGGCGACGCCCTTGGGCTTCCCGGTGGAGCCGGAGGTGAAGATGATCCAGGCGTCGTCGGCCGGGGTGGGGCGGCGCCCGCCGACGGGTTCGCGGGTGCCCGTCGTGGTGAGGGCCCGCTCGGCGCCGATGACGGCGGCGACCTGGGCCTCGCCGAAGACCAGCTGGGCGCGCTCGTCCGGGTCCTCGGCGTCCACCGGGACGTAGGCGGCCCCGGCGGCGAGCACGGCCAGGATCGAGACGTACAGGTCGTTGCTGCCCGACGGCACCCGGACGCCGACCCGGTCGCCCGGGCCGATGCCGGCGGCGGCCAGCCGCCGGCGCAGCTGCTCGACCTCGGCGGCCAGGGCGCGGTAGCTGAGCACGGTGCGACCGTCGTCCAGGGCCGGTTCGTCAGGGTGGGCGCGCACGGTGGCGTCCAAGAGGTCGACCAGGGTGCGCGGGTTGGCGGCCGGGCGGCCGGGGAACAGCGAGTGCTGCGGCTCGGCCTGCGGTGGCTCGGCGTACTGCTCCGGGTGGATCGGTTCAGCAGTCATGGCAGCCCGTGCGCTCCTCGTCCTCGCCCCGTTCCGACCGATGCCCGGCCCCTGGGGCGGTGGGAGCACCGCCTGACCGGGTGACCCCACTCCGGGGCCGGAGCGGACAACCCGACCGATAGTAGCCCCGGCTTCCCGGCCCGGCAGGAGCGGATGCTCGGCCCAACTGGGGCTGGAATGACTAAATCTGACGTTCAATCAGTCAATAACTGAGGCCGTGACACTCTGATGTGACGATGCGTCATTCGAATTGACTGATCGTCAGGTCGGATTTTCGATCGTGATCCATGCCACAGCGAATGCTGCTCCCCCCGGGTGACGGGCCCGGCGTAGGCGACCAGGCCCTCCCGCTCCAAGCCGTCGACCAGGCCGGTCACGGTCGCCCGGGCCCCCGAGGGCAGCCGCGGGCCGGGAGGGCGACTTCTTGCCGCGGGTGGTCCTCCAGGTCGGTCAGTAGCCGGTAGCGGCCGGTGGAGAGCCTGAAGCGACCGAAGCGCACCTGGCCGGCCCGGCTGGGCCGGGCGCCCGCCGCCATCGACCGGGCCGCGACCAGGATCGCCCGCGGGTCTACCGACAGGCCGTAACGGGCGATCCGGCGGCGGGCCTGATCGAGGATGGGGGTGGCCGGATCGGCCTCGGGGTGCGGCGTCATGGACGAAATGCGGCGGCTCATCGGATTCCCGGTCAATCGGGGACGGGTGGCTCTTGTCTAGGCGGCACGGGGCGCGATCCGGGGCGGCGTCCAGTCGGCGTGCTTCAGGACGGTCCGGATCATCGCGCCGGGTGGTGTCAGCCGGATCGCGGCGTTGCGCAGGCCCACCGCCAGGGGGTTGGTGAGCTGCTGGCCCATCCGGCCGGCCCGGCGGGCGTCCCGGGCGACGGTCTGACTGCGCGGACGGCGCGCCGCGTCGTAGCGGGCGAGCGCGCCCTCGACCGTTCGCCCCTCGGCGACCGCCGCGGCCAGGGTCACCGCGTCCTCCAGGGCCTGGCAGGCGCCCTGGCCGAGGTGGGGCGTCATGGCGTGTGCCGCGTCGCCGAGCAGGGCGATCCGGCCCGAGATGTACGAGGGCAGCGGGGTGACCAGCTCATTGACGTCGTGGTGCAGCACGTCCTCCGGGCGGGTCGCGGCCAGCAGCGCGGGGATCGGGTCGTGCCAGCGCGCGAAGCGGCGGCGTACCTCGGCCAGCGAGTCCCGGTAGCGGACCCCGGCCGGGGCGTTCAGCACGGCGTGCCACTCGGCCCGGCCGTCCGGGAAGGCGATGTGGCCGAACTCGGCGCCGTGACCCCAGGTCAGCTCGAAGTCGGAGGTCAGTCCGTCGACCGGGCGCTCGGTGATCGCCCGCAGCACCGTCGAACCGCTGTACACCGGGCCGGGGTGAGTGGGGAAGAGACGGCGCCGGATCCGGCTGTTGATGCCGTCGGCCGCCACCAGGAGGTCGGCCTCCAGGGTGGTGTCGTCGTAGCCCACTGTGACCCGGGCGGGATGCGAGGTGTCGACCTCGGTCACCTCCGCGCCGATCACCAGGGACTCGGCGGGCAGCGCCTCGCACAGGATGCGGTGCAGGTCCGCCCGGGGGACGCCGACGATCGGCGCCCCCAGCTCCCGTTCCAGCGCCCTGCCGTCCATCATGGCGAGTCGACGGCCGTCTGGCGTCCACGTCCCACCGGTGTACTGCCGTCGCGAGGCCGCCTCGACGGCCTCGCCCACCCCGAGGATCCCGAGCGACCGCATGCCGTTGGCGTGGAGCGAGATCCCGGCCCCGGCATCGTCCAGGACGGCCGCCCGCTCGACCACGGTCACGTCCCACCCCGCCAGCCGGAGCCCGATCGCGGCCGCCAACCCGCCGATCCCGCCCCCGACCACCACCGCGCTGTTGCTGCTCATGCCCGGTCCTTCCCGTGCTGCCGTGCTCTTTTCTACAGCTGTAGAAGGAGCGTACTACGGGCTTATCCGGAGGGGTGGGGTGGGCCGCTCCGACGCTGCGAGGGGGCGCCGATGCCTGCCGGGCTGCCCGGTGGGTGGCCGCTCGGGGAGGGCCGCCGCCGGCGCGGGAGCCCGTCGCGCGACGGGGGCGGCCGCGCGGTGCCGTTGCGGCGGCTCGGGGCGAAGTGCCGTCGGCGTGGTCGTGCGGCGCGGTTCTGCGGCACAGTCCCGTCCGTGGCATTCCGTCACCGGGGTGGGCGGTCCGGGGGCCGGTGCCGGTAGAAAGGGGGGATGCGGCGAGATGAGGAGCAGGGGCAGGGTGGCGCTGGTCGGGCGGGGCGTCCGGATCGGCGGACCGTGCTGGCGGATGCGGCGATCGGTGTCCTGGCGGACGCGGGCGTGCGGGGGCTGACCCACCGGGCGGTCGATGCGGCGGCCGGTCTGCCGGTCGGCACCACCTCCGCCTATCTGCGGACCAGGCAGGCGCTGCTCACCGCCCTGGTGCGGCGGTTGGTCGAGCTGGACCAGGGCGAGCTGCAGGCCATGGGGGAGGAGCGGGTGGTGGTCCGCTCGGCGGATGAACTGGTCGAGGGGATCCGCGAGTTGATGCGCCACCGGCTGACCGGCGAGGGGCGGCGGCGGTCGCTCGCGCGCTACGCCTGCGCGGTGGAGAGCGTGCGCGACCCGGAGCTGCGGGAGATTCTTGTGCCGCGTGAGAACGCGGGTCGGGCCGTCGTCCGCGCCTTCCTCGCCGGCCGGGGTGTCCCTGACCCCGACGGGCGGACCGCCACACTCCTGGCCTGCATCGACGGGCTGGTCTTCGACCGCCTGGTGGGCGGCGGCGAGACCGGGACGGACGAGATCCAGGGCCTGGTGGCGGCCGCCCTGCGCGGCGCGAGCGGGGGCTAGCCGGTCACGAGCCCGCTTCCTTCGCGAGCTCCAACTAGGCGGCGTAGCCGGCGAGCAGGACGCGGAGGGTGCGGTGGAAGCACTGCTCGGAATCGAGGCCCTCGCCGGTGGCGAAGGCCTGGGTCAGATGGGGGTAGGTGTCCCGGTCCAGGGCCGCGAACTGCTCGGGCTGCGGCTCGGTGCCCTCGTGGTGGGGCGTCTCGCCGACCCCGCTCAGGGTGTGCCCAAGGTCCACCGGACCACGGAGTTCAGTACATCGAGCGCGTCGGCCAGCGGAACGCCGTCCTCGCGCAGCACTGCGATGCCGCGTTTGAGCAGGGCGAGCGCGGCCGGGGTGGCGGCCGGGCGGGTGGCGAGCCCGGTGAGCACGCCGGATGGCCGAGCAGCATCCGGCGCAGGGCGACGGCGAACTCCCGGACCACGTCGGTCCAGGGGCCGCTCGGTTCGGCGAAGAGATCTCCGGCGGACAGCTCCAGCAGTCGCTCTACCATGCCGTCCAGCAGAGCGGCCTTGCTGGGGACGTAGTAGTAGAGCGTCATGCCGGCCCGGTCGAGGAGCGCCGCTTTGAGCGGATCAAGGACCTGGTCGGCCCGCCGACGCCGAACGCGGTCTACCAGGTGGTCACCGAGGACAACCTGTCGCGGCCGATCGCCGAATAGCGGCGGTCGACCCCGGGCCGCAGGTAACGCGGGAGACCTGCGGCCCGGTCGGCGGTTGCCACCTGTAGGTGGGGAAGAACCGCCAGGGAAGAACGAGCGAAGATGAACCACCGTCAGGTCAATCAACCGTCAAGTTGGTTCATTCACAGAATGTCCTGACCATCCATGACGTGAAGTCCGAAGAATTTCCGCTGCTTCGAGGTCTTCCCACGGAGATCTCCGGCTGACAGGCTGGGGCCGCCCTTTCAGTACGGAGGAGGTTCCTTGTCCCGCATATCCACGTTGGCTGGAGCGGTCACCTGCGCGCTCGCCCTTGTCACCGGTACCGCCGTCGCTGCGTCGGCCGCGCCGTTCGACCAGGCGCCGGGTGCCGCGGCCGCCGAGGCGAAGGTCGACCCTGTCGACTGGAAGCCGTGCAACCCGGACCCGAGCAAGCCGGACCCCGGCATCTACGACTGCGCCGTCTACCCCGTGCCGCTGGACTACGACAACCCGTCGGGCGAGAAGGTCGGCATCGCCATGATGCGGCGGCGGGCGAGCGACCCGTCGAAGCGGATCGGCTCGCTGTTCCTCAATCCGGGCGGGCCGGGCGGCAGTGGCTACATGTGGGCGACCACCACCCGCTTCGGCGCCGAGGTGCAGTCCAAGTTCGACCTGGTCGGATTCGACCCCCGGGGTGTGGCCCGGAGCAACCCGCTCAAGTGCTTCAAGACGCAGGAAGAAGCCGACGCGGTCAACAACCGCATGGTCGGCGTGCCGGTCACCAAGGCCGAGATCGCAGACACCCTGGACGCGGACCAGGACTACACCGACGCCTGCAGCAAGAACGCCGGCCCGCTGATCGAGCACATGTCGACCATCAACGTGGTGCGCGACCTCGACCGGATGCGCCGCGCCGTCGGTGACTCCCAGCTCACCTTCGCCGGGTTCTCCTACGGCACCCTGATCGGTTCGACGTACGCGAACATGTACCCGAACAAGGTGCGCGCGATCATCGTCGACGGCAACGTCGACCCCAACCTGCGCCTGCACAACGGCATGGAGTACGACCGCCAGCGGGCGGGCGGCTTCGAGTTGGCACTGGACGAGTTCCTGAAGCGCTGCCAGGCCGCCGGCGCCCCGCGCTGCGCCTTCGGTGACGGCGACACCCGCGCCAAGTTCGACGAGCTCCGCGACCACCTGCGGACCAGCCCGATCACGCTGTCGAACGGGTCCCAGGTGACCCTGAGCAGCTTCACCAGCGAGGTGGCCAGCGCCCTGTACTCGCAGGCCAAGCTGGCTCCGCTGGCGAAGTCGCTGCAGGCCACCTACCAGGTGATGCAGAAGCCGGCCGCGGCCGCCCTGCTGGCTCCGAAGGCGAACGTCCCGGACGACGAGGCCAACCAGCTCACGGTGAACGTCCCGCGCGCACTGCGCGAGGCCCCGGCGGACTCCGAGTACACCGCTGACGACTCCTACATGGGCGTCAACTGCCAGGACAAGCCGTACCCGTCGAACGACCGGGTGTTCGCCAACGCCGCCCGGGCCTGGGAGCAGGAGTCCCCGACCTTCGGCCGCTACCAGGCCTTCGACGCCCCCGCCTGCGCGAGCTGGCCGGCCCCGGCCCGGGACGCCGAGCGCTTCAGCGGCCCGTGGAACAAGAAGACCTCCAACACCGTCATGGTGATCGGCAACCTCTACGACCCGGCCACCCAGTACAAGTTCGCCCAGCGGATGCAGCAGGAGCTGGGCAACGCGGTGCTGGTCAGCGTCGACTCGATCGAGCACTGCGCCGTCGGCCGCAGCAAGGCGCTGAACGCGCTGGTCACCCGCTACCTGGTAGACGGCACCGCGCCGCAGCCCGGTCAGCTGCTGAAGCCGGACGCCGAGATCTTCCCGTCGGTCTGAGGGATCTCCCCTCGAACGCCCGGCCGTTGAGGCCGGGGCTGTGGTGGCCGGCGGCTCCGTCGGCCACCACCGGCGTGTTCTCCGGCCGAGGCCCCGGATCGCGCGGACAATGCAACGGAGGATCGTCATCGAATCTCCTTTGGAGCGGATTCTGTGGAGTTGTCGGGGACCATAGTCGACGCCACTGACAATCGACGCCCCGCACGCCCCTCGGGAACATCCTCGGCAGACCGTCGACGGATTACTGAAAATGACGTACTGTCACACTAATTCGTAAATGGATTCCCACAGTCGAATACCCGTGTTAGCGTCCGGCTCGCCAGACTCTCTCGAACCAGAGAAAGCGGGGGAAGGTCATGCGACACGAATTCTCCGGCCGGTCGATCCTGCCCGGCGATCCGCGCTACCAGACGCTGAGCCAGGGCTTCAACCAACGCTGGCACAGTCGACCCGCCTACATCCGGCTGGTGGGCGACGAGGCCGACGCGGTGGCCGAGTTGAATCGGGTGCTGGACCGCGGGCTGCGTCCCACCGTCCGCGGCGGCGGCCACTGCTACGAGGGCTTCGTCGACAACGACCGGGGCGTGATCCTCGATCTCAGCACGATGCGCGGCGTGGCGGCGTCGACCGACAAGTACGGCCGGCCCACGTACTGTGTCGAGGGCGGCGCCACCAACTGGGACGTCTACACCACGCTGTTCCGGGAGCACGCCGTCACCCTGCCCGCCGGGTCCTGCTACTCGGTCGGCGTGGGCGGGCACATCTGCGGCGGCGGGTTCGGTGTGCTCTCCCGGCGGCACGGGCTCACCGTGGACCACCTCGTCCAGGTCGACGTGGTCACGGTCCGGGGCGGCAGCGCCGTGGTGACGAAGGCACACCGTGAGGACGCGCGGGACTCGCCCGAACAGGACCTCTTCTGGTCCCACACCGGTGGCGGGGGCGGGAACTTCGGGGTGGTGCTGCGCTACCACTTCGCGGTGGACGTGCCGCAGCCGCCGCCGCGGGTCTGGCTCAGCAGCATCGCTTGGCCCTGGGGCGAACTGGTCAAGCGGCCGGGCGACTTCGAGACGCTGCTGAACAACTTCGGCGCCTTCCTGGCCGACCACAGCGGCCCGCGGGAACCGGTCTACGACGGGCTGTTCGCGATCCTCAAGCTCACCCACCGCTCCAACGGGAACGTCGTGCTGTTCAGCCAGTGGGACGGCGAGGACCCGGCGCCGTTGGACGAGTTCGCGGCGGCCGTCGAGCAGGGGATGGTGACCCGCTCGGTGGCCCAGACCCACAGCGTCGGCGGGCTGTTCCTGCCGTACCCGGAGAAGCGGCGGCAACTGCCCTGGTTCCAAGCCACCATGACGCTCAATCCCTCGGGCGACAACCAGCGCGGCAAGTACAAATCGGCCTACCACCGGGAGCCGTTCAGCCCGGCCCAGATCGCCACCTTCTGGGACTGGCTGACGCGGGACGGCGAGGGGGCGGACCTCACGAAGACCCTGGTGCAGATCGACTCCTACGGCTGCCGGATCAACGCGCGTCGGCCCGAGGAGACGGCCGTGGCGCAGCGCGACTCGATCATGAAGCTGCAGTACCAGACCTACTGGACGGACCCGGCCGAGGACGCCGACCACCTGGCCTACCTGTCCGGTCTCTACCAGGAGGTCTACCGGGAGACCGGAGGCATCCCGGAGATCGACACCGCGACGGACGGCGCCTACGTCAACTATCCGGACATCGATCTGGGCACGCTCGACCAACGGGACCCGGCCTACCCGAGGCTCTACTACAAGGGCAACTATCCGCGACTGCAACGCACCAAGGCCTACTGGGATGGGGAGGAGGTGTTCCACCACGCCCAGTCGATCCGACCGCTCCAGGCCTGACCGGCGACCTGCGGGACGCTGAACCCGGGCGGCGGCTTGCCAGTGCCGACGTCCTGGGGCCGGCATTCCGGGGCGGCGCCCCGAGGTCCGACGGCCGCCAGGCCCAGCACCCCAAGGCCCGACGGCCGCCAGGTCCAGCACCTCGGGGCCCACCCCCCGCCGGGGCCCACCGCCCTTACGCCGCCTGCTCCGCCGACTCCTCCTCGACGATCCGCCCGTCGCGGAGCTCGATGACCCGATCGGCGAGCCTCATCAGCGTCGGGTCGTGGGTGGCGACCAGGACCGTGACGCCCTCGCTGCGGACCACCGCGCGCAGCAGTTCCATGATCGAGCGTCCGGTCTCCGAGTCCAGCTGCCCGGTGGGCTCGTCGGCGATGATCAGGCCGGGGTCGTTGGCCAGCGCGCGGGCGATGGCGACGCGTTGCTGCTGGCCGCCGGAGAGCTCACCGGGCCGCTGGTTGGCGTGGCCGGCCAGGCCGACCAGGGCCAGCAGGGTGTGCGCACGCTCCTCGCGCTCGGCCGGCGGGACCTTGCGCAGCCGCATCGGCACGCCGACGTTCTCGGCGGCGGTGAGCATCGGGATCAGTCCGAAGGACTGGAAGACGAATCCGATCCGCTCCCGCCGCAGGGCGAGTCGGCCGTCCTCGTCCAGCCCGCCGAGGTCGATGCCGTCCAGCGCGATGCTCCCGCCGGTCGGTGCGTCCAGGCCGCCGACCAGGTTGAGCAGGGTGGTCTTGCCGGAGCCGGACCGGCCCTTGAGTGCGGTGAGTTCGCCGCGCTCGATCGAGAAGCTGATGCCGCGTAGGGCGTGGACGGTCCGCTCGCCGGTGCCGAAGCTGCGCCGGAGATCGGTCACGGCCACCATCGGGCCGATGGTCGTCAGGGCGGTGTCGACGGCCTGATGCTGCGTCATGCGGCGTCCCCCTGTGGGCGGTGGCTACCCGGACTGTCCGGGTTAACGGATGCGATGGTTTCGCGGGTTCACGATCCCGAGCAGAAATTCGAGAAAGAGAAGTTTCCTGGTCAAAGGAGTGCGGTGAGGCCGAAGCTGTGAAGTGTGCATGGCATTTTGGCGGCTTGCCCGCGGCGGGGATGCTACCAATGCAAGGAATTTGCTCATTACTTACTTGATTCGCGCAAGTCCCTTCCGTTCCCGGATCGAATCTGACAGCATCGTCCGCTATCCGGTGACCGCTTGCCGGTGATCACTGCACCGGTGTGCCTGTGGGACGTCCATCTGTGGCCGTTTTGTGCCCGGATCGGACCGATGGGTGGGGCCGGGGTGCGACCGGGGACGCGACCGGGGGAGGAATTTAATGCTCGGCTTCGTCGTGCGCAGACTGCGCGGGCGACTGCCGCTGGCTGCTGCCGTCCTGCTGACGGTGCTGATCACCACGGCGGTCCTGACCGCCTTGGTGACCTTCAACAGCGGTGTCGGTCAGGCCGGCCTGCGGCAGGCGCTCCAAGGCCCCGGCCATGCCCGGACCACGGTGGTGGTGACCGCCGAACACGGGCTGGACCAGCGGACCAAGGATGAGGAGGCGCTCGCCGCCTATCGGCAGAAGCTCTTGGGCAGTCTGCCCGTGCGCACCGACAGCCTGCTGCGCAGTCGCTCCTACGGACTGCCGGGCACCGGCGCCACAGCGGGTGCGGCGGGTGCGACCGGTGACGCGGCGTCAGCCGACCAGCCGGCCAAGGCGAAGGTCGACCTGACGGTCCTCGCCGACGTCGACCGCGGCCGGACCCGCCTGGTCGCCGGCGCCTGGCCGGGAGTCGCCGCCGGGCCGGTCCAGTCCACCGCCCCGCAGGTCGCCGTGCCGCAGAGCATGCTGACCCGGCTGGGCATCGGCGAACAGGCGCTGCCCGCCGATGTCCAGCTCACCGACCGGCTCGACGGCAAGCCGCTGACCGTCCGGGTCACCGGCGCCTATCGGGCCGCCGACCCGTTCGGCCCGTACTGGCGGATCGACCCGATCGGCGGCCACGAGGTCGAGGTCGGCGGGTTCACCACCTTCGGCCCGATGATGGTCGACCAGAGCGTCTTCACCGCGGGCGGCCTGCCGCAGAGCAGCCGAGGCTGGCTGCTCGACGCCGACTTCGCGGGCGTCGACCAGGACACGGCCGAGGCCATCGGCGACCGCGCCAAGGGCCTGGGCGAGGACCTGCGGAAGGCCGCGTCACTCGCTGCCGTGACGGAACTTCCGGACGTCATGAGCGAGTTGTCGGCCAGCCTGATGGTCGCCCGGTCCACCTTGCTGATCGGCGCCCTCCAACTCGCCGTCCTCGCGACGGCGGCCCTGCTGCTGGTCGTCCGGCTGATCTCAGCCCGCCAGGAGCGGGAGAACGAGCTGCTCGCCGCCCGCGGCGCCTCCGGCATCCGGCTCGGCGGCTTCACCGCCCTGGAGCTGGTGCTGCTCGCCATCCCGGCGGCGGCGTTCGCGCCCCTGCTCACCCCCTTCCTGGTCCGCGTCCTGGCCGGTCTCGGGCGCTCCCACCAGGTGGTCCTGGACACCGCCATCGGCTGGACGCTCTGGCCGGTGGCCGTGCTCTGCGCCCTCGCTTGCATCCTGCTGGCCACCGCCCCGAGCCTGCTGCGCGGTGCCGGTGCCGCCCTGCGCCTGCGCGGCGGCCGCCGCCAGGCCCTGGTCTCCGGCATCGCCCGCAACGGCGGCGACCTCGCCGTGCTGGCCCTGGCCGTGCTCGCCTACCAGCAGCTCGACCAGTACGGCGGGGGGCTGTCCGCCGACTCCTCCGGCCGACTCGGCGTCGACCTGCTGCTGGTCGCCACCCCCACCTTGGCCCTGTGCGCGGGCACCCTGGTGGTGCTGCGCCTGCTGCCGCTCGCCGCCAGGCTGGGCGCCCGGGCGGCCGCCCGCGGCAGAGGCCTCGGCCCGGCACTGGTCGGCTGGCAGCTGGCCCGTCAACCCGCCCGCGCCACCGGCCCGGTACTGCTGCTCGTGCTGGCCGTGGCCACCGGGGTGCTCGCCATCGGCCAGCACGCCACCTGGACCGCCTCCCAGCGTGACCAGGCCGCCTTCGCCACGGGCGGCGGACTACGGATCTCCGCCTCGCACAGCTCCCTGATGGGGCAGGGCGGTCGGTTCGGGGCCCTGCCCGGCGGCGACCGGCTGATCCCGGTGGCCCGCGAGGAGCAGCCGCTGCCCACCGGTACCGGCCAGGTGCTCGCCGTGGACACCGCCGCCCTCACCGATCGCGTCCCGCTCCGCGGCGACCTGCTCGGCGGGCACACCGCAGACGAACTGTTCCGCCCGCTCGCCCAGCCCGTTCCCACCGGGCCCCAGGGCGGGCTCCCGCTGCCCGGCCGTCCGCTGCGGATCGACGCCGACCTGTCGATCCGCCAGGACTTCCACGGAACGATCACGCTGTCCGGCGCCAGGTACCCGGTGTCCCCGTACCCCCCGGAGGTGACGCTCCTGCTGCGGGACCGCTTCGGCTACGTCCACAAGGTTCCGTTCGCCGGCCTGCCGATCAGCGGCGAGCTGCGCGCCTCGGCTCCGCTGAGCGTGCTGGTCGACGCCCCGTTGGGCTCCGCCGCAGCGCCGCTGACCGTGGTCGGGGCGACGGTGTCCTTCAGCGACCGGGCCGACGGCGAGGTCACCGTCCGCCGGCTGGCCGTCTCGGACACCGCCGACGGACCCGCAACCGAGGTCCCGCTGCCGACCGGCCTCTCCTGGACGGGCGCCGTGGCCGACGCCCCGGCGATCCAGGCCAAGACCGGGCCGCTCGTCACCGTCCGGCCCGAACCGGCGGACGCCGACCGGCTGTTCACCGTCGACTACCGCTTCGCCAACGGCACCGGAGACGCCTACCGCACCGTCCTCAGCCCGGCCGGGGCGACCGCGCCGACGGTCGTCTCCGGCGTCGCCACCCGCGACTACCTCAAGCTGGTCGGCGCTTCGGCCGGTGACACCGTGCAGGTGCCGTTCGCCGGGACCGTCCTCCAGGTCAAGATCACCGGAGTGGTCGAGGCCGTGCCGGTGGCAGGCCACAGCGCGCTCGTCATCGACCTCGCCACCACCGCGCGCCTGTTGGCCGCCCAGGGCCGCTCCCTGCCCAGCCGCGCCGAATGGTGGCTGCCCGCCACCGGGCCGGGCGACCGAACCCCGGCCCGGGCCGCAGCCGCCCTGCGGGCCGCCCCCGGCTCCCAGGACGTCCAGCTCTACGACGAGGTCTCCGAGGGTCTGCTCGGCGACCCGGTGGGCGCCGCCCCGCAGAACGCACTGATGGCCGTCGCCGTCGCCGCCGCCGTGCTCGCCGCGATCGGCTTCGTCGCCGCCGTGGCCGGTTCCGCCCACGAGCGCGCGCGGGACTCCGCCCTGCTGCTCGCCCTCGGCGCACGCCGCAAGCAGGTCACCCGCACCATCACCGCCGAACAGGCGCTGCTGGTCGGGCTCGGCGGAGCCGTCGGCCTGGCCCTCGGCACCCTGCTCGTCCATCTGATCGTGCCGTTCGTGGTCCTGACACCCGCCGCCCGCCGACCGGTGCCCGAGGCCCTGATCGAGCTGCCGGTCGGCCAGGCCCTACTGTTCGCGGCCGCGATCGCCGTCGTCCCGCTGCTGTCGGCCTTCCTCATCGGACGCCGCCGTCGAGACGTGGCCGCCCGGCTGCGCCACGTGGAGGAGATGTGACCACCAAGGCCGGGACCACCGCGCCCACCACCGCGCCCACCCCCACACCCGTCCACCGTCCGGCGCCGTGGGTCCGCACCAGGCTGCGCGCCATGCCGCTGGCCGCCGTGCTCATGGCGGCCCTCGCCCTCGTCACCGTCTTCCTGGCCGCGGCCCTCCCCCGCGTCGCCGACCGGGGCGCGGACGCCGCGCTCCAGGACTTCGTACGCCAGAAGGGCCTCAACCCGACCAGCCTGCAGAGCACCTCCAAGACCCGTGCCGTCGATACCGCCGCGGACCTCGACGCCGTGCAGCAGACGCTCACCGCGAAGGTCGGCCGGGAGCTGACGTTGGCCCCGGCGGGCGCGGCCAACGGCACCCGTGCCCTGAATCCGCGCGGAATGTTCAATCCCGGATACGCCCGGCTCGCCGACGGCGACCCGCCCATCCTCACCCTGCTCTACCTGCACGACCTGGCGGACCGGGCCACCCTCACCGACGGAACGTGGCCGACCCCCGCCACCGGCGACGGCCCGCTGCCGATCGTCGTGAGCAAGAAGGCCGCCGAGACCATCCACATCAAAGTCGGCGACATCCTCGACAACGGCACCGAGGGGCCGGGTACCAAGCGGAACACCGTGGTGGTCGGCCTCTACCAGGTCAACGGGCCCCAGGACCCGTTCTGGGACGACCTCGGTTGCCCGGCCCGCGCCTGCCTGATGCCGACTCCCCAGCACGAGCACTGGGAGACCAGCGGTTTCGTCGACGGCGGCAGCCTGCCCGCGATGGCCCACTGGGGCTCGGGCGGCGAGAACTTCTGGCGGCTGCCCGTCGACCCCGCCTCCCTGCGCGCCGACCAGCTCGGCCGGACCCGCGGCATCGTCAGCTCGTTCCTGACCGGGTCCGGAGCCACGGCCCTGGCCTCCACGACCGGGCGCGCCGACCTGCACACCACCTCGAACCTGCCGGACATCCTCACCCGGGCGGACGCCCGCTACCAGGCCTCGCTGCCGCTGAGCACGATCGGCCCGGTCGGTGTCGCCGGAGTCGCCACCGTGGTGCTGTGTCTGGCCGCCGCCCTCGCGACCGACCGGCGCACCGCCGAGATCCGGCTGCTGCGGGCCCGCGGCGGCTCCCGCGCCGGGGTGCTGCTGCGCCTGCTCGGCGAGGGCGCGGCAACCGTGCTGCCCGCCGCGGTGCTCGGCACGGCCCTCGCCCTGGTGCTGCTGCCCACCCCCCGGTGGGGCTACGCGGTACTGGCGGCCCTCGCCGCGACCCTGCTGGCCCTGCTGGCCTTCCCGGCTCGCGCCGCCCTGCTGTGGTCCCGCCGCCGGGCACCCGGGGGCTGGCGCCGGGCGGTGGGCGAGCTGGCCGTCCTGGCCGTCACCGCCGCGGCCGTGGCCGAGGTCCGCCGGCGCGGTGTCGGCCACTCCGACGGGGGGCTGGATCCGCTGTTGGTCGCCGCCCCGCTGTTGCTCGCCGTCACCGGTGGGCTGTTGCTGGCCCGGATCGAGCCGCTCGTGGTCGGTTGGCTGGCCGCACTCGCCGGTCGCGGCCGGGGCCTGATCGGCTTCCTCGGCCTGGCCCGGGCAGCCCGCGACACCTCGGGCCGCCGTCGCCCCTCCGCACTGCCGCTGCTCGCCCTGCTGATCGCCGTCACCACGACCGGGTTCGGCTCCACCGTGCTCGACACCGTCGACCACGTCCGGACCCGCGCCGCGCGCATCACGACGGGCGGGGACATCGCGGTCTCCCTCCCGGACTACGGCAGCCTGTCCGAGTCGTTCACCAAGACGGCCGGAGCCCTGCCGGGTGTCCGGGCGTCGACCGGGGCCTGGGTCGAGCCCAAGGCCCGCTTCGTCGGCGCCGACGGGGACTACACGGAGGCCATCCTGGTGGCCGTCGAGCCGACCGCGTATGCCGAGATCGCCCGGACGCTCGGGGTCGGCGAGTTCGATCCGGCGAAGCTCTCCGCCGCCCCCGGTGGCCCGGACGCCCCGCTTCCCGCGCTGTTCAGCCGCGACCTGGCCAAGCGCCTGGCCGCCGGTACGCCCGAGGTCCGCACGCCCAACGGGAACGGCCTGCGCACCACCGTCGCCGGGATCGTCACCGCCAGCCCGGCCGTCCCGGACCCGGGCAAGCCGTTCGTCGTGGTACCCGCCGGTCCCGCCTGGGAGCGGCTGCCGGAGCCCAAGCGGATGAACAAGTGGTTCGCCGTCGGTGACCCGGACCCGGAGCAGGTCAGGTCGACGCTGCGGGACAACGGCGTGACCCAGCCGACCGGCCTGTCCAAGCTGGTCGCGGACGATGCCGCGGCCGCCGGCAAGGTCAGTCACGGACTGCCCGCGGGGTACACGGTGCACAGCAGCCGGGAACTGGCCGACCAACTCGCCGACGACCCGCTGCAGCACGCCGCCGGGCGGCTGTTCTGGTACGCGGCCGCCGCCGGCGCCGGGTTCGCCCTGCTCGCCGTCCTGCTGACGCTGTTCCGGGCCGCGCCCGACCGTACGGCTGTGCTCGCCCGGCTGCGCACCATGGGCCTGCGGCCCCGGCAGGGGCTGGCGCTGATCGTCGCCGAGGCGCTGCCGCAGACCCTGGCGGCGGCCGTCGGCGGTGGTCTGGTCGCGGTGACGGCGGTCGGACTGCTGGGCGGTGCCTTCGACATCTCGACGCTGGTCGGGGCCAGGGTCGGGGACGCCATCAGCCCCACACTGATGCCGGTGCTGCTGCCCACGGTGGGCCTGGGCGTGCTGATCGGCCTCGGGGTGGTGCTGGAGACGCTGGTCGCCGGTCGGCGCCAGATCGCCACCGAACTGCGGGCGGGGGAGCAGTCATGACGCCGGGACCAGCGGCACGGGCCGTGCCAGTGGAGACCACCGCGAGTCGGCAGACAACCGGGAACAGTCAGACCGTCGAGACAGGAGACCAGCGGTGAACAGCAGCGCCCAGGAGCGGCCGGCCGTCGAGACCCCCAGCCTGCAAGAGCTCCGGCAGCGGGCGCTCGCCGCCGCCTCGCCCACGGCGTACGGAGCGGGCGCGGCCATCGTCTGCGACCGGCTGGTACGGATCTTCAGCGCCGACGGGGTCGAGGTCCAGGCGCTGCAGGGCCTGGAATTGACCATCCAGCAGGGGGACCTGGTGGCCCTGGTCGGCGCCTCCGGCAGCGGCAAGTCCACCCTGCTCACCATCCTCGCCGGGCTGGACGTGCCGACGGCCGGCACCGCCACCGTGGCCGGCTGCGACCTGCTGGAGATGTCCACCAAGGAGCGGCTGCGCTACCGGCGGGAGGTGGTCGGCTTCATCTGGCAGCAGACCGCCCGCAACCTGCTGCCGTTCCTGACCGCCGCCGAGAACATCGCCCTGCCGATGCAGCTGCGCGGCCGCCGCTCCGGAGCTGGGGGAGCGAAGAAACAGGCCGTCCGGGTAGCCGAGTTGATGGAGGCGCTGGAGATCGGGGACCTCGCCCATCGGCGCCCGGACGAGCTGTCCGGCGGCCAGCAACAGCGGGTCGCGATCGCGGTGGCGATGGCCAACGACCCGCCGGTGCTGCTCGCCGACGAGCCGACCGGTGAGCTGGACTCCGAGACCGGCTCGGTGATCTTCGAGACCTTCCGCACCGTCAACCGGGAACTCGGCGCCACGGTCGTCATCGTCACCCACGACCCGATGGTCGCGGGCGAGGTGCGCCGCACGGTCGCCATCCGGGACGGGCGGACCAGCAGCGAGGTGCTGCGTCGCACCGTGACGGACGAGCACGGCGAGGAGTCGATCAACGAACGCGAGTACGTGATGCTGGACCGTACCGGGCGGGTCCAGCTGCCGGTCAAGTTCCTGGAGGCGCTCGGGATGGAGCACCGGGTGGCGGTCGACCTCGCGGCCGATCACATCGAGGTCCGGCCGGACGACCTCGCCGGTCACTGACCCGGCCTCAGCAGTCACCGCCCGTCCGCTGGAAGAGGCCGCTGCCCTCGGCGTCCCTCCGGAGGTCGGGCGGCGCGGCCCCGGTATCGCGATCCCCTCGGGAGGTGGAGGTGCAGAGGGCGAAGACGAGCACGGCACTGACCGCCGCGGCGAGGATGCCCAGTGCGGTGAGGACGCGTAGCCAGGTCAAGGAAGTTCCTCCTGGAGACGGCGCGAGGGAACGCCGCCGGGGGTGTATCGGCAGTTCGGCCCGCACGGTCGAGTGCCCACGGTCGGTTCTTCCCGCCGACCGCCGCGCGAGAGGTCGCCCGCGCGGGCGCTCGAAGCGCAGGCTGGGCGCGTCACACCCCCTCGCGCGCCCCTGTGGCGCTGACCGGGCGTCCGGGCTGTACGGGCCGTCCGGGCTGTTCGGTCCGTTCGACCGCCAAGGCGCGGAGCGTGGGCAGGTCCGGCTTGCCCAGGCCGTTCAGCGGGATCGCCGGAAGGAGCAGGACGGCGTCCGGAGCGCACCGGGGGTCCCCGCGCTCACCCACCCAGCGGCGCAGTTGCTCCGCCGTCACCCGCGCGCCCGGGGCGAGGGCCACTGCGGCGTGCACCCGCTCCAGGCGGTCTGGGTCGGCGGTCGCGAACATCACCGCCTCGCGGACGTCCGGATGCATCCGCAGGGTTTCCTCGACCTCCAGGGGGAACACATTGTGCCCCTCGACGATCGCCATCGGGTCCCGCCGCCCGGCCACCGTCAGATAGCCGGCAGCGTCCAGACTGCCCAGGTCACCGGTGTGCAGCCAGCCGTCCCGCAGCGCCCGCTCGGTCAGCTCCGGGGCGCGCCAGTAGCCGGCCATCGCGGTCGGGGAGCGCACGCAGATCTCCCCGGTCCGGCCAGGAGGCAGCGGCGCGCCCTCCTCGTCCAAGACCCGCACCTCGGTGTCCGGGTAGGGACGCCCGGCGGTGGTCAGCAGCCGCGGCGCGAGGTGCTCGTCCGGGCTCAGCCGGGAGACCGGACCGCACTCCGTCAGGCTGTAGGTCTGGTGCAGCACCCGGCCCAGCCGCCGGGTCGCCTCCGCCAGCCGCCGCGGCGAGGGCGGGCAGCCGGTGTAGCCGACCCGGCGCAGACTGCCGGTGTCGGTCGCGGCCAGCAGCGGGTGGTCCAGCAGCGCGTAGAGCAGGTGCGGTGGCAGGTACACCCGGGACACCCGGTACCGCTCGATGGCCGCCAGCACCTCGGCGGCGTCGAAGCCCTCCTGCAACACCACCGTGCCACCGGCCGCCAGCGCGAAGTCCGCCGTCGTACCGCCGCCGTGGCAGAGCGGAGTGCAGAGCAGGAAGGACGCCCCGGACAGCAGCGCGGGCCGCGGCGGGCGCGCGAAGCGGCGCAGCACGCCCTTCGGCCGCCCCGTGGTGCCACTGGTGAACCGCACGGCCATCACGTCCTCGGGCCGGTAGCGGGGCTCCGACGGCGCCGGGGAGCAGGCCGCGGCGAGCTCCGGCAGGTCCACGCCGAGCGCCGTCGGGCCGAGGGCGAACACGCCGGCGGACGGAAGCGCCCGCGCGATCGCGCCGGCCGCGGCGGAGCAGGCCGACGGGTCGAACACCAGCGCCGTCGTCTCGACGAACTCCGCCAGCGCCACCAGCTCGGCGACCGGGCCGTCCGGGTACGGCATCGCCACCCGGCACCCGATCAGGTTCGCGGCCAGCCGCACCAACAGCGCCTCCGGCCGGTTCCCGGCCAGCACCGTCACCCCGTCCCCGCGCCCTAACCCCGCCCGCTCCAGCGCGCGGGCCGTCCGGAACACCGTGTCCAGGCAGTCCTGCCCGGTCAGCACCTCGCCCCCGCACCGCAGTGCCACCCGCCCCGGCTCCCGCGCCAGCCCGTCCAGCACCAGCCCGGTGTACGTCGGACCTACCTCTGTCATGCCCACCCTCCTCTCTGACGGTGCGTCAGCCTAGTGGGTGCCGACACCGCGAGTGCCATACGGTCGTTCGCGGTCACATCGGTAACGGAGCAGTAGCCCTGGGGTGGCGGCTGGACCCGGCCGGACGAGGGTGGCGAGACCAGAACTGAGACCAGCTTCTCCGCTGTCGTTGATGGCGAGGGTGCCAGTACATCGGCAAGAGAGCGAGGTGCTATTGCGTCAGAGCGCTTGCTTTGGCGCTGAACCGAGGCTGCTGCGGTGACGGTGCCGAGGCAGACGTAGTGCTTGAGCTCGTTCGGCTTGACGGCGTACTCGGGCACGACGGGCAGCCGCGCGAAGTCCTCGACCCGGTCGACGGTGGGGATGACGGGGTACCCGGCGGTGCTGAGGTCGAGCAGGTACTACTTGCCGGCCATGTCGGCGCGCCCGGTCAGCTGGTTGTCTACCGCGCGGCCGGGACGGGCCGATGACCGAGGACGCAGACGGGCACGAGTCCTGCAGTCAAATGACTGATGCGCGCCGGGCGGCGGGTCGACGAGAGTCGACGGCGCCGGGTGTTCCCCGGTGGCGGGCGCGGGGGCGCGCCCGCGTGCCTGTCGACATACGGGAACGAGGAGTACCAAGGATGGCAACCAGTCAGAGGCCCGCCGGGAAGTGGAAGATGGCCGTGGCTGCCGGGGCCGCGGCCCTTGCCGTCACCGACGGCGTCGCCGCGCCGGCCGGCGCCGCGCCCCAGCTGGGTTCGACAGCGGACCGCCTACTTGTCCGCCCGGTCATGTGACTATCGCCTGCCCTGCTCGTTGGTCCGGGCGTGGGCTGGGGCGCTCTGACTGATGCCGAGCCGGAAGGTCCACTTCGGCACCATCACCGCAGCAGTCCTCGCCGTCTGGCTCCACACGTGATCGCCCGGACAGCTCCCAGCTGCGGAGGACACGAGATTCGAACTCGTGAGGGGCTACCCCCAACATGCTTTCCAAGCGCGCGCTTCCAGCGGTTCGGAAGGGTGTTGTTAGGGTTCCGAGTCGGATACGGACGGGGGAGTGGTGGGCGGCACGGTGGATGGGGTGGTGGCGCCGTGGGGGGTGGTGGACCTGCGGGGGGTGGGTGGGGCGGGGTTCGTGGTGGCGTATCCGGCTGATGCCGTGGTGGTGGTGTCGGGGTTGCCGGGGGCTGGGAAGAGCACCTTGCTGCGGCGCTGGGCCGGAGGTGTGGTGCGGGCGGTGGATCCTCGGGGGGTGCATGAGGCCTGTGAGGCGGTGATGCCCGGGTGGTTGCCGTACGGGGTGTACCGGCCGTGGGCGCGGGCGGAGCACTTCCGGTTGTTGCGCAGGTCGGTGCGGCGGGGTGGGCCGTTGTTGGTGCACGACTGCGGTAGCCGGGCGTGGATGCGGCGGTGGCTCGCGCGGGAGGCCGGGCGGCAGGGGCGTGAGCTGCATCTGGTGTTGTTGGATGTCGGCGCGGACACCGCGCTCGACGGGCAGCGGACGCGTGGGCGGCATGCCTCGGCCCGGGTGTTCGCCCGGCACCGTCGGGGTTTGGGGCGGCTGTTGGCGGCGTTCGCGGTGGGCGGGTCGATGCCGACGCCGGAGGCGGTGTCGGTGCTGCTGCTCGATGGGGTCTCCCGTTCGCGGGCGGAGGCGGTTCGGTTCGAGCGGGCTTGAGTAGCGGGCTTGAATCGCGGTGGCGGAAGAGGAGGATGGACGGATGGTGACGATCGATACCTCCCGTCTCGTCCTGCGTCGCTGGCGCGAGAGCGATGTGCCGGCGATGGCCGCGGTGAATGCGGACCCCGACGTGATGCGGTGGATCCGTGACGGGCGGGTCCTCAGCTTGGAGGAGACCCGTCTGGCGATCGAGCGGTTTGAGAGGAACTGGGAGGCCGAGGGCTTCGGCCTGTTCGCGGTGGAGCTGCGGGCGAGCGGTGAACTCGTCGGGTTCACGGGCCTGGCCGTTCCGTCCTTCCTTCCCGAGGTGCTGCCCGCCGTCGAGATCGGCTGGCGGCTCGGCCGACCGTTCTGGGGTCGGGGCATTGCCACCGAGGCGGCGACGGCGGTGCTGCGATTCGGGTTCGAAGGGCGCGGCCTGGAGCGGATCATCAGCATCGCCCAGGTCGGCAACTCCGCCTCCGAGCGCGTCATGGCCAAACTCGGCCTGCGGCCCGAACGCGAGACGACCGTCCCGGGTAACGGCCGCGTCGTGCGGGTCCACGAACTGACCCGGGTGGGGTACCTGTCCCGCCGTCAGGGATGAGCGGGAAAACCGTTCGCCGCGGGTAGCGGCTCGGCCCTACGCTCGGCGCGCTGAAGGACCGAGCATGGGGGAGCGCATGAGCAGGGCCGAGGCCGTACGGGCAGCCAACGGGTTGGGTGAGCGCTGGCTGGAGCAGGTCGACCTGCGGGGCGGGACGGTGCTGATGCCGGCCGGGGTGTGGCCGCTGCTCGGATTGCTGGCGCCGGCCGGGAGTGTTCCCGTCCAGGGTGAGATGGTGGAGGCGCTCGGGTTGCCGCCGATGGCCGCCGCGGAGCGTGCCCGTGAGATGTTGGACCTGCTGCGGGGGATTCCGGCGGTCCGGACCGCGCTGGGGCTCTGGACCCATGACCGGCTGCGGTTGCACCCGGAGTGGCGGGCGGGGCTGCCGGCGAACGTGGTCGGGCGACTGACCGGCGATGCCGAGCAGGACCGCAAGGTGCTGGACGCCTGGGCGATGCGGGAGACCGACGGCCTGATCGACGAGATGCCGGTCGAGTTGGACCCGGCCACCCACCTGGTGCTGGCTGCCGCGCTCACCGTTCGGACCGACTGGATCCGGCCGTTCAGGGACTTCGGCGGGCCGCGCGGGGGTGAGCAGGAAGGCTGGGGGGAGCCTGTCCACTACCTGTCCCGCGCAACGTCGATGCTGGACCGGGCCGCCGTCCTGGAGACCCCGACCGGTCCGGTCACCGAGCTACAGGTGCACGGGTACGGGGACATCAGCGTTCACCTGCTGCTGGGCGAGCCCGACGCCGCGCCCGGCCGGGTGCTGGCTGCCGGGATCGGGGCGCTGTCGCAGCGGCACCGCCGGACCACCGTGAACCGGATGCCCGTCGGTACCCCCGGCCCGGGGTTAACGGTCGAATGGCTGCGGCGCCAAGAGCCGCGGGACGTCCTGGCCGTGAACGTCCCGAAGTTCACCGTCGAGGCGGACCACGATCTGCTGGCGCACCGTCGGCTCTTCGGCCTGAGGACGATGGCCACCGGCTCCGACACCGAGGACCGGTTGCCCGGGCTCTCGGACGGAGAGGACGGCGAACCGCTGTTCCTGAACAGCGCCCGGCAGCGGGCCGCCGCGACCTTCGGCCGCCGCGGGTTCCGGGCTTCCTCGGTGACGGCCTTGAGTGTCGCGGCCGGGAGTGCCGCAGGTGCCTACCGGCAGCCGCCGTACCTTCAGCGGCTCGCCGAGGTGAGCTTCGCCCGCCCCTTCGGGTTCCTCGCCGTCCACCGCCTCTCCGGGCTGGTCCTGGCGGCCGGCTGGGTGACCGAACCGGACCCGGCCGTCGACCCCTGGGCGGGCACGGTGGACGACTCCGAGGAGGACTGAGGAGGAGAACTGAGGAGGAGGGCCGAGGACGAGGGCTGAGGGCGGGTGACGGGCGGGTGTGACCTGAGGAGGTGATCCGGGTAACACACCGTAATCGGCCCCGCCGCCGCGAGTGCACTGCGAGACTGGGGCGAGCAGAGTCCGTCACGGAGAGAGGCCACACCCCGCATGCCCAGCAGCGCCGTCGTCGACAACCCGTGGTTCCGCCGGTTCAACCCGTCCGACTCCGCGCCCGCCCGGGTCGTGATCTTCCCGCATGCCGGTGGCTCGGCCAGCTACTACCTGGACCACGCCAACGCGCTCGCGCCGTACGCCGATGTGCTCGCCGTCCAGTATCCGGGGCGGCAGAACCGCTTCGCGGAACCCCCGATCGACTCGGTGCCGGAGCTCGCCGCGCAGGTCTACCGGGAGTTGCGGGACTGGGCGGACCGGCCGTTCGTCCTCTTCGGGCACAGCATGGGCGCGGCCGTCGCCTTCGAGGTGGCCCGGTGCTTCGCCCGGGACGGCCTGGCCGGGCCCGAGCGGCTGTTCGTGTCGGCGGGTCGCGCGCCCTCGCTGCCCCGGGACACCGAGGTGCACAAGCTGTCGGACGACGGCATGCTCCGCGAGATCGTGCGGCTCGGCGGGACGGACGAGCGGATCCTCACCATTCCGGCGTTCCGTGAGCTGGTCGTTCCGTCGCTGCGGGCCGACTACACCGCGATCGAGACCTACCGCGCGGCCCGGGACGCCGTCGTGTCGCAGCCGATCACCGGTCTGGTGGGGGAGAGCGACGGCAACGCGACGGTCGAGCAGGTCGGCCAGTGGGAGCGGCACACCACCGGCGGCTTCGACCTGCGGGTCTTCCCGGGCGGGCACTTCTACGTGGCGGACCAGGTCGAGGCCGTGGTGCGGCTGATCACTGCACATCTGGACGGTCGGAACCGCCCTTAGAACCGAGGTCGGAACCGCCGTCAGAACCCTGTCGGCGGCCTGACGGCTGGGCTAGGGTTCCTGCTGACGCCGCGTCAGCAGACCCTCGGGAGGCCCCATGCGCCGGATCGCCGTCGTCGGAGCGGGCCAGGCCGGCCTGCAACTCGCGCTCGGGCTGGTGGCCGACGGGTACGGGGTGACGCTGGTGGCCGAGCGCACCCCGGAGCAGGTGCGCGGCGGGCGGGTGCTGTCCACCCAGGCGATGTTCGGCCCGGCGCTGCGGATCGAGGCGGCGGCCGGGCTGGACCTGTGGGCGGACGAGGCGCCGGCGGTCTCGTCGGTGGAGGCGGTGCTCGCGGCGCCGCCGGCCACCCGGGCGCTGGAGTTCACCATGACGCTGGACGAGCCGGCCCAGTCGGTGGACCAGCGGATCAAGCTGGCCCGCTGGCTGGAACTGCTCGCGGAGCGCGGCGGCCGGGTCGAGTACCGCTCGCTGGACCGGGCCGGGCTGCACGAACTTGCCCGGGGGCACGAGCTGACCGTGGTCGCGGTCGGTCGCGGCGAGCTGGCCGGGATCTTCGAGCGCCACGCCGCCCGCTCGCCCTTTGACCGGCCGCAGCGCGCGCTGTCCTGCCTGTACGCGCACGGCGTCGGCGCGCCCGACCCGGCCGCCGGGCCCAGGGCGCGGATGCACGCCCTGCCCGGCCTCGGCGAGCTGTACCTGCAGCCGGCGCTGACGCTCTCCGGCCCCTGCGACATCCTGCTGTGGGAGGCGCTGCCCGGTGGGCCGCTGGACGCGTTCGGCGACGGTCCGACGCCCGACGTCCAACTGGCCCGGATCCGCGAGCTGCTGGCCGAGTACCTGCCCTGGGAGGCGGAGCTCTGGCGCGCGGCCGAGCCGACCGACGCCGGGGCCGGGCTGTGGGGCGCGGTGACCCCGACGGTGCGTCGCCCGGTGGCGGAGCTGGGTTCGGGCGTCGAGGCCGTTCACGTCCTCGGCCTCGGCGACGCCGTGGTGGTCAACGACCCGATCACCGGACAGGGCGCCAACGGCGCCGCCCGCGCGGCGGAGGCGTACCGGCGGGCCATCGTCGAGCACGGCGCGGCCCCGTTCACGGCGGACTGGATGTGCCGCACCGCCGAGCGGTTCTGGCAGCAACACGCCCGCCACACCGTGGAGTTCACGGCGTCGATGCTGACCATGCCGGACCATCTGCAAGGCGTCTTCGCGGCCGCCGCCGAGCACAAGCAGGTCGCCCGCCGGCTCGCCAACACCTACGCCGAGCCGAGCGACCACGCCGCCTGGCTGGCCACGCCGGGGCTGACCGCCGCGTACCTCTCGTCGGTCGGAGACCGGCCGCACCCGGCGGTCGGAGAATAGCCGCGGCCGTCGGTCGGAAGGTGGCCGCACCCGGCGGTCGGAGACCGGCCGCACTTGCCCCCGGACCGCCCCCGGGACGACGCTGGAGGAAAGACGGCAACGGGTGCGGGAGGCGTCGCTCGTGGACGGTCACGAGCCCGCGGGCCGGTCCGGCAGCGGCCACCGGAGCGTGCCGCACACGGCGGACCTGCGGGTCGAGGCATGGGCGCCGACGGCCGAGGGCTGCATCGGCGAGCTGGTGCACGCCGTCGTCGGCACCTTCGCCGACCTGTCCGGCGCGCGGATCGTCGGCGAGCGCGGCTGCACCGTGCTCGCGGCGAGCGACCCGGACCTGCTCGCGGGCGTCCTGGAGGAGGTCATCTACCGGATGGACGCCGACGGCGAACTGCCGGTCGCGCTCGGCTTCGGGCCGATCAAGGGCCTGGACGGCGCCCGGAGCGTCGAGGTCCGGTTCCGGATGGCCGACGCCGCCACCGCCGCGCTGGTCGGCGCGGTACCGAAGGCCGTCTCGTTGCAGGGCCTGGAGCTGAGCGCCGGGCCGGGCGGCTGGACCTGCGCGGCCACGGTGGACGTCTAGCCGCGGTGGACGGATGGCGCGCACTGCGGGAGCGGGGTGAGCGAGGTGGAGATCGCACTGGCCGAGGCGGGCCGCTGCCGCTGGCGGATCGAGCCGCGACCGCCGATGCGGGTGCCGGGCGTGGTGTTCGCGACCGACGCGCTGCTGCCGCAGGCCGCCGGGGACAAGGCGCTGGAGCAGGTAGCCAACGTGGCGACGCTACCCGGGATCGTCCGCGCATCTTACGCGATGCCCGATGTGCACTGGGGCTACGGCTTCCCGATCGGCGGGGTCGCCGCCACCGACGTCGAGCGGGGCGGGGTGGTCTCGCCCGGCGGGGTCGGCTTCGACATCTCCTGCGGGGTCCGGTTGCTCGCCGCCGGGGTCGCCCGGGAGGAGCTCGACGCCGAGCGGATCCGCCGTCTGATGGACCTACTGGACCGCAGCGTCCCGCGCGGACTCGGCCGCGGTGGCCTCTGGCACCTCGCCGGGCCGGAGGAACTGGACGACCTGCTGCTCGGCGGCGCCCGCTACGCCGTCGAGCACGGCCACGGCGTGCCGCGCGACCTGGAGCGCTGCGAGGACCGCGGCGTGCTGGCGGGCGCGGCCCCCGGCGAGGTGAGCACCCGGGCCGTCGAGCGCGGGCTGCAGCAGGTCGGCAGCCTCGGCTCGGCCAACCACTTCCTGGAGGTGCAGGCCGTCGACAGGGTGCACGACCCGGAGACGGCGGCCGCCTTCGGGCTGCGGCCCGGCCAGGTCTGCGTCATGATCCACTGCGGTTCGCGCGGCCTGGGCCACCAGATCTGCACCGACCACGTCCGCGCCATGGACCGCGAGCTGCACCGCTACCGGATCGAGCTCCCGGACCGTCAACTCGCCTGCACCCCGGTCGACTCCCCGCGCGGGCGCGCCTACCTGGGCGCCATGACCGCCGCCGCCAACTACGGGCGGGCCAACCGGCAGCTGCTCTCCGAGGCCGCCCGCCGCGCCTTCGCCACCGCGCTCGGGGTCGGGCTGGAGCTGGTCTACGACGTGTCGCACAACCTCGCCAAGCTGGAGACCCACGAGGTGGACGGCGCGCCGCGGAAGCTCTGCGTGCACCGCAAGGGCGCCACCAGGGCGCTGCCGCCCGGCGACCCCGAACTGCCCGCCGACCTGGCCGAGGCCGGGCAGCCGGTGCTGGTGCCGGGGACGATGGGCACCGCCTCGTACGTCATGGTCGGCCTGCCCGGCAACGAGGCCTTCCGTTCCGCCTGCCACGGCGCCGGGCGGGTGTGGAGCCGCCACCAGGCGCTGCGGATGGTGCGCGGCGAGCGGCTCAAGGGCGACCTGGAGGCGCGCGGCATCGCGGTGCGCCCCGCCTCGATGCGGGCGCTGGCCGAGGAGACGCCCGAGGCGTACAAGGACGTGGACGCGGTGGCCGCCGTCACCGAGGCCGCGGGGCTCGCCCGGCAGGTCGCCCGCCTGGTGCCGCTGGGCGTGTGCAAGGGGTGAGCGCGCGGAACGCGGTCCGGCCGTGTCTCTCGACCGGCCGGGGGCACCCACGCTTGGATGTTCGACACACATCCGAGGGGGTAGCCACAGGAGGTGGGCATGCCCGGGAGCGCAACCGCACCGGTGATCGAACTGACCGCGCTCACCAAGCGGTACGGCGCCACGGTCGGCATCGAGGACCTGGACGTCACGGTCGAGGCCGGTGAGGTGTTCGGGCTGCTCGGCCCCAACGGCGCCGGGAAGACCACCACCCTGCGCTGCCTGGTCGGCCTGCTCGGCCCCAGCGACGGCCGGGTGCGGGTGCTCGGCCTGGACCCGGTGGCCGACCACCGGCGGCTCGCCCCCGCGCTCGGCTACCTGCCCGGCGAACTGCGGCTCTACCCCGAGCTCACCGGGAAGCAGACGCTCGACCTGCTCGCCGCCCTCCAGGGCGCCCCGGTGCCCCGGCAGCGCGAGCTGTGCGAACGGCTGAAGCTCTCCCCGGCGGACCTCGCCCGGCCGGTGGGAGAGTACTCGCGCGGCATGAAGCAGAAACTCGGGCTGGTCCAGTCGCTCCAGCACACGCCCGCCGTGGTGGTGCTGGACGAACCCAGCGAGGGGCTGGACCCGCTGGTCCAGGAGACCTTCTTCGAACTGCTCGCCGAGGAGACCGCGGCCGGGCGCACCGTGCTGCTCTCCAGCCACGTGCTGCCCGAGGTGCAGCGGACCTGCGGCCGGGTCGCCATCGTGCGCCGGGGCCGGCTGGTGACCGTCCGCTCGGTGGCCGAGCTGCGCCGGGCCCGGGCGCGGCGGGTACGCCTGGTCTTCGCCGACGGGCAGGGCGCCCGGCCGCTCGGGGCCGCCGAACGGTGGTCCCCGCGCTGGGACGGCCGGCGGGTGGAGCTGCTGGTGCCGCCCGACGAGGTGGTCGCGGCCGTGGGAAGCCTGCTGGCCGAACTACCGGTCGCCGACCTAACCGTGGAGGAGGCGGGCCTGGACGAGGCCTTCCTCGATCTCTACCGCTCGACCGAGCTCCAGCAGCCGGAGACGGAGGACGGACGATGACCCCCGGCACCGTCAGCCGCCGCCTCCCGCTGGTCTGGCTCGCCCTGCACCGGCGGCGCCGGATGCTGACCACCCTGCTGCTCGGCATGGTCGTCTTCGAGACGCTGATCGTGGTGATCGCCGGCACCGTCCCGCCCACCGAGCTGTTCGGCGCCCGCCGCACCCCACCCGGCGCGTTCAAGGCCTTCAGCGGCTCCAACGGCGATGTCTCCATCGCCAGTTACCCCGGGCTGCTCGGCGCCGGGCTCACCCACCCGTTCTGGATCGCGCTCCAGCTCACCGTGATCGGCTCGCTCGGCGCCGCCGCCGTCGCGGCCGACGTCGAGTCCGGCACCATCGAGTTGCTGATGACCCGTCCGCTCTCCCGGCGCAGGCTGCTCGCCGAGCGGGCCGGCGCGCTGATCGCCGCCTCGGTGCTGCTCAACGCGGCCGCCACGCTGACCGTCGCGCTCGGGGTGGTCCTCTCGCCGAAGCTGCGCGACGCTGTCCCGGAGGGCGGGGTGTTCACCGCCGGACTGCTGGGCTGCGCCTTGGCGTTCTGTCTGACCGGGCCGGTGCTGGCGGTGTCCGCGCTCAGCCGGCGGCGGGCGTACGTGATCGGTGCGGCCGTGGCCTTCGGCGCGGCCGGCTTCGCGCTCAACTTCGTCGCCCTGGCCTGGTCCCCGGCCGAACCGCTGCGCTACCTCAGCCCGTTCCACTACTACGCGCCGGGGGACGTGCTCGCGCACGGCGGGGTGCCGTGGGCGGCGCTGGGGGTGCTGCTCGGGGTGGGGCTGCTCGGCTTGTCGGCGGCCTTCCGGCTGCTGGAGCGACGGGACCTGGCGATCTGACTTCGGCCCCCTGATGACGGCGGCCGCCCCGAAGGCGCGGCGGGAGCGGCGGGAGCGGCGCCATGGGCGCGGCTTCGCCGACTTCGGGTCGGACGTGCTGCGCCGCTGAACCTGACGTCCCCGGGCCGGGGCCGTTCCCGCCGCAACCGTCACCCGAGGTCGAAGGCGGTGGGGGTGTGCCCCGACCAGATGTCGCGGGAGGCCTGCTCGGGGTAGCGGACGGTCTCCGAGCGGGCGTCGAACACCCGGGTGAGCTGCCGATCCGGCTCGTAGCGGGCCCACCCGGGGTCGCCGGTGGAGACGAACCGGATCCAGGCCTGCTGCAGCTCGCAGGAGACCTCGGCCGCCGCCGGGCCGGGCGGGTCGCCGAGGAAGTGTCGGCCGATCGGGCTGTCCAGGGTGCCGAAGGCCAGCGGGACGTCCAGCCCGTGGCAGGCGCCGAACACCCCGCCCAGGGCGGGGGCGGGGAAGGCCAGTTCGAAGAGGTACGAGCTGCCGCCGGCCGCGGCGTTGCCTTCGGCCAGGTGGAGCGAGGGCATCCGGAACAGGGCGTCGGAGGTGACGGCTTCGAGCAGGTCCTCGGGCGTGGCGTCCGGGAGGGCGGTGCGGTAGGCGTCCGGACCGTCCGGGTGCGGGGCGAGCTGGGCCAGGGCGGTGCGGGCCTCCTCCTCGGTGAAGTTGCCGTGCCGGCCGGCCAGGACGCTGAACAGTCTGAACTCGTCGCGGGTGTGACCGACCAGCAGCTCGATCCCGGTGGCGCGTCCGGCGGCCAGGGCGGCCCAGGGCTCCTCGGTCAGGACCTCGCCGTCGACCACCGGGACGGTCGCGACGCCGGTCTGCGCGAGCCGCCCCCAGCGCGCGAGGTGTTCCGGCAGTGCGGTACCGAGGTCGGTGACCGCGGCGGCCAGGCGCCAGGGATCGACCTCGGCGAGGGCGGCGGCGGTGGGGGACGTGCCGAGTTGGTTCGCCAGGGCGGCGGTGACCTCGGCGGCCAGCGCGGGGGTGCAGAGGTTGCCGCCGACGGTGTGGGCGACGGCACGGCGGAACAGGCCGCGCGCCCGACCCATCGTGAGCAGCGCGGCGACCGACGCGGCACCGGCCGACTGGCCGGCGACGGTCACCCGGCCGGGGTCGCCGCCGAAGCCGGCGATGTTGCGCTGGACCCATTCCAGGGCCGCGATCTGGTCCAGGAAGGCCCGGTTGGCCGGGGCTCCCTCGAGGAGCGCGAAACCCTCCGCGCCCACCCGGTAGTTGACGCTCACCACGACCAGCCCGGCCCGGGCCAGCTCGGTCGGGTCGTACAGCGGGTCGCCCGAGGTCCCCGAGATGAAGCCGCCGCCGTGGATCCAGACCAGCACCGGCAGTCCGGCCGCGCCCGGGTCCGGGGTACAGACGTTGAGCGTCAGCCAGTCGGTGCCCCGGGTCGGCTCGGCCGGCAGCGGCCCGGACTGGGGGACGACGGGGCCGAACTCGCAGGCCTCGCGGAGGCCGTCCCAGCGCTCGGGTGGGGCGGGGGCGGCGAAGCGGAGCGGTCCGACCGGCGGCCGGGCGTAGGGGATGCCGCGGAAGACCGGGAGCCCCCGGTCCAGGAAGCCGCGGACGCTTCCCTCGGCGGTGTGGGCGACGGGCCGTGTGAGCACGTGGACACTCCTTCCTCGGAATGCCCTCAGCGTTATCGGTCAGGTGTATTATGTCAAGCGTATTGGAAAGGTCGGGGAGAGCGCGGAGATCGAAGGCCATGCCCAAGCAGGTGGACCACCAGGAGCGCCGCGAGACCATCGCCCGTGCGCTGTGGCGAGTGGTGGAGCAGCGCGGCGCCACGCACCTGACGCTGCGCGAGGTCGCCCAGGAGGCGGGCATCTCGCTCGGGCAGCTGCAGCACTACTTCGGCTCCCGGGCCGAGCTGCTCGCCTTCGCGGGAGACCTGGCCGGCGAGCAGAGCGGGCTGCGGGTCGGCCGGGCGCTGGCGGAGCTCGGCGAGCGGCCGCATCCGCGCGCGGTGCTGAGGGCGATGCTGGTCGAGCTGCTGCCGCTGCACGCGGACTCCCGGGTGACCAGCCGGATGAGCGCCGCCTACGTGCTGGAGGCGCTGCACGACGAGGACGTCCACGCGCGGGCTCGCGCCGGCCTGCTGCAGGGCCGGGGCATGGTGGAGCAGGTGGTCCGGCAGGCGATCGCCGACGGGCTGATCGCGGTGGACCGCGACCCGGCGGTGGAGACGGACCTGCTGCTCGCGCTGACCGGGTTCACCACGCTGCTGGAGCTGAACGTGATCGAGCCGCCCGCCGTGCTCGCCGCCGTCGACCGGCACCTGGACCGGCTGTTCACGGTCGGGGCGGGTCGGAGCGGCGCTGACGGCGTGGCAGGCTAGCCCGGAAGCACCGCAGCCCGCGACCAGGAGCACCACCATGGACCGACCCGCCGCCCTCCGCCTCGACGCCACCGCCTCCGGGCATCCGGCGGGCATCCTCGACGCCGCCGAGCAGGCCGAACGCCGGGGCATGGACCGGCTGGTGGTCGCCGAGACGGCGTACGACCCGTTCCTCCAGCTCGCCCGGGCCGCCGACCGCACCGAGTCGATCGAACTGGCCACCGGCATCGCGGTGGCCTTCGCCCGTACCCCGATGACGCTGGCGTACCAGGCCTGGGGGCTGCACGCGGCCTCCGGCGGGCGGGCCGTCATCGGGCTGGGCTCGCAGGTCAAGCCGCACATCGAGAAGCGCTTCGGGATGCCCTGGGACCGTCCGGCTGCCCGGATGCGCGAGTACGTACAGGCGGTGCGGGCGATCTGGCACAGCTGGCAGACCGGTGAACGGCTGCGCTTCCGGGGCGAGTTCTACACCCACACGGTGATGACGCCGGTGTTCTCGCCGGACCCGGTCCCGGCCGGGGTGCCCCGGATCCTGCTGGCGGGCGTCGGGCCGCTGATGACCCGCACCGCGGGGGCGGTGGCCGACGGCTTCCTCAGCCACCCGTTCTCCTCGACCGCCTACCTGGCCGAGCAGGTGCTGCCCGGCCTGACCGAGGAGCGCGAGCGGGCCGAGGCGGAAGGCGCCGCGTGGACGGGGCGGCCGTTCGAGATCGTCGGCAACGTGCTCACCGCCACCGGCCGCACCGAGGAGGAGCTCGCCGCCAACCGGGCCGGGGTGCGCGAGCGGCTCGCCTTCTACGCCTCCACCCCTGCCTACCGCCCGGTGCTGGCGCAGCACGGCTGGGAGGGGTTGCAGGAGGAGCTGCACACCCACTCGGTGCGCGGGCGCTGGTCGGAGATGGCCGCGCTGATCGACGACGAGGTGTTCGACACCTTCGCGGTGTCCGGCTCGGTGGAGGAAGCCGCGCGGGAGATCCACCGCCGCTACACGGGGCTGGTCACCCGGCTGTCCGTCAACCTGCCGGAGGACGCGGACCCGGGGCTCGGGCTGGACGTGCTGGAGGCGGTGCGGGCGCTGGGCTGAGCGGAAGCGTTCTGACTTCGGCCATGGAGGAGCGCTGATCGATCAGGCCGAGGCCAAGATCTGGCACATTCGGTCAAGTGCTTCCCGGTCGTCCGCCCGGGCGGCAGGATCTTGCTGAACGGGACGGTATTGTGCCGGCATCGGCGCGTGTCTGTCATGTCTTGGCCGTCCGCTGACGATCGTGGGGGTGCCCGCGTGTCCGTGTCCGACGATCGCACCGTTGATGACGACCCGTACGAGACCGAGTCGTACGCCGCCGAGTCGTACGCCGCCGGCTCCCGCCAGGCCGGCGCGTGCGGAAGCGGCCGACCCGAGACCGACCCGTACGGGATCGGGGAGTACGCCGAGGTCGACGAACTGGCCGACTTCGGGGAGTTCCTGCGCGTTTGCGCCGAGCTGACCGGCTTCGACGTGCCGGAGCTGCGCGCCACCGGCATGGCGCACGAGCACCACCGCACCGTCCTGGCCCACCGGGTCCGCGACGAGCACGCCCTCGTCCACCTCTGGTACGTCGGCTCCTGGCCCGGTGAGGCCCCCAGCTCCACCCGAGCCCACGACCAGGGCCTGCTCTGGCGGACCTTCCACACCAGCGCGCCCGGTGCCGCCGCCCCCGGCCACGGCAGCTGGGCCGAGACGCCCCGAGGAGGCGAGGAGCGGTGACCGCACGCTGGTCACCGGCGTTCGGACTGGTGCTGACGGGCATCGGCGCGGGGCTGACGGGCCCGGCGACGGGCGCCGCCGTGTTCGCGGCGCTGCCCCCGGACCGGGCGGGCATGGCCGCCGGGGCCATGACCACCTTCCGCCGGCTGGGGCAGACTCTTGGGGGCGCGGCCTTCGGCGTGCTGTTCCGGTGGGGCGGCGCCGCGCCGGTCGAGGGGCTGAACCGGGTGCTGCTCTCGGCGGCCGCCGTCGGGGTGTTCGGCGCGGTGCCGGCCTACGCCCGGGTGCCCCGGACGGCGGTGGTGGCAGCGGGCTGAGGGTCAGGCGTTCGGCGTCGGCCGGACGGCGCGACGCTCGCGCAGCGTCCGCAGCACCCGGCGGGTCGCGCGGGTGGCGACCGGGGGCAGCAGGTCCAGCGCGAGCCGGCGCGAGGCGGAGCGCTGAACCATCGCGTGCGTCTTGGCCTGGTAGTTGAGCCGAAGCACGCGCTGCCCGGCGATGGTGTCCTCGTCCGTGGTGTAGCCCTCGGCCCGCCAGTCGCGCTCCAGCAGGACCTGCCGGGCGGCCGCGGCGTCGCCCCAGGTGCCGTAGAACTTCATCGGGGTGAGCAGCACCGGGCGCAGGCCGCCGGTGAAGACCGCCTCCCAGACCGCCGCCGAGACGCCCGGGGTGTGCTCGGAGCGGTAGTCGTCCAGTGCGATCAGGCCGTTCTCGGCGAGGGCGGCCTTCGCCACCGTGATGTCCCCGGCGACGTGCTCGTACAGGTGGGAGGCGTCCACGTGGACGAACCGGCAGCTGCCCGCCGGGATCCGGCCGTCGGCCAGCACCGAGGTGGGCGCCTGGACGATCTCGGGCAGCTCGCTGTGGAAGGCGAGGTAGTTGGACTCGAAGGCGCTGCGGGTGAGCGTCTTGCGGTAGGACATCGCCATCTCGGCGGCGTTGTCGTCGTCGCCCGCCTCGGAGTCGAACAGGTCGCAGACGGTCAGCCGCTCGCCCGGCCGCAGGTGGTCGCCGAGCAGCACGGCGCTGCGGCCGAGGTAGCTGCCGAGCTCCAGGATGTCGCCCTTGACCCCGGCCCCGCTCTGCTGGGAGAGCAGGTGGGTGAAGGCGGCCCGGTCCAGACCGAAGAACCAACCGGGGATGTCGTCCGGCTTCAGCGGCACGGGACGGGCGGCTGCGGTCACTTCACTGGGCACGGCTGCCTCCAGGAGACGGGCGGAGCGCGGTGGTGGGTCACGCCGCGGAGGGGCGCCGTGGACGTGAGACGGGTCATCATAGCGACGCGCGGGCCGGGTGGGACCAGGTGTGGAAAGGCGTAATTCCGGTCCGTCGTCCTGCTGTTCGGCCGTGTGCGTACGGACTGCTCTAGCGTTCCAGCTCGGCGATGGTGTCGGTCAGCCAGGCCCGCTCGGCGGCGCCGGAGGCCCGGGCTACCAGCAGCATGCCTCGCCGGAACGGGTTCGGCTCGCGCTCGGCGGTGACCGGCTCGCCGTCCCCGTCGTAGAAGAAGCTGCTCGGGGCCTCCAGGAAGGCCAGCCGGCTCCGCAGGACGGCGGCCTGCCGGGGCGGGTCGGCGAGGTGATGGAGGAAGGCGGCGAGCGTGAAGAAGCGCATCTGGTCGGTGATCTCGGCCTGCTCGGGGCCGGCCAGTCGACGCAACAGTTCGGCCCGGCCCTCCTCGGTCAGCTCCAGGGTCTGGCGTGGCGCGGCCCCGCTGCCCGGCTCGGTGCGGCGGTGCAGCAGCCCGGCCTTCTCCAGTCGGGTGATCGCGGGGTAGAGCGCGCCGTCGCTGACCGGTCGGACGTGGCCGGTCAGGCCGGTGATCCGGGACTTGAGCTGGTAGCCGTGCAGCGGCTGGTCGTACAGGAAACCGAGGATCGCGAGGGTCAGCACGGTTGAGGCCCTTTCGTCGCAGTGCGCCCCGTGGAGGTGCCATGCTACCTCTTGTCGAGATACATCGTTTCGATGTATCTCTGTTCGGGATAGCTCGAATCGAGGCAGCCGTGTGGGGCTGAGCCTGGGCGTGGACTGGGTGGCGGAACGGAACAGGGGAAGAGGCATGCGCGGACAACTGTCCCGACTGGCCGCACTGGCGGGGCCGGTCTACGTCGAACTGCTGTCCGGTGTGATCGCCTCGGTGATCGGCACCCTCTGGGTGGCCGGCCTCGGCGGGACCGCCGTCGCCGCCGTCACCCTCGCCGGCACCGTCGAGAACCTGCTGCTCGGACTCGTCCTGGTGGTCTCCTCCGGCACCAGCGTCCGGCTCTCCCACGCCCTCGGCGCCGGCGACCACGACGAAGCCGCCCGCACCACCCGGGCCGCCTGGCGGCTCTGCCTCATCGGCAGCCTCGCCCTCGCGGTGCCCGGCTTCCTGCTGCGCGACCGGCTCGCGGCCGCCTTCCTCGACGGCGAGGCCGCCGCCCGGGCGGCCGAGTACCTCGCGGTCGCCTTCCCGGCCTTCGCCCTCTTCTCCGCCCAGCGCGTCGCCGACGAGCTCTTCAAGGGCACCGGCGACACCCGCACCCCGATGCGGATCGCCCTGCTCTCCAACGCCCTGCTGCTGGTGCTCGACCCCTTGCTGATCCTCGGCCCCGGGCCGCTGCCCGCCCTCGGTGTCACCGGCGCGGCCCTGGCCCTGGCGGCCTCCCGGGCGGTCGCCCTCGCCGTCACACTGCGGCTGCGGCTGCGGCTGCGGCTGCGGCTACGCGTGCGACCGTGGACCCCTGGCGCGGTACGGGGCGTCGGGGCGGCGGCGCTGCGGATCGTCCGCGCGGGTGCGCCCTTCGGCCTGGACTTCACCGCCCGGATGGCGGTCGGTACCGCCCAACTCGGCCTGGTGGCGGGCTTCGGGATGGCGGCGGTGGCGGGGTACGGGATCGGCTACCGGCTGCTGCTCGTCGTCACCATGGCCTTCTACGCCGTGCGTCAGGCCGCCGCGATCCGGGCCGCGCACCTCACCGGCGCCTGCCGCGACGAGAGCCTGCCCTCCCTCCGGCGCGCCGCCGTCCGGCTCGCCGCGCTGATCGGAGCGGGGGCGGCGGTGCTGTCCGCCCTCCTCGCCGATCCGCTGACCGCGCTCTTCACCGACGACCGCGCGGTCGCGGCCCAGTCCGTCGGCTTCCTGCGCGCGGCGGCGCTCTACCTGCTCCCGTACGCCCTGGTGGTCGCCCTCGGCGGCGTCCACCAGGCGACGGGCGGCGGGCGGCGCCTGGTGCTCTCGGTGGTGCTCGGCCTGGGCGCCCAACTCGCCTCCTCCGTCGGACTGTCGGGGCCGTTGGGGGTGAACGGCGTGTGGCTGGGCCAGGCCGTCGGGGCGGTGGTGCAGCTTGCGACGCTGCTGGTCCTCACCTGCCGCCCGCGTCGGTACGGCCCCGGCGTTGTCCCTCACCTGCCCGGTCGCGGCGCTGCGATCGGTGGCCAGGACTCGGCGCCTCCAGGGCAACGGGCCTGGTCAGCCGATGAGTCGGTGCAGGTGGAACTCCATGCCGGCGCCGTGCGGGAGGGTGGGCTCCGGGGGGACGGTCCGCAGGTGGCGGGCGCCGGCGCAGGACCGGTTGAGGGAGTCGTGGGCGGTGCGGTCGTTGGTCTTGGCCGCGATCAGGCAGGGCCGGCCGTCGCGGGAGCGTCGGATGTCTTCGAGGATCTCGGGTTCGGGGGGTGAGGTCCGTGGCCCCGGTCGCCGACACCCTCGCCGGCAACCGCGCGGTGCCGGACGTCGGGCGGGCCGCCGCCGAGACTGTGGTGATCTTCCCGGCAGGGTAACACTGTTGACGGAACGTCGGGCCGCTTCGGGGGCGCTACATGGCGGCGGGGGCCGGCGGGCTCACGGAGAACCGGATCGACGGCGGGGTGTTCCTCGGGACGGTCGTCCAAGGCCGTTACCTCACCGCGCAGTTGCCGCCGACCGTCGGCCCCGGCGCTGTCCGGGCTGCCCGCGCCCACTGGGGCGTTCGCCGGACGCGACGGGGAGGTCGAGGAACTGCTCGCCGACCTGGCCCCCGAATCGCACCGCGGCCGGGTCACGGCGGTCGCCGGGATGGTCGGGGTCGGTGACGACGACGCCGGAAGCGAGGCGCTGATCGATCTCGGTCAGCTGCTCGCCATGCGTGGCCGACTGGCTGGCTGGCCGACGGTACGGCGGTGTTGGAGCGGGCCGTCGAGCTCCGCCGCCGGGTGCTGGCAGGTCGGCCGGGGATCGACCTCGATCTTGCCCGGGTGCTGCTGATGATGGCGCCGGTCCGGACCGATCCGGGCGACCTTCGGGCGGCGTTGGGACCGGCCGTCGAGGTCGGGGAGCTCTTCCGCCGTCTCGCCGAGCGGATGCCGGAGCGTTTCGCCTCGAATGCGGAGTTCGCACGGCAGTTGGTCGGTCTGATCCGGGAGGGACTGGATCGGGCCGGTTAGATCCCCCGGCCGGCCTTCCGGGTGCGGCCGATGACGGTGGTCAGTGGCAGCTTGGCCGGCTCTCCGGACGTGAGGACGGTGTCACCGGTGTCTGACGGCCTCCCGGGCTCTGCCTCCCGAGTCCGGGAGCCGAAGGGCCAGCAGCGTTCCCGCCGCGGCCACGGCGGCTGTCGCCAGGGCGGCGGGGGTGAGCGCGGCGCCCGGTGCCGTTCGGCCGGAGAGGGCGGTGGCCAGGGCGACGCCCAGGGCCGGGCCGATGTTCATCGCGGTCTGCTGCAGGCCGCCCGCCACGCCCGCCTCGGCGGTGGCCGCGCCGCGGACGACCGCGGAGGTGGCGGTGGCCATCACCGTGCCGAAGCCGCTGCCGAGCAGCAGGAAGCAGCAGCCGATCGCGACGGCGCCCGGGGTCGGGCCGAGCCGTGCGGTGAGCAGCGCGCCCGAGGTGATCAGTGCCATCCCGAACAGCACGGTGTCGCGCGTGCCGTGACGCTTCGCCAGCCGGGCCGAGGCGGTCGCGGCCAGGATCATCGCCACCGCCAGCGGCGCCGCCCGCAGGGCGCTCCGCAACGGGTCGAGGCCGAGGACGTCCTGCAGGAAGTAGGTGGCCGGGAAGAGGGTCCCGAACACCGCCGCCGAGGCCGCGAGCAGGATGCCGAGCGCCGGTCCCACCGTCGGTGAGCGGAGCAGGGCGGCGGGCAGCAGCGGACGGGCGGTGCGGCGCTCGTGCCGGGCGAGGGCGAGGAAGGCAAGCGCGGCGGTGGTGAGGCCCAGTGCGGTGCCGGTCGACCAGCCGCCGGTCGGCAGGGTGACCAGGGTGTGCACCAGGCAGGCCAGGGCGAGCGCGAGCAGGGCGGCGCCGGGCAGGTCGAGGCCGCCGGTCACCCGCTCGGTGCGTACGGAGGGCGCGGCGAGGGCCGCGAGCAGCGCCGCCGCGGCGGGCAGGAGGCCGAGCAGGAAGACGGCCCGCCAGCCGAGGTGGGTGGTGAGCGCGCCGCCGACCAGCGGTCCGGCCGCCGCCGAGAGGCCGATGGCGGCGGTGCGTACGGCGATCGCGCCGGGTAGTCGGTCGGCGGGCCAGACGGCGCGCAGCATGCCGAGGGTGGCGGGCTGGAGCAGGGCGCCCGCGACGCCCTGGAGGACCCGCAGTGTGATCACCCAGCCGATGCCGGGCGCGACGGCGATCCCGGCGGAGGCGGCGGCGAAGCCCGCCACGCCGAGGGTGAAGACGCGTCGGTGCCCGTACCGGTCGCCGAGGCGGCCGGCGAAGACCAGCAGGGCGGCGACGGTGACCAGATAGCCGGTGCTGGTCCACTGCACGACGGCGAGGGAGGCGTGCAGGTCGCGCTGGAGGGTGGGCTGGGCGACGGTCAGCACGGTGCCGTCGAGGGCGACCAGGACGGCGCCGGTGATGCTCGCGGCCAGGGTGAGCCGTTGGCGGCGCTCCGGCGTCACCGGGTGGCCGTGCCGAGGTGGGCGTCCAGGGTGGCGCGCAGCAGCGGGTCGATGTCCGTACCGCCGGTGACGAGCCGCAGGCTGCCCCAGGCGCGCAGTTGGGCGAGGCCGTGCAGGTTGGCCCAGAGGGCGGCGGTGGCGGCGGTCGGGTCGTCGCACTGCGGGTGGCCTTCGGCGACCAGGCCGGCGAAGGTCAGGAACAGCGGCAGGGTGGTGCGGCGGAGTTCGGCGCCGCTGCCCTCCAGCAGGTCGTGACGGAACATCAGCTCGAACATGCCGGGGTTCGCCGCCGCGAAGCCGAGGTAGGCGCGGGCGAGGGCGTCGATGCGGGTGCGCGCGTCGGCGCCGCTGGTGGCGACGAGGGCGTCGGCGCCCGCGAGGGAGTCGGTGAGCTTCCCGAAGCCGTGCTGGGCGATGGCGGCGAGCAGTTCGCGGTGGGTGGCGAAGTAGCGGCGCGGCGCTCCGTGCGAGACCCCGGCGTGGCGGGCGATCTCGCGCAGGCCGAGCGCGTGGACGCCCTCCCGGGTCACCAGCTCGACGCCGGCGGCCACCAGCCGGGCACGCAGGTCCCTGTCCTGATCAGTCATAGACACTGTCTACCATTCGGTAGTAGACAGTGTCTACTCGCGCTCCTGCGGGTGCCCCGGGCAGAATCGGGGGCGTGGACGAAGGCGGTGAGTCGGCCTGTTGGCTGGACCGGGTGTGCCCGGAGTGCGGACGGCTGGGCGAGCGGCTCGGCCCCGGGCCGTGCGAGATCTGCGGCGCGGGCCACGAGAGTGAGCCGTTGTAGCCGGTTGGAGCCGTTGGAGGAGCCGTTGGAGCCGTCGGACCGGGGTGACGGCTGAGCACCGCCGCCCCCGGCCCGGCGGGCGCTCCTGACCTCGCGTGCTACTGCGGCGGCTCGTCGCGGAACTGTTCCTTCAGTTTGTCCTGAGCCACGTCGGTCTGGCTGCCGTACTTGCCCTCGGTGCGTTCGTCGAAGGTGTCTCCCGCCGTGTCGACGGCCTTCTCCGCCTGCTCCTCGTGGCCCTTCAGCAGGCTCTTGAGCTTATCCAGCATGGACATGTGGTCACCCTCCTGGATGAGACGCCCCCACCCCTCCAGGATCACCGTGCAGGCGGTCCTGCGCATGTCGCGGCCGCGCGGCGGCCTTGGCAAGGCGATCCCGGTCGGGTCAAATCGTGAGTTCACGGACCGTCGGAAGGAGTCGCCTTGAAGCTGCGCAGCCGTCGTCGGACCTCGCCGTTCGACCGTTCCACCCCGTTAGGCCGTTCGACCCCGCTGAACCACGCAACCCTGCTGAACCACGCAACCCTGCTGGACCACGCAACCCTGCTGGACCACGCAACCCTGCTGGACCACGCAACCCCGACACCGCGCCCGCGCACCGTCCGTCATCCCCTCAGCCGGAGCCGCGCGGGCGCCGTGCTGACCGCCGCCGCGCTGGTCACCCCGCTGTTGCTGGTCGGCGCCGGCACCGCGAACGCCGACCCGGACCCGGCCCGCCGGGGCGCGAAGCTCGCCGAGCGGCTGGTCGAGGCCAGCAGCGCCGAGGACGCGCGCGAGACGCTGGCCGCGCTGCAGCGCTTCGCGGACCGCAACGGCGGTACCAGAGTCGCCGGTTCGAAGGGGCACGAGGAGTCCGCGCGGTACATCTACGAGCAGGCGCGCCGGGCCGGGCTCAAGGTGTCCAAGCAGGAGTTCGAGTACACCTTCTTCCAGGCGCGTTCGGAGCGCCTGGACGTAGTGTCCCCGCAGGCCGAGTCGGTGCCGGTGATCGCCATGACCTACTCGGTGAGCGGCCCGGAGGCAGGCCTGACCGCCGACCTGGCCGTGGCGCCGGTCAGCGCCACCACCGGCTGCGCGCCCGCCGACTACCCGGCGGGCGCCTTCACCGGCCGGATCGCGCTGATCCGGCGCGGCGGGTGCAGCTTCGCCGAGAAGCAGGCCGCCGCGGCGGCGGCCGGTGCCGTCGGGGCGGTCGTCTACAACAACGCCGACGGCGACCTGAACGGGACCCTGGGCGAGCCGACCGCCGGGAAGGTGCCGACCGGCGGGATCACCAGGGCCGCCGGGGAGGCGCTGGCCGCGAAGGCCGCCGCCGGGCCGGTGCGGCTCAGGCTCGACATCCGGACCTCCATGGAGCCGCGCAAGACCTGGAACGTCATCGCCGAGACCCGCGGCGGCGACCCGGAGAACACCGTGATGATCGGCGCCCACCTCGACTCCGTCCCCGCCGGGCCCGGCGTCAACGACAACGGCTCCGGCTCGGCCGGCATCCTGGAGGTCGCCAGGAACCTCAGCGTCCGCCCGGTGAAGAACAAGGTCAGGTTCGCCTGGTGGTCCGCCGAGGAGTTCGGCCTCAAGGGTTCCGAGGCCTACGTGAAGTCACTCTCCGAGGCGGACCGGAAGAAGATCCGGCTCTACCTCAACTTCGACATGATCGCTTCCCCCAACTACGCGCAGTTCGTCTACAACGGCTCCGGCAGCGCGGGCGGCGGCGCGGGCCCCGAGGGCTCGGCGCAGATCGAGCGGGACCTGACCGAGTACCTGGAGGGCCGTGACCTCCCGCACGACCCCTCCGCCTTCAACGGCCGCTCCGACTACGGACCTTTCATCGACGCGGGCATCCCGGCCGGCGGCACCGACACCGGCGCCGAGGTGATCAAGTCCCCCGAGCAGGAGGCCCGTTACGGTGGCACGGCGGGCACCGCCTTCGACTCCTGCTACCACAAGGCCTGCGACGACCTGGACAACATCGACATGGGCGCCTTCGACGTCAACATCGACGTGATCGCGCACGCCGTCGGCACCTATGCCTGGGACCTCTCCTCGCTACAGCGGCCCGTACCGGCCCAGCGCCCGGCCGCTCAGACCACGGCCGGCGCGGGTATGAGCGATTCGGGCAGTGCCTCCGACGGAGCGACCGACGCCCGCGGGGTGACCGCCTGACGCCCGGGTGGGCCCGCTGCCGTCCTCGGGCGGCGGGCCCACCCGCCTGCCGTGCGCATACCGTCCATCCGGAGCCTCCCCTCCGACATCGCCCCTGATGGGGCCGGGTGCGAGTCACCGTAGCGGGCACCACTGACACTGACAGTGCCAACTGGGTCCTGTACGGTGCCGCGCGGAGCGCATCCGCCGAGACCCGGTGGGTGCGCCGAGCCCGGTCCTGACACCATGGGACCGAGATCACGACACCGTGACACCCTCGGAGGAGTCAGCAACATGAGCACGCACTACGACGTCGTCGTCCTCGGCGCGGGCCCCGGCGGCTACACCGCCGCCGTCCGCTCGGCCCAGCTGGGTCTGAAGGTCGCGGTCATCGAGGCCAAGTACTGGGGCGGCGTCTGCCTCAACGTCGGCTGCATCCCCTCCAAGGCCCTGCTGCGCAACGCCGAGCTCGCCCACATCTTCACCAAGGAGGCCAAGACCTTCGGCATCAAGGTCGAGGGCCAGGTGACCTTCGACTTCGGCGAGGCCTTCCGCCGCAGCCGCTCGGTGGCCGACGGCCGGGTCAAGGGCGTCCACTACCTGATGAAGAAGAACGGCATCACCGAGTACGACGGCTGGGGCACCTTCGTCGACGACCACACCCTCCAGGTCGCGCTGAGCGGCGGCGGCTTCGACGTCGTCACCTTCGACCACTGCATCATCGCGGCCGGCGCCACCACCCGCCTGCTGCCCGGCACCAGCCTGAGCGACCGCGTGGTCACCTACGAGGAGCAGATCCTCACCGAGCAGCTGCCGGAGAGCATCATCATCGCGGGCGCCGGCGCGATCGGCGTCGAGTTCGCCTACGTGCTGCACAACTACGGCGTGAAGGTCACCATCGTCGAGTTCCTGGACCGCGTGGTCCCGCTGGAGGACGTCGAGGTCTCCACCGAACTCGCCAAGCAGTACCGCAAGCTGGGCATCGAGGTGCTCACCTCCACCCGGGTCGAGTCGATCGACGACAGCGACCCGAACGCCAAGGTCCGCGTCACCGTCACCAAGGACGGCCAGCAGCAGGTGCTGGAGGCCGACAAGGTGCTCCAGGCGATCGGCTTCGCGCCGCGGGTCAACGGCTACGGCCTGGAGAACACCGGAGTCAAGCTCACCGACCGCAACGCCATCGCGGTGGACGGCCGCGGCCGCACCAGCGTCGACCACATCTTCGCGATCGGCGACGTCACCGCCAAGCTGATGCTCGCGCACGCCGCCGAGACGATGGCAGTGATCGCCGCCGAGACCATCGGCGGGGCGGAGACCCAGGAGGTCGACTTCGTCATGATCCCGCGCGCCACCTACTGCCAGCCGCAGATCGCCTCCTTCGGCTACACCGAGGCGCAGGCCCGCGAGCTGGGCTACGACGTCAAGGTCGCCAAGTTCCCGTTCACCGCGAACGGCAAGGCGCACGGCCTCGGCCACCCGATCGGCTTCGTCAAGGTCATCAGCGACAACAAGTACGGCGAACTGCTCGGCGCCCATCTGATCGGCCCCGAGGTCACCGAGCTGCTGCCCGAGCTGACCCTGGCCCAGCAGTGGGACCTCACCGTCCACGAGGTCGCCCGCAACGTGCACGCCCACCCGACCCTGGGCGAGGCGGTCAAGGAGGCCATCCACGGCCTGGCCGGCCACATGATCAACATGTGACGCACCACCGATCCGACACCGCGCCCCGCCGGGACCCCGGCGGGGCGCGGGCATGTCCCAGGCCCGGCCGGGAGCGGACGCGAGCCTGGCTGCGCACCGAGTCGAATTCCGGAGCCACAGCCACCGCCTGCACCCGGGTGCCACCGGCGGGCGTTGAACCGGGATGCGTGCCAGGAGCTCAAGGACGCAAGAGACACGCCTAGGCGCGCGAAGGCCCGGCCGGCTCCCGCAGCGCCCGGTGGGTGAGTGCCCAGCACCCCGAAGGCCAGCTGCCGGCGTCGTCCTGAGGTCGAGTCGGCCAGCACCGCCGCGCCCGCCGCCAGGACGGCCGCGGCCCCGCACCCCTGCACCGCGCGGGCCGCGTCGACCACCGCCATCGACGGCGCGAGCGCGACCAGCAGGGACAGCGCCCCGACCAGCGCGATCCCGGCCAGCAGCACCCGGCGTCGGCCGAGGCGGTCGGCGAGGCCGCCGGCGGCCAGCGGCAGGGCGGCGAAGGCGATGTTGAAGGCGTTCAGCATCCACTGGGCGGCGTCGGTCGAGGCGCCCAGCTGCGCGGCCATGCCGGGCAGTGCGACGGCGGCGCCGGTCACCGAGAACGGCAGCATCGCGCTGGCGCAGCCGACCGCGCCGACGGTGGCCCAGTAGCGGCCCCGGCCGAGGTCCGCAGTGGTCAGGAGGGGCGGAGAAGTGGTCATGCGCCGATGGTCCGCGGGCGGTGACGGCGGATGAAGGGAGTTTCGTTCCCTGGATCCGACAGGGCCACCCTCAGGCCCCCGCAGCCCCGTACCGCGCCGCCATACTGGAGCGCATGGCCGACCCGAACCCGCTCGCCGGCAGCCTTGGCGAGTACCTGCGCACCCGCCGGGCCCTGCTCACCCCGGAGGAGGCCGGGCTGCCGCCGACCGGGCGCCGCCGGGTGCCGGGGCTGCGGCGAGAGGAGGTCGCTGAACTGGTCGGCCTCAGCACCGACTACTACGTGCGCCTGGAGCAGGGCCGCGCCGACCGGCCCTCCGACGAGGTGCTGGACGCGATCGGCCGGGCGCTGCGGCTCGGCCCCGCCGAGCGCGCCCACCTGTACGACCTGGCCCGCCCGCCGCGCCGCTCGGCGGCGGGGCGGCCGGCGCCGGGGCGGCCGCAGGAACTGCGCCCGGCGCTGCGGCGGGTGGTCGAGGCGATGGCGGCCACCCCCGCCCTGGTCATGAACGACCGTAACGACGTGCTGGCCTGGAACCGGCTGGCGGCCGCGCTGATCGCGGACTTCCCCCGACTCCCGCCGCGCGAGCGGAACATGGCCCGCAGGATCTTCCTCGACCCGAACGCGCCCGAGGTCCACCTCGACTGGGCGGAGGCCGCCCGCACCACCGTCGGCATCCTGCGGATGGCCGCCGGTCGGCGGCCGCACGACCCCGAACTCGTCCGCCTGATCGGTGAACTCTCGCTCGGCAGCGCGGAGTTCCGCACCCTGTGGGCCGGCCGCGAGGTGCACGAGAAGAGCCACGGCCCCAAGCGCTTCCACCACCCGGCCGTCGGGGAGATCGCCCTCGACTACGAGAGCTTCCGCGCCCCCGGCGCCGCCCAGCACCTGCTGGTGGTCTACACGGCCGCGCCCGGGAGCCGCGCCGAGGAGGCGCTCAGCCTCCTCGGCGCGCTCACGGCGGAACCCGCCGGCCGGTGACCGCCGGGCCCTGGTGACCGCCGACCGCGGTTTGCCGTCAGTCAGCGCAGTCGGGTGCGCAGCCAGTCCGTGACCTCCGGGGCGACCGGGTCGGTGAGGTCGGCGAACTCGTCGTGCTTGGCGAGGAACGTGGCCACGTACGGGCAGACCGGCACGATCCGCTTCCCGGCGGCGCGGACGTCGGTCAGCGCCTCCTGGCCGAGCTGCCCGGCCAGGCCCCGTCCGGCGAAGGCCTCGTCGACCTCGGTTCCGGTGCGGGGCCAGCGTAGCCCCGGCCCCGCCCGGTTCACGGCAGGCCCGGCGCCGCCCGGTTCACGGCAGCAGGAGGATGCGCCCGAGGTGGGAGCGCTCCTCCAGCAGCAGGTGGGCGGTGGCCGCCTCGGCGAGCGGGAGGCGGGCGTGCACGGCGGTGCGCAGCCGTCCGGACGCGAAGTGCTCGGCGGACTCCTCGATGTCCCGGCGGGCGAGGTCCGGCCGGGCCGTGCGCCAGGCGATCAGGGAGAAGCCCACCACTGTGCGGAGGCCGAACAGCGGCATGACCGGCACGCTGCCCGGTTCGCCGTCGGCGGCGCCGTACACGACGACCCGGCCGAGCGGGGCGAGCACCTCCAGGCTGCGGTGCAGGACCGCGCCGCCGACCGAGTCGAGGACGAGGTCCACGCCCTGTGGCGCGGCCGCGCGCACCTGCTCGGGCCAGTCGGCGTCGGTGTAGTCGACGGCGACGTCCGCGCCGAGCTCCCGGACGAAGTCGAGCTTGGCCTTCGAACCGGCGGTGGCGATCACCGTTGCGGCGCCGAGCAGCTTGGCCGACTGGACGGCCAGGTGACCGATCCCGCCGGCGCCGGCGTGCACCAGCACGGTCTCGCCGGCGGCCAGCCGACCGGTGCGCAGAGCCCCGAGCGCCACCGGCGCGCCCATCGGCAGCATGCTGGCCGCGCCGAGGTCGAGCCCGTCCGGCACCGGGGCCAGCCAGGCGTCCTCGGCGAGCACGAACTCGGCGAAGGCGTCCTCGGCGAGCGCCCCGACCCGTCGCCCGAGCAGGTCCTCGGCCACGCCGGGGCCGACCGCCTCGACGGTCCCGACGACATCGCCGGTCAGGATGCCCGGCAGCGGCCGGTGGAAGATCGATCCGGCGGGCGCCCCGCGCCGGAACCTGGTGTCCACGAAGTTCGCCCCGATCGCCTCCGTGCGCAGCAGGACCTGGCCCTGCCCCGGGGTCGGGACGTCGGCCTCCTCGGTCGTCAGGACCTCGGGGCCGCCGTACTGGTGGTACCGGACTCGTCGCATGGTGCCCTCCCTGGATGGGGCCGGCCCGGGATAAACTGGACCAGCGGTCAGCTTATTGGCGACCGTACTGGACCGCTGGTCCAGTTGTCCACGGGTACGAGACGAACAGGGACGGGCAGCCCATGGCCGAGGGCCGACGCGAACGCGCCGACGCGATCCGGAACCGGCGCGCGATCCTGCGCGCCACCGAGGAACTCCTCGCCGGCCACCGGCCCGAGCAGATCTCGATGGAACAGGTCGCGGCCGCCGCCGGGGTCGGGAAGGGGACGGTCTTCCACCGCTTCGGCAGCCGGATGGGCCTGATGCTCGCGCTGATGAAGGAGCGGGCGCTCGGCCTGGACGAGGCCCTGCGTGACGGGCCGCCGCCGCTCGGCCCCGGCGCCCCGCCCCGCGAGCGCATGCTCGTCTTCCTGGACGCCGTGGTCGCGGTGGTCGCCCGCAACAAGAGCCTGCTCGCCGCGCTCGGCCACGCCGCCGCCACCACCCCGAAGGCGCCCGACCAGGACCCGCCCGGCGACCACCCGGTCTACCGCTCCTGGCACGGCCACCTGAGCGCGCTGATCGCCGAACAGCGCCCGGACCTGGACGCCGAGCTGCTCGCCCACCTCCTGCTCGGCTCCCTGCAGAGCGACGCGGTCCTGCGGCTGATGGAACAGGGCGAGGGGCAGCGGCTCGCCGACGGGCTGAGGGAGCTGGCCACCTCGCTGGTCGACCGCTGACGTCCGCCCGGTGATCGGGGCCCAGTGCTCCGGGCCCGGTGATCCGGCTCGGCGGTCCGGGCCCCGCGACTGGGCCGAACGTGCGACGGCCGAGGGCGCGAGGCCGTTGCGCGCCCTCCGGCCGGTTTCGCCCCCTTTAACGTTGGGCGCGACCTCCACGCCCCGGAGCCGCGCGCCCGGCGGGGACCGGGGCGGCTCGCGGGAGGCCGCACGGACCGTCACGACAACGGTCCGTCGCAACAAACGGAACGCCGGATCAGCGGATGAGTGGAGGGGCCGGTTGCGGGAGCGGTCCGCGGAGACGCAGCAGCTGCCGCTGGTGATCCAGTACGGCCACCATTCCTGGCTGGCGCCCGCGGCGCTGCTGGTGATGGTCGTGGTCGTGGACGGGCTCACGCCGCATTCCTTCGCTTCCGTCAGCTGGCTGGTGCTGGTCCCCGTGGTCGCCGCCGGGCTCTGCGGCCCGCTGCTCACCGCGGTCTTCTCCTGCCTCTCGATCGCCGCCTACCCGGCGCTGGACAGCATCTGGGCCAAGTCCCAGGGGATCGAGGACTTCCTGCTGGTGATCGCCGGGGCCGTCCTCGCGGTGCCGGTCAGCGTCTACCGTGCCCGGGCGGCCGCGTACGTCCGGCATCTGCAGGGCGCCGCCGAGACCACCCGACAGGTGGTGCTGCGCCCGGTGCCGCCTGGCTGGGGCGGAGTGGACTCGGCGGCCCGCTACCTGGCGGCGGACATCGAGGCCCGGGTGGGCGGAGACTTCTACGACGTCGTGGCCACCCCCTACGGCGCCAGGGTCATCCTCGGCGATGTCCAGGGCAAGGGACTGCCGGCCGTCTCCACGGCGGCCGCCCTGGTCGGCTGCTTCCGGGAGGCCGCCTTCCAGGAGGAGGACCTGGCGACCGTCGCCCTCCGGCTCGAAGAACGGCTGCTGCGGCAGAACTGGCTGTCGGCCCGGCTGGGCGGGCAGGAGGAACGGTTCGTCACGGCGGTCATCGTCTGGTTCCCCGATGACGCGCCGGGCGAGATCCGGATGGTCAACTTCGGCCACGACGGCCCCCACGTCCTGGGTCCGGCCGGCGTACGGCAGTTGCCGGCGGGAAGCGGCGCGCCGATCGGCCTCGCTCAACTGGCCGGCGGGCTCCCGGAGGTCCGGCGCCTGCGCCTGGGGGCGGACGAAACCGTACTGATCGTCTCCGACGGGGTCACCGAGGCCCGCGACCGACAGGGCGCGTTCTTCGGCCTCCGCGCGCACCTGGAACGCCTGGCCGGCCTGCCCGGGGCCGCCGAGCCCGAACGCCTGGTGGAGGACGTCGCCTCCGCCGTCGTACGGCACACCGGCGGCCGTCGGACCGACGACACCGCGCTGCTCGCCGTCCGGCGGTCCACCGGTGCGCCGATGGACCGGCTGCGGTAGAGCTGCCGGACGACCACCGGCGCGGCTTCCGCCCCGGCTCGGGGAACTCCGGAGAATGGTCGGACGCCCTCTCCCCGCTCCCCCTGAGAGTCCCCGTGGTCGCTCTGCTCGTCCTGGAGACCCACGCGTTCGAGCGGGCCGTCGAACTCGTGCTGGCCGTCGGTCTGTTCACGGACGCGACCGAGGCCTGGGGCTAGAGCCGATGGGCGAGTCGACCCGGTGATCCTCAGGCCCGCAGCTGCGCCACAGCGAGGGAGGGGCGCGGGATCCGGCTGATCACCGAGCCGATCAGGGTGCCGATCGACACCCCGAACACCGCCGACACGGCGGCCAACACCGACTGCGCCCCGTTGCCGACCTCGATCTGTGCGGTGTTCAGCAGACCGAAGGAGCCCGGCACCACGATCCAGAACGCGGGCAGGTAGAGCACCTGCCAGAGCGGGCCGCCCGGCAGCCAGTGCACGACGGTCGCGGCGACGGCGGCGCTGACCGCGCCGGCCAGGCCGCCGATCGCCGCGCCGTGGACCGAGCCCACCACCACCTGGACGGTGACGCTGACCGCGATCACCGCGACGATCCACGGGATGGCCGACGGCGGGGTGTTGACGTTGACCACCACGCCGGCCACCGCGAGCGCCAGGCCCAGCCCGATCACCCACCAACTCGGCTTGGCCACCTGGATGTTGGCGAGGGCGGAGGCGGGCATGCCGATCGCCGTCGTGGCGGCGGCCACCCCGGCGAGGAAGAGCGCCAGCTGCACCGCGCCGGACACCAGCCGGGCCGTCCCGGCACTGGCGGCGCCCGCCGCGATCTCCGACAGACCGGTGACCAGCAGTCCGCCCGGCAGCAGGATCGCCAGGGTGGCCACGATGGTGCGCAGCGGACCGTCCAGCAGCGAGGCCTGGGCGAGCGAGAGGACCAGCAGCGCGACCAGGAACCCGGCCGTGACGGGCAGCAGCGGCCGCAGCCGGGGCAGGCGGCGGGCCAGCATGGTCAGCCCGGCCACGATCAGCGAGCCGGCCCCGGCTGCCAGCACGTTCGCCGTCACCGGCTGGAGGAAGACGCAGACGCCCACCCCGACCGGCAGCGCCCCGAGGTCCGCCACCCAGGCGGGCCAGCGGGCCCGGGCCCGGCGGATCCGCTCCAGCTCGGCGAGCGCCTGGTGCCCGTCGACCTCGCCCGCGCGCAGCCGGTGCACCAGGTGGAGGACGTCCGCCGTCTGCTCGAACCGGAGCGCGGCACCGACCGGCTGGAACCGGGTGGCCTCGTCCGCGTCCAGGGCCACGAACAGGCCGTTGGTCAGGGCGGCGACCCGCACATCGGGAGCCCCCATCGCCGCTCCCAGACGGTGGAGCTCCTCCTCGACGTCGTGGACGGGAAGGCCGCCGCCCAGGAGGGCGTCGCCCAGTTCGAGCAGCAGGCGGCGGAGCGGCTCCGGTAGGGCCTCGGGGCCCCGGACCGATGGAGACTTGCTAGACATGGCAGGTATCGTCCCATCCCGCCCGGATCGGTCCGACTGTGCCCCGGTCTGTTCACGCTGGTCTGTTCGCGATCGGGTGCGTGGAAGCCCAGGAAGCGCCCGTCCGGTCGCGTGCGGCGGCCTCCCGGTCCGGGCCGACGAATCCCGCGAAGGACCAGCCGGTCGGCGTCGGTCAGTTGGTGAGTCGGACCCGGCGGAGAAGCCACCACAAATCTTCGCGGTCAGTTGACGTAGACCGCCGGGCCGCCGGCCTGGGTGGTGTCGGCGACCGGGCCGTAGCTTGCGGAGAAGTACCCGTCCGCGGGGCAGAGGCCGGAGCCGCCGCTCTTGGCGAAGTTGCTCGTTGGTGAAGGTCAGGTTGTGGGCGGTGTTGTCGGCGGTGCCGGTGAAGGCGCCGCTGAGCTGGTAGGTGCAGGTGATGGTGCCGAACCAGCTGTTCAGGACGGCGGTGGCCTGGATCGGGCCGGCGCTGCCGCCGGTGAGGGTGACCGGCAGGCCGGCGCCGTCGTCGACGGTGACGCCGTAGGGGCGGTCATGGCCTCCATCGTGGTGCGCGCGAGTGTCAGGTCACGCTCGAAGTCCACCCAGCCGACGATTCCGCACATGCGTGTTGTCCTCTCTGCAATGTGGTGGCGCCAGGGTGCGGCCCCGCTGGCCGCGGCGAGGGCGCCGGGATCTCATAGCGGATGGGATCCCGGGCGCCTCGGGGAAGGGCAGGAAGAACCGGGTCTGCGAGCGCTCAGGAGCGCTCGCCGCTCGGCCAGGTGAGGCCGCGGGCGAAGTGGACCGCCACGGCCACGACCATGAGGGCGGCCGTGATGCCGCCGAGGGTCATGACCGCGGACGGGGAGGTGCGGTCCACGATGCTCCCCCCGACCAGCGCGCCGAGCGAGATCGTCGCCTGGAAGGAGGCGGTGAACAGGACCGAGGCCGCCTCGGGTGCGTGCGGGGCGGCCTTGGCGAACCAGGTCTGGGACGACACGGGGACCGCCCCGTAGGCGATGCCCCAGACGATCAGCAGGGCCACCGCGCCGGCGTACGAGCCGCCCAGGACGGGCAGCAGCAGCGTGGCGCAGGCGAGCAGGGCGGCCGCGGCGCCGAAGCCGACGCGGGGGCGCCGGGCGACCAGGGAGCTGCCGAGGAAGTTGCCGGCGATCCCCGCGGCTCCGTAGACCAGCAGGAAGACGGTGATCAGCGTGGAGCTCGCGTGCGTGACCTGTTCGAGGAACGGGGTCACGTAGGTGTAGGCGCCGAAGTGGGCCAGCACGATGAGGAAGGTCAGCAGCAGGGCGAAGCGGGTGTTCACGCTGCGGAACATGCCGCCCAGCACGCTCAACCGGGTGGTCCCGGTCGGCGGCAGCGGCGGCACGACCAGCAGCAGCATGACGAGCACGCCGACGGTCAGGACGCCCATGACGACGAACGCGATCCGCCAGCCCGCCACGTCGCCGATGAACGTGCCGACCGGGACCCCGAGCACGGACCCCAGCGGGACGGCCGAGAAGATCACCGAGACGGCCCGGCCGACCTTCTCCGCCGGCACCAGGCGGTCGGCGAGCCCGGCTCCGATCGACCAGAAGCCGCCGATGGTGATGCCCACCATGACACGCGACACCAGGACCAGCCAGTAGTCCGGCGCCGCCGCGGCCAGGCCGTTCGCCAGGGCCAGCAGGAGCATGAACATGCACAGCATCAATCGGCGGTCGACGCGCGCGGTCGCCACCGTGACCAGTGGCGCCGAGATTGCCGCCAGGAATCCAGGCATGGTCATCATCAGCCCGGCCATCCCATCGGAGATGGTGAAGCTGGAACCAATCGAAGTCAGCAGGCCGATCGGCAGGATCTCGGTCGTGACGATCGAGAAAATCCCCAGCATTACCGATAGCACGGCCAGCCACTCGATCACGGGTGAGCGAGCCGGCAGGCCGGTTCCGCCGGGGTGCGTAGTGGCGGTAGTCGTCGAGGCCATGAATTCCATCCTGTGAAGGGCCCTTCGGTGCCCGGCCAGTTCAGCAGGTCTCCCGGCCGGAGGCTGGCAGCTTTCCGACATCACCCTTGCGAGTGGCCGCTTTCGGTTCAACCCCGTTGCCCCGCAACGCCTTTGTCTGCGTAGGTCATGAGTTTCGCACCGGCCCGGCCGGGCGGGCCGGTGCGCCTGCTCGAATAGGTGTCAAGTCGGTTACTACTTGGGAAGGTTGTCGGTGGAAACAGCGGTCTGAGGCGGCCTTGCGTCGATGCTGTGCTGAAGTCGTCGCGCCCCGGGCCATCCCCGGGATCGGGCCGTATCACGGTATTTGGCGGATACTTCGGCAAAACTGCATTGACCCGGAGGAAGCTTCATGACCACTCGACGCCCCCGCGACCTCGAAGCCGAGCGGGCGGCCTTGCGGGCTGCCGCCGATCGCCTGCTGGCCGGAACACCGCTTCGCTCGACCTCCGGGAAGCTCACCGCCACCGAGTTGCTGGCCGAGGCTCAGCTTCGCCGCGACGCGGTCTACCGCGACCACAAGGACCTCGTGGAAGAGTTCCAGGCCCGCGTCCTGGCACAGAGCTCCACCCCAACGGCCATCCAGAAAGTTACCGACGAGAACACCGAACTCAAGGGCAAGCTCACCGAGCTGAAGGAGGCACTCGGCAAGGAGCGCGAGATCTCCGCCGCCCTGCGGCGAATCATCTGCGAACTCGATCTGGAGCTCACCCAGGCCCGCGAAGAGCTCGGCAGCGCCGCATCAGTGACCCGGTTCCCAGCCCCGCGACGAAGTACCGCCGTGGCCACGTTCGCCGGCCCGATCGGCACCACAATCACGCTGTGGGCGATGGGCTGCGGCGGGAGATCCTGGCGGGAGGGAGCGCCCCTGCTGGAGAAGCGGATGTCCGTGTCCTCCGAAAGCACCCCCCTGCACCGCCGTGCCCGAGAAGTTGCCGAGGGTCCCCTGACCGGTCCCCAAGACACCGCGAGCGTTGTGGGTCTCGATGAGTTCCGACTCGGAGTGACTCCGGTTGGCCACCGCCCCCAGGTCTGACGCCAGAGCGACTCAGCTGCCCCAGGCGGGGCTGGTGTTGGGGGGGTAGGGAGAGCTGGAGGCGCCATTCACCCAGCCATTCACGTCCTGTCCGTCCCAATCCAGCAGTGTCTCGGCGTTCCGGATGCACTTGTCGTAGTCGAGGCTCCCGAAGAGGCGGCTGACGGTGATCTGCTGACTGAGCTGCTGGTACCCCTTGCCTGTCTTGTACTCCATTTGCACCGTGGTCCGGAGCAGCCCGAGGCGCAGATCCCCATTCACCACGGTCAGGACCCCCTGCTGCACATTGCTGTCCTTCTCCTGCTGCCCCTCGTTCTGGACCGCCAGCTGGCCGATCTTCTTGAGGGAGTTGATGACGCCGGTGAGCGTGTCCGACGTCACCAGCTCTCCGACCAGCTCGGTCACCGCCGAGATGGCTGGCGACAGGGAGAGGGACGAGATGGACACACCGCGGCTGTCACCAGTGATGTTGGTGAGGAACGGCATCGTTTCGAACTGGAGCCCGAAGATGATCCACCGAATGAGATCGAAAACCGTGGATGACTGATCGAAGCCGGCGGAGTCCTCGGTCTTGCGCAGGATGGTGGCGGCCACGGACTGCCATGAGCCGAAGGACGCCAGCGGCCCCAGGCTGGGCAGCCCACTGCTGTCCCCGCCATAGGCATTGCCAACCCCTGTCTCCTGGTTGCTGTCGTCGAGCTCGCTGCCGTCGGGGCCCAGCAGCCCGAGCTTCGCCAGCACCTCCCGTGGGGGCGCCTGCCGGCCCTCCGCCCACATGGCAATCTCCAACGCTTCCCGCCGCAACTGCTCTTGAATCAGAGTGCTCACGGTCGTCCTCCGGCACTCAGGATGCGCGCGCGGCGTACTGCTCGCGCGACTCGCAGATCAACCGCTCGATGTCCTGCACTGTCTGCACCTGGGGGATGGCCTTGAAGCCCAGGTTGACCTGGAAGCCCAGCTCGACCGCGCCCAGCAGGCGGAGGAGCTTCATGGAGTCAACCCCTGGCAGCTCTCTCACCATGGTGGTGTTCTTGATCTCCTCGGGACACTCCGCGTCGCTGAGGTCCAACTTCTCGCGGATCAGGGAGTACAGCTGCTCTCGCTCTTGGGGGGGCAGATGGGTGTTCATGGCTGCTCCTCATTTGGGGTGTACGGATGGTGTTCAGCTCGCCTGGAGAGCGCTCCACCGTCCCTCGAGATATTGCTGCCGTGTCTTGCTCCGCTTCACCTTGCCGCTGGAGGTCTTGGGCAGTTCCCCCGGCACCAGCAGGAGGATCTCCGCCACGGGCAGGGACAGCTTCGTCTGGATGTGGCCGCGGACCTGCCGCGCCACCGTGGCGGCGTCTCCGCTGCGGAGCTCGGCGACGATCACCACCTCCTCGGTAGCCCGGCCTGGCCGGGTGAAGGCCACGACGTTGCCCTTGCGCAGGCCGGGCACCTCGGCCGCGGCCCACTCCACCGTCTGGGGGTCGTGATTGCGCCCATTGATGATCAGCAGGTCCTTCTTGCGGCTCGTCACGTAGAGGATGCCTTCCGCCAGGTATCCACAATCCCCCGTACGCAGGCCGTGAGCCGTGAAGCTCCGTCGGGTCGCCTCCGCGTCACCGTGGTAGCCCGCAGCCACGCTCGGCCCCTGGAAGACCACCTCGCCGATGTGCCGCTCCGGGAGCGGGTTCCCCTTATCGTCCACGATGAGGATTCGGTGACCCGCGATGGGGCGTCCGCAGGGCACGAACGCCACCTGCGACCCGGGGACCTCCGCCTCCGAGGCGGGCCGCGCGAGGCCGCTCGCGTGGTAGGGCTCCTTCTGGATGACATCCAGGGCGAGCGGAACTCCGATCTCGCTGAACGAGATCGCGAGCGTCGCCTCCGCCATGCCATAACACGGCACCACTGCCCCCGGACGCAGCCCCGCCGCCGCGAAGTGCGCCGCGAAGGAGCGCAGCGTCTCCGGGTGGTTGGGCTCGGCGCCGCAGCCCACGATCCTCAAGCAGGACAGGTCCAGCCGCTGGAACTCCTCCGCCGAGGTGTGCTTGACGGCCAACGCCAGGCCGAAGTTGGGCGCGAAGGTCACGGTCGCGCGGTGGCGGCTCACCGTTTCCAGCCAGAGCCTCGGTGAGAGCGCGAAGCGCAGCGTCGGGAGGAAGCTCACCGGGCAGCGCGCGATCAGCGGCGCCAGCACGAAACCGACCAGCCCCATGTCGTGGTACATGGGCAACCAGCTCACGCCACGGTCTCGCCCGCGCTCGAGGCGAAGGGCGCTGATGATGGCCGCGCAGTTGGCGAGCACGCTGGCGTGCGTGACCCGCACTCCCTTGGGGGCCGCCGTGCTCCCCGAGGTGAACTGCAAGAACATCACGTCCTCCGGGAGGATCGCCTCGGACTGGGGCGCACTTCCCACCAGGGGCTCGGCGAAGAACTCCTCCGAGACGACGGCCTGCAGGCCCTCGACCGCCTGGAGGAGCGGGTCCAGCAGGTCCGCCAGGCTCCGGGGCATCAAGAGCGCGCGGGCTCCCGCCGCGCGGAGGATGTCGGCGGCGTCCTCGCAGTACGTCTCGAACTTGCTGAAGCTCATGGGCGGGTACATGGGGACCGGGATGACGCCCACCGAGACCGCGCCCAGGAAGGTGAGGACGAACTCCTGCTCCTCGGGGACGATGAGCGCGATGCGCTCTCCCTTGCGCCAGCCGCTCTGGAGCAGCTGGCGCCCCCGGCGCAGGGCCTCACGCGACAGCTCCGACCAGCTCACGAAGTGCTCGCGCCCGTCCTCTTGGATGAAGGTATAGCCACTGTCCGAGTGGCCGAGGTTCTCGGCAAGGACCTGGGTGAAGGTCGAGGCCGTCGCTCCCTCGGGAGGCAGCGCTTCTTCGGAGAACATGGGACCTGCCCCGGGAGTCCGGTGGATTGCAGAAAGGCCTTGAACCGACTTACTGGTTCCAGGCGGGGCTCTGGTTGGGCGGCAGCTTCGCGCTGGCCGTCCCGCCCTCCCACTGAGTCACGTCCTGGCTATCCCACGCGAGCAGTGTGCTGGCGTTGCGCTTGCACTTGTCGAAGTCGAGCACGCCGTAGCCGCGGTAGATGTCGAGGGTCTGCTGCAGTTGCTCGTACCCCTTGCCCGACTTGTACTCCATCGTCACCCCGGTCCGGACGGCTCCGAGGTAGAGCTGGCCGGCATTGCGCGACAGGACCCCGACCTGCTGGTTGTTATCCTTCTGCGTCTGCCCCTTGTTCTGGAGCGCCAGCGTGGCGATCTTCTTGATGGTCGTCACGATGCCTTCGAAGTTCTGCGGCGTCATGAAGTTCTGGATCAGGTCCGACACCGCATCGACGCCCTTCTCCAGGGAGAGCGAGGAGATGGACGCACTGCGGTTGTCGAATTGGTACATCAGGAAGAACGGAATCGTGGAGAACTTCTGGAGGAAGTTGTTCCAAGCGACCGGATCGAAATCCGCGCTCCCCGGGTTGAAGTTGCTGATGCTCTCGGCCTTGTGCACGATGGTGCTGGCGACGGACTCCCACGTGCTGAAGCTCGACAGAGGCCCCAGGTCGGGCAGCGAGCTGCCGTCTCCTACCGCATTGTTGCCCACCGCCTGGTCGTTGCTCCCAGATGGCAAGCGCTCGGGCATCGTGGCGGCGTCCGGCTTGGGGGAAGGTGTCTGCCACAGCGCGATCTCCACGGCCTCTCGGTGCAACTGGGACTGACTGATCTCGGACATGACTGCTCCTTGTCTGCGGGTGAGGTGCTACACAGCGAGATGAGACGACGTTTGAAAGAGGGGCTCAGCTGCTCCAGACAGGGCAGCCATGGGGCGACACGGCGTAGCTGTCCGTGCTGCTGACCCGGGCATTCACGTCCTGGGGACCCCACGCGAGCAGCGTGCTGGCGTTGCGAATGCACTTGTTGAAGTCGAGCACGCCGTAGCCGCGGTAGATGGAGAGGTCCTGCTGAAATGCCGCGTAGCCTAGTTTGATCATGCTGGCCGGTACTGTCTCTGATTTGTTGGGATTTGCTCGGAGTATCGTTAAGTTCGTGTTCTGACTTTAATGTGTGTCGGTGGTTTTCACCGGTTCGGACCAGTCGGCGTCGGGGTGCAGCCGCCCGTCGAAGGCGATCTCCGCTTGCTCGGCGGCGAGCAGATCCTCGCGGGGAATCCGCTTGACCACCGTGGCAATTGGCGTGAGGCCGTTCATTTCGAGGATCCGCAGCCACATCCACATCGCGTAGTCCGTCGAGTCGCTCAGGTGTCCGGCCAGCCGCTCGTGAACGGTCTTCTCCGTCTGGCCGACGTGGCGGACCACATCGTCGCGCGGGTCGGTGCGAAGTTCCCCGGGGAACTCACCTGCCTGTTCCTCCCCGCACCGGGCATCCGCCACAGCGGTCGCCACCGTCGATGAGGCGCGGCACCGGGTTCGGCGGGGAGCCGCACGGCGTCCGGGGCGGGCCGACCGAGGACGAACGTCGGGCCCGCTCGCCCGCGTGCCCGTCCTCGGCCGCACGGCGGCGTGCACCCGCCCGCGATCCACACCGGGGCCGGGCCGGGCCCTTTGCGTGGGAGCCGATGCGGCGGACAGCGATTCGCGGCAGGCCCGAGGGTTTGGCTTGCCCGTATGGCGGTACACGCGAATCCTGGAAGGACGGACGGCCCCGGCTTCGGCTTCCGGCCACCGGATCGTCTGGGCTGGCCCTTGTGACAACGGTACCGTCAACAATTTGGAGGACACCGTGATCGTCCTCGGCGTCATCTTGCTCATCGTTGGCTTCGTCACCGGGATCTCGATCCTGTGGACCATAGGCTTCGTCCTCGTCGTCATCGGTCTCGTCCTGTGGGTCGCGGGCGCCCTCGGGCACGCGGTCGGCGGGCGCCGCCACTACTACTGACCGGCTGGCCCACGCAGGCCCGCGTTGACACCATCCGTGCGGACGCGGACAGTTGAGGTTCCCCCACCTCGGGGGAACCTCGCTCCGCCTCGGCGCGGGTGGCGGCTACCTTGCAGGTCTTCGGGTCGGCGCAGGTCTTCGGGTCGGCGACGTCCGCCAGGAGAGTGCGGACCGGCGATCCGGCCGCGTCGGTCTCGACCGGCGCGGAGCACAGCCCGGCCCGCGGACGATCAGCACGAGACCCCCGGCGGCGAAGGCCCGGAGCAGGCGCGGCCGACGCCGGCGGTGGCGCCGGTGTTGACCATGGTGCGGGCCTCGGACGTGTGCGGATCCTCATGACAGCGTCTTGCCAACAGGGCGCGGCCGAGACGTCACGGGCGGGGGCCCGGAGACGTCACGGGCGGGGGCCCGGATCGGAGCCGTCCGGCGTCCGGGTGCACTTGCCGCGGTGCTGGTGTAGATGCAGGACCGGCAGCAGAAGCCAGCAGGACGCGAACCACAGCATGACGGCCCCGGTGATCCAGCCGGAGAGCGTCGATCCTGTCGCCACCCGCAGCAGGAGGAGCAGGGCGGAGCCGATGGTCAACGCCAGCAGGACCAGGCCGGTCGCCACCAACCGCGCTGCGGCGTCCACCAGCTGGGGCTTGAGGCGGTGCCCGGAGAACACCCGGTGGTAGGCGACCGGGGCGGTCAGCGCGCCGGTGGAGAGGGCCCCGAGGACGACCGTGGCCACGTACAGGTTCCGGTCGAAGGAGCCGAGGCCGGCGAAGCGGGGCATGAAGACCACGCTCAGCAGGAAGCCGAAGAGGATCTGGGAGCCGGTCTGGGCGACCCGTACTTCCTGGAGCAGGTCGCTCCAACGCCGGTCCGCCCGCTCCTCGGGCGACTCTCGTCGGCCGCTACGGGGCACCGCCTCGCGGCGGGTGTCCTGCCTCGTCATCGTGATCGCCGCCTTCTCCTCATCGGTGCGTGTAGCCGCGGCAGGGTCGGGCAAACGCGGAGCACGGACGAGGACCGGGTGGTATGCCCGGCCGCACCGGGGACGGAGCTGCCGACAGCCGTCCGTGCGAGCCGCTGGAGCGACGCGTTGGCACAAATGGCCGGAGCACGTCACCGTTGCGGTTGGGCCGGGAGCCCGCCATGCCTCGGCCAGCCGACGGCCCTGCTGTGGCCGACGGGGTGGACGGACCTGTTCGGCACCGTCCACGGGGCCCCGCCCCGAACCCGTCCGACAAACCCCTCGAACCCCCGCCCACCAGGGCCCGACCGGAACCAAAGCGTCGAAAAGCTGGGCAGGTTAGTGGCTCCAACCTGCCCCAGAACAACCACCGCCCACCCGCTCGCCCTCTGGCCGCGCAACCTCCAGGTCCTGGGCGAGGTCGCCGCGGAGCACAACTCCACCATCGTCTTCCCGACGCCGACGCCGACGCCGACGCCGACGCCGACGCCGACGACGCCGTTGCCGAGCACCGCGAACTCACCTCCCGCAACTCCTCCGAGGCCCCGGCGGAGCCCGACACGCGCCTGCCCGGCCCGGGCCAGATCCAGCGGACGGTGTGGGATCCGCCTGTTTATCCGGGTGCCGGTGGGTAGACGCTGGTAGGACAAACACGCCGGTAGACCTCCGGGGCCGGCCAGTGCGTTCGAGCGCTGATCGGAAACGACCATGAACGAGCACACATCCACCTCAGCCGGATCATCCGCCTCTTCGCCGGGTACGGCGTTGTTGCTTCGGCCGGTCGACACGGTCGCGTCCGCCGTGCGCCGCGTTCCGGGTGTCGAGACCGTCGGCGGAATGGTCGGAGGTGTGCTCGACACCGTCGGACTCGTGTCGCCACGGGCGCGCCGTATCGCCGCCTACACCGGCGCCGGGTTGCTCGGTGCGCTGGGGGCGGTCGACTGGCCGGTGGTGGCGGCCGGCGCGGCGGCCGTGTGGCTGACCCAGTCGCGACCGCCGCGCACCGCGGCTCCGACGCGGGCGCCGAAGGCCGCGCGGCGTAAGCCGGCCGGCAACCCGAGCGCCGGTACGAGTCGCAAGACGTCGAGCAGACGCGGTACGACGGCCTCCGCCAAGTCTCCGAAGCGGAAGGCCGCGTGACGCGGCCGCCCGAGGGTGAGCCATGGTCCCCCTGCGCACCCTGGCCAGGCTGCCGGCGGCCGGTCTCGGACTGGCCTTGGCCGTGTCGGTGGCCGTTGCGCGCTCGACGGTTCCCACGGCCCGTGCCGCCGCCCGGGTGGCGGTCGGGGCCGCCGGGGCCAGCGTCCGTACAACCGCGCACACCGCCACCGCAGCCGCTGCCACAGCGCGCCGCGTGGGGCGGGTGACCCGTAACGCGGCTGAGGCGGGCCGCGGCTACTGGCAGGCCGGCTCCCGGATCCAGCTGCCGCTGCGCCCGCGCCCGGGCACCGCCGCCGGCAAAGCGCGGAACCCGGAGGCAGCGGCGCGGAAGGTGGCGCTGGGGCTGGCCAAGCGGCCGGACGTGGTCGCCGCCTACTGGGACGGCGGGCTCGCCCGGCTGGTGGTGCAGCTGACCCAGGACGCCGTCACCGAACGCGTGGTGGAGCGCGCCACCGAACTCGCCGCCGATCAGCGCCTGGAGCGGGTGGACGAGGAGGTCCTGGAAACCGCGCACCCCGGTCGGACCGGCAGCGTGCGTACACAGGCGATCGCCCTCGGCTGCGACGCGGTGGGTCTCGCGACCGCCCTGGGCGCGAGGGCGATTCCGCGGGCACCGTCCTGGTCGGCCGGGAGATCGCCCCGCTCGCCGAGGCCGCGCTGGACGCAGCCCGTCACGCTGGGCTGCACGTCGTGGTTGCCGACGACGGTACGCTCGGCGACTTCGGCGCTCTCGCCGATCAACTGGTTGGTGCGGAGCAGCCGTTGATCGATGTTGTGCGTCAACTCCAGCGCGGCGGACGGGTGGTGCTGACGGTGGCGCGCGTTCCGGCCGTCGGTGATTCCGAGTTGACGGATGGTGCCCGGGAATTGCTCGCCGGATTGCTGCGCAGCGACCTCGCGGTCGCGGTCACCGACGACGACAGTGCGGTGGTGTGGGGCGCGGACCTCCTCCTGCTGAACGGTCTCGAAGCAGAAGGTGCTGGTCGTCGAGGCGCTGCGGGAGGCCGGACGGGTCGTGGCGATGGTGGGGGACGGGGCCAACGACGCCGCCGCCATCCGCTCCGCCGACATCGGGATCGGCATCGCCGCCCGCGGCTCGGCGGCGGCCCGCAACGCCGCGGACCTGGTGATCACCGACGACGAGCTGACCGTCCTGACCGACGCCGTCGACGAGGGCCGCGCGCTGTGGCGCAGCGTGGCGGACGCGATCACCATCCTGATCGGCGGCAACGCCGGCGAGATCGGTTTCTCCCTGCTCGGCACCCTGCTGCCGGGACGCGCCCCGATGTCCACCCGGCAGATCCTGCTCGTCAACCTGCTCACCGACATGTTCCCGGCGATGGCCGTCGCCGTCACGCCACGGGACGATCAGTCGGCCGGGGAGAGCGCCCCGCGCGCGGGCACCGCGGCCCTCGACGCGCCGCTGGCCCGCCAGATCCGGCACCGGGGCCTGGTGACCGCCATCGGCGCGACCACCGCCTGGCTCATCGCCACCGCCACCCCCGGCTCCGCCCGGCGCACCAGCACCATGGCCCTGTGCGGCGTCGTCGGCGCCCAGCTGGCCCAGACCCTGACCGGGCGGCGCCGCAGCCCCCTGGTCCTCGCGACCGTCCTGGGCTCCGCCGCCGCGCTCGCGGCCGTCATCCAGACGCCGGGTGTCAGCCGGTTCTTCGGGTGCACCCCGCTCGGCCCGGTGGCGTGGGCAGGCGTCGCCCTGTCGATCGCCGTCGCCGTGGCGGCGCCGCCGCTGATCCCGCAGATCGAGCGCCTGCTGCTGGCCCTCGCCCGGGCCGTGGCAGGCGTGCGGACGGCCGGTCGAAGGAGCACGCCATGAAGAGCGCCCTTGCCGAGTACCACAGGCGGCGGGACTTCTCGAAGACCGCCGAGCCCGAGGGAAGCCGGACCGATCCCGGTACGCGGCCCTCGTTCGTCGTGCAGATCCACGATGCGACGGCGATGCACTTCGACGTCCGCCTGGAGGTCGACGGCGTCCTCAGGTCCTGGGCCGTCCCCAAGGGCCCGTCCCGTGACCCGCACGACAAGCGCCTCGCCATGCCCACCGAGGACCACCCGCTGGAGTACCGCGAGTTCGAGGGCGTCATCGCCGAGGGCGAGTACGGCGCGGGCACCGTGATCGTCTGGGACGAGGGCACCTACCGCAACCTCTCCACCGACCGCGCCGGCCACGACCTGCCGCTCGCTGACGCACTGGAGCGTGGACATGCCTCCTTTCGCCTCTACGGGCACAAGCTCCACGGCGGCTACTCCCTCACCCGCATCCACACGAAGCGTTCGGACGGCCGGGAGGCCTGGCTCCTGGTCAAACACGCGGACCGCAGCGCCTCCACCGACGGCACTCCCGACCCACACCGGGCACGCTCGGCGCGCACCGGGCACACCCTGAGGCAGGTCGCCGAGACGGGCGGCGGAGCGTCATGACGGTCCTCCTCGACCGCCCGCCGGACCGGGGGCAGCGCCTGCTCCGCCGGGCCCCGGCCTCGCCCGGCACTCCCATGCTCGCCGTGCTCACCGACCGTCGGGACTTCGACGACGGCTGGCTCTACCGCCACCACCGCTCCGGCGACCGGCTGAAACTCAAGTGCGACGCCGGCCAGGAGCTCGTGATCGGCGGCTTCACCGAACCCGCCGGCAGCCGCGTCGGCTTCGGCGCCCTGCTGCTCGGCTATCACCAGGACGGCTCGAACGGCCGTCTCCGCTACGCCGGAAAGGTCGGCACCGGCTACGACACCGCCACCCTGCGCCGCCTGCGCGAGCGGCTCGACGGGCTCGAACGGCGCCGTTCGCCGTTCGCCGACGAGGTGCGCGAACGCGCCGCCCACTGGGTGCGCCCCGAACTGGTCGCCCAGATCGGCTTCACCGAATGGACCCGCGCGGGCAGGCTGCGCCATCCCCGCTACCTCGGGCTGCGCGACGACAAGCCCGCCCGCGAGGTGATCCGCGAGCAGCCCTCCGGGGAGGAACGATGACCACCAGGAAACTGCGCGTCGGCGGCCGGACCGTCGAACTCAGCCGCCCCGACAAGGTGCTGTTCCCCGAGGACGGCATCACCAAGGCCGAACTGGCCGACTACTACCGGGCCGTCGCCCGCCGGATGCTTCCGCAGCTGCGCGGCCGTCCGCTGATGCTGGAGCGCCACCCGGACGGCATCGACGACCACGGCTTCATGCAGAAGGACGTCCCCGACCACTTCCCGGACTGGATCCACCGGGCCGAACTGCCCAAGGAGGACGGCACGGTGACGTACACCGTCTGCGACGACACCGCCACCCTGCTCTACCTGGCCGACCAGGCGTGCATCACCCCGCACCGGTTCCTCTCCCGCGCCGACGAGCCGGACCATCCCGACCGGCTGGTCTTCGACCTGGACCCTCCCGGCGAGGACTTCGCCCCGGTCCGCGAGGCCGCCCGCCTGCTCCACGAACTCCTCGACGAGCTCCGGCTGCCGTCCACCGTCATGACCACCGGATCCCGTGGCCTACACGTCCTCGTGCCCCTGGACCGCCGCGCCGCCTTCGACGACGTCCGCGCCTTCGCCCGCGACCTGGCCGATCTCCTGGTCGCCCGCCACCCCGACCGGCTCACCACCGAAACCAGGAAGCAGGCCCGCAGAGGCCGGCTCTACCTGGACGTCCAGCGCAACGCCTACGCGCAGACCGCCGTCACGCCCTACGCCGTACGGGCCCGGCCGGGCGCCGCCGTCGCAGCGCCGGTGGCCTGGGCCGATGTGGACGACCCGGACCTCACCGCGCAGCGCTGGACCCTCGCCACTGTCGACGGGCTCCTCAAGGACGACCCCTGGCGGGACGCTCCGCGCCGGGGCCGCTCCCTCAACCCCGCCCGCCGCCGCCTCGACGCCCTTCGGGCGTGACGTGCCCCCGGCCCGCCCGCGCGGCCACCCCCGGCTCGGCTGGGGCACGCCCGAGCCGCAGGCGTATCGCGAGTTGCGGACCTTGCTCCTCCCGGCTCCCCTCGTGCAACGGGCAGAGGCCGGTGTGCTGGTCCTCACCGCCGAGCCGACCGACGAGGTGGTCCACCGGCGTGCGGTCGGCCGCCGGCCGGACGAGGCGGGTGCGACGGCCGGTGTTCACCGGATCGGCGACACCGCGTTGCTGCGGACCATGTTGCTGCGGACCGTAGAGTGCGGCCTGGTCAGCAGCGTGCTGCGGCAGGACCGCGACGTGGCGCGGGGGGCACAAGCCGTTCTGGACAGCAACGTCGACCGGGCGCAGCTGCCCGGCGACCTGGTTCGGCAGCCGCCCGAGGCACTGCGCGCCGGGCCGCGATGACCGGCAGTTCGAGCCGGGTGGAGCACGGTGACGACCAGATACGCGGCCACGCCGAGCAGGGCCAGTCGCCAGGCGTATCCGGCGGCGGTCCGCGGCCCGGACGGGACCTGGTCCCGGAACGCGACGGGGCGGGCCGTGGAGGGGCCACCCGGGGCCGGCGGCTGCCGAGCGGTACGGGACGCCGGACCGGTCCGGTGCCGTTCAGGCGCACGGGCCGCCTCCTCGGGGTCGGCCGGACTCCCGTCCGGCCTCGTGCGACCACCCGGGCGGGCGGACCGGAAACGGATGAGCTCACAGCTGCGCTGCCACCGCCACCAGCAGCGCGGCCAGTCCCACGGCCAGCCACGCCACGTAGTCGCCGAGCAGCCCGGAGTGGAGGCGGCGCAGCGGCAGGACAGCCGCCCGGTACAGCCCGCCGGTGCCGCGCCCGGGGGTGCGGCGGACGGCGACGGTGGCGAAGCCGACGGCCAGCAGGGCGGACAGCAGGCCAAGGGCGATCCCGGAGGCGGTCCACGACGCGTCGGGGGCGGAAGCGACGGGTGCTCCCGGCTGTCCGAGGACATCGGCGAGGTAGCCGGCGCGGTCGGCGAAGGCCGACGCTCCCGCTGCGAGCGCCCGTCCGACATCGGGCAGGATGCCGACGGCCAGGCAGCCGGCCAGCAGCAGCCCCGGCACGACGAGCATCGGCGGGGGCAGTCGGCGGCCGGGGAGACGGATCTCGGGCTCCTCGCCCTCGCCGGTGGTCGCGGCCACCTCCGGGTGTTCGGAGGGCGGGGCGCCGACGCCGCCGAAAACCCGCAGGCCCGCGCGCAGCACCGCACCGCCGGTGAGTGCGGACACGAGGACGAACACGGCCGGCAGCCAGCCGAGTTCTCGTCCGGCGGCCTCCTCGGTGATGGCCTTGCCGAGTCCGGTGCCGAACGGTGGTAGCCCGGCCAGGGCAAGGCCACCGAGGACGAACAACGCGCCGGACAGCTTGAGTTCGCGGGCCCGGCCGTGCAGACCGTGTTCGTCCACGGAGCCGTAGCGGTCGAGCAGGACGCCGGTGAGGCCGAACAGGGCGGCCTTGGCGCCTGCATGGCCGGCCACGTACACCGCTGCTCCGGCCAGTCCGGCCGGGGTCAGCAGCGCCGCGCCGACCAGGAACAGGCCGACGTGCCCGACCGTGGAGAAGGCCAGCATCCGCTTCAGGTGCCGCTGCTGCCAGCACATGACGGAGCCGACCAGAGCGGTCAGCACACCGGCGGCGAGCAGCGTGTCCCGGACGACGGCCTCCGGCAGCCCGCCGGCGCCGGCGAAGACCACCCGGTGGATCCTCGCGACGCCGTAGACGCCGAGTTCGACCATCACCCCGGACAGCAGCATGCACACCGGGCTCGGCGCCACCGCGTGGGCGTCCGGCAGCCAGAAGTGGAAGGGCGCCGTCGCGGCCTTCACCAGCGGGCCGGCCAGGACCAGGACGAACGCGACGACGACCAGGGAGTCCCGGCCGTGCCCCGCCGCAGCCCGTTCGTCCAGGGCGGCCCCGATCTGCGCCAGGCCGAGCTCCCCGGTGCGGGCGTAGAGCAGGCCGATGCCGAGCAAGGAGAGGTAGGCGGCGGCCGAGTTGACCAGGCCGAAGGCGAGGGCGCCGTGCAGCGGGCGCGGGTCCTCGATCCGGTAGCCGGTCAGCGCGTAGGCGACGGCGCCCATCAGCTCGAAGAACACGAAGGCGTCGAAGAGGTCGCCGGTGAGCGCGAAGCCGCACATCCCGGCCTCGAAGAGCAGCAGCAGGGCGGGGAACATCCCGCCGTGCTCGCCGGAGGGTTCGTCGAAGTACCGCCAGGCGTAGCAGATCACGGCCAGCACCAGGACGGCGGCGAGCAGGGCGAGGCCGCTGCCGAGGCGGTCGGCGACCAGGACGATGCCGACGCTGTGGCCGCCGCGCGGGCTCCAGCCCCCGAGCCAGGACACCTCCCGGCCGTCCGGGTTCGTCCGGGCCCACAGCAGCGCCAGGCAAACGACGTCGGCGGCGGCCCAGACCGTGGCGAGTACGTCGCGGCCCAGGCGCGGCAGCCACCGGCCGGCCACGGCGAGGACGGCTGCGCCCAGCAGCGGGATGGCGACCGCCAGCGGCAGCAGGTCGGAGACGTTCAGGCCTGTCACCCCCGCAGCCCGGTCAGTTCCTCCGGATCCACCGTGCCGTGCCGCTTGCGCAGTTGGATCACCAGGGCCAGCAGCAGCGCGGTGACCGTCGCGCCGACCACGATGTCGGTCAGCGCCAGCGCCTGGACCACCGGGTCCACCACCGGGGCGTCGGTCGGCAGGTCGGAGAAGACGGGGGCGGTGGCGCCCCGGCGGTAACCGACCGCGAGCAGAAGCACGTACGTCGAGGACTGCGCGACGGCCAGGCAGCCGACCGCCTGCACCAGGTTGCGGCTGGTGACGAGGCCGTACAGCCCTGCGAGCAGGATCCACCCGGCGACCAGATAGGGGAAGACGCTCATGAGAGGACCATCCCTTCTGCAGCCCTCTTCATGGTTCGCTCGCTCCGCTCGCTCACAGGCCCCTCCTCGAGGTCCGAGGGGCGACCTCCACCGCCTGGTCCAGGAAGTGCGCCAGCAGCACGACCACGCCCGAGCCGACCTCCACGCCGACGACGGCGTTCACCACGGCCACCAGCCCGCCGGAGGAGAGCTGGTTGAAGGTCCCGAGCGGCAGGGTGTTGGTGAGGTAGCCGACACCCTTCGCCAGGCCGATCAGACCGAGCGCGGCGAAGGCCCCGGCGGCCAGCGCGTCCGCCACGTCCAGCACGGCCAGCGGGCGGACCCGCTTGAGCACCAGGTAGTCGGCGGCGACGTAGGCGAGGTGCAGCGCGGTGGCCAGTACGACGCCGCCCTGGAAGCCGCCGCCGGGGCTCAACTGGCCGTGGGCGACGAGGTATCCGCCGGTCAGCAGGGTGACCGGAAGCAGGGTGGCCCCGAACAGCCGGGTGCTGGGCAGGACGGGTTCGGCGGCTGCCCGGCGCTTGCGCTCGTCCCGGGCGAGACGCAGCAGTATGCCCGCGCCGAGCACCGAGCCGAACAGGATCGACTCCTCGCCCAGGGTGTCGAAGGCCCGCTGGTCGAAGTTGACCGAGGAGACGATGTTGGCCGTGCGCTGGGCCAGTCCAGCCGCCACCGCCCGCTCACCGTACGGGTGTCGGACACCGCCGAAGCCTGGCAGCTCGGTCGCGGCGGCGGTCAGGGCGGCGGCGAGGACGGCGGCGGCGGTCAGGAAGAGTCGCAGTCGGGCGGTGCGGCTCACTCGGTGCGGTCCGGACGGTCGTCGGGGTGTTCCCCGCGGCGCACCCGGCGGACGGTCAGCAGGATCAGCAGCGGGGTGATGGCGCTGCCCACACCGAGCTGGGAGAGCGCGACGTCCGGGGCTTGGAGGACGGTGAACAGCAGCGCGAGGCAGAGCCCGAGCAGGGCGAGGACGGCGGCCTGCCGGACCGGGTCGCGGGTGAGCGCGGCGGCGGTCGCGGTGACGGCGGTGAGCAGCAACGTGATCACGATCAGGGCGTTGTTCACCGCTTGGCCTCCTGCTCGGCGAGGACGGTCGTCCGGGCGACGGCCATCGTGGTGACGGTGCCGCCGACCGACAGCATCAGGCCGATCACCAGCAGCTTGGCGGCCGCCCGGCCCGGGCCGGTGTCCACCGCGAGGGCGAGGGCGACCAGCGGCGCACCCAGGGCGGCGGCGGGGGAGAGGGCGTGCAGCCGCAGGTACGGGCCCGGCAGCACGATGAGGGCGAGGGCGGAGAGCAGCAGGGCGGCGGTGCCCGCGCACAGCAAGACCAGCGAGACGCCGTGGCGGCCCGTCACCGCTGCCTCCCGGCCAGGAAGCGGGTGAACACCAGTGTCCCGGCGGGCGCGAGCACGGCGAGGTCCAGCGCCAGGTCGGTGTACGAGGTGCGGCTGAACCCCTGGGCGAGCAGCAGCAGGACGACGGACGTCACCGTCGCGGCGAGGTTGAGCGCGGCCAGCCGCTGCTGCGGTGTGCCGAGCAGCCCGAGCGAGAGGCAGGGGCCGATCCCGCCGACGGCGAGGAGAGCTGCCGCCAGCAGCCAGGCGTTCACCGGGCGTCTCCGGTCAACGCCCGCTCCAGCGCGGAGACTTCACCGCCGAGCGCGTGCACGGTCAGGCTGCCGGCCTCACCCCTCTCGCCTTTCTCGGTGTCCACGACGTCCACGCCCACGTCCACGACGTACGCGCCGGGCGTCGCGGACAGCAGCGCCGCGGCCCAGGCCGGTCCAGCGCCGGGAGCGAGCCGGACGCTCCGGAACCCGCCCCGCCGGTGCCGCGGCGAGAGCACGGCGAGAGCGAGCCGGCCGGTGTCGGCCAGCAGCGTCCAGGGGAACGCCCAGAGCGCCCGGGCCAGCCGTGCCGGCCCGCCCGCGGTCGCCCCCGAGGCGTGCCGGACGGCGACGGCGCCGACCGCGCCGAGGGCGGCGATGCCGCCGCCGACCGCCACCTCCAGGGGTGCCACCGAGCTGACCAGCACGGTGTTCAGCAACAGCAACACCCCCCACCAGATCAGGAGTTCGACCGCCGTCCGCATCGCACCACCCTTGTGTCGGCCGCTTGGGACAGGTCCTGGGCACCCGCCGCCGTGGCGGGCGCCCCAGGTCTACCGCCCGGTCGGCGGACGCGTACCGCGCGCAACGCCGCCGCACGCGCGATCGCCGTACCGGACCACCCGTTCGCCGGATGGCGGAGCCGAAACCTCCGATGATCGGCCCGGCCGGTTCAGTCGTGCGGCTCGTGCGGCTCCAGCTCCTGGGCCGGCTCCGTCGCCTCCTGCGGCTCCAGTCGATGGGCTGTCTCCGTGGCGTCGTACTCAGGGCGTCCGTGCCAGGTCACTGGCTTCACGGTGGCTCTCCGTCCGGCCGGGCCGGCGGCCGCGTGGGGCGGCCGCCGGCCGCCGGTTCAGTCCTTCCCGGCGTCCTTGACCTTCTCGGCGGCTTGCTTCAGGTCGCTCTTGATCTGCTTGCCACGGCCCTCGGCCTCGACGACCCGGTCGCCCATGGCCTTCCCGGCGGCCTCCTTGGCCTTGCCGTGGGCCTTCTCCGCGGCGTTGCGCAGCTTGTCCTCGGTACCCATGGGGTGTACTCCTCTCGTGCGAGGGGGCGGGCTCCGCCCCGCGCCGCGTCTGCCCGGGAAGGGCGGTTTCACACCAGGCACGTCCGTCAGGACACCGTGGGCTCGTTGTGGGCCTGGCCCGCTCGGCGCCCGAGCCCGTTAGGCGGGGGCCCGGCCCGGGGCCGGCAGGCGGCTGGGTGGTTCGCCCGTCGTACCGGCGCAGGTGCTGGACCGGCAGGAGCAGCCAGCAGGACACGAACCAGAACATGACGGCGTCGGCAATCCAGCCCGAGACCGCCGATCCCGTCGCGACCTGGAGCAGGAGCAGCAGGGCGGAGCCGATCGCCAGCGCCGGAAGGACCAACCCGGTGGACACCAACCGCGCTGCGGAGTCCACCAACGAGAACCCGGGAGCCGGTCTGTGCGACGCCTTCCGCTCCGTCCGTGCGTGTAGCCGCACTGGGGGTGGGCAAACGCGCGTTATGGACGACCAGCAGACGGAGTGCCCTGCCGCACCCGGGACAGCGCCGCAGGCTCCGGTCGTCCGCGCGGTCCGCGGTGCCGCGCGGGATGATGGCCGGATGGCCGCCCGCCGTCCCGATCGGACCGGGCGCGTGCCATGCCGCGGCCAACCGAGCAGCCCCATCCGGACGAGCGGCACAGCGGGGCCAGCGGTCTGCGTGTCGCCGTGGCGGACGAAGGGGTGGTGCGGATCGTCACCGTGGCGGGCGAGCTGGAGCACGACACGGCGGACGGACTGCGCACCGCGCTCAGCCGGTTCGTGGAAGAAGGCGCCGAGCGGATCGTGGCCGATCTCGCGGAGCTGCGGTTCTGCGACTCGACGGGACGGGACCTCCTCCTGCACGCCCGCCTGGACGCCGAGACGGCCGGGATCCGGCTGGAACCCGTGGATCTGCGACCGATCGTGGCCCAGCTGCTCGCGATCACCGGGGCCGACAGCCTGCTGCGGAGCCACCCCGATCTCGAATCGGCGCTGAAGTCGCACGGCCTCGCGCCCGACTCTGGGGGACGGGAAGCTGGTCTGGCTGGAGGTTCCGTCCCCACTGGACTGTCCCGTCCGCCGGGTCTGACGGCCGGCCGGGTCACTGCTGTCCGGGGCGCGGCTCCGGAGGCGGCGCCGGATCGGGATCCGGGTACGGCTCCGGAGACGGGAACGGAGGAATGGGCGGCGGTGCCGGGTTGGGTTCGCCCGGCCGCGGTGCGGGATTCGGGTGCGGGATCGGCCCGGTGTCCGGGGCGGGGGGTGTCGGAATCGTCATGGTGGCACCTTCATCGGAGGCGCGGAGAGCACGCTCAGCGACCGAGCGCATTCGCCAGCTCGCGCTTGTTCATCTTCGAACGGCCCTTGATATTGCGGTGCTTGGCCTCGTTGTACAGCTGGTCAGGGGTCGGTCCCTGGGAGCGCCCTGGTACGGGCAGCGCTGCCCGCCGCGCCGACCAGAGGACACCCTGTCCTTCATCGACGTCTGGCTCGTGGTGTTCGACTCGCCGTTCCGGGTGCTTGATGTGCTCGTACTGGCGCTCCCGCTTGGGGCTGGACCCCACCGCTCCTCCCTTCTCCCACGGCGGTCGTTGCACGGGCGCGTGTACCCGGAGAAAACCCCAAATCACCTGAAATCTGATTCATGTATCGGATGACGGGTAAACCCCCGATGGAGCGGCCGCTTTCGACAGGCTGCTTCCGCATTCATCGAGTGCCACCGGGACCGTCGCTTGAAGAAGCCGGGCACAGGTCCCAGGGGAAGAAGCCGGCGACGCACGATGACGCCGGGCGTTCACCCGAGCCCAGGAGAAGCAAGTGTCCACCCCACTCGAAACCGTCGGCCGTGCCGAGTGGACGGTCGGCCCGCCCTCCGGCCTCCCGTCCGATCTCCCGCCGCGCCTCACCGAGGCCGAACTGCGGGCGATGGGCAAGGCCGAGGCACGCGAACTCAGCGACGCGCTGTTCGAGCGCCTGGCCGGCCTCGCCCGCGAGACCTACGCCTACAGCTACGTCCGCAGCAGGATCATCGAACTCAACATGCCGCTGGTCCGCTTCATCGCGGCCCGCTTCCGGCACCGCGCCGAGGACATGGACGACATCCTCCAGGTCGGTACCATCGGCCTGATCAAGGCCGTCGACGGCTACGACCCGGACTGCGGCGTCGAGTTCGTCACCTGCGCCATCCCCATCATCGCCGGCGAGATCAAGCGGTTCTTCCGCGACACCTCGTGGCCCGTCCGCGTCCCGCGCACCATGTAGGAGAGCTCTACCTGACGGTGGCCTGCGGCTCCGACCGGCTGGAACAAGAACTCGGCCGCCTCCCACACCCCGAGGAGGTGGCCGAGGACCCCACCTCACCCGTCGTGCAGGCCACCGGGGGACTGGTCGCCAGCCGCGTCTACCGGCCCAACCCGCTGGACGCGCTGCGCGACCAGAACACCGGCGGGACCGGCAGCGCGATGCTCGACCGCCTCGGCGGCTGCGATCCCGGAATCGAGCTGGCCGACTTCCGCACCGCCGTCCGCCCGCTGCTGGCGGAACTGCCGGAGCGCGAACAGACGGTGCTCAAGCTCCGCTTCTGGGACGGCTGGACACAAACGGAGATCGCCGCGCGGACCGGCGTCTCCCAGATGCACGTTTCCCGCCTGCTCAGAGCCGTTCTGGCCCGGCTGCGCGAGCGAGTGGAGGATCGCGAGGCCGGACGAGCGTTCCGGCGAGCGACAGCGTTAGGGGCGGACCGGTCCGGGTACGCGCGAGACGGCGGGGGGTGACCGAACCGGGACAGAAAGGACTCCACCATGTTGCTGCTAGGACTCCTGCTGATGGCGGCATCCGGGGCCTTCGTCGGGCTGCTGATCGCGGACAACCTCGCCGGCGGGCCCGAGTACCAGGTGACGATCCTGGGCAACCACCTGGTGACGCTCAACACCTTGGGCGTCTTCCTGTCCGGTGTGGCGCTCGCGCTGATCTTTTGCCTGGGCGTGGCCCTGATATCGCTGGCCCGGCGGGCCCGGCTCGTGGGCACGCGACCGACGGCCTTCCGCAAGACCGGAACCATGCCGCCGCCGGTGTCCGCACGACCCGCGGCGCCGGAGGCCAGCGAGACGGCGCGGCCGGAGGAACGGGCCGCCCAACAAGGCGACCGGGCCGTTGGTGCACCGGTCCAGCCCTCGCGGAGCGGCCGGATCCGGCACCTGTTCGGACACTGACGCTGCCATGCGCGAGCCATAGGACGATCATGAACGCCCAAGAGGGGAGAGAGACGCGAACACATGGCCAGGGCACGGAGCTCGTCGGTACAGCCGCCTCCGCTCTACGGCTGGCGCCCGCTGGGGCCGGGTAAGACGGTCTCGTGCGACGTGCGGCTGCCCGTCAGCTGAGGCGGCGCTGGTGGTCCCGGCCGCCTCCGTCACCGCCATGCTGCGCGGCATCGCCGCGATGTGGCAGACCTGGCGACGCAACGGCGCGCCCCTGGACCCGGAGACCACCGCGACACTCTGCACCGCCCTGGACACCTTCGCCGACCCCGAAGCGGGTCGCGGTCGGAGTCCCAAGCGGCGGCGGCCTGTTCGACCCGGTGGCCCGCGCGGTGCGTCCGCTGCCGTGGATAACCGGCCGCCGTCCGCACGCTCCGGCTCCGGATCGGGTTCAGTCCGGGGGCTCCGGCGGCCGGGGCCGCCCAGGCTCGGGCGGGCCGGGCGGCTCGACGGGCTCCGGCGGCCCCGGGGGCGTGGGTGGTTCGGGCGTGGGGACGGGGGTGACGTCGGGGTCGGGCGGCACGGGAACGGTGCCCACGGTTTGGCCTCCTATCGACCGAGTGCGTGTTCGAGTTCCTTCTTGTTCATCTTCGAGCGGCCGTGAATGTCGCGCTTCTTGCTTCGCTGTAGAGCTGCTCCTTGGTGGGGCCCCGGGAGCCGCTGTGGGAGCGCTGCCCGCCGCGCTTGGAAGAGGAGATGTCCTTGACCGAGCTGCGGCTTGCGGTCTTCGACTCCCCGTGCCGGGCCCGTTCCTTGTTCACCGTGCGGGCGGCGATCTCCTTGGCCCGCTTCTCGCTCTCACCGCGATCCAGCGCGCTGTCCTTGATGTGCTCGTACTGCCGTTCCCGCTTCGGGCTCGATCCGCGAGGCATGGTCATCACTCCTGTCGCTGTGATCGCGCGGCGCGTGTACCCCGCATCCGTGAAACGAACCCAGCCGAGGCCGTGGGCGAACCCGCCCTCACCCGTCCGGTTGCCCGCCGCATTCCGATCGCGAGGACGCCGAGGCCGTGGGCGGCCTGCTGCTGGAGACTGCGGGCACGGGCCCGATCGTCGAACCGGCCGTGTGCCCCGAAGTCCTGCCAGGAGTCCACCGGTTGGAACAGGTTGTCCGGGGCACTGGCACGCCGCCGCTCATCGGTCTGCTGGGAGGCGAAGCCGGTACGGGCCAGGTACCAGTCCAGCAGGCCCGGGGCGATCGCGTTGGCGATCAGGGTCGCCACCGTGCTGGCGCCGACCCAATACTCCCGGCGGCGAGGGTGATCGGCCGCGTACAGCACGGCGCGGGCGGCGACCTCTGGCTGATAGATCGGCGGCACCGGCTGCGCCCGTTTCGGAAGGCGGGAGCGAACCCAGTCGAACTGCGGCGTGTTCACGGCCGGCATCTGCACCATCGTGGTGCGCACCCGGCAGCCGGAGGCCAGCAGCTCGCAGCGCAGCGCCTCGTTGAAGCCCTGGATGGCGTGCTTGGCGCCGCTGTAGGCGCTCTGCAGCGGGATGCCGCGGTAGGCGATCGCGGAGCCGACCTGCACGATCACGCCTCGGTCGCGCGGGAGCATGCGGCGCAGTGCTGTCTGGGTGGCGTGGACGTAGCCGAGGTAGCTGACCTCGGTGACGCGCCGGAACTCCTCAGGGGTGATCTCGGTGAACGGGGCGAAGACGGAGGTGAAGGCGTCGTTGACCCATACGTCGATCGGCCCGAGCTCGTCCTCGACCCGCTGGGCGGCGGCCTCCACCGCGTCCGGGTCGGCGACGTCCGCCTGGATGGCGATCGCTTTGGCGGCGCCGGCCTGCTCCACGTCATGCACCGCCGCATCGAGGCCGGCGCGGCCGCGGGCGATCAGCGCGAGGTTCTCTCCGCGGGCGGCGAACGCCACCGCGCAGGCGCGTCCGATGCCGCCGCTGGCCCCGGTGACCACCACGGTCCGGGCAGCGGGTTTGTGAAGTGTCACAGCGGGTTTGTGAAGTGTCATACGGTGCGGGTTTCCCCGATGGGCGGTGGCAAACGGGGCCGATCGGGCCCGGCCATCCGTGCAGGCCCGGGTGCCGGGCTGTAGCGTCGAAGACTGGTGGATGATGCGGGCCTGAGCGAGGGAGGCGGTTGATGCCGGTCGGGGCGCTGTTCGATGTCGACGGGACCCTGCTGGATACCAGCTACTGGCACACCGTCGCGTGGACCGAGGCGCTGGCCCAGTTCGGCCACACCCCGGCGATGGCGCGCATCCACGACGGGATCGGCATGGGTGGCGACCAGCTCCTGGACCACGTGCTCGGTGACGACCGCGACCGTAGTGAGGACGAGGCGATCAGGGCGGCGCACCAGGCGCTGTTCGCTCGGCTGTGGCCCGGTCTGCGGGCCTTCGACGGTGCGGCCGATCTACTGCGGGAGCTGAAGCGGCGCGGCTGGAGCATCGTCCTGGCCTCCTCCGCCTCCGCGCGGGACCTGGCGGTGATGCGCCGCGTCCTGGACGCCGACGACGTGATCGACGCCGCGACCAGCGCCGACGACGTGGACGCCAGCAAGCCCGCCCCCGACCTCGTCCACGCCGCCCTCGACAAGGCCGGCGTCGGACCGCAGCAGGCGCTGTTCGTCGGCGACACCCCCTGGGACGTGGAAGCCGCGACCCAGGCCAAGGTTCCCTGTATCGCGGTGCTCTCCGGCGGCTTCGGCGAGCGGGTGCTGCGCGCGGCCGGCGCCCTCGAGGTGCACACCACGGTGGCCGAGCTTCTCGCTGGCCTGGACGGCAGTGCACTCGCCGACCCGGCCCGCTACGCGTCCGGCCCCAGATAGCCGCGGCGGCGTGGACGACGCGCCCGGCGCAGGCGCGGTCACCGTCGAGTTCTACGGCCTGCTACGGGCCGCGACCGACCGCCGCCAGGCCAAGCGGCGCTTCATCGAGCGGCCCGCCGCGCCTGGCACGGGATTCCGGATGTCGGCGCGGGCATCGGCATCGTCACCTCGCCGCGGGTGCCGCGCTGGTTCGCGCCGTCGGACCGTCGGGCGCGATGCGCGCGGCTCCGCTGACGCCCCTGGCGGGTCTGGGCGCCGATCGGCGTGCCCTGCTCACCCTCCATCCCGGGCCCGTCGAGGCGGCGGGCGTGGAGGAGGTGGCGGACCTGGCTGTCGCCTCCACTCCAACGTCACGCCTGCCTCGGCCGCGAGACGGTCGGGGTGGCTCGGCCCCGCCTGGGCGGCACCCCCGTCAGCGTTGGAGGGCGGGCAGCACGAGCTCGCGGTAGGCGTCGAAGAAGACCTCCTGATCCGGACCGATCTGCCCGACGTACACCTCGTCGAAGCCCGCCCGCGCATAGGCGTGCACCGTCTCCACGTGCTCCTCCACGTCGTCGCCGCACGTGACCGTGTCGGCCACCATGTCGCGGGTGACCAGCTCGCTGGCCTGCTCGAAATGCGCCGGGGTGGGCAGGACCTGGGCGAGCTCACCGGGCAGCAGCTCGGTCGGCCACAGCCGGTGCACCACGTCGACGGCCTTCTCCCTGTTGCTGCTCCAGCACACCTTCACCCCGCCCACCACCTTCTTGCCCTCCCCGCCGCCGTGACGGAAGGCGCCCACCAGGTCCGCATCAGGGGTCATGGTGACGAACCCGTCCCCGATCCGGCCGGCCAGCCTGGCGGCCTTCGGACCGAAGGCGGAGACGAGGATCGGCAGGGGACCGTCGGGTGCGGTGTAGAGGCGGGCGTTGTCGACGGTGTAGTGCCGTCCGCGGTGCCTGAGCAGGTCGCCGGTGAACAACTTGCGCATCACGTCGACCGTCTCCTCCAGCATGTCGGCGCGTTCCTCGAAGGACGGCCACCGGTCGCCGTGGATGTGCTCGTTCAGCGCCTCACCCGTGCCGACCCCGAGCGCGAAGCGCCCGCCGAGCAGCACGCTGGAGGTGGCGGCGGCCTGCGCGGTGACCGCGGGGTGCAGGCGCATCGTGGGACAGGTCACCAGCGTGGTAACCGGCAGGTCGACGGCCTGCGACAGCGCGCCGATCATCGACCACACGAACGCGCTGTTGCCCTGCGCGTCGTTCCACGGATGGAAGTGGTCCGAGATCGCGAGCCGGGTGAACCCGGCCTGCTGAGCCCGCCGGGCCTGGTCGATCAGCTCGGCCGGAGTGAACTCCTCACACGACAGGAAGTAGCCGTACTCGGTCACCGGATCCCGCTCCTCTCCGAAGTCTGTCGCTCTTCCAGCGGCCGCCCGGCGCGGCCGGAGTCCGAACGGCCGCGCCGGGCGCGCGCAGCACCGGACCACCACGCTAGGCCGCGAGCGTGCCACCGAGGCCCTGGCCGCACCGGGCCACCACCGACACCAACGCGATCGGCTGACGAGGGCAGCGGCCAGCAGGCCCCAGATCAGCTGCCGGCCGTAGCCGTCGCGCTCCCCGTCCCGGGACCGGCTTCCGGCGGCCGAGAACTGTTCGCCCGGCGGGGGACGCCGGAGCGGCTGCCCGCCGGGCGAAAGGGCAAACCGGCACGGCCACCCGGCTCGGAGCCCAGGTGGGTCCTGCCGGGGCCCGCAGCCCCGGACCGCCGACCCCGTGGATCCCGCCCCGGACCGGACACTGCGGGCCCGCCGAAGGCGGCGGACACAGGGCTCCGACGCACACACTGCCGCTGTGCCGTGCGCGGCGGGGCCGATCGGGTGAGGCCACAGCGGGCTCAGCAGGCGCCGTGCGCCGGACAGGGATATCTCTGGGGTGGGCGGGATGGACCCGACCCGACAGGACGAGAGGCGGATGTGCGATGGGCCACGGCCGGAACGTGATCGACGAGCTGATGACCGACCACCGCGAGGTCGAGGAGATGTTCGCCCGTATCCAGGCGATGACCGCAGGCGGCCAGCAGCTGCGTGACATGGTGGACGAGGTCACCATCGAGCTGGTGCGGCACTCGGTCGCCGAGGAGCAGTACCTGTACCCGGCGGTGCGCGAGCATATCCAGGGCGGTGACCGGCTCGCGGACAAGGAGATCGCCGACCACGGCCGGATCGAGAAGATCCTCAAGCAGCTGGAGAAGACGGACACCGACACCGCGCAGATGAGCCCGCTGCTGCAGCAGCTCATGGACGAGGTCGCCGCCCACGTCCAGGACGAGGAGAACAACCTCTTCCCCATGCTGCGCCGCACCTGCACCCCGCAACAGCTGGACGACCTCGGCGATAAGATCCGCCGCGCCAAGTCCATGGCCCCCACCCGCCCGCACCCCTCCGCGCCCAGCACTCCGACGGTCAGCAAGCTCCTCGCTCCGGGCGTCGGCCTGGTCGACCGGGCCCGCGACTTCGTCACCGGCCGCGGCAAGTCCTGAACCTTCTCACCGAGCGGTACCAGGCAGGGCCGCAGTCCTGCCTGGTACCGCTCGGCCACGGAGCGTGCGGCCCGATCGGAGGCCCCGGACGGCCCGGCCCCGCCCGCACGGACCGGGCGTGACGCCGGTCATGCCGACCCCTGCCGGGCCCGGCCTACACTGGTCGCCTACGAAGCGGTGGCAGTGTCGCCCCCGCGCACCAGCTCGCGCACCCGATCACCGGGCAGGCGAGCACGCTTCCGAGGGACCGACCGCCGTGCCCGCCGATCTGACACCCGTCATAGCCGCCTGCACCCGCTGGCTTCTGGCCGCCTACCCGCCGCCCCCGGGCGCACTCAACTACGCTCTGGCCGAAGCCCAGGCCCGCCAGGCCGCCACCCTCGCCGCCCACCTGCGCCACCCCACCGCCCTGGACGTGCAGCTGCTCCACCTCCTCGGCCCGGGCGGCACCGGCCGGCTCGACTGGCTCACCGCGGCCGACCTCGGTGACGACGAGGGCATGGCGTGGCGTACCTGGGTCGACGAGACCGTGGTCAGCTGGGCGACGTGCCTCCTGGCCGACCCCTCGCTGAGCGGTCGCGCCCGCCAGGCGCTCGAGCGCACCGAGCACCGCGACGAGGCCGGCGGCCTACGCCGCCTGACCGTCCCCGGCCCCCGCGACAGCGAAGCCGCAGCCCTGCTGCGCCATCCCGACCTCCTCGAAGGCATCGCCTGCCTCCACCGGGACACACTCCTCGCGCTCCTGGACGCCGACAGCGCCGCGCTGCCCTGACACACACCTGCCGTCCGCGATACGTCATCCATCTGGCCGGGACTGCCGCGCCCTGGTTCGCCGACGGACTCGGGTACGGCTCCGGCTCGGCGGGCGCTCAGGGCTCGCGGAAAATCCAGGCGGGTGCCGCTGGCCGGTGGCATCAGCTGCTGCCGACGCCCCCAGGTGCCCGGTCGCCGGACAGCAGACGACGGGTGCGGGTCAGGGTGAGGAGCCGGGCGACACGCGGCACGGCGGTGTCGGTACGGACCGCCAGGCCGGGCGCGTCGCGGCGGGTCCGCTTGCAGGCATGGATCAGCGCGGCCAGGCCGGTGCAGTCGCAGAACGCCACCTCGGACAGGTCGACCTCCACCCCGGCCGGGAAGCCACGGGCGGTGCGTACGAGGGCGTCCATCAGTTCGGCGGCCACGTTCACGTCGATCTCCCCGGCCAGGTGGACCGTGGCGTGTCCGTCCGGCCGCGGCTCGCAGTGGACCGTGAGCTGGCCGGCCGCCAGGGACATGCCGCCCACGGCCGCGGACGTGCGGCGCTGTCGATTCGTTCGCCGATGTCGTCGCATCACAGGGCCCCTCCCAGCACCAGTCGAGGAAGGTCATCTCATCGTCGTCTGGCGACACCGGCAGCGCAACACCCGATCACGACATGCCGTCGCCGACCCGCCACGGCGTTCGCCGCCGTTTCCGGCCAGAGGCTCGGGGCGGGCACCGTCGCCCTGGGGCGTCGGGCGCGAGCGCCGAGCCCCCATCGCGGGTGAGTCGGCGAGTGGCGGTGCACGATGATCACGGTGCCGCCGGCACCGACAGCGCGCTCACCGCACGCCTGGCAGCAGGGCATTCGCCGCGTCGGCGCGGGTGGGTCGACCCCAGCCGCACTCACCGAAGTGGCGGCACGGCGCCGCTCCTCCGCTTCCCGCCCGGCTGCATCGAGCCCGTTCGCCTCGGGAGCGGCTGCGGCTGCGCCGCGGTCGTCGTGGTGTCATGCCGCCGTGGTGGTCTGCCAGCGGGCGACACAGCCGGGCGGTAGCGCGGCGCCTTGGTTACCGGGCGCGGGCCAGCGCGGTGGCGGCTTCCAAAAGAAGGGCGTGGACGAAGGCCTGGGGCAGGTTGCCGCGCAGCTGGCGCTGGGCGACGTCGAACTCCTCGGCGTACAGGCCCGGCGGTCCGCAGGCGGCGCGGTTGCGCTCGAACCAGCGCACCGCCTCGAGGTGGTTGCCCTGCTGGTGGTGGGCGAGGGCGACCAGGAATCCGCACAGCAGGAACGCGCCCTCGGCGTCCTGCAGGGGGCGGCGGTCGTGGCGGAAGCGGTAGCAGTAGTGGTCCTGGGCGAGGTCGGTCAGGACGGCGTCCAGGGTGGCGCGGGTGCGCGGGTCGTCTGCGGGCAGGGCGCCGCGTACGGCGGGCAGCAGTAGTGCGGCGTCCACTCCCGGATCGGTGGGTGAGCGTTGCCAGCGGCCGCTGGGGTGCAGGCAGTCGGCGGCGGTGTCGGCGATGAGTCGGTCGGCGAGGGCCTCCCAGCGGGCCACGATGCCTCGGCCGGTCGCGGGGTGGGCGATGGCGATGGCGCGTAGCCCAGCCGCGCAGGTCAGCCGGCTGTGCGCCCACCGGTCCGGATGGAGTTCCCAGATCCCGGCGTCGTTGTCGCAGTGGCGGGTGGTGATCGCGTCGGCGGCGATCTGGGCGGCACGCCAGCCGTCCGCGTCCAGCATGTCGTGGCGGGCGCCGGCGGCGAGCAGCAGCAGGCTCTCGCCGAACACGTCGAGCTGGAACTGGCGGTTGACTCGGTTGCCGATGACGTCGAAGCCGCCCGGGTAGCCGGGAAGGTCCAGCGTCCGCGGGTCGGGAATCGGGCCGCCCGCGGTGGTGTAGGCGGGGGCGAGGTCGGGGCCGTGGTCGAGGAGGCGGGCGGTGACGAACCGCAGCGAGTCCGCGAGCAGCGGGCGCAGGCCGTTCGCGGCGGCGGCCTGGCCGATGTAGGCCTGATCGCGGATCCACACGTACCGGTAGTCGTAGTTGCGGCCCTGCTCCGCTCGCTCCGGAAGGCTGGTGGTGGCCGCGGCGACCGTCCCGCCGCCAAGGCCGGTCAGGCCCGTGAGGACCGCGTAGGCGTGCCGGGCGTCCCGCTGCCCCAGCACGCCGTGCAGGCCGGGGACACGCGCCTCCCACTCGGCCTCGGTGGACCGCCACAGCGCTCCGGCCGGCTCGGGGCTCGGCAGCGGCCGGTCGGAGACCTCCAGCACCAGGTCGCGAGACCTGCCAGCCTCCACACGCACACGGCTGCGCAACAGCGAGCCGTCGGCCCGGGCGTCGGGGCAACCCCGCAGGCGCACGTGCAGATCGTTGGCCCGCGCCGTCCAGTCGCCGGCCTCGTCGCGCCTGATCTTCCGCAGCGGGTGCGCGCCGAAGCCTGCGGCGGGGTTCAGCTGCACGTCGAGGTCGGCGTCGCCGTCGACGGCCGTGATCCTGCGCAGCACCACCGCCCGGTGCGCGTCCCCGGGGTAGGCGAGGGCCTCGCGGCACTCGACGATGCCGCCGGTGGTAGTCCACCGGCTGCGCCAGATCAGGCTGCCCGGTTCGTAGTAGCCGCCCCACACGTACGACTGGGTGGGGGCGACGGTGTACCAGCCGTCACCGCCGATCAGGGCGGCGAAGACGGCGTCGCCGTCCCAGCCGGGTGCGCACATCCACGCGATGTCGCCCCGCGGCCCCACCAGGGCTCCGCGCTAGCCGTCGGCGAGCAGCGCGTAGTCGCGCAGGACATGGGGAGCGGGCGGGCCTGTGGTGGGGGCGGTCAACGGCTCATCTCCCGTGAAGGCGACGGACGGTCGGTGGCAGGCGTGGAAGCGGTCCCGGGCGGGCACACGCCCGGTGGTCAGGGAGGTGCCGGAGATGACCGGGATCAGGGTGGTCAAGCGTCCCGCCCCGCAGCGCCCGCGGCCTCGGTACGACCTACGGACCCCTTCGGGTCGTCCGTTGCCGTACGGCGCGAGCCCGCTCCAGGACACGCCGGTCCGCGTCAGCCCGGGGCACGGAATCGCTCGGCAACCTTGCTGCGCAGGCTCAGCCCGAGGCCGGGCCGGCCTTCCTGTCCCGGGCGCAGGATGCCTCCGTCGGGGCTGAGGGCGCCGTCGAACAGCAGGTGCTCGATGCGGACGTGGTCGTGGAACCACTCCAGGTGGCGCAGGTTCGGCACCGCGGCGGCGGCATGGGCGTGGGCGTGCGGGGCGCAGTGCCCCGACAGCTGGAGATTGTGGGCCTGGGCGAGGGCGGCGGCGCGCAGCCACACGGTGATGCCGCCGCAGCGGGTGGCATCGGCCTGCAGGCAGTCCACGACTGGGACCATGCGGGCGAAGTAGGGCAGGTCGTAGCCGTACTCGCCGGCCGCGACGTCGGCAGTGACCGCGTCGCGGACGAGGGCGAGACCGGCCAGGTCGTCGGAGGAGACGGGCTCCTCGAACCAGCTCACCCCCCACCTGGCGAGCGAGCGTGCGAGGCGGACGGCCTGCCTACGGGTGTAGGCGCCGTTGGCGTCCACGTAGAGATCGGCGTCGTCGCCGATCAGCTGTCGGGCCTGCTCGGTACGCTCCAGGTCCCGCCGTTCCCGGGTGCCCCACCCCTCACCGATCTTGATCTTGAAGCGGGTGAAACCCTGCCCGGCCCAGCCCCGCAGCTGGTCGGCCAGCTGGCGGTGGTCGTAGGTGGTGAAACCGCCGCTACCGTAGACGGGCACCTCGCGCCGGGCGGCGCCGAGCAGGTCGATCAGCGGCATGTCGAGGAGGCGGGCCTTGAGGTCCCACAGGGCGATGTCGACGGCGGAGATGGCGCCGGCGACCAGGCCGGGGCGGCCGGTGTTGCGCACGGCGCGGCTCATCGCCTCGTTGGCGGCCGGGATGTCGAAGGCCGGACGGCCGACGACGAGATCGCGCAGCTGACCGGTGATCACCTGGGCGGTGGCGGGAGCTCCGTAGGTCCAGCCCAGGCCGGCGGTGTCCCCGCTGCGGGCGTGGACCAGGACCATGGTGGTCGATTCCCAGGCGAGTGTGCCGTCGGCCTCCGGGGCGTCGGTGGGGAATTCGAGGACCTGCGCGCGCAGGTCCTCGACGGTCACGGCGGCATCGGCTGTCATGACGCGTCGTCAGCTGCGTGTTGGGCCGCCGTGCGGGCGAACTGCAGGAAGTCGGCCGCCGCCAGGGCGGCGAGTGTGGCGGTGACGAGTCTGGTGGCGCGCGGCGCGAAGACCGACCCGGCGGTGCAGGCGGTGGCGACCCACAGGCCGGTGCAGAACGGGCAGGTCACCAGCTCGCCGACCGCTTTGCGGGCGCCGGTGCCGCGTACGTCCTCCGCCAGTTCGGCTGGCCCGGTGGTGCCTTCGAAACGGGTGAACGGTGCGCGCAGCGGACTGGTGACCGGATCCTTGGCGATCAGGCGGGACAGCTGGTGCGTGGCCAGCGCGGTGAGCGTGACGTCCCACGGGGTCGGATCGGGCAGTGCACGGCCGGTGGCCCGGGCGGCAGCGGCGACGCCGGCGGTGGCGGTGGCGTAGAGGCCCATGAGACCGGCGTAGGAGGCGAGGGGGCGGTCGTCATCGCCGCTGTAGGCGCGGGCCTCGCGGTGCAGTCGCTTGTGCAGGGATCTCATCGTGTCGCCCTCCGGGTGTGGCGGCGGTGGCGGGCCGCGAGCACTCCTCCCGCGGCCAGGCCTGCCGCGGCGCCGGCGACGCCTGCGCTCAGCAGGCGGGCTGCTGCGGGATGAGGCTGCGGGCGGGGGACCGTTTGCTCGGGGTGGTCGCCGGGCAGCTCTCCGGCCAGGGCCAGGGCGAGGGCCTCGGCCAGATGCAGGGCCTGCCGTCCGGTGTCGGCCTGGTCGATCTGGGTGCGGCAGCTGAAGCCGTCGGCCAGGACGAGGGCGTCGGGGGCGGTGTCGCGTACTGCGGGCAGGACGCCCTGTTCGGCGATGGCCTGGGAGAGGTCGTAGTGTCCTTGTTCGAAGCCGAAGTTCCCGGCCAGGCCGCAGCAGCCCTCGTCGAGGACGGTGGAGTCGATGCCGGCGCGGCGCATCAGTTCGCGGTCCGCACCGGTGCCGAGGACGGCGTGCTGGTGGCAGTGCGTTTGCACGGTCGCCGCCCGGCCGGCTTGCGGGGGATGCCAGCCGTCCGGGGCGTGGTGGACGAGCTGCTCGGCGAAGGTACGCATCTGTGTGGCCAGGCGCCGGATGTCCTGGTCGCCGACGAGCAGGTCGGGGGCGTCGTCGCGGAAGACCGCGGTGCAGGAGGGTTCGAGGCCGATGATCGGCGTGCCGGCCTCCAGCCACGGTCGCAGGATCCGGGCGCTCCGCTGCACGACGCGGCGGGCGGTGACGAGCTGGCCGGTGGAGATCCAGGTCAGGCCGCAGCACACCGGCCCGTCAGGGACGGCGACCTGGAAGCCGGCGTCCTCGAGGACCTGGACGGCCGCCTGGGCGATGTGCGGGTGGAAGTTGTTGGTGAAGGTGTCCGGCCACAGCAGCACGGTGCGCGGATCGCGCGGATCCGGCTGCGGCCTGCCCGAGCGGCGCCAGTCCTGCTGGAACGACCGGTCGGCGAACAGCGGTGCGGTGCGGCGCGGGTCGACGCCGGCGAGCATCTTCCCGACACGCCCCAGGCCGGGGGCCTGTAGGGCGGCATTCGCCAGGCCCGGCGCCGTGCGCGCCAGTCGGGCCCACAGGGGAAGCCAGCCCATCGCGTAGTGAGCGGCCGGGCGCAGCCGGCCCTCGTAGTGGTGGGCGAGGAACTCGGCCTTGTAAGCGGCCATGTCGACGCCGACCGGGCAGTCGGACTTGCAGCCCTTGCAGGCCAGGCACAGGTCGAGGGCGTCACGGACCTCGGGGGAGCGCCACCCGGCGGTGACCGGGGAGTCATCGTGGCCGCCGAGCATCTCGAACAGCAGCCGGGCCCGGCCGCGGGTGGAGTGTTCCTCCTCCCCGGTGGCGCGGTAGGAGGGACACATCACTCCGCCCCGGCGGGTGCGGCAGTTGCCGATGCCCACACAGCGCAGCACCGCCTGGGAGAAGTCGTGCCGGTCGTCGACGAAGGCGAAGTGCGTCCGCTGGGGTGCGGGGCGCCAGTCGGCGCCCAGGCGCAGATCGGAATCGACGCGGTGGGGGTGGACGACCTTGCCGGGGTTCATCCGGTTGCCCGGGTCGAACAGTGCCTTGACCTCGACCATCGCCTCGACGAGCTGGGGGGTGAACATGCGGGGCAGCAGTTCGCCGCGGGCCTGCCCGTCGCCGTGCTCGCCCGACAGCGAGCCGCCGTAGGAGGCGACCAGGTCGGCGGCGTCGAACAGGAACGCCCTGAACGCCTCGATGCCCTTGCCCTCGCGCAGGGCGAACGGGATGCGGGTGTGCACGCAGCCCTGCCCGAAGTGCCCGTACAGGGAAGCCTGCTGGTAGCCGTAGCGGTCGAGCAGCCGCTCCAGGTCGCGCAGGTAGGCACCCAGCTTCTCCGGGGCCACCGCGGAGTCCTCCCAGCCCTCCCACGTCTCGGACCCGTCCGGCGGCCGCGCGGTCACCCCCAGGCCCGCCTCGCGGGCCTTGAGCATCTCGTGCTCGCGCGCGGGATCGTCGGACAGCGCCACCGACGCATCGTCCTCGTCCCGGCCGATCGCCCGCAGCAGCTCGTACGCCTGGGCGTCGGCCTGCTCCTTCGTGTCGCCGGTGAACTGCACCATCAGCCAGCTGTCGCCCGCGGGCAGGCGTTCCAGGGATTCCAGGTAGGCGTGCTCCTCGCGCATCAGCTGCGCCATGCGCCCGTCGACGGCCTCCAGCTGTGTGGGGCTGCTGTGTTCGAGCAGGGCGGGGACGGCGTCGGCGGCGGCGTAGATGTCGTCGAAGCCGAGGACGAGCAGCGCCTCGGCGGCGGGCACGTCGACCAGTTCCAGTTCGGCGTGCAGGACGGTCACCAGGGTGCCTTCGCTGCCGACGAGGGCGCGGGCCAGGTTGAAGCCGTTCTCGGGCAGCAGGGCGTCGAGGTTGTAGCCGGAGACGCGGCGCGGGATCTTGGGATAGCCACGGCGGATCTCCGCCAGGTGGCGGGCGGTGAGGTCGCGCAGCCCCTGGTACAGGCGTGCCTGCGGCCCGCCGGCGGCCACGATCCGCGCGTACTCCTCCTCGCTCGTGGGACCGGCCCAGAACCGGGCGCCCTCGTAGGTGAGGACCTCCAGGCGGCGGACGTTGTCGGCGGTCTTGCCGTAGGCCTGGGCGGAGGCGCCGCAGCTGTTGTTGCCGATCATCCCGCCCAACGCGCAGTGGCTGTGTGTGGAGGGCTTCGGCCCGAACTTGAGGCTGTGCGGGGCGAGCCGGCGGTTGAGCTCGTCGAGGACGATGCCCGGTTCGACCACGCAGGTCCGTGCCTGCGAGTCGACCGAGACCAGCCGGTTGCAGTACTTGGTCCAGTCGATGACCACCGCGGTGTTGGTGCACTGCCCGCCGAGGCTGGTGCCCCCGCCGCGCGAGAGCACCGGGGCGGCGAACCGGGCGCACACGGCGACCGCGACGGCTCCGGCCTCCACCGTGCGGGGCACGACTACGCCGAGCGGGACCTGGCGGTAGTTCGAGCCGTCGGTCGCGTACGCGCCGCGGCTGCCCGCGTCGAACCGGACCTCGCCGTCCACCTCCGCGCGCAGCGCGCGCTCCAGTGCGGCGAGGTTCACCTCCTGACCGGCGAGGTTTCCCTTCCGACGGTCGGGCATCGGTCAGCTCCGCCCGCTGCCGGGCAGGAAATCCTGGATCTTGGCTTTCGCACCCTGCTGGACCACGGAGGCCCGGTCGCTGTCGCCGTGCAGAACGGCTGAGGCGGCGGCCTTGATCTGGTCCCAGGTGGCGTGGGGCGGGATGGGCGGCACCGCGGGGTCGGTGCGGAAGTCGATGACGAACGGCCGGTCCGCGGCGAGCGCCTGACGCCACGCCGCCTCCACCTGGTCGGGCGTCTCGACCCGGACCCCGCCCAAGCCGAACGTGCGGGCGATGTCGGCATAGCGCACGTCGGGCAGGCTCTGCGAGGGCTCGAACTGCGGTGCGCCCTGCATGGCGCGCATCTCCCAGGTGACCTGGTTCAGGTCGTGGTTGTTCAGCACCGCCACGACCATGCGTGGGTCGGACCACTCCTGGTAGTACTTGGCGGCGGTGATCAGTTCGGCGAGGCCGTTCATCTGCATGGCGCCGTCGCCGACGATCGCGATCGCCGGCCGGTCAGGGTGGGCGAACTTCGCGCCGATCACGTACGGCACCCCTGGCCCCATGGTCGCGAGGGTGCCGGAGAGGGAGCCGCGCATGCCGTCGCGCAAGCGCAGGTGGCGGGCATACCAGTTGGCGGCCGAGCCGGAGTCCGCGGCCACGATCGCGTTCTCGGGGAGCAGCGCGTCCAGCGCGTGGACGACGTACTCCGGATTGACCGGGTCCGCGGTGACCTCGGCGCGGCGCTGCATGACCTCCCACCAGCGCGCCGAGTTGTCCTCCACCGTCTTGCGCCAGCTGCCGTCCGCCTTGCGCTCCAGCAGCCGGATCAGACGGCGCAGCGCCTCGGCGGCGTCGCCGACGAGGTTGACCTCGAACGGGTAGCGCAGGCCCACCATGGACGGGTCGAGGTCGATCTGCACCGCCCGCGCCTGGTCGAACTCGGGCAGGAACTGGGTGTAGGGGAAGCTGGAGCCCACCACGAGGAGGGTGTCGCAGTCGCGCATCATCTCGTAGGAGGCCCGGGTGCCGAGTAGGCCGATCGAGCCGGTCACGTACGGCAGGGTGTCGGGCAGCGCGTCCTTGCCGAGCAGTGCCTTCGCCACGCCGGCGCCGAGCAGGTCGGCGACCTGCTCGACCTCGGCGCGGGCGTGCCGGGCGCCCTGCCCGATCAGCATCGCCACCTTCTCGCCGGCGTTCAGGATCTCCGCCGCCTTCGCCAGATCCTCGTCGGTGGGGACGGGGGCGTAGTGCGGGATGCCGAGGCTGGAGGGGACCTGCTTGAAGGCGTGCGTCGGCGGCTCGTAGTCGAGTTCCTGTACGTCGGCAGGGATGATCACCGCAGTGACCGTGTGCCGGGTCGCGGCGATGCGCATGGCCCGGTCGAGGACATTGGGCAGCTGGGCGGGGACGGTGACCATCTCGCAGAACTCCGAGGCCACGTCCTTGTACAGGGTCACGAGGTCGACTTCCTGCTGGTAGGAGCCGCCCATGGCACTGCGGTCGGTCTGCCCGACGATCGCGACCACCGGGACGTGGTCGAGCTTGGCGTCGTACAGGCCATTGAGGAGGTGGATCGCGCCCGGGCCGGAGGTGGCGGCGCACACTCCGGTGCGCCCGGAGAACTTGGCGTACCCGACGGCCTGGAAGGCGGCCATCTCCTCGTGCCTCGCCTGGATGAACCGGGGCCGGTCCTCGGCACGACCCCAGGCGGCCAGCAGCCCGTTGATGCCGTCACCGGGGTAGGCGAAGACGTACTCGACCTCCCAGTCACGCAGCCGCTCGAGCACATAGTCGGAAACCTGCATCACCCAACTCCTCCACAGCGCGGTTCTGGCCCGGGGGCACCGGGGTGGGACCCGTGTGCGCGGGTAACCCGCCAGTGCCGGTGTGAAACCCGTCCGGTGCGAAGCGGGGTGGCAGAGCGTCAGGGTTGCCCAGGTCCTGGGCAGTATCACCGCAGCGGGCACTCGACCCGGACAGACTTGCCGAACGACCGCGGGTCGGTGCCCCACCCGGTGGAAAGGCGTGAGCGTCGAGGAGGTCACGCGGCTCGACGGCTGGCACCACACCGAGATCGTCGACCAGCTCCCGGACGAGCGGATCGCCCGGCGCGCGATGGAGGGCGAGACGTGTCAGCGCGGCGTGGTGACCCGCGCCCGGCTGGACGGCAGTCGCACCCTCGTCCACCTGGTTGGTCGTCCCGGGCCCTCCGAGCGAGGTCGCTGACGGTCCCCAGCCCGATAGGGCCCGGCTCGTGTCGGGTGCCCTCCGTTGGTCAGGGCAGGGGCTGGGCGTGCAGGCAGGTGTGCTGGCCGGGATCTGCGGGGGTGGCGAGCGGGCGGGCGACTCCGGCCACGATTTCGACGCGGAAGGTGCCGGCGGCGTCCGCGAACACCGGCTGGCCGTCTCGGGTGGTCTCGCCGGTGGCGTGGACGATGACGACTTCCGGCGGGGCGTGACCGCCGGGGACCCCAGGCAGGGTGATCGCGTAGCGTGACGGCATGTTCATGGCCAGCTCCGCTGATGCGGGCGGCTGGTGTGGAGTGCCGCGTGGACGCTGTCACGGATGGTGAACAGTTCGTCGGTGCTGGTGATCTCCAGTAGTCGGCGGATCTGCGGCGAGAGGGCTGCCAGGACGAGTCGGGTGCCGGCCAGCGTGGTGTCCTGGAGGGTCTGGAGAAGGGTGTTCAGGCCGGAGGAGTCACAGAAGGTGACACCGGCCAGATCGACGACCAGCTGGGGCGGGCGGTCCCTGACGGCGCGCGCGAGGGCGTTCTCCAGCTTCGCTTGCTGGGCCTGGTCGATCTTGCCTTCCACGCGGCAGACGACGGCCTCGTCGGTCGCCAGCGTGGTGATCCGCAGGACGGGCCCGATGACGTCGCCGGTGTTCGTCGGGCTGTGCTCGGACATGAGCGGGCTCCCTCCCAGTGAGGAAAGGCTGTCCGCCTTCGAGCTTGCCCCGCCGCCCGCGTCGAAACCACCCCCTTCGCTGCCGCGGCGCACGCCGTAGCCCGCGGTCATGACCGGTGGTCGAATGACCGGTCCCCGCCGCCTTGGAGACGCTCCTGGCGGGCAACCACTGCTTCATTGCCGGCACCCCCGAGCACCCGAAACCAGGACGCCGTCCGCCGCGCGGCCACGGCCCCCTCCCAGAGCCCACGCGCCCTGATGCCACCGCTGCGACTTCGACAGAACGGCGGAGCAGGCAGTCTTGACACCGTGACCGAGTTTTGAGTTGCCGATTCCGGGCACCCGCTGGCCATCAAGCCCCTCAGGGAGGACCCGATGTCCACAGGAACGCTTATTGCGATTATCGTTCCCATCGCGGTTGTTCTCATTCTGTTGGCCATTGCAACGTGGTACCTCATCCAGCGCCGCCGGCTCCAGGAACGCTTCGGACCCGAATACGACCGGACCGTCCAGCGCTCAAAGAGCAGGTTCGCCGCTGAGCGGGAGCTGCATGCCCGCGAGCAGCGCCACGACCAACTTGATATCAAGCCGCTTCCGGACGCGATGCGGGACCGGTATGCCGAGGACTGGACACAGGTCCAGCGGCAGTTCGTGGACCGGCCAGGCGAGGCGGTGCAGCAGGCCGACCGGCTCGTCACCGTGCTCATGCATGAGCGCGGATACCCAACGGAGGGCTACGAGCAGAAGGTCCGGGACCTGTCCGTGGAGCATGGACGCACGCTGGAGCACTTCCGGGCCGCCCACGCGGTGAACGAGCACCTCCGTGACCACGACGTGACCACCGAGGAGCTCCGCGGCGCGATGGTGCATTATCGCGCGCTCTTCGATGACTTGCTCGGTGACGGTCATCGCGGGTCGGCCAGCGGCCGGAGGTGAGACAGCGTCCGAAGCGCGTAAGAGCGACGATGGCTACCAATACCATGAAAGCGAACGAAGCAGATGAAGTACGAAGGCAGCGCCGGGAATGACGAAGAGCGCCTGACCACCGAGGATCTGGCCCGTTCCCCCGAGGCGCAAAAGGAACCTGTGGGCCAGGACCGCGAGGAGACGGAAACGGCGGAGGACAGGCCGGTGTACCCGGGCGAGGCCACCGGTGGACTTGCCGATGTGGGCACCGAGGAGGAAGCCGGACCGGCGGAGACGGGGGAGCCCGGCGGTCGGGAGACCGCCGACGAGGGCGGAACCCTTGGGGAAGGAGAGACCGCAGAACAGCCGAGCGAGCGCACCCAGGGCGCTGGTGAGGAGCCGCTGTTCGCCCCAGAGGACGAGAATGAGCTCAGGTCCCGCTGGCAGGAGATCCAGAGTAAGTTCGTCGACGATCCCCAGGAAGCGGTGCGCTCGGCGGATGTATTGGTCGCTGACCTCATGCAGCGCCTGGCTGCCTCTTTCTCGGACCACAAGCGAGGCCTGGAGCAGCAGTGGAACAGTGGGGGTGAGGTGCAGACCGAGGACCTGCGGCTGGCACTCCAGCAGTATCGCTCCTTCTTCAACCGGTTGCTCAGCAGCTGAGCCCGATCGCCGTGCCTGGGACGAAAGCCCGCAACGTGCGTCCCTGATTTTGTTGTCGTGCTTTGCGGGCCCGCGCGGAGTGCGGGGTCGATCCAGCGGCTGCTTGCGCCACCGCGCGCAGGTGACGGTGAGCCGGGCCCAGCCGATGGCGAAGTCGGGAGATCCCCACATGCAACCGGCGGCACCCCGCTGCTGCCCTGACCGACATCGGTCAGGGCAGCGGTTTGCGACCAGTGGATAGGGTGCCGTCCGGCTGGCGGTCACGGTGCCCGGGTGTCGGCTGGCGGCGGCTCGGGGGTCTCGTCGTCCTCGGCCTTGGCCCGGACGTCCTGCGGTCCCGGACGTCCTTCGGTCCCGGACGTCCTTCGGTGTGGGGGCGACGATGTGGTGTTCCGCCGCGGACCGCTCCCGTGTCCCCTCGGCGGCCGGCTCCTGCCCCGGGCGAGGGCGGTCAGCGGGCGTCCGGGCCCCGAGAGCAGGCGGCTTCCGTGAGCGTCCAAGCGGCTTCCTTAGCGGAATGTTAGATCTGCGCGGTGGTCCTTGCCGCCGCCCGGCCGGCGGCTGCACGCTCTGGGGCACCCACCCACCGCAGCAGATCCGGGAGCCGCCATGTCCCCGTCCAGCACCGTCCGTCCGCAGCCGCCCGGCGAGGAGCGCGCCCGGCGGCGGCTCGCCCTGATCGGCGGGTCGCTGGGGAACCTGGTGGAGTGGTACGACTGGTTCGTCTACGCCAGCTTCGCGGTCTACTTCGCCGACGACTTCTTCCCCGGCTCCAACTCCACCGCGAAACTGATGAACACCGCCGGGATCTTCGCCGTCGGCTTCCTGATGCGCCCCGTCGGCGGCTGGCTGCTCGGCCGGGCCGCCGACCGGCACGGGCGCAAGAGCGCGCTCACCCTGACCGTCACCATGATGTCCGCGGCGGCCGTACTCATCGCCGTTGCCCCGACCTACGACCGGGCCGGCTACCTCGGCGCGGTCGTCCTGCTGCTCGCCCGGCTGCTCCAGGGCATGAGCATCGGCGGCGAGTACGCCGCCAGCGCCACCTACCTGACCGAGGCCTCGGCGCCCGACCGGCGCGGGCTCGGCTCCTCCTTCCAGTACGTTTCCATGACCTGCGGCCAACTCCTCGGCCTCGGCATCCTCATCGTCCTGCAGCACACCCTCACCAACGCCCAACTGCACTCCTGGGGCTGGCGGATGCCCTTCCTGCTCGGCGCCGTCCTCGCCGCCGTGGTGCTCTGGCTGCGCCGCCGACTGCCGGAGACCGAGGCCTTCGCCGCCGAGACCGCCGGCGGCGAGCAGGCCGGCGCCCGCGGCACCCTGCGCAGCCTCTGGGAGCACCGGCGCCAGGCTGGCCTGGTGATGGCCCTCACCCTCGGCGGCACCGTCGCCTACTACACCTTCACCACCTATCTGACCAAGTACCTGATCGGCAGCGCCGGGCTGTCCAAGAACACCGCGACCCTGGTCAGCTTCACCGCACTCGCCGTCTTCGCCGCCGTCCAGCCGCTGGCCGGCCTGCTCTCCGACCGGATCGGCCGCCGCCCGCTGCTGATCACCTTCGCGCTCGGCTGCACCGTCGGCACCTATCCGCTGATGACCGCGCTCGGCTCCGCCTCCGACTTCTGGTCCGCGCTCGGGCTCTCGCTGGTCGCGCTGCTGATCGTCACCGGCTACACCTCGATCAACGCGGCCGTGAAGGCCGAACTGTTCCCCACCCGCATCCGCGCCCTCGGCGTCGCCCTCCCGTACGCCCTCGCCAACGCGCTGTTCGGCGGCACCGCCGAGTACATCGCGCTCTGGTTCAAGAACAGCGGGCACGAGTCCGGCTTCTTCTGGTACGTCTCCGGCTGCGCCCTGGTCTCCCTGGTCACCTACGTGCTGATGCCGGACACCCGGCAGGCCGTGCTCAGCCCCGAGCAGGCCCCGGCGGCGCCCGCCCCGGCCGAGGCCGTACGGTAGGCACCGCACAGAGGTTCCACGGTGGGGAGGTTCCATGCACATGCTGCTCGTCGAGGACGACGACCGCATGGCCCAGGCCCTCGCCACCGCCCTCGCCCGGCGCGGGCACACCGTGCGCCGGGTGGTCCGCGCCACCGAGGCGCTCCGGCACGCCCGGGAGGCCGAGTTCGTCCTGCTCGACCTCGGCCTGCCCGACCTGGACGGCCTCGACCTGCTGCGCAAGCTCCGCACCGTCTGCTCCCTGCCGCTCATCGTGGTCACCGCCCGCAGCGAGGAGCGCGACATCGTGCAGGGCCTGCGGGCCGGCGCCGACGACTACGTGATCAAGCCGTTCCGGATGGCCGAACTCATCGCACGGATCGACACCGTGCGCCGCCGCACCGGCTCCGCTCCCGGCCAGGGCGGGCCGGGCGGCCCGGACGGCGGCGAGCGGCGGGTGCGCACCGGCGACGTGGCGATCGACCTGGCCGGGCGCACCGTGACCGTCGACGGCGCCCGGATCCGGCTCACCCGCCGCGAGTTCGACGTCCTCGCGCTGCTCGCCGCCCAACCCGGCGACGTCCGCTCCCGCGAGGAGATCCTCGACCGGATCTGGGGCGACGCCTTCCTCGCCTCCTCGCGCTCGCTGGACGTGCACGTGGCCGGCATCCGGGCCAAGACCGGGCGGGCCGGCCTGGTCCGCACCATCCGCGGCTACGGGTACCAGCTCGGCGAACTCGACAGCCCATGAGGCGCCGCCTGCTGGCCGTGCTGACCGCCCTGATCGGCACGGCCGTCCTGCTGCTCTCGCTGCCGCTGGCCGACTCCTACGCCCGCGGCCGCACCGAGCACCTGCTGCTCCAGCGGCGGGCCGACGGCGTGCGCTTCGCCGACCTCGCCGACCGGATCCGCACCGACGCCGACCGCCGCGAACTCGACGCCGAACTCACCCGCTACGCCCAGCTCTACGGCGCCGCGGTGACGGTGGTCGACACCACCGGACATACCGTCGGCCGGGCCGGCCCGGCCCCGGGCGACGCGGCCGCGCTGGCGGCCCAGGACCGGGCCCGTGACCGCGCCCTGACCGGCCGCTCCACCGAGGAACTGCCCACCGTCCGCCCCTGGGGACCGGACACCGTGGTGCTCGCCGAACCGGTCGGCCAGGACGAACGGGTGGGCGGAGCCGTCCTGTTGACCGTCCCCACCGACGCCGCGCGCCATGACGTGCTGGTGCGCTGGGTGCTGATCGCCGCCGGCGCCGTCACCGCCTTCGGCGCCGCCGCCCTGGTCGCGGCCGGGATCGCCCGCTGGCTGCTGCGGCCCGTCGACGAACTGGACCGGGCGGTGGCCACGGTGACGGGCGGCCGCTTCGAGGTCCGTGTCGCCGCCGACACCGGCCCGCCCGAACTGCGGCGGCTGCGGCGGCACTTCGCCGGCATGGCGCAGACCGTGGCCGACTCGTTGCGCCGCCAGCGCGACTTCGTCGCCGACGCGTCCCACCAGCTGCGCAACCCGCTGGCCACCCTGGTGCTGCAACTGGAGAACACCGAACCGCACGTCCGGCCCGGCCCCGGGCGGCAGGCGCACGCGCTGGCCCTGGACGAGGCGGACCGGCTGGGGGAGTTGCTGGACGGGCTGCTGGCGCTGGCCCGGATGGAGTCGGCCATCGCGCCGGTCGAGGAGCACGACGTCTCCGCGGCGGTGACCGGGCGGGTGGCGGTGTGGGCGCCGGTGTTCGAGGCGGGCGGGCTGGAGCTGACGGCGGAGGTCGCACCCGGGCTGCGGGCCCTCGGGCTCCCGGACGCGACCGGGCGGATCCTGGACGCGCTGCTGGACAACGCGAGCAAGTTCGTTCCGGAGGGCGAGCGCGTCCGGGTGGTGGCCGCAGCCACGCCCGAGGGGGGTTCGGTGGTCCGGGTCGCCGACAGCGGCCCGGGCGTTCCGGCGAGCCAACTTCCCCTGCTGCTGAGGCGGTTCGCCCGGGCGCCGGAGCACCAGAACGTTCCCGGCACCGGACTCGGCCTGGCCATCGCGGACGAGCTGGCGCGCGCCTGCGGCGGCTCGCTCACCGTTGCGCCGGCGCTGCCGCGCGGACTGACCGTCGAGTTCCGGCTGCCCGGAGTCTGAGCACAGCCCCGGCTCCAGCCGGGAGAGGACGTCAACCGTACACCGAGCGGTAGTAGGCCGCCGCCCCCGGGTGGAGCGGGACGGCCCCGGTGGAGACGGCGAACCGGGGCTCCAGCCGGGCGCCCGCCGTGACGGCCCGCAGCAGGGTGGCCCACTGGTCGAAGAGGATCTCCAGCAGCCGCCGGACGGCGTCCTCGGGCACCTCCGGCCGGGCGGTCAGGTAGTTGCCGACGCCGAGGGTGGCGACCGGGCCGCGCAGGCCGTACGCGCCGGTGGGCAGGGTGACCGCCGTGTAGACCGGGCCGTAGCGCTCGCGCAGCAGCGCGGCGACCGCGTCCAGCGGGACGAACCGTAGCGGCAGTTCCCGGGCGAGCGCGGACACCGCGGGCGTCGGCACCCCGCCGGACCAGAACACCGCGTCCAGCGCGCCGGTGCGCAGCGCGGCCAGGGACTGGGCCAGCCCGAGCGAGCGCTGCCGCACGCCGATCCCCGCCTCCCGCAGCAGCCGCCCGGCCGTCACCTGGAGTCCGGAGCCCACGGCGCCGGTCGCCACCGGGCGGTCGGCGAGGTCGGCGAGCTCGTGCACCGGGCCGTCGGCGGGGGCCAGCAGGTGGAGGTAGTTGACGTAGACCCGGGCCAGCGCCGTCAGCCCGAGCGGGCGGGCGAAGGTGTCCCGGCCGAGCACCGCGTCCTCGGCCACGTCGGCGGTGGTCAGTGCGAGGTCCACGGTGCCGTCGTCGAGCTGCTGGAGGTTGTCCACGCTGGCCGCGCTGCCCACCGGGGTGAGGATCAGCCGCCCGCCTGCTGTCACGGCCTCGGTGAAGGAGCGCCCGAAGGCGTTGTACGGGCCGCCCTCGGGCCCGGTGGCGAGCCGCAGCGAGCGCACCGGCCCGTCTCCGGCCGAGCACCCGGCGGTGACGGCGGCTGCCAGGGCTCCAGCCAGCAGGGTGCGGCGGCGTGGGGCGGTGGCGGTCATGGCGGGAAGGGTAGCCCGCCCCGGTCCTCGGTTGAACGCGGACACCGCCGGGCCCACGGTGAAGAGGACCCGGCGGTGTCGGGGTGGTGCAGGGTACGGTCGTGCGTCAGGCGCGGCGGCCGCGCTTGCGGCGGGCGAGGAAGACCGCGCCGCCACCGAGCGCCAGCAGGGCCACGGCCGCGGCCGCGATCGGCCCGGTGTTGGAGTCGGCACCGGTCGCGGCCAGCGCCGGGCCGCTCGCGCTGCTGGTGGCGCCCGCGACCGTGGTGGTGCCGGAGCCGCTGCCGGAGGTGGCGCCGGCGCCGTCGGTCGAGGTCGCCGTGCCGGCCGGGGTGGTGGCCGAGGAGCCGCCGGTGGGCCGGCCGGACGGGGTCGCGTCGCCGCCGGTCGGCTGGCCGGTGGCCGGGTCCAGGATCAGGGTGGCCGACTGGGCGTTCTTGAAGTCGAACATGCCCTCGATGGAGCCGGCGTGCTCGTCGAAGGAGGAGTCGCCGATCCGGCCGGTCTTCCAGTTGTCCTCGACGAAGCGCAGGATCGAGGTCTGGTCGGTCTGGGTGTGGTCGACGAAGTTGGACTTGGCGTAGGGGGACGCGACCAGCAGCGGCAGGCGCGGGCCGAAGCCGCAGCGGTCGGCGTAGCCGCCCCAGCCGGCGTCCTTGCCGCACTGGCCGGCGCCGTTCAGGCCGTCGTTGGCGGCGTCGCGCGAGCCGTTGACCGGCTCGGCGAACTTGTGGTCGTACCAGCCGTCCGAGTCGTCGTAGGCGATGACGACGGCGGTGGAGGCCCAGTCCTTGGACTTCTGCAGCTTGTTCATGGTGTCGACGACGAAGTGCTGCTCGTCCAGCGGGTCGGAGTAACCCGCGTGGCCGTCCTGGTAGTTGGCGGCCTTCAGGTAGCTGACGGCCGGCAGGTTGCCGTGCTGCAGGGCGGCGTCGAAGTCGGTCAGGTCGTACTGGTGGTTCGCCTGGCCGTCGTGGCCGATCTCGTCCACGTCCTTCGGCGCCAGGTGCTTCGGGTTCGCCGTGGACTTGTAGTACTGGAACGGCTCGTGGTGCGGGTTGTAGTCGGTCTGCGAGGCGCCGACGATGTTGTTGTGCGCGGCGTCGCAGACGGCCTTGCCGTCCTTGGTGCCGGTCGGCTTGAAGCCGCCCTGGAACCAACCCCAGCTGACGCCCTTGTCGTTGAGCAGGTCACCGACGTTCTTGCCGGTCATCACCAGCTGGTTGTGCGCGGGGTTGGAGCACTCGTCGTAGCCCGGGTCGGGGTCGTTGATGACGGTGCCGATGCCCTTGGCGTCCGGGGAGGCGACCACGTAGGCGTCGGTGGTCTGCTGACCGGTCTTCGGGTCGACCGGGTAGCCGCCGTGCAGCTGGCCGGAGACCAGGTTGATCGCGCCGGGCGTCGAAGGGCCGTAGTTGGTGCCGAAGGAGTTGTCGCTCATCGCGAAGCGCTGGGCGTAGTTCCAGTAGCCGGTGACGGTGTTGCCGTCGTAGTAGTCCATCACCAGGCCGGGCGCGGTGTACATCGGGGCCTTGCAGCTCTCGATGTCGGTGTGCTCGACGAACTTGTCCATCTTGCCGCCGTCGAAGGCGAGCTGCTCGTCCTTGTAGGTGTGGTCCTGGTCGCAGGTGACGGCCTGCGCCGGGCCCAGCCGCTGCGGGTTGTTCCGGTTCGGGTTCTTGTGAAGCAGGTCGTCGCTGAGGCCGTCCACCTCGGGGGTGCCGGGCTTGGCGGTGAACTTCACCTTGTCGTCGGCGGTGTTGGCCGCGTTCGGGTAGGTGCCGAAGTAGTGGTCGAAGGAGACGTTCTCCTGGAATATGACCACCAGGTGCTTGATCGGCGTGGCGGTCTGCGGGCCGTCGGCCGCGAAGGCGGCGGGCGTGCCGCCGAACGCGGTCAGCGAGGCCGCACCGATCAGGCCGGCACCGTACCGGAGCCACCGCTTGCGGGTGGGGACTGCGTGCATGGTTGGGTCCTCGACGTCATCGTCATCTGTGTCAGAAGTTGGGGCCGTGACGCGCGTAGCACGACAGCGGCGGCTCGAAACTAGACACTGGAGGTGAACGCGGTCAACAAGGGTATGTAAACGGGAGGTTAACCGCGCGGGTACGGAACGATGCGTCAGGGGCGGCGGTTTGGCAGACAAGTCCGTCGAATGCATCGATTACGGGACACCGGCCGGCGATTTCAGGCCCGACAGGCTGGGGGCGACGGCTGTTTGACAACGTTGAAGGGGGTGGCCGTGACCACCCACGGCAGGTCCGTCCACGCGACGGACACCGAGGTCCTGATCGTCGGCGCCGGCCCCACCGGCCTCGCCCTCGCCCTGGACCTCGCCCGGCACGGCGTCGCCGCGCTGCCGGTCGAGCGCGGTACGGAGCTCTTCCCCGGCTCGCGCGGCAAGGGCCTCCAGCCGCGCACCCTGAAGGTCCTGGACGACCTCGGCGTGCTCGCCGAGATCCGCGCGGCGGCCGGCCACTACCCGCCGAACCTGTTCTGGCGGGACGGCGAACCGCAGGGTGAGCGCTCGATGTTCGACCCGGCCGAGCCCTCCGAGGCCGAGCCGTACGCCGAGACGCTGATGCTCCCCCAGTGGCGCACCCAGCAGGTGCTGTACCGGAGGCTGCGGGAGCTGGGCGGCGAGGTCGCCTTCGGACGCGAGCTGGTCGGCCTGACCCAGGACGAGCGGGGCGTGACCGCCGAGTTCGCCTCCGGCGGCCCGGTCCGGGCGCGCTACGCGGTCGCCGCCGACGGCGGGCGCTCGACGGTGCGCCGGCTGCTCGGCATCGGCATGACCGGGGAGACCGTCGACCCGGACCCGATGCTGGTCGCGGACATCCGGCTCACCGGGCTCGGCCGCGAGCACTGGCACATCTTCCAGGCCGAGCAGGGCCTGCTGGCGCTCTGCCCGCTGGCCGACACCGAGGAGTTCCAGCTGATCGCCCGGCTCCCGGAGGGGGCGAGCGTCGACCTCTCGCTCGACGGCATCCGCACGCTCGTCGCCGAGCGCTCGCATCTGAGTGCCGAGCAGGTCGCCGGGGTGGGCTGGGCGTCCGAGTTCCGGCCGCGCGCGGCGCTCGCCGACCGCTTCCGGTCCGGCCGGGTTTGTTCCTCGCGGGCGACGCGGCCCACGTGCACTCCCCGGCGGGCGGGCAGGGCCTGAACACCAGCATCCAGGACGCCTACAACCTCGGCTGGAAGCTCGCCGCGGTGCTCACCGGCCGGGCGGACGCCGCGCTGCTCGACAGCTACCAGGAGGAGCGCCGGGCCAACGCCGCGGCGATGCTGGAGCTGTCGACCAGGGTCCACCGCGGCGAGGTCCGTCGGGGCCGGGCCACCCGGCAACTCGGTCTCGGCTACCGGGAGTCAACGCTCGCCGTGGACACCCGCCCGGGCCTGGGGGCGGAGGCGCTGCGGGCCGGGGACCGCGCGCCGGACGGCAGGCGCGGCGGCATCCGGTTGTTCGACGCCTTCCGGGGGCCGCACTGGACGCTGCTGACGGTCGGCCCGGCGGTCGGCCCGGCGGTCGGCCCGGCGGTCGGCGCGCCGGTCGAACTGCCCGCGCTGGACGTGCCGGTGGTCCGCATCCCGGCCTATGAGGCGTACGGTTCCGGCGTGTTCCTCGTCCGCCCGGACGGCTACGTCGGCTGGGCGGGGGCCACCGCCGAGGGCCTGGCGGAGTACGCGGCCCGCTGCGGGGCCGCCGCCTCGGTCGGCTCGGTCGCCTCGGTCGGCTCGGTCGCCTCGGTCGGGGAGTAGCCGCAGGGGGTCTCGGGGGCGGGCACCCGATCCGGTGCCGCCCCCGAGACGGGTTACGAGGCGGCGGCCTCCGCCTGGATGCCCTGGAGGGCGGTCACCAGGGCATCGACGTCCTGCACGGTGTTGTACAGGGCGAGCGAGGCCCGGGCCGCGCTCTGCAACCCGTAGGCGGCGAGAGCGGGTTGGGCGCAGTGGTGACCGGCGCGGATCGCGATGCCCTGCTGGTCGAGCGCCCCGGCGAGGGCGATCGGGTCGGTCCCGGCGAGCAGGAAGGTCAGCACCCCGATCTTGCCCGGCGCGCTGCCGATCAGCCGGAGCCCGGGTACGGTCGCCAGCGCGGCGGTGGCGTACGCGGTGAGCTGCTCCTCGTGCGCGGTGGCGGCCTGCCGGTCCAGCCCGGACAGGTACCGCAGGGCCGCCCGCAGCCCGGCGACCCCGCCGATGTGGCCGGTGCCGGCCTCCAGGCGGTGCGGAACGGGGGCGTAGGTCGTCTCCGTGAAGCTCACCGAGTCGATCATGTTGCCGCCGCCCTGCCACGGGGGCATGGCCTCCAGCAGCTCCCGTTTGCCGTACAGCGCGCCGATCCCGGTCGGGGCGAAGACCTTGTGCCCCGAGAAGGTGTAGAAGTCGGCGTCCAGGGCGGTGACGTCCACCGGGAAGTGGCTCACCGCCTGGGCGCCGTCGACGAGCACCTTGGCGCCGTACCGGTGGGCGAGCGCGGTCATCTCGGCCACCGGCGGGACCGTCCCCAGCACGTTGGACGCGTGGGTGAGCGCCACCAGTTTGGTGCGGAAGCCGAGCAGGTCCCGGTACGCGTCCTGGTCCAGCTGCCCGTCGGGGAGCAGCGGGATGGGCACGACCCGGGCCCGGCGCTCCTTGGCGATCAGCTGCCAGGGCACCAGGTTGGAGTGGTGCTCGGCGGCGGAGACCAGGATCTCGTCGCCGACGCCCAGGTTGGCCCGGCCCCAGGTCTGCGCGACCAGGTTGACGGCCTCGGTGGTGCCCCGGACGAAGACGATCTCGTCCGGGTCCGGGGTGCCGAGCAGCTTGGCGGCCTCGGCGCGGCCCTCCTCGTAGATCTGGGTGGCCTGTTTGGCGAGGGTGTGCGCGCCGCGGTGGACGTTGGAGGTGCCGGTGGCGTAGTGCTCGCCGACGGCCTCGACCACCTGGCGGGGCTTGAGGGTGGTGGCGCCGTTGTCCAGCCAGACCAGCGGGCGGCCGTTGACCTCGCGGTGCAGCTGCGGGAAGTCGCGGCGGACGGCCTCGACGTCGAATCCGCCGGTGGGTGCGGTGGGCGGCGTGCTCGGGGTGGCCTGGGCGGGCAGCCAGTAGCGGGGGCCGCCGGCGGCGTGGGCGAGCGCGTCGGGGAGCGGGTTCGGGGGCGCGGCGGACAGGGCCGCCGCCGTCGGGACCGTGGCCGTCGGGGCTGCCGCCGTCGGGGTCGTTGCCGTCGCGAGGCCGCCCGGTGCCCCGTGGATCCCCGTACCGCGCCCGAATCCGTCAGGAGTAGTCATGGTAGTTCGACACCTCGACGTTCTGGAGCACCGCGATGGCGTCGTCCACGAGCGCGGCGGTCGAGAAGTAGCCGGTCACCAGGTAGGAGGTGATGGCCTGCCGGTCCACGCCCATCGGGCGCACCGCCAGGCCGGGCTCGACCTCGTCCGGGACCTTCGCCGGTCGCAGGCCCACCACGCCCTGGCGCTCCTCGCCGACGCGCATCAGCAGGATGTTGGTGGTGCCGGGCGCCGAGTTCGCCGAGCCCTTGAGGTCCAGCTTGTCGGACGGCAGCAGCGGCACGCCGCGCCAGGTCAGGAACGGGCTGCCGAACAGCTCGACGATCTGCGGCGGCACCCCGCGCCGGGTGCACTCGCGCCCGAACGCGGCGATCGCCCGCGGATGGGCCAGGAAGAACGCGGGCTGCTTCCAGACCCGGGCGAGCAGTTCGTCCAGGTCGTCGGGGGTGGGCGCGCCCTTGCGGGTGCGCACGCGCTGGGTCGCGGCGACGTTGTTGAGCAGACCGTACTCGGGGTGGTTGAGCATCTCCCACTCCTGACGCTCGCGCAGCGCCTCGACGGTCAGGCGGAGTTGGGCCTGGACCTGGTCGATGTCGGAGTTGTAGATGTCCGCGACGCGGGTGTGCACCTTGAGGACGGTCTGCGCGATGCTCAGCTCGTACTCGCGCGGGCTCTCGTCGTAGTCGACGAAGGTCTCCGGCAGGTACGGCTCGCCGGAGTGACCCGAGTGGAGGTCGATCGGGTGCTCGGGGTCGGTCGGGGTCTGGCCGGCCGTGAACTCGGTCAGCCGGGCGCGCAACGACGGTTCCCGGTCGGCGAGTTCGACGAGTACGCGGCGATCGAGGGAGAGCACGGTACAGCTGGTGACGGCCTTGACCTGGTACGTCGTCGCGGTGCCGTCGGCCCAGGCGGCGGCGTCGAAGAAGTCGCCCTCGCCGAGGACGGCCAGCAGGGCGTCCGAGCCGTACGCGCCGGTGGCGCGCTTCTCGGCGCGGCCGAAGGCGATGATGTGCAGCTGGTCGGCCGGGGCGTCGGCGTCGACGATCAGCTCGCCGGGCGCGACCTCGCGCTCGACGAACCCGCTCGCCAGCGCGGCGAGCACCGGGCTGTCCACCTGGCTGAGGAAGGCCAGCTCGCGCAGGTCCTCGGCGATGACCCGGGTGGCGCCGGCGCCGTCGACGTACGTGCTGACCAGCCCGTCGCCGAGGATGAAGCCCCGGCGGCGGTTGACCCGGTAGACACCCGCCTCCAGGTCGACCCAGGGGAGCGCGCGCAGCAGGTACCGGGGGGTGATCCCGAGCATCTGCGGCACGGTCTTGGTGGTGGTGGCGAGGTTCCGGGCTGCGGAGGTACTGAGGCTCTGCTGGTTGGGCTGGCTCTGCGGAACGGCCTCGGTGGTCACGACTGGTCCTCTCTCCGGTATTTGAACAACCGACGTGTCGTCAGGTGCCGTCAGGTCGACCCGGTGATTGTTGCCCCTGGATTTGATGGGTGTGACCATGTTTGAACTCGCCGGATAGCGGACACTTGCTGCGCGAATGCGGGACGCGAGGTCGCCAAACTCACTCTAACGAGTGACTACTCCTATAAGTGGCGGCGATGCTTTCCCAAGTGGAACTTGGAAGCACGGGGGGCGAGTTGGGGCGCGGCGTGCGCTTCCGATGAGCGCCCCGACGGCCCGCCGCCGCACGGCGACGGGCCGTCGGGGCTGGCCGGCGCAAGCGCTAGTCGCAAGCGCACGCCGGTGTGGTCGGCAACGCCCGGAGGCGGCTGACCGGGGAGAGCCGCAGCGCCATGACGACAGTGGCGGAGCCGGTCGCGGCCACGGTCAGAGCGCACCGGGCACCCAGTTGCCCGGTGAGCAGGCCGGAGGACAGGCCGCCCCTGCACCTGTGGGTGCGGCTACCGTCCGGCCGCACCGAGGCGGCCGTCGCGCAGGCGGCACCGGCGCACGGGGTGTCGGTCAACCTCGGCCACCACCACTTCCCGGCCGAGCCGCCCGCCGGCCACCTGCGCCTGGGCTTCGCCGCTGCCGCCGAACCCGCCGAACTCGCCGAAGCTGCCGCCCGCTTGGGCGCCCTCGTGGCTGCGGGGGCGGACCGGACCTGACCAGGATCAGGCGTAGATCGCCACCCGGGGCTCGACCGAGCCCTGGGCGGGCCCCTTGAGGACCGTCACCCGGTAGTGCTCGGTGAGCGTGTGGTGGCCGTGCAGGACGGTCTTCGCCGGGATGAGGTCGGTGAACAGGGTGCCGGTCTGGCTGCCGAGCGACACGGTGTGCCAGCGCCTGTCCGTCCCCAGCAGTTCGAGTCTGATCTGCGCCGCGTCGAGGAACGGGCCGTTGTCGGGCGACTCGATGAGGATCTGCGGGGCGACCGTCTGGTCCGTCGACGCGGGGTTGCGGTAGGTGACGGTGATCGCGTGCGGCGCGTGGTCGCTGGGGAGCTGGCTGTCGGGCAGGTCGACGAAGCTGACCGGGGCGGCGTTGGTGGTCGGTGTGGGCGCAGGCGTGGAGGCCGCGTGCGAGGACGCCGCGAGCACGGCGGTCGGCAGGACGGCGAGGGCGGCGGCGGTCAGCGCCAGAGCCCGACGGGGGATCGTCCTGGTCGGCATGGCGCCTCCTTCGGTCGTAGGGCGGCGGCTGGGGTTGCCCGGCGGACGGCGTGCGCAGTGTTACGGACAGTCGCCGCCCGGGCGGTTCGTACCCCTCCACCCTGCACGCGCCCGGCGAATGCCGCATCCGCCCGGACCGGTGGAGCCCTTATGACAACGGCATTGACGTGCGAGGGCGCCGCCGGTTTCATGGCTCGCACTTCCCCCACCCCCACCCCCACGACCAAGGCGGTGATCCGTTGGCATCCACGGTGAAGGACACGGGCAGCGGTCCGAGAACGGGCGCCGGCCACGGCGCCATGCACAAGTCCATCGGCCTCCTCGACGGCGCGGTGATCGCCGCCTCCAGTACGGCCGCCACCAGCAGCATCGGCATCGGCCTGGGCCTGATGGCCGGGGTGGTCGGCCTCCACCTGCCCGCGATCATGCTGCTGGCCTTCCTCCCGGTGCTCGCCATCGCGGGCGGCTACGGGCGGCTGAACGCCGTCGAGCCCGACGCCGGCAGCAGCTACCGCTGGGTGGGCCGGACCCTCAGCCCCTGGCTGGGCTTCCTCACCGGCTGGGTGAACACCGTCGGCACGGTGGTCTTCATGGCCTACACCACCACCGTCACCGGCTCGGCGGTCATCCAACTCCTGGACGAAGCGCACCTGCGCAGCATCGCCGGCCTGCGCCTGGACGCCGACTCCACCGTCCAGTGCACCCTGCTCGGCCTCGTCGTCCTGATCGGCGCCGCACTCGTCGCGGTGCGCGGGCTCGATCTCGCCGCCCGGCTGCAGAAGGCGCTGCTGGTCTTCGAGTACCTGGTGCTGCTCGGCTTCTGCGGGTACGGGCTCCTCGCGGGTGACCAACCGTTCTCCCTCCAGTGGTACAACCCCTTCGACATCCCCTCCTTCGGCGCGGTGGCCCAGGGCATGGTGCTGGCGGTGTTCTGCTACTGGGGCTTCGAGTCGGTGTTCAGCGTCGGCGAGGAGGTGCGCGACCCGCGCGACGCCTCCCGGGGCGGCTTCCTCGCCCTGGTGGTGATGATGCTGCTCTTCCTGCTGGCCGGCACCGCCTTCCAACGGGTCCTCCCGCTCGACGAGTTGGCCGACAACGGCGCGCACGGACTGACCTACTTCGGCACCAGGCTCGCCCACCAACCGCTGGCCGCACTGCCGTTGATCGCGCTGACGTTCTCCGCCGTGGCCTCGCTGCAGTCCTCGGTGATCCCGACCGCGCGCGGGATGTACGCGATGGGCCGCGACGGCGTGCTCGGCCCGGTCTGGACCCGGCTGCACCGCAAGCACGCCACCCCCGCCGTCGGCACCCTGCTGATCACCGGCGTCGCCGTCCTGCTGGCCCTCGCCTCGATCGCCATCCCCACCGTCAACGACCTGATCTCGGCCGCCGTCAACGCGATCGGCGTCATCGTCGCGCTCTACTACGCGCTCACCGCCGTCGCGGCCGCCGTCCGCTTCCGCCACCTGCTGCGCACCGACCCGTTGCAGGGGCTGCGCGCCGTGGTCGGCCCGCTGCTCGGCGCCGCCGCGCTGCTCGCCGTCGGCGGCTACCTCGCCTGGACCTTCTACGACTCCGCCGACCACTTCGAACTCTCCGCCGACAACGGCTGGTTCGAGCTGACCGTGGTGGCACTGATGGTCGTCACCGGACTCCCGTCGGCGGCCTGGGCCCGCTGGCGGCGCCGCTCACCGTACTTCCTCCACCCCGCCGACTGAGCGACTCCCGCACGACCGACGCGCAACGCGCAACGCGCAACCCGAGAACGGAGCACCCATGACCCAGGCCGATCTGGTCCTCACCCACGGCCCCATCCACACCGGCGACGCCGCCCGCACCCGGGCGACCAGCCTGGCCGTCACCGGCGAGCGGATCACCGCCGTCGGGCACGACGAGGTCCGCGAGCTGATCGGGCCGAAGACCGAGGTCGTGGACCTCACCGGCAAGCTGCTGCTGCCGGGCTTCCAGGACGCCCACATCCACGCGGTGTACGGCGGAACCGAGTTGGCCGCCTGTGACCTCACCGGCACGGTCGGCGTGGCCGAGTACCTGGGGCGGATCCGCGCCTACGCCGAGGCCAACCCCGGGCAGGCGTGGATCATCGGCAGCGGCTGGTCGCTGGAGAGCTTCGACGGTGGGCTGCCGACCCGGCAGCTGCTCGACTCCGTCGTCCCGGACCGCCCGGTCTACCTCACCAACCGCGACCACCACGGCGCCTGGGTCAACACCCGGGCCCTGGAACTGGCCGGCCTCACCCGCGACACCCCCGACCCGGCCGACGGCCGGATCGAGCGCGAGGGCGACGGCACGCCCAGCGGCACGCTCCAGGAAGGCGCCACCGCCCTGGTCGCCCGGCTGGTGCCGGCCACCACCACCGCCGAGCGGGTGGACGGCCTGCTGCGGGCGCAGCGCCTGCTGCACTCGCTCGGCATCACCGGCTGGCAGGACGCCCTGCTCGGCGAGTTCAACGGCCAGCCGGACCCCTCCGACGCCTACCTGGCCGCCGCCCGCTCCGGCGCCCTGACCGCCCGGGTGACCGGCGCGCTCTGGTGGGACCGCGACCGGGGCGCCGAACAGATCCCCGAACTGCTGGCGCGCCGAACCGAGTTGAGCCAGGGCCGGTTCCGGGCCGGCTCGGTGAAGATCATGCAGGACGGCATCGCGGAGAACTTCACCGCCGCGATGACCAGCCCCTACCTGGACGGCTGCGGCTGCGCCACCGCCAACTCGGGCCTCAGCTTCGTCGATCCGGTCGCACTGCGCGGGTACGTCACCGCACTGGACGCGCTCGGCTTCCAGGTGCACTTCCACGCCCTCGGCGACCGCGCGGTCCGCGAGGCCCTGGACGCCGTCGAGGCCGCCCGCACCGCCAACGGGTGGCGCGACACCCGCCACCACCTCGCCCACCTCCAGGTGGTCCACCCGGACGACGTCCCCCGCTTCGCCCGGCTCGGCGCGATCGCCAACATCCAGCCGCTGTGGGCCGCCCACGAACCGCAGATGGACGAGCTGACCATTCCCTTCCTCGGCCCCGAACGCGCCGCCTGGCAGTACCCGTTCGGCGCGCTCCAGCGCGCGGGCGCCACCCTGGCGGCGGGCAGCGACTGGCCGGTGAGCAGCCCGGATCCGCTGGCCGGCCTGCACGTGGCGGTCAACCGGATGGAGCCGGAGGCCGTCGACGGCCGGGTCTTCCTGCCCGAGCAGCGCCTGGACCTCGGCGCCGCCCTCGCCGCCTACACGGCCGGCTCCGCCCATCTGAACGGCCACGACGACGCGGGCACGCTGGCCGTCGGGCAGCTCGCCGACCTGGTCGTCCTCGACCGGGACATCCTGACCGGACCCGCCGAGGAGATCGCGGCGGCCCGGGTGCTGCGGACGTACGTCGGCGGCGAGTTGGTCCACGCCGCCGACTGACCGTGCCCGCCCCGTCGCACCGTTCGCCGTCGCCGGGCCGACCGGGCCCGGCGACGGTCGGCCTTCGGAGCCGTGCCCTCGCCGAGCCCCGCGCCCGGCCCCATGCTCAGCCCGTCGCCGCCAGCCGGGCCGCGGCCGCGTCCAGGAGCAGGTCGAGGGCGTACGGGTAGCCGCTGCGCCGCATGTCGCCGGTGAGCAGGTGGGCGGTGGCCGCGATGTTCGGGTGGGTGGCGGCGTCGAGGCGCGCGTAGGACGCCTGCCAGACCTCCAGGTCCGCGCGGGCCGCCGGAGCGGGCAGGGCGAGGGCGGCGGCGTCCAGCGCGGCGAACCCCAGGCTCTGGTCCACGAAGGCGTGGTAGATCCGCACCGCCTCCGGGTTCGGGAAGCCCGCCCTGCGCAGGACCCCGAGGATCGCCTCGACGGCGGCGGTCTCGTGGGTGCGGCCGGTGGTGCGGTGGGCGGCCAGTACGGCGGCCTGCGGGTGGGCCTGGTAGGCGGAGTGGATCCGCAGGCCGATGGCCCTCAGATCGGCCCGCCAGTCGCCGGTCGGCTGCCAGCCCGCCTGCGCGCGCCCGATCAGCTCGTCGGCGATGGCCAGCAGCAGGTCGTCGGTGCTGTGGAAGTAGCGGTAGACCGCGCTGGGGTCGGCGCCGAGGGCGGTGCCGAGCCGTCGGACGGTGAGGGCGTCGGCCCCGTGCTGTCCTATCAGCCGCAGCGCGGTGTCGACGATCAGCTCCCGGGAGAGCACCACGCCCTGCTTGGTGGGCCGGCGGCGTCGGCGTTCGGGTTCGGGCACCACGCGTTCGCTCATGCCCGACAGGTTATGTCAACGGCCTTGATGTAGGACAGGGGCCGGTCGGATCCCGGACCGGAGCACGGCTCGGTCCGGCGGTCGGGCTTCGGTGGAAGGGTGTTCCTGGGGCTGGTGGGCCGGAATGAATCGTGGGCAATTCTGTGCGAGCTGTGCCGAAATTCCGAGGCATCCGTAGTGCTGTTCGAGTGGTCGTTCACTCTGCGCGGTCGAACAGCTTTGTCGACATGGCGCTCGTTCTGCGCCGAGCGGCCGCCTGGAGCCGGATCCGCGCTGGTCAGACCGGTCGTGCCGTGGGCGGACGTCGAGCGGCGGCTTGGTGGATACGTCTGACGGTTCATCAAAGTTCCACGTTTTGCCACCCGGTTGGGTGAAGCCGCTTTAAGCTCATGTTAATCATGGCGGTTTCAGGCCGCGCTGTGGACTCCCTCATGAAGTCGGGCCCGCAAGGCCCTTCTCGACGATGAGAGCAGGGATGAGAACAACGACAGAACAGACGAACGGCGTTGCCCGCGGCCCGAACCGGCGACGGTCCGGTATGCCCGGCCGCCGCGCCGTCGGCCGCCTCGCGGCGCTCGCCATCGCAGTCGGCAGCAGCTCGCTGGCCGCCGTCCCGGCGGCGGTCTCGCAGACCGGGGACGGCACGGTGACGGTCCGGGTGATCCGGGCCGTCGACACCAGCGGGGTGTGGTCGGGGCCCGCGCTGGAGCCGGGGATGGCGGGCGTGAAGGTCACGCTCACCGATGACTCCGGTGTCGGGATCGACGGCGTCACGGCGGCGGACGGCACGGTGACGCTGGCCCCGGCGTCGACCAAGGTGACCGGCGGCAAGTACCGGGTGCAGGTGGTGAACCCGAAGCCGGGCGTGCTCTTCCCGGCCTTCGCCTCGCGGCAGGGGCTGGACGGCGCGCCCAACCAGCTCAGCAGCAACGAGGAGTTCGTCGACCTCTCCGGAGGCAAGAAGGTCTCCTACACCACCGGGCTCTGGTACCCGGGGGACTACTGCCAGAAGAACGCCACCCTGGTGACCACCTGCCAGACCGCCACCTACCAGGGCGGGGCCCAGCGCACGCTGGTCTCCTTCCCGTACAGCGCGCGCGGCCAGGACGGCGTCACCGCCAACGCCACCAACATCGCCACCGACGCCGAGACCGGCACGCTGTACGGCATCGCGTGGAACAAGGCCGACAAGCGGGTCTTCTCGGCGGCGACGGCCAAGCGAACCACCGACTACGGCCCCGGCGGCCCCGGCGGGATCTACGTCACCGACCTGGCGCAGAAGAAGACGACGGTCTTCACCACCGTTCCGAACGCCGGAAGTACGGCGCACGGGCCGGGGACGGACAACGCCTTCCTCGACGTGCCCGGCAAGGAGAGCCTGGGCGGCATCAAGATCACCGACGACGGCAAGGACCTCTTCGTCGTCAACTTGAACGACCGTCAGCTGTACCGCTACGACGCCACGGCGGCGACGGCGTCGGCGCCGAAGGCCGTCTACGCGATCCCGGACCCGGGCTGCCCGTCGGTCGGGGACTGGCGGCCGTTCGGCCTCGGTCTGCAGGACGGCACGGGTTACCTCGGCGGGGTGTGCTCCGGCCAGTCCACGGGCAAGCTCGCGGACGTGCGCGCCGTGGTCCTGCCGTTCGACCTCGGCACCGGGGCGTTCGGCAAGGCGGTGCTGAACCAGCCGCTGGACTACCCGCGCCAGTCCACCGTCGGTTCGGGCCCGTGCGACGGCGCGGGCTGGTTCCCGTGGACCAACACCTTCCCGGGCTCGCAGAACGGCAAGGCGTGCGGCAACACCACCATCGCCTTCCCCGAACCGGAGCTGGGCGAGATCCTGTTCGAGACCGACGGTTCGATGCTGCTGGCCTTCCGCGACCGATTCGCCGACCGCGGGCCGGGCGCCCCGGCGCCGAACTCGGCCACCGTCATGTCCGGCGGCGATCTGAACAAGGCCTGCCTGTCGAACGGCATGTACGTGATGGACACCAACCTCGGCTGCGGGAAGACCGTCCGGGGCGCCCGGTTCTTCGCCACCGGCTGGGATGAGGTGGGTCACCACAACTCGGTGTTCGCCGGCATGGCGCTCTCCAAGGTCGAGAGCACCATCGCCGCCTCCGCTTTCGACCCGGACCACACCCCGGTCGGCTACGGCACGTCGTTCATGGAGCGTGCGGACGGCGCGCACGACCCGAAGTTCGGTTTGCGGTTGACCCCGGCGACGACCAGCTCCCCCTTCGGCAAGGGCGCCGCGATGGGTGACCTCGAAGTGCTCTGCGACCAGGCACCGCTGCAGATCGGCAACCGGGTCTGGTACGACCCCGAGCGCAAGGGCATCCAGAACCCGGGTCAGCTCCCGGTGAAGGGCGCCACCGTGAACCTCTACGACGAGTCGGGCAAGGTGGTCGGCACCACCAAGACGACGGCGCGCGGCGAGTACTACTTCGACGACAGCAACGTCACCGGCGGCCTCAAGCCGCACACCAAGTACACCATCCGCATCGACAACCCGGCCGACTACGCCAAGGGCGGCCCCCTGTACCAGTGGGTGCCCACCGACCACGACGTCGGCGACAACCACTTCATCGACTCCAAGGGCGTCGTCCCCGACAACGCCAAGTTCCCCGAACGGGCGCTGACCACCGGCGGACCGGGCGAGAACGACCACACCTACGACTTCGGCTACCGCCAGCAGGAGGGCGCGCTGAAGCTGGTCAAGCACGACCAGGACGGCAAGCCGCTGGCCGGGGCCAAGTTCCAGCTGTGGCACGAGACCAACGGCACCGGCGGCCTCCAGACCACGGGCACCAAGCCGGACACGCCCGTCGGTGGCCCCTGCACGACCGGCGCCGACGGCATCTGCCGGGGCAGCGGCACGGTCGGGACGTACTACTGGCAGGAACTGAGCCCGCCGGACGGCTACTCGGCCCCGGACACCACGGTCTTCGGCCCGCTGGTGCTCACCGCCGACAACCTCGACGCGGGCGTCTCGGTGACGGCCGTCAACAAGCTGATCCCCACCCCGACACCCACCCCGACACCCACCCCGACACCCACCCCGACCCCGACCGGGTCGCCGACGCCCATCCCGGCGCCGACGACCCCGACCACACCCGGTACCCCGGCCCCGCCGGCCCCGGCACCGGGCGGGCAACTGCCCCACACCGGCGCGAGTGACGCAACGCCGCTGCTGGTGACCGGCGCCGTGGCGCTCGTCATCCTCGGTGCGGCGCTGTTCGTGCTGGCGCGCCGACGCAGGGCCCAGCACCGATAGTCGTTCCGTCATGACGGGGTGACAGCCAGGCTCGGGCGGGTTCGCGGACCATGGGTCCGGGGCCCGCCCGAGTCCTGTGACGGAACAGTCCTGTGACAGAACAGATGGGAGAAGGCAACCGCATGGCCCGCAAGACGAAGACCGCCGCCCGTCCGCCCCGCCGGAGGGCCCGCTGGCTGGGGGCACTGATCGCGATCGCGGTCTGCGGCGCCGTGGCGGGCGGTGTCGTCGCCTACGAGACCGTCTCCGACGAGGACTCGGAGCGCCCGGTCACGACGGACGAGGCGTCTCGGCTGGCGCTGTCCCGGCTGAACCTCTACCAGGCGAGCCCGGTGGGGGTGGTGCTCACCGCGTCCGAGGGCGGGGGAGTGCGGGTCCGGGTCGAGGGCGTGGTCGACTACCGCACCCACCGGGGTGCCGGGCGCTACCGGACCACCGGCGCGAGCGGGCCGCTCGACCACGGCCTGGTCGTCTGGGACACCGGTGGCCTCGGCCTGGCCCCCGAGCCGGAGGGCGACCCGGCCCCGCCCTGGCAGCAGGCCGAACGCGTCCCCCGGGCCGGCTGGTCCCCGCGCTCGTACACCGCGGACCCGTTGGACGCCGGCCTCCAACTGCTCATCCAGGTCGGCGCCGACCGCCCGGACAACCCGCTGCTGCTCGCCCAGTCCGGCGCCCGCTGGCTGGGCCGCGACCGGATCGGAGACCGCGGCTACGACCGCTTCGCGGGCCCCCGCGCCCAGGGCTCCGCCCCGGACGGCGCGCGCTCGCCGCTGACGTACTGGGTGGACGGCGACGGCACGCTGGGGCGGGTGACCATGCAGATCGCGGGCCTGGGCACCCCGACCACCGTGGACTTCGCCGGGCGCAACGCCGACGCCAAGCTCCCCGAGGCGCCCTGGCTCGCCGGCTGAGGTCAACCGCCGGGTGTCGTACCGGGGTTACGGTCGGCTCCGGTCCACCGGGGCCACGTCCGAGGCGAGCGTGTGGCCGCCGCCCGGCGGGCAGTCGGTGACGAAGCAGTCGCCGTCGGCGGCCAGCGCGGCCTGGGCGGCGGAGTGGACGCCGTTGCCGAACACCACGGCCAGGTGGCCACCGGGCCCGAGGCCCGCCGGGACGCCGACCTCGGCGATGCCGTCGCCGTCGGTGACGGTGGCGCCCAGGAAGCGGCCCGCCGCCGAATAGAACCTGACGGTCAACCCGGCCAGCGGCTCGCCCGTCCGGGCATGGACGGCGGCCGCGCTCAGACTCGTGGGCCGCGGCCGGCTGACGCCCAGGGCGACGGGCACCGCATCGGGCCGGTCCACCCGCTCGGGCACCGGCGGCGCCGCGACGGCGGACGCCACCGCGCGGGCCCCGGCCCCGAGGCCCAGCGCGGCGAGGACGACGGCGACGGCCGTGGGGGTGTGGCGTCGGGACAACCTCATGGCGGAACGGCCGGGAAGCCCCATCTGCCCTCCAGCGAATCGAAACGGTGCACGGTCGGGCACCATACGTACCAGAATGCACACACACCGTAGCCGGACAGCCTCGGGCCGGGCTCCCCGCAGCCCCCGTACGGATGACGGAGCCGCTCCACCCGGCCGGGTGTCCACCGGCCGCAGCCGGGTAGGCGTTCCAGTAGCCCACCGATTTCGGGAGGCCGCCATGGACCTCGCGTTCCTCACCCCGCTGCTCGACCGGCCCGGCCCCTGGGCCTCCGTCTACCTCGACACCTCCCGTGCCACCGAGGACGCCGCCCAGCGCCGGGCGCTTCTCGACCGCGCGGCCGTCCACCGGCTGGCCGGGCAGGGCGCCGACGAGCGCACCCGCGCCGCCGTCCGGGAGCGGCTGGCCGCCGAGCCGGCCGAAGGCTCCCCGCCGGGGCGGGCGCTGTTCGCCGCCGACGGCGCGGTCGCGGTCGACGCCCCGCTCGCCGACTCGCCGCCCGACGTCGCCACCAGCTGGGCGGCACTGCCGCACACCGCCCCGCTGCTCGATCTGCTCGACGACGCCGTCCCGCGCTGCCTGGTGGTGGCCGTCGACCGCACCGGCGCCGAACTGGAACGCCGTGAGCTCGGCGGCGCCGCGCGGATGGGCACCGTCGAGGGGCGGCAGTTGCAGGGCCGCGGCCACCGCGCGCCACCCGCCGACCGGTACGAATGGCACTATCGGCACCGGGTCGAGGACGCCTGGGACCGCACCGCCGGGATCATCGCCGACCACCTGGCCCGGATCTGGCCGGGCAGCGGCGCCGACCTGCTCGTCCTTACCGGCGACGTGCGCGAGCGCCGGGCCGTCCGCGAGCTGCTGCCCCGGCAGCTGCGGCCGGACACCGTCGAGGTGGAGGGCGGCGGCCGGGCCGACGGCACCGCCCGGGAGGCCTTCGACCAGCGGATCACGGCCGCCTGGAACAGCCATCGGACCCGCCACCTGGACACCGTGCTGGACGCCTTCCGCACCGGCATCGGCCGCCCGGGCGAGCACGGCACCGACGCCGCCGGCACCGAGACCGCACCCGGCGCCGCCGCCCAGGGCGTGCCCGCCGTGGTGACCGCCGCCCGGCAGCACCAGCTCGCCGCGCTGCTGCTCCAGTCGGGCGGCCACGACCCGGAGCGCCCGGTGTGGACCGGCCCGCGGCCCGAGCACATCGGCGTCCAGCGGGCCGACCTGCGGGCCATGGGCGTCGCCGAGCCGCGGCAGGCCCCGGCCGCCGACGCGCTGTTGCGCTGTGCGACGGCCGTCGGGGCCGAGGCGCTGCTGGTGCCGGAGGCCGTCCCGGGCCCGCCCGGTGGCCTCGGCGCCGTCCTGCGCTGGTCCGCCTGAACCCGGGCACGACGCCGGGGCGGTCACAGTTCGTGTACAACCGCACCGGCGTGGAGGAGAATCGACTACGCGAGTGGGGGAGCCACTGGAGGAGGCCGACGATGAAACGCCTTGAGCGCCGCTATGCGGTGACCCTGCCCGGACCGATCCGCGGGCACGCCCCACCGGCCGTCGTGGTGGTCCATGCCACCGAGGCCGTGGGCCCCGGCGGATCCCTGGTCTGGGAGAGCGCGGACGGCGACCTCCGGGTGGAGATCACGGGCGAGGTGGCCACCGTCCTGGCCGCGCCCGCCGGGACGCCGCGGCACCCCTGCCTGCACGCCGTGTCACTGCCGCCGCGCGCCCCGGAGGTCCGGCGCGCCCCGGGCACCCGGGGCACCCGGTCCGTGGCGCACTCCGGCGGCTGACCGTCCGCACGGATCAGCCCTCGCCGCCCCGCTCGGCCTCACCCCCGTCGCCGTCCACCGGGGCCCCGGGCCCGTCCGGCTCCAGCACGAAGGGCCCGCGCGGGCGAGCCCCTTCGTCACTCCCGGTGGGCGGCTACAGGGTCGCCCGTTGGTGCCGGCACCAGCACCGGGCCGACGGCCAGACACAGCGCGAGGGCCGCGCTGGGCGGCCCTCGGAGCGGGTTGGATCTGAGCGGGGGTTGTGGGGGTTCGAAGGCCAAGGGCCTACGCGGGCCTGGAGGAGGTGCTGGAGACCAAGGACGGCGGCGCCAACCGGAGGAGCGTCCACGGCCCGTACTGGAACTTCCCGTTCCCGTGCTGGAGCATCGACCCCGGCAAGCAGACCGGCGACTGCTCGCCGACCGTCCACTCCGAGGCGACGACAACAAGACGACAACAACCAGAACTGACCCGTCCACGCCCGACCGGTGCCCGGCCCGCTCACCCCGAGCAGGCCGGGCACCGGCCTGTCGGAACCGGATCAGCCCCGCGCACGTCCAACCCCGGAAATTTCGAAACCCGGAAACCCGGAAACCCCCTGGGCACCACGAGACCGGAGAAGCCCTCCCGTGAAGAGACACCTCGCCGTTCCGGCGGCCACCCTGCTCCTGGTCCTGACCGCGGGTGCCTGCTCCTCCGGCGGCGGCTCCGCGCCGACTCCGACCGACCCTTCCACGCAGAGCACAGCCCCGCCGTCGGTCGGCCCCGCCGACCCCACGCTGACCCCCACCACCGCACCGGGCGCGCCGACGGCCGGTGGGGGAGCGGCCACCCCGTCGGCCCCCGCCGGCCACACCGCCGCCCCGAGCGGGGCGCCGTCCAAGGGGCCCGCGGTCACGGAGAGCCGGCCGCCCGCGACCACGGCGCCGAGCCCGGCCACCACCGTGCCCCCGGGCGACGGGGACAACCCGATCGACCTCCAGCACCGGCCCGGCGCCTCGCCGCCCCGCCCGGCGGGCTGACCCGACGGGCGACTGGAGGGCCGGATCGTCTCAACAGCCGTAGTCGGTCGGGTCCTTGTCGAGGGACAGCACGGGGGCCGGGTCGGGCGCCTCCGCCGGGTCCGGGTCGCTCCGCTCGATCCGGGCCAGCAGCCGGGCGACGGAGTCGGTGCGCTCGCGCAGCACCGCGACGTGTGCCGCCTGGTCGGGAGGGACGGCCTGCTCGGCGGGCAGGACCGGGATGCCGCGCTGCCGGGCGGTGGCGATCAGGCTCTCGCCGACCCGGCCGACCACGACGAGGGTGGCGGCGGCGAAGGAGCCCGCGTCCACGGTGCGCTGGCGGCCGAGCAGGCCGCGGTACACGAGCCGGGTCGGGACGGTCAGCTCGTCCAGCCGCTGGTCGACCGAGCCGCGTTCGAGCGCCGCGAGGACGACGGTGGCCAGCGCCTCGCCGGCCTTGGTGACGGCCCACTTGCGGCCGGGCACGGGCGGCAGGAACTCGCGGATCCGGTCCACGTCCTGCTCCAGCGCGGTGGTGGTCAGCACCTCGAAGGCGTTGCGGGTGCGGATCTCGACGACCTTGTCCCACTCGACCTCCTCGCCGTCGAAGCCGACCTTCGTCGACCCCAGGTGCACGGCTCCGAAGCCGTCGAGGAGCCCGAGCAGCTTGTGCGCCACGGCGGGGGTCCGGGGGTGACGGCCGATTAAGGTGCCCACCGACAGCTTCCACGGCTCGGTGGCGGGAACCGGCGGTGGAGCGACCGAGCCGAGGGCCGTCAGCGCCCACCGCCCGCCCGCCGCCGACCTGCCGCCCCGCAGCACCGCCTGCCGCCCGGCCTCGCCCAACTCGGCCGCCGCCCCGATCAGGCGCCCCAGACCGCCCGCCCGCTCACCCGTACCCAACCGCCCGCCCCTCTCCTGAACCTCTGAACCTCATCTGCACCTCATCTGCACCTCATCGCCAACGCGCAGACGCGCCATCGTACGGTCGGCGCACTCGCTCCGGCGCAGGTGGAGGCCGCCCGGCGGGTCGGGCGGATGACGGCGGTCGGGGCGATGCGGGCGGCGTAGCGGAGGGCATCGTCAACGCGGCTGTGCGGACGGTTACTTGCTGACGACTACTCGCTGACGAGTACGTGCTGACGGGTACGTGCGGACGAGTGCTCGGTGCGCCTCACCCGGGCGTCCTCAGTGGGCCGAGCGGCCCGCGCCACCGGCCACCGTGACCTCGGCGCCGCTGATGTAGGAGGCCAGCGGGGAGCCGAGGAGGGCGATCACGGGGGCGACCTCCTCGGGGCGGCCCATCCGGCCGAGCGGGACGCCCCGGCGGCGCACCCACTCGGTGGCCCACTGCTCGTAGGGCCGGCCGGTGTCGCTGGCGGCGTGGACGGCCCTCTGCCGTGCGGTGTCGATGATCCCGAGGCTGACGGTGTTGACCAGGATGCCGTCGTCGGCGAGTTCGGTGGCCATCGAGCGGGCCAGGCTGGCGAGCGCGGCGCGGGCCGCGCTCGCCGTGACCAGGGCGGGTTCGGGTTCGCGGCCGATCAGGGCGCCGATCAGGACGACCCGCGCGGCGTCCGAGCGGCGCAGCCAGGGCAGGGCGGCCCGGACGGGGTGCACGGCGCCCAGGACCGTGCTCTCCAGGACGGCCTGCCACTGCTCCGGTGCGGCCTCGGCGAAGCTGTCCGGCGCGCCCTCGCCCGCGTTCGCCACCACAGCGTCGATCCGGCCCAGGTGCTGTGCGGCCGCCTGGATGAATCCGGTCACCGCGGTCGCGTCGCGGACTTCGACCTCACCACGGACGGCGCCCTCCTGGTCCGTCCCGGCGGCCACCTCGCCCGGCGGGCCCCGCACCCGTCGGCCGACGGCGCCGGACTGCGCGAGGTCCTGCGCCGGATCCTCTCCGCCTGAGCCGCCGCCCGGCCGGGCCCGGAGAGCGTTGCAGGGCTGTTGCAGTGGAAGTGGCGCCGCTCACAGCCGTCCGGGTTTGGTTCGTGATCGCATCGTCCGATGCACCGGTTCGAGAAGTCCACCCTGTTGACGGGCCGTCGATCGGTCGCGGTCGTCGCGGTCGCCGGCGCCGCCGCCCTGCTCGTCGGTTGCGGCTCCCGACTCGGCGAGGCCCCGGCGGCGTCCGGCGTCGGCGGGCCGTGCGGGGCGCCGTTGGCCTCGGCGTCCGGCAGCGCGCCGGAGACGAGCGGGCTCGCCCAGGGCGGGGTGCGGATCACCGCCGTCAGCTCGAAGTGCGCGGAGTACGAGGTGACCAACCGGGGCGGCGAACCGTCCGATGTCACCGTGGAGTTCAGTCGGCTCTCGGCGGCCGGGGCGGCGCTGGACAGCGTGACCGACACCGTCGCCGGGCTCGCCCCGGGCGCCACCGAGAAGAAGCGGATCGACCTGCAGGGGCGCGGCCCGGAACGGCCGGGCGCCGGGCCGAGGGTGAAGATCGCCAAGGTCCGCAGCGTGCCCGGCGCCGAGGCCCCGAAGCCCGGCGGCCCCTGTCCGGCGTCGGGGCTGCGGCTGTACGCCGACCAGGGCGACGCCGCGATGGGCCTGCGGGTGGTCGGCCTGCTGCTGCGCAACTGCGGCACGTCCACGGTGACGGTCAACGGTTACCCGCAGCTGCAGCTGCTCGACCTGGAGCACCGGCCGGTCGACGGGGTGCGCATCCAGCCCGGCGGCGCCGGGATCGCCACCGGCACCGGCGCGGACACCCCGCCGCGGGAGATCGAGCTGCGCCCGGGGGAGGGCGCCCGCGCCACCCTGGTGTGGCGCAACACCACCGAGGCCGGCGAGCCGGTGAACGCCCCCTACGTCCGGGTCCGCGCCACCCCGGACGGGGCCCCCGTGATGGTCACCCCGGAGCTCGACCTCGGCACCACCGGGCGCCTCGGCGTCGGCGCCTGGTCCCGGGACGACGGCACGGAGCCGGCGACCGGGCCGCGGGCGGGGTGACGGGGCGTCACGGCGGTGGGCGGGTGAACCCGTCCGCCGCCCTCAGCCGGCCAGGCCCGGCAGGACCTCGGCGCCCGGCAGCTGGGCCAGCGTCCGGCCGGGGAGGATGAGCTTGCCCCGGCGCCGGCCGCTGCCGATCAGGACGTACGGGGCCTCGGCCACCGCGGTGTCGATGAGCAGCGGCCAGTCACCGGGCAGGCCGACGGGGGTGATGCCGCCGTACTCCATGCCGGTGAGCTCGACCGCGGTGTCCATCGGGGCGAAGGACGCCTTCCGCGCCCCCAGGTGTGTGCGGACGGCCTTGTTGACGTCCACCCGGGTGGTGGCGAGGGCGAGGCACGCGGCCATGGTGACCTCCCCGGCGCGTTTGGCCGCGACCACCACGCAGTTCGCGGACAGCTCCAGCGGCGCGTCGTACGCCGCGCAGAAGACGGCGGTGTCGGCCTTCTCCGGGTCGGTGTCCACGTAGAGCACGGAGGCGGCCGCCTCGCGCGCGTCCCAGTTCTTCAGGGCGTCGGCCACGGGGGCGGCGAGGTCCTCGCACGCCTGCAGCGCGGGGACGACGGTCGGGAAGTTGCCGAAGGGCGCGCGCACGGGCTCACTCATGGCAGGGACTGTAGCGCGGCCCGGAGCCCACGCCGGACGGCGGCCCTGCGACGGGGGCTGGCATTGTCGGATGATCCTCCGACCGGTGCGGCAAGGCGCGCGAGATCCTCATACGGTCTAAACCTCGGACGACCCGTCCGGCTCCCCGGCGCCCGGCGGCAGTGCGGTGCGTCGCACCGGGGGCAGCACCGCCGTGCCCACGGCGAGCCAGGCGCAGCCGAGCAGCCAGCCGCCGAGGACGTCCAGCGGCCAGTGCACCCCGAGGTAGATCCGGCTGAGGCCGACCAGGGCCGCGAACACGGCGGCGCCCGCGGCGGCGGCCCGGGCCGCCGCCGGGTGGGCCCGGACGACGGCCATGGCCAGCAGCCCGGCGCAGACCGCCGAGGTGAAGGAGTGTCCGGAGGGGAAGGAGTAGCCGGAGGCGTCGGCGGCCCAGTTCGCCCGTGGCGGCCGGGGCCGTTCGAAGGCGTACATCAGGCCCAGCCGGACGAACTGGCCCGCGACCAGCCAGAGCACCGGGGCCAGGAAAGCGGGGAGGGCCCGGCGCGGAGGTCGGGGTGCAGGCATGGCCCGGACGGTGACGGCCCCGGCGGCCAGGGCGAGGAGGTACGGAACCACGCCGGAGCCGAGGCCGGTGATCACGACGGCCACCGCCCTGGCGGCGCCGGGCCGGTGGGTCGCGCTCCAGGAGTCGGCGCTGCGCTCGAAGTCGAACGGCGCCCAGTCCTGGCCGGCCAGCAGTGCCGCCAGGGCCGCGAACAGCAGCACCGCGGCGCCGGCGACCAGTGGCCACCGGCGCCGGGCGGCGCGGGTCACGCCGCGGTCCGCCAGCGCCACGGGACGCAGCGGGCCCGGCCCGCCGACCGTCATCGCGCACCCACCGGGATCGGCTCCGGCACGACCGTGCTCGCCCCAGGGAGTGGTCCGGCATCCGGCCGGTCGACGGCCGGAGGGCCCGACGGAAGGCTCATCGCGTGCTGCGCCCTTCTCGGAGCCGGGCCCGCGCGGGCCCGACGGCTGATCGGAGGTCAGGCCAATGCTCGGTCCTCGCGGCGTCCGGTCGCGCTCAGCCACGCCACGGCCGCCACGATGATCACCGCGAGCACCAGGCTGACCGGTCCGGTGCCCAGGTCCAGGCCCCCGCGCTCGTGGCTGACGCCGGCCCAGTCGGCGAAGCAGGCGCCCAGCGGCCGGGTGAGCACGTAGGCCCACCAGAAGGTCAGGACCGGCGACAGGCCGGAGAGCCGGTGGGCGAGCGCCGGCACCGCGATCAGGGCGGCGAACAGCAGTCCGGAGGGCAGGTAGCCCCAGCCCAGGGTGGCCGCGGTCAGATCGCCGACGGCCGTACCGAGCGCGAAGGTGGCCATCACCGCGCACCAGTAGAAGACCTCGCGGCGGCCGCCCGCGACCGTCTCCACCGCGAGCGTCCCCTCGGTGCGCCGCCACAGCGCGAACACCAGGGTGAGGACCACGGCGAAGGCGAGCGCCGATGCGACGTACGGCACCCCGAGGGCGACGTGCGCGACGTCGGCCGCCATGGTGCCGAACACGCTCACCATGATCACCGCCGCCCAGTACACCGCCGGGACGTAGCGGCGGGCCCGCGCCTGGGCGAACAGGGCGACGGCCAGCAGCAGCCCGGCCGAACCGACCGCCGGGACGGGCCCGAGCACCCGGGCCAGGTAGTCGGAGGTGGTCTCGCCCATGCCGGTGGTGAGGATCTTGACGACCCAGAACACCGCCGTCACCTGCGGGACCTTGCTCAGGACCGGCCCCGCGGGCACGGTCCGGCGGCGCTGGGCCGCCCGGGGGGTTGTCACGGCGCCCAAGACGACGGCGCTCCCTTCTGTACGGCGCGGCCGGGACGCGCCCAGCCGATGGTCGGGGGACGGTCAGTCGCCGAGGACGGTGTTGCCGGTGACCGTGCCGGTGGCGCCGTCCACGGTCACCGCGTGCCGCACGCCGTCGGGGCCGAGGACCACGGCCTTCCAGGCCCGGCCGCCGCCCTGCTCGCCGACCGGGGTCAGCGACTCGACCTTGCCGCCGGAGACCGCGGCCGAGGCCTTGGCCACGGCGTCGGCCGCGTCGGTGGCGGGCAGCGGCGCCGGTGCGCCCGCGCCGGCCCGGCCGTCGGCCTCGTCACCGCCCCGGGCTTCGCGGCCCTGGTGGCCCTGCCGGTCGCCGTGCCGTCCCTGGCCCTCGTGCCGTCCCTGGCCCTCGTTCTGCTCCTGGTCGCCCGCCGCCCACCTGCGGCCGTCGCCGTGGCCCTCGTGCTCGTGGTGGACCGCCACCGCGGCCGCCGCGCCGCCCAGCACGACCGCCGCCGCGCCGACCACGACCCAGCGCTTCGACCGGCCGCGCACCCAGCGGCCGGCCCGGCCCAGGCCCGTACGCGTCCTGCCCGCGCTCTTGCGCGGCTCCGCGCCTTCCATGGGCTCGCTCACAGCACCCACCCCGCTCCTCGACCAGGCCCGGGCCTTCCCCGGGCGAGACGCACAGGATGTCCGGGCGTTGCTGAAGATCAGCTGAAGACCTGAGGACCTCTTCAGCCTCCCGCCGGGACGACCTGCGACCCTGGTGGGCATGCGCGTACTGGTGGTGGAGGACGAACGTCGGCTGGCCCTGGCCCTGCAGCACGGGCTGGCCGCCGAGGGGTTCACCGTCGACGTCGCCCACGACGGCCTGTCCGGGCTCGCCCAGGCCATGGAGCACGCCTACGACGTGGTCGTGCTCGACATCATGCTGCCCGGCCTCAACGGCTACCGGGTGTGCTCGCGGCTGCGGGCCTCCGGCAGCGACGTCGGCATCCTGATGCTCACCGCGAAGGACGGCGAGTGGGACGAGGCCGAGGCACTGGACACCGGCGCCGACGACTACCTGTCCAAGCCGTTCTCCTTCGTCGTGCTCGTCGCCCGGCTGAAGGCGCTCGCCCGCCGGATCGGCAGCCGGGCGCCCCGGCGCACCGTGCTGGGCGACCTCGTGGTGGACTCCGCCGCCCGCACCTGCACCCGGGGCGGCGCGGCCATCGCCCTCACTCCGCGCGAGTTCGCCATCCTCGACCACCTCGCCCGCCGGGCCGGCGAGGCCGTCTCCAAGCGGGAGATCCTCGAAGCGGTCTGGGACAGCGGCCCGGACAGCGACCCCAACACCGTCGAGGTCCACGTCAGCGCCCTGCGGCGCAAGATCGACACCCCGTACGGTCGGGCCGCGGTGCAGACCGTGCGCGGCGCCGGCTACCGACTGGCGGCCGACGGTGGCTGACCCGACCAACGGAGCCGCTCCCCGGTCCGCGATGCCGCACCGAGCACGCACCGCCGTCACACGCCTCGCCCGGCACCCCCGCGTCACGGCCCTCGCCGCCCGGCTGACGCCGCGCTCCGTCCGCGCCCGCACCACCCTCGCCGCCTGCCTCAGCGTCGCCGTCGTCCTCGCCGTCGCCTCGGGCGCCGTCGTCCTGCTGCTGGGCGCCAACCTGGCCCGCATCGTGGAGGACGGTGCCCGCGAGCAGGCCCAGGCCGTCGCCCGGCAGGCCGAGGACGGACGGCTGGGCAGCCAGCTCCCGCTCGACCACGGCACCGACTTCATCCAGGTGGTCGACGCGAGCGGCCGGGTGGTCGCCGCCAGCCAGAACCTCACCGGCCACCCCGCGGTCGCCCCCAGCGGCCACCCGGACGGCCGCAGCACCTTCAACCTGCGCGCCCTGGGAGACGAACACCACCAGCGCGTCACCACGCTGACCGCCACCACCCCCACCGGCCCGGTCACCATCCACGTCGGCGCCTCGCTGCGCACCATCGACGCCGCCGAGGACCTCACCGCCGCCGCCCTCGCCGGCCTGAGCACCGTCCTGCTGCTCACCGTCGGCGCCCTGACCTGGCGGGCCACCGGCCGCGCCCTGCGGCCGGTGGAGGCCATCCGCGCCGAGGTCGCCGCGATCGGCGACCGCGATCTGGACCGCCGGGTGCCCGAACCGCGCAGCGACGACGAGATCGCCCGGCTGGCGGGCACCATGAACGCGATGCTCGGCCGCCTCGAAGCCGCCGGGCACCGACAGCGCCGCTTCATCGCCGATGCCTCCCACGAACTGCGCAGCCCTCTCACCGTGCTGCGCACCCAGCTCGAAGTAGCCATCGCCCACCCCGACCCCGAGGTCCGCGCCGACCTGGTGGCCGGCGCCCTGGAGGACACCGGGCGCCTTCAGGCCCTCGCCGCCGACCTCCTGCTGCTCGCCCGGTTGGACGCGACCGGCCACGACTGGCCGGGTGAACCCGTCGACCTGGTGGAGCTGGTGGGGACGACGCTCGCGGCCCGCGGCACCGAACCCCACCCCGTCACCGTCCACCTGCCCGCCGCCGTCACCGTGCCCGGCAACCCGCTGTGGCTCGGACGGCTGCTCACCAACCTGCTCGACAACGCCCAGCGGCATGCCCGAAACCGCGTCACCGTGCGCCTCGCCGCCGACCCCGTCTCGGGCCAGGCCGTGCTGGACGTGGCGAACGACGGGCCGGCGATCGACGCCGCCGACCGGGAGAAGATCTTCGAACGCTTCGCCCGCCTGGACGACGCCCGCAGCCGGGACGACGGCGGTACCGGCCTCGGCCTCCCGATCGCCCGGGACATCGCCGCCATCCACGGGGGGACGCTCGCCGTGCTGGACACACCCGGGGCGACCACCTTCCGGACTCGCCTGCCCGGCATAGTGCGTCACGCAGGGTGACCGGCAGTTTGGCGGACGTCGTCGGGCGGTCCGCGCCGGCTTGTGCCTAACGTGGCGTCCTGGGGGCCATGTTGAGCAATTCCGCGGGTCGGGGCGCCGGGAGAAATCCCGGTGGGCCGGTCCGCCCTCCAGAAGGCAGTACACATGAAGCTTCGGGCATGTTCCAGCGCGCTGGTGACCGCCGCGCTGACCCTCGGTCTGACCGCCGTCGCGTCCCCGGCCGGGGCGGCGGACCCGCCGCCGTTCCTGGACCGGCTGCACACCGTGTCCGCCGTCGCGTCCACCGTCCCCGCGAACGGCGACGAGAACCCGTACGGCACGTTCACCATCCGGGAGAGCATCGGTGACCTGCACCGGGGCAACGTCCTGGTCAGCAACTTCAACAACGCGGGCAACCTGCAGGGCCTCGGCACCACGCTGGTGCAGATCACCCCGGGCGGCACCAGGACCACCTTCGCCACGATCGACCCGAGCCACCTGCCCGGGCCGTGCCCGGGCGGGGTCGGCCTCACCACGGCGCTGACCGTGCTGCCCGGCGGCTGGGTCGTGGTCGGCAGCCTGCCCACCGCGGACGGCACGGCGGCCACCGCGCGGGCCGGCTGCCTGCTGGTGCTCGACAAGCACGGCACGGTGCGCGAGACGATCTCGGGCAACGGCATCAACGGGCCGTGGGACATGACCGCAGTCAGCACCGACAAGCGAGGCGGGGGGAGCGAGCGGACCGAGCTGTTCGTCACCAACGTGCTCAACGGGACGGTCGCGGCCGGGGGCCAGCAGGTCAACCAGGGCACGGTCCTGCGGATCACCCTGTGCGCCGAAGGCGACCAGCCGCCGCAGCCGGTGGCCACCACGGTGGTCGGCTCCGGCTTCCCCGAGCGGACCGACCCGGTGGCGCTGGTGGTCGGCCCGACCGGCGTCGGCCTCGGCCACGACGGCACCCTCTTCGTCGCCGACACGCTGCTGAACCGGATCACCGCGATCCCGAACGCGCTGACCCGGAACGACAGCGCGGGCATCGGGCGGGTCATCACCTCGGGCGGCAGCCTCAACGGCCCGCTGGGGATGGCGATCACGCCCAAGGGCGACATCCTCACCGTCAACGGCGGCGACGGCAACATCGTCGAGACCACCGAGCGCGGCCGGCAGGTGGCGACCAAGCAGATCAACAACGAGGGCACCCCGCCCGGCGCCGGCGCGCTGTTCGGCCTCGCCCTGGACCTGGACCACGACGCGGTCTACTTCGTCAACAACGTGGACAACGCCCTCGACGTCCTGCACTGAGCGGGCCGGGAGCGCGGCGCCCGGGTGTCAACGGGCGCTGCGGGCAGGCCGGTTGCACCCATCGGGGCGGCCCTCGACCGTGACGGCGGTCGAGGGCCGCCCCTGCCGGTGGGGCGGTGCCGGTCCGGCCCGGGGCGATGACGGCGACGGCGAAGCCGTCCGCGGCCAGCCGCTTGGTGACGCCGACTCCGATGCCATGGGCCGCATCCGTGACGACGGCAGTGCGGGGTGCTCATGGCCAACTTCTCGGTGGTGGCGGTGGATTGTGGTTCAGGGGCGGGGGCGCAGGCCGGGGACCAGCTCGGCCAGCGCGGCCCGGGTGGTGGCGGCGTCGGTGTGCAGCAGGGCACGCATGCCGACCGCGCGGGCGCCCAGCACGTTCGGTTCGGCGTCGTCCACGAACAGGACCCGCCCGGCGGGGAGGCCGAGCAGCTCCAGGGTGAGCCGGTAGATCGGCGCCAGTGGCTTGCGCAGGCCGACCTCGCCGGAGATCACGACGGGCTCCAGGAGCCCGTCGATCAGCGCGCGCGGGTAGGTGTTGCCCCAGCTGTTGGACAGCAGGGCCACCCGGATCCCGAGCCCGCGCAGTTCGCCGGCCAGCTCGAACATCGCGGGGTCGGGCCGCATCCCGGCGAACAGCCGCTCCAGCACGCCGACCGGGTCGACCGGTCGGCCGTCGACCGTGGTCAGCTCGGCGGCGAGCAGGGCGTCGAACCGCTCGACCGTCAACTCGCCGGTCTCCAGCCGGTGGACGGGCGTGCCCTGCTCGGCGTCGCGGGACAGCCAGGCCTTGAGCGCGCGGGAGAACGAGGCCGGCTCGATGCCGTCGGCTTTGAGCCAGGCCGCGATCGACTCGCGGACCGGCCCGGTGAGGACGCCGCCGTAGTCGAACACCACGGCGTCCACGGCGGCGGTGGCGGCTCCGGCCATGAGCTCCCCCTTTGATGTGACTAAGCGCTTGCTTAGATCCAAAGGGTGGTGCAGGATGGCCCGGGCGTCAACCGGTTCGGGCTCGCCGGTCGGTGTGTACCGGATCACACCTTCGCGCGCCGAGCGGACCCGCCCCGGACCATCCGTCCCCGGGAAGGCGACAGCCCCCGCTCCGGCGGTGCGGCGTTTCCTGACGCATCTCGACAGCGACCGGGGTGTGGTGGTGGCATGGCGGGCGGCAGGGGAACACCCCCGCTGCCCGGCCCTGCTCCTGCCGGCTCTCCCGCACTGCTCCGCCCGTTCCTGTTGCCCTCCCCGATCGGACGCCTCACCTTGGACTCCCTGCTGCTCTCCCGCCGCGACCTCGAATTCCTGCTGCACGACTGGCTGAACGTCACGGCCCTCACCCGCCGCCCCCGTTACGCCGACCACGACCGGGACACCTTCGACGCCGTTCTGGAGCTCAGCGAGGCCATCGCGACCCGGCACTTCGCCACCCACAACAAGAAGAACGACGCCGAGGAGCCCCGCTTCGACGGCGAGCGGGTGCACGTCATCCCGGAGGTCAAGGAGGCGCTGCGGGTGTTCGCCGAGGCCGGACTGGTCGGCGCCACCATGGACTACGAGGTCGGCGGCCAGCAGTTGCCCGTGGTGGTCGCCAACGCCTGCCGGGCCTGGTTCCAGGCCGCCAACATCGCCACCGCCTCCTACCCGCTGCTCACCGTCGGCAACGCGAACCTGCTGCTGGCGCACGGCAGTCCGGAGCAGGTCGACACCTACGTCCGCCCCATGGTCGAGGGCCGCTTCTTCGGCACCATGTGCCTGTCGGAGCCCCAGGCCGGCTCCTCGCTCGCCGACATCACCACCAAGGCGGTGCCGCAGGACGACGGCACGTACCGGATCAGCGGCACCAAGATGTGGATCTCCGGCGGCGACCACGAGCTGAGCGAGAACATCGTCCACCTGGTGCTGGCCAAGATCCCCGGCGGCCCGGCGGGCGTGAAGGGCATCTCGCTGTTCATCGTGCCCAAGTTCCTGGTCCGGCCGGACGGCACCCTCGGCGAGCGCAACGACGTGGTGCTGGCCGGCCTCAACCACAAGATGGGCTACCGCGGCACCACCAACACGATGCTCAACTTCGGCGAGGGCAAGAACACCCCGGGCGGCGCCCCGGGCGCGGTGGGCTACCTGGTCGGCGAGGCCCACCACGGCCTCGCCTACATGTTCCACATGATGAACGAGGCCCGGATCGGGGTCGGCCAGGGCGCCACCGCGCTCGGCTACACCGGTTACCTGCACGCCCTCGACTACGCCCGCACCCGCCCCCAGGGCCGTCCCCTCGCGGCCAAGGACCCGAACGCCCCGCAGGTGCCGATCATCGAGCACGCCGACGTGCGCCGGATGCTGCTGGCGCAGAAGAGCTACGTGGAGGGCGCCCTCGCCCTCGGCCTGTACTGCAGCCGTCTGCTGGACGAGGAGGTCACGGCCGAGCAGGAGCCCGCCCGGGCCCGGGCGAAGTTGCTGCTGGACGTCCTCACCCCGATCGCCAAGAGCTGGCCCTCGCAGTGGTGCCTGGCCGCCAACGACCTCGCCATCCAGGTGCACGGCGGCTACGGCTACACCCGCGAGTACAACGTCGAGCAGTTCTACCGCGACAACCGCCTCAACCCCATCCATGAGGGTACCCACGGCATCCACGGCCTGGACCTGCTCGGCCGCAAGGTCGTGATGGACGGCGGCGCGGGGCTGAAGCTGCTCCTGGACACCCTCACGGCGACCGCCGTGCGGGCCGCGCGGCTCGGCGGCGAGGCGGCCGAGCTGGCCGCCGCGTTGCAGCGGGCCGCCGCCCGGATCGGGCGGACCACCGCCGTGCTCTGGTCGACCGGGGACCCGGCGACCGCGCTGGCCAACGCCTCCACCTACCTGGAGGCCGTCGGCCATGTGGTGCTGGCCTGGATCTGGCTGGAGCAGTACCTCGCTCTGGGCGGCGGCACGAACGCCTTCCACGAGGGCAAGCGGCAGGCCGCCCGGCACTTCTTCCGGGTGGAACTCCCCAAGACCGGCCCGCAGTTCGACCTGCTCGACAGCCTGGACCGGACGGCGGGGGACTGCCGGCCCGAGTGGTTCTGATCCGGGCCCCGGAGTCCGGCAACGAGCACTTCGCCGCCGTGCTCGCCGCCTCCTACCTCAGCGCCTCCGGCTCAGCTCCTCCGGCGTCATCGTCACCGCCGAACCCGAACAGGCCGCCGCCCTCGCCACCCGCATCCGCGCCGGGCACGCCGACGTCCGCGAGACCGCGGCGGCGATCCGCACCTGGTACCGCTGAGCCGTCCGGCCCGTCAGCGGTGGGTCGTCAAGTGTGCCTCATGACCGTTCACGGCCTCGTGGCCCAGATATTTCCTCGACTTCGGCTACGGCTTCGCCTTCGTCAGCCCGGACCACCGGGAGGCTGCTGCTCCTGGGAGTGCTCGTGAGCGCGGCCCACCCCGGTGCTCGGGCTGTCGAAGACCACGGCCCGTCACTGCGGGCGCAGGTTCAGGACGAGGTCGCGCGGCAGGCCGTGGGTGTCGTGGAGGTAGTGGAGGTCGTCCTCGCTGAGCGGGCCGCGGAACCGGGGCCGGGACAGCACCTGCCGGCCGCGTTCCAGGAGGCGGCCGAACCGGCGCTCCTCGTCGAGCAGCACCTGGCGGACCACGTCCGGGCCCACGTCCTGGCGGAAGTGGTCCAGGGTGTGCCGCACCAGTTCGTCCGGCAGGTCTCCGAGCCCGCGCCGCGGGTCGTCCCGGCGGAGTACGGTGAGCACCCGGCGCACCAGGCGGCGCAGCACGTAGCCGCGGCCGGTGCTGGACGGGCGCACGCCGTCGCCGATGACGACGACGGCCGAGCGCAGGTGGTCGCAGACCAGGCGCAGTGACGGTTCGTCCAGCCGCCACAGGAGCGGTACGAGGCGGCGCCAGGGGTCGAAGACGTCGCACTCGAAGACGGACGGCCGGCCCTGCAGCAGCGAGGAGAGCCGTTCCAGGCCGAGGCCGGTGTCGATGTTGCGCTGGGGGAGCGGGACGAGCGAACCGTCGTCGAGCCGCCGGTGGCGCATCATCACGTGGTTCCACACCTCGACCCAGCGGTCGTCCCGCGTGGGCGTCGACTCCGGCGGGGTGTCGCCCGTCCACAGGAAGATCTCCGAGTCGGGGCCGCACGGGCCGGTCGGTCCGTTGGACCACCAGTTGTCCTCGACGGTGAGCTCGACCGGGACCCCGCGGTCCTGCCACAGCTCCAGGGAGGCGGTGTCCGGGCCGACCCGGTCGTCTCCGCCGAAGACGGTGACGTGGAGCAGGCCGGGATCGACACCGAACCCGTCGGTGAGCAGTCCGTAGCCCCAGTCGAGGCTCTGCGGGCCCTCGTAGTCGCCGAGCGACCAGGTGCCGAGCATCTCGAAGACGGTGAGGTGGGTGCGGTCGCCGACCTCGTCGAGGTCCGTGGTGCGCAGGCAACGCTGCACGTTGACCAGCCTCCTGCCGAGCGGGTGCGGGCGCCCCTCCAGGTAGGGCGTGAGGGGGTGCATGCCCGAGGTGGTGAACAGCACCGGGTCGCCGGGCGGGGGCAGCAGGGTCGAGCCGGTGATCCGGCGGTGGCCGCGCTCCTCGAAGTACTCGATGAAGGTGCGGACGAGCTGGTCGGTGTTCATGGGGTGGCTCCTTCGCGTGTGTGCCAGGGGAGGAGGCACCGGACGACGAGTCCACGCGATCAACGGAACCGAGGAGGGAACGCCTCGAAACCACCACCGGCGGACCGTTTCCGGTCGCCGAGGGGAAGGGAGGTACGTCAGGCGGCGGCAACCGGCGAGCTGGTCGCTCGCGCGGCTGCGGTGATGCTTCGGTCCATGACGTCCATGCCTTTGAGGCTAACGCCGTGGGCGCACCCCGGGCCACTCGATTTGTGAACGGGTGGGCTGACGGCGAAGGGGTGTTCGGCCGTCGGGCGCCCGGATCCGGATAATTCGGGACCGCCGTAGGGGGAGTTCGCCGGGATCACGGGCGGCCGGGTGGCGGTGGCTTCTACGCTCGCACGAACACCGTGGCGCGAGGGGGAATGCCGTGGCTCGCAGGCCGGTCCGACGACGTCGGTCGAACGCCGCCCGCCTGGCTCGGCAGGCCTGGGACAACGCGCTGCTGGTGGGTGTGGTGGCGGTGGTCGGGCTCATTCTGCTCTCGCTGCTGGTGCGGTGGTTGGCCCATCACCTGGTGCCGGTCGTCGTGGTGCTGGCCGTGGGCGCGGCGGTGGGCGTTGCCGTGCTGCGCGCCCGAGTGCTCTCCAGGCAGCGGGAGTTGGCGGCGCGGGCGGCGCAGTTGCGGCACATCGGACCGTTTCTGACGATGACCCCGAAGGCCTTCGAGCACGCGCTGGCGGACCTGTGCCGGCGGGACGGCTGTACGAAGGTGACGGTGGTCGGTGGAGCCGGGGACCTCGCGGCGGACGTGCTGGCGACCACGCCCACCGGGCAGCGGATCCTGATCCAGGCGAAGCGGTACGGGCCACGGACCATCGTCGGCTCCGATGACGTCCAGAAGGTCAACGGCACCTACCGCGACGTGCACCGCTGCGACCTGGCCGCCGTGGTGACGACGAACTCGTTCACCAAGGCCGCCGCCGCGTTCTGCGCGCAGGTCGGCATCCGCGCCGTCGACCGGCGGGCGCTCGCGCTGTGGGCGGAGGGGACGGGCAGGCCGCCCTGGGGCTGAGCAGCCGCCAGTGGGCCCAGTGGCTCCCCGCAGACCATGCCGGTCTCGGTGACGTTGACGGACGAATGCACGCTGTCGACCCATGTCGACGGTGAGTGCGTCTACTGCCTACGGCTCAAGATCGCGAGCTCATCCGAGCAGGTCCTGTTGTCCTACTCGGTCTCGTGCGACCGACCGGCTGTCGCCCGGAGGGCCAGCCGGCCGCCTCGGCTGACGACCTGACAGCCGGGGCCAGCTGGACCAGCACCATCTACCTCCAGGGCCCGGCCTGGCTCGACGGCGTCCCGTCCTGCTCCGCCCACCTCCCGGGCGAACCACCGCACACCGCCTGACCACCACCCCGCAGCCGCCCCAAGGGGCACCCGGCCGGGTCCGCACAGGGGGGCGGACCCGGCCTGCGGCGTGCCCTGCCGCACCGGGTCGCCGAGACTTCCGTCCGGGCTCTTCCGCAACCGCCGCCGGGGCGGCTCGATAAATGGGTTGGGCGGGCCTGCCGGTGGCTGTTACTGTCTGCGCAGCCGTGAGACAACGCGAGGAGGTGAGACCCATGAAGGCTGTATCCGTGTGGGTGCTCCCCCTTTCCGTCACGGCGGGCGACTGACCTCAGGTGTCGCCCGGGAGCGCCTCGAACAGGCACTCTCGAAAGGCAACGCCATGAACGTTTCTGATTCCATCCCGGGCACCGGCAACCACGAGATCGCGGTCATGCGGGTGTCGGACACGGAGTGGCACGCCGTGGAAGGCGACCAGGTGGTCGGCCGCGGTGATGCTTCCCTCCGGCCCGACGGCCGGCTCTTCGTCAGCATCGACGCGTGGCACGGCGCCGTGTTCGGCCGCATCGCCGAGGCGATGCCGGCGGACCTGCCGGCGCCGCTGCACGCCGTGGCGGACGAAGCAGACCACGACTCGGTGTCCGCCTGGCAGCGGGCCGGCTTCACGACCGTGCGTCGCGAGTGGGGCTATCTCATACCCACCGATCCGCAGGTCACCGGGCTCGGCGCGGTGCGGCCTCCGGCGGGCGTGGTGATCGTGCCCGTCGGGCAGGCGGAGGAGGCGCCGCTGCGCGCCCTGGACCAGGTCCTGCACACCGAGATCGAGGCCGGCGTCGGCTGGGCGGCGATGCCGGCCCAGGTGCTGCCGCGCCCGGCGGGGACCACGGTGGTCGACCCGTCGAAGTACGCGGTGGCCCGGCAGGCCGGCCGGTACGTCGGGCTGCTCCGGGTGGCGCCACTGACCCGGCAGCCGCGGATCGGGCTGGTCGCCGTCCGGGCCGCCGCGCAGCGGCGCGGCATCGCGCGGGCGCTGCTGGCCGACACGCTGGACGCGCTGCACCGCTCCGGCACGACCTCGGTCTGGGCCGAGGTCACGGAGTCCAACGCGGCCGCCACCGCCCTCTTCGAGGGCATCGGCGCCCGGCGCGTGAACAGCACCCTGGAGTTCGTGCGTCGTTGACGCCCCACAATGCCCCACGATGCCCTGCGACGTCCTGCGGCGCCTCGTCACGCCCCGCCACACCCCATCACGCTTTTCCGAACCGACCACAGCGTCACACGAACAAAGAGAACAAAGAGGTGAGAGCCATGACCAAGACAGCCAACGGCATAGAGGTTGAGGGCACCGTCGTCGAGTGCCTGCGCAACGCCAACTTCAAGGTGGAACTCCCGAACGGGCACATCGTGCTCGCCCACATCAGTGGGAAGGTCCGGAAGAACCACATCAAGATCCTCCCGCACGACCGGGTGCTCGTGGAGCTCAGCCCCTACGACCTCACCCGCGGCCGGATCCGCTTCCGCTACCGGTCATAGTGGATGCGCCGCCGGCCGTGGCGGGACCACCACCCGGATGGTGGTCCCGCCACGGCCGGCGCGTGCTCAGTGGGTCAAACCGTGCGGCTCGGCGGCGAGTTCGGCGCGGACGAGTTCCAGCAGCCGCCCGGTCCAGTTGCGTCCGGATCGGTCGTGCTGGCTCCAGTGGCGGGGGTCCGCGGCGGGGAGGTGCCCGCCTGCGTAGAGGCCGCCGGTGCGCACCCCGTCACCGGGCGCCGGCCGGTCAGAACCAGTGCAGGCAGTGCGGGGGACGCTCGGCACTGAACAGGGCGTCGGCGAGGGCGGCCGCGCCCGGGCGGTGGGCCCGGATGTGCCCGGCCCGGACGAGGGTGCTCGGGACGGTGCCGCCGAGGTAGACCGCGCCCAGGTCGCGCAGGTCCAGGGACAGGTCGGGCTCCCGGTCCGTCGGGACGCACTCGGCCTTGCCGTCCCGGACGGTCAGCAGGTAGCGGTCGTGCTCGCCGAGGAACGGGTCGTCGACGTCGAGGACGAGCTCGCCGTCGACGAACCAGCCGCGCGTGGTGAGCGCGCGCGGGACGTCCAGCAGCCGCACCCAGAGCCAGTCGGTGTCGTAGCCCACCTCGGCGGCACGGAAGTCCGCGAGCTGCCACCGCAGCGGGTGCCCGGGCGGGAAGTGCTTGAAGACCACCTTGGCGACCAGGTCGTGCTGGAGCAGGAACCGGGCCAGGGCCGTGGTGACGGCGTCGTCGGCGGCGATGGTCTCGTCGACGTTCAGGGTCTCGCCGTCGAGCGAGTAGCTGGCGTACCCGTCCGGGAGGCCGTCGGCGTCCCGGTGGACGGCGACGTAGCGCGGGGCCGGGGCGATCGGGGGCTGTCCCGCGCCCAGGGCCCACCAGCGGTGCGGTCGGGACAGCGCGCCGGGCTGGGTGCGGCGGTACCGGTCGTAGACCTCCTCCAGGATCTCGACGCACTCGGCGCGCCGGAGCACCTCGACCGAACCGGTGTCCGCGCTGCCGGCCCGCGGGGCGGCGAGGGCCGCCTGGTGGCGCGGCACCGTCAGCCGCCCGGTGTACGTCGCCGGGCCGTAACCGAACCTGCCGTATATCGGGGCCTCGGAGGCCAGCAGCACGGAGAGGAAGTCCCCCTGGGCCCGCAGCTCGGTGAGCTGGTGCCGCATCATCGCGGTGAGCACGCCCTGGCGTCGGTGCGAGGGCAGGACGCCGACAGCGGTCACCCCGGGGGCCGGGACGATGATCCCACCGGGCAGGGTGAGTTCGAAGGAGTACGAGCCGGCGGTGCCGACCGGCCGCCCGTCCGCCGTCACGGCGAGCAGGTTGCGGTCCATCTCGGTCGCCGACCACCAGACCCCGCCGCCGCCCTCGGACGGGGTTTCCGGGAAGCGCCCGAACGCGGCATGGAGGGTGTCGACGAAGACGTCGAGGTCCTGCTCGGTCGTGGAACGGATCTCCATTGCTGCCGCTGCCTCCCCTGGGATACCGGCACCGCGTGGTGCCCCGCCACAGTCCAGCGTCGACCCGTGGACGGGTCAAACGAATTAATACGCGCGAGTGGGCACCGCCCCCGACGAGTGGACGCAGCGCCAAGGAACTGTCGACGCAGCGCCAACACGGCCCGGCCGTGGCCTGACATCCTCCCGGAGGAACACAACGGCGCCCACGCCGCCGTCCACCTCCGCCCCGGGTTGGGCCGGTCCGACCCGGGGCGGATGACGGGAACGGGCCGGTGGCCCGGCACGCTACGGGGGTGCGTGCCGGGCCGCCGCGCCGCCCGTACGAGCCGGTCAGGTCCGCCGGACCGGGCGCCCGCCGCCGCTACTACTCGCCCGGGCTGCCGGACAGCGCCCGGCGGCGGTGCTCGCTGGGAGGGATCCCGTAGGCGGCCCGGAAGGAGCGGGTGAAGTCGGAGGCGCGGGGGATGCCCCAGCGGGCGGCCAGGGCGTGGACCGGCATGGCCCGCAGCGCCGGGTCCGCGAGGTCGCGGCGGGCCTTCTCCAGCCGCTGGCCACGGATCCAGGCGGCGACCGTATCGCCCTGCGACTGCTGGGTGAAGAGGCGGTGCAGGTAGCTGACGGAGATGTGGTGCGCGGTGGCGATCACGGACGGGGAGAGTTCGGGGTCGTGCAGGTTGCGCCGGATGAACGTCCGCACGCTCTCCACCAGGGCCCGTTGCCGGGCGTCGTCCGGGACCGCCGCCTCGGCGTCGAGCTCCCGGGCCAGCCAGGCGGCCATCAGGTCGACCACGATCGTCCCCAGCCGGGGTGCCTCGACCGGCCCGAGGGCCGTGGCCTGCCGGTCCAGGCCGACGAGGAACTGCGCGAGCAGCGCGCGGGTGCCCTCCTGCCCGGAGAACGCCCGGCCCATCAACTCGCGCAGGCGGCGAGGCGGCAGCGGCAGCAGGGACACGGGGAAGTCCACGCCCACGGCCTCGATCCGGGGTTCCGCACGGCCGGCGGCGCGGACGCCGAGGCCCCGTACGTCGTACGGCTGTGAGCTGTCGAGCACGTACAGCTCACCCGGATTGAAGGTGGTCGTCGGTGCGCGGTCGTCGCGCGTCAGAGACAGGCCGCCGTCGAGCACCAGCGTCAGGTGGTACACCCCCGGGTCCGACCGCCGCACCATCTTGGCGGTCCGTCGGAACCGCGCGGGCGGGAAGGACGACCTGAGGAGGGTCACCGGCCCCAGCTCCAGGCGCCGCATCTCCGCCTCGAAGTCGTCGGCGTGCGCACTGGTCATCTCGCTGTCCCGGGTCCGCCCGACCAGCTCCCGCCAGCAGTCGAACCGTTCGTTCGCGGGCAGGTCCTCGCCCGTGAACACACTCCCCGTCATTGCGGTCACGTCCACCGCTCCCTCCTGCACGCTTCCCTCCTGCGCACGCTCTCCTCCGGACGGCCGACGTGGCCTTCCCCTCACATCATGGCGAGGCCTTACCCCCACATCATCAGGCCCGGTGACTCGCCCGAGCGTAAGGGGACGGTGACGGTACGACGCCTGCCGGGGTGGCGGCCGTCGGCCCCGGCGGCCGCCGATTTTCCTCTTCCGATCATCTGCTGGTAACTTCTTCCTCGTCGGCAGGACAAGATCACGGAAGTGGTCGAAGACCGGCCGGAGCAGGCGTCGGTGGTGCAGCGGTAGCACGCCCACTTTCAGTGGGAGGGGTTCGTTCGATTCGGGCCCGGCGCTCCAACTCGCAGGGGCGGAAGTCGACTTCGACTTCCGCCCCTGCGGCGCTCCCGCGTTCGTCGGGCGGGCCGACGGGCGGTGCCGGATGCGGCGTCACCACGGGCGGAACTCGGCTTCGTTATCGTCCCGTGACGCCCCGCTTTCGCCCGGCGGGTCTACCTTTGTCGACGCTCGGCCAACTCCACGCCCCCACAAGGGAGTAGTCATGTCCGTAGCCCGTCGGCGCACCCTCGCCGTGTCCGCCGCCCTGCTGACCGTCCTGGGCGCCGCCGCACCGACCGTCGCCGCCACCGCCCCCACCCTCGTCCAGGCCCCGCTCGCCCACCACGGCGGCGGCCTCCTGCACAGCACCAGCGGCAACTGGGCCGGCTACGCCGCCACCGGCAGCCGGTTCACCAGCGTCAGCGCCAGCTGGGTCCAGCCCACCGTCACCTGCTCCGGCGGCAACACCTGGTCCAGCTTCTGGGTCGGCCTCGACGGCGACGGCAGCAACACCGTCGAACAGACCGGCACGGAGGCCGACTGCTCGAACGGCTCCCCGGTGTACTCCTCCTGGTACGAGATGTACCCGGCCTACCCGTCCAACTTCAGCAACACCGTACGGCCGGGCGACCACTTCACCGCGAGCGTCACCACCAACGGCAGCGGCTCCTTCACCCTCACCCTCTCCGACACCACGGCCGGCTGGAGCCGCACCGTCAACAAGTCCCTCAGGAGCGCCTCCCTCGCCTCCGCCGAGGTGATCGCCGAGGCGCCCTCCAGCTCCTCCGGGGTGCTCCCGCTCTCCGACTTCGGCTCGGTCTCGTTCACCGGCGCCACCGCCAACGGCCAGAGCCTGGGCGGCTTCTCCCCGGACGGCATCACCATGGCCTCCGGCGGCGTCACCAGGGCCACCACCTCCGGGCTGAGCGGGGGCAGCTCCTTCTCGGTGACCTGGAAGCACAGCTGACACGACGGACGGGGCCGCGCCGCCGAGCCTTTCGCTCGGCGGCGCGGCCCTGCCGCTTGAGCAACCGGGCCGCGCCGCCGAGTCGCACGATCCGGCCGCCGCCGAGCGTTGCCGGCCCGCGTCCCGCGCGCCGCAGGCGGGGAGTCCGAAGCCGGACATCGGTTACACCGCACTGAACCGGTTGCCCTTCCCCTGCGCGAATGTCCCGCCTGTCGCCCTCGGAGCCGTTCGGTGCGGTATTCCATGACGGTCTTTCCGGCCGTCACCGGATTTCACCACGCCTCCGCCGCCCGAATCCGGACGGCTCCCGGAAGGCGCTTCACGGTCGAGGACGTCCGGGCCTCGGTCGACACCCTCGTCATCAACTACCGCAACGAGCGCGGGTGGGCCGTCGCCGAGGTCCTCACCTTCCGCGACGGCCTGGTCTGCCGCGGCTTCGGCGCCTACGGGCCCGCGGTGTGAGGAGGAGACCGGCTGGATCCGCTGGCCCCTCCCCTGAGCTCGTCTCCTCAGGCCGGCTGGGTGGCCTCCCGGGCCTGGGCGGGGTGGGGCAGGGGCGCGGTGGTGCGGCGGGCGTGGAGGACGGTGGCTCCCAGGGGCCCTCGTGCGGGTTGTAGCCGCCGCCGTCGGGGGCGGCGCCGTGCCGGGCCAGGAGTGCGCGCAGGGCGCGCAGGGCGAGCCGGTCCTCAGCCGTGCGTCAGGGTGCGGCCGAGGAGGGGCAGCAGGCGCTCCCAGTGCAGCCGCAGTCCGGCGGGGCTGAAAGCGTCGGTGTCGGACATGGTGAAGCCGTGGACGGTGCCGGGGTAGATCTCGGAGGTGTAGTCGACGCCCGCGGCGTCCAGGGCGCGGTTCAGCTCGCCGAGGGTCTCGGGCGTCATGTCGGTTTCGGCGTGGCCGAGGTGGACCTGGGCGGTGAGCTTGGAGACGAGGCGGTGCATGTCGGGCCCGTCGGCGCCCACGGGGCCGTGGAATCCGGCGACGGCGGCCACCCGGCCGGGGTGGGCCGCGGCGGTGCGCAGCGCCAGGAGGCCGCCGATGCAGTAGCCGGTCACGGCGACCGGTCCGGCAGCGACCTCGGGCTGGGCGGTGAGGAAGCCGAGGTAGGCGTCGGCGTCGCTGAGGACGCGTTCGGCGGTGTGCGTCGTGATCAAGGGCATCAGCCGGCCGACGACCGCGGGCCGGGCCTCGTCGCCGATGTACTCGGGAAGCTCGACCACCGGTGTCGGGCCGTGCCGGTAGAAGAAGTTGGGGACGAGTACGTAGTACCCGTGCCCGGCCAGTTCGCGGGCCATCTCCCGCAGCACGGGCCGGATGCCGAAGGCGTCCGCGTACATCAGCACCCCGGGGTGCCGCCCGTCGCGGTCGGGGTAGGCGGCGAAGGCGTCGGCGTGGCCGTCCGCGGTGGGAATCGTCAGCGTCTTGGTGGGCAATGGAGGTCTCCTGTCGTCGTTGACGTGTCGAGCGTGTGGTCAACACGACGGAGGCGGAGCCCGCGCGACGGCGCCGGATCCTCGATCGAACTGCGGGCCCACGGTGGCCCGTACGGCGCTCAGCGGAGCGCCGGGTCACCAATTCGTGTGTGGCGCAAGGCCGTCCCGGTAGTCATCGCCGGACACCATAGTCCACCGGACCGGCCGATGCCAGCCTCGATTTTCCCGAACGCCGCCGGGATGAAGGGCGGTGGCGCTCAGCCGTGGGCGGTGGCCGGGCGGGCGCCGACGGGGTTGAGCGGGGCGGCCTGGAGGGTGACGGCGATGCCGGCGAACTCCTCGATCAGCCGGCTGCTGCGGTTGCGGTCCCATGCCAGCGCCACCTGGTTGGGCGGCAGGCCGTGGACGGGCAGGTGGGTGACGTCGGGGCGGGTGTAGAAGGTGGCGACGGAGAGCGGCAGGATGACGATGCCGTGGCCGGCGGCGACGTACTCCAGCTTCTCCTCGACGGTGCGGATGGCCTGGACGGAGGGCCGCGCCCGGCCGTCCCGCAGGGTGGTCGCGTCCTGTGCCGGCAGGACGGCCTCGGGGTTCTGCAGCAGTTGCTCGCCCGCGAGGTCGGCGAGGGTGACGGCGCTCAGGCCGGCCAGCCGGTGGTCGGCGGGGAGCACCACCACGCGGGGTTCGGTGAGCAGGGGGAGGACGGTCAGTCCGCGCTGGTCGACCGGCAGCCGGAGGTAGCCGACGTCCACCCGGCCGTCGTTGATCACCTGGACCTGGTCGTCCCAGCTGGTGCGGAGCACCTCGACGGCCAGCTCGGGGTGGTGCTCCGACATGACCCGCACCGCCGGGGTGACGATCAGGCCGGGCATGAAGCCGACGGTGAAGCCGAGCGGCCCCGAGCCGCCGGCCCGGGCGGCCCGCCGGCGGACCGCCTCGGCGTTCGCCAGCAGCGGTCCGGCGTCGGCCAGCAGCTGTTCGCCGGCCGGGGTCAGCCCGGTGGTGCGCCTGGTCCGGACGAACAGCTGGACGCGCAACTCCCGTTCCAGTGCCATGATCTGACGGGACAGTACGGACTGGGCGATGTGCAGCTCCTCGGCGGCCCGGCCGAAGTGCTGCCGTTGCGCGACGGCCACGAAGTAGCGCAGTTTCCTCAGGTCCAGGTCCATCGGGCATCACTCCTCAGTTGTGATGCCCGCAGGGTATGACAGCTTCGGGAATGAGTCTTGGACACCGGAAGCCCGACGACCGCATGGTGAGGTGCAGTCGTTGATCCGCACCGGTGGGAGGAAGAGCTGATGATGCACCTGGAGGAATCGGGTCTGGCCGGGCGGGTGGTGCTGCTGACCGGGGCGTCCGGCGGGATCGGCGGCGCGCTGGGCCGCCGGCTGATCTCGGCCGGGGCGCGGGTGGCCTTCGTGGCCAACAGCCGTTACGACGAGGCCGAGTTACTGGCCGAGGAGGCCTGGGACATCGGGCTGGACGCGGTGGCCCTGCGCGGCGACCTGGCCGATCCCCGGACCCCGGAACGGCTGGTCCGGGAGGCCACCGACGCGCTCGGCCCGATCGACGTGCTGATTCCCAACGCCGGCTGCGCGCCGCGCCGGATCCGCCTGGCCGTCGACACCAGGACCTGGGACCGCACCCTCGCGGTGAACCTCCGGGCGCCGTTCCTGCTGGCCCAGGAGGTGATCCCGGCGATGATGGCCCGCCGGTACGGCCGGCTGGTGTTCATCTCCTCGACGGCCGCCTTCATCGGCGGCATCGTCGGCCCGCACTACGCGGCCTCCAAGGCGGGGCTGCACGGTCTGGTGCACTCGCTGGCGCCGCAGGTCGCCGGACACGGGGTGACGGTCAACGCGGTGGCGCCGGCGCTGATCGAGAACACCCGGATGCTGCCCTCGCTCACCGAGGGCAGCCTCACGCCCGCCGTCCCGGTCGGCCGCTACGGGCGCCCGGAGGAGGTCGCGGACCTGGTGATGGCGGTGCTGCGCAACGGCTACCTCACCAACCAGGTGATCGGGCTGGACGGCGGCATCCACCCGCGGTGACGGGCGGCCTTCACGGAGCCCCTGGAACCCGCACGGAACCGACACGGAACGCGCGCGGAAACTCCGGAACCCGCCCGGGTCTCCCGCCGTGGCGGCCCGGCATTTCGGCTCGCCGCAGACGCGCTATTCCCGGGTCCGTCGTGGACGGTAAATGTCCGGAATGGGTTCGTTGAGAATTAGAACCTGATGTTCCGCATTCGCCGTGCGGGTCAGTCGATTAACCTATACCGGCAGGTCGGACCGGCTTTTGAGGCCCGGTTGACAGTCGAGTGACGGCTGGCCCGAAGAGTTTGGGGTTAGGCTGGGCGACATGCAGAAATTACCTGAGGGGATGAATCCACTGCAGGCCCGACGGGCGGAACTGCGAGACTTTCTGCGAAGCCGTCGCGCCGCCCTCAAGCCGGAGGACGTCGGTCTGCCCTCGGCCGGATTCCGGCGGACCCCCGGGCTCCGACGGGAGGAGGTGGCCGTCCTTGCCGGGATCGGCGTCTCCTGGTACACCTGGCTCGAACAGGGCCGGGACATCAAGGTCTCGCCCGAGGTCCTGGACGCGGTGAGCCGGGCCCTGCGGCTGGGCGAGCCGGAGCGGGCCCACCTGCACCGGTTGGCCGGCCTCAACTCCCCGCTGCCGCGCGACGCCCACACCGAGGGCATTCCGCCGAGGCTCCAGCGGATCGTCGACCGCTGGATGCCGTTCCCGGCGAAACTGGTCGACCGCTACGGCAACATCCCGGTGTTCAACAGGGCCGCCCGCGAGGTGTTCGGGCTGACCGACGAGAACAACAACCAGGCGGTCCGGTTCTTCCTGGACGCCGACTGGCGCGCGAGGTTCCCGGACGTCGAGGCGGTGGCCGGGGAGGTCATCGGCTTCCTCCGCGCCCAGGCGGCGCGCTACCCGGACGACCACCACTTCATGGACGTCGCCCAGCGGTTGCGCACCGAGAGCCCGCTGTTCCGCACCTTCTGGGACCGGCACGAGATCAGCCTGGCCACCCGGACGACCAAGACCGTCACCCACCCCCGGTGCGGCCCGCTCACCTTCGAGCACACCGCACTGGACCTCAGCGAGGCACCGCACCTGAGGCTGCACCTGTACGCACCGGACGAACAGACCGCCGCCTCGGCCTCCTTCAGGCTGCTGCTGGGACAACTGGCCGGGCCCGACCGCGCGGTGGCCTGAACCGACCGGGCGGTCCGCCAGGAGGCCGTCAGGCCGCCGCTGCGCCCGACGGGGGCGGGTGAGGCGCAACCGCGGCCACCCTCCCCCGCCGCGTTCGTCCGATATCCGGTTCCTGGTGTTCCCACCACCACCATGATCCGACACTGCCACCCGGCAGCGAACCGATCTAGCGTTCTTCAAGGCGAAGGCGAGCGGCCGCGGGGACAGCGGGCCGCTCCCGGGATTCGCCGTCCGACGAACCGGCAGACCGGTAACAACGGGGAGCAGAAGTGAAGTTGGCAGTCTCGGGTACGTATTCGTCCGGCAAGACGTTCACGGTGATGGCGCTGTCACACCTGACCGGCATGCCGCGGACGCTGGCCAAGACCATGCGGGAGATCCTCCCCGACGCCCTGCCGGGCAAGGCGCTCGCGGAGTGCACCCCGCCGGAGTTCCTCCAGCTGGTGATGCGCCGTCACGTCGAGCGCGCGGTGCACGAGAACCTCCTCGGCGACGGCTTCGTCTCCGACGGCTCCTCGCTGCAGGAGTGGATCTACGGCACCCTGCGGGTGCGCGCGGGCATCAACCCGAGCGCCTCCGCCCACCTCGCCGAGGGCCAAGTGGTGCCCCGGACGGCCGAGATGGACTTCTTCGAGCAGGTGATGGTCCAGTACGGCAGCGCCTTCAAGCAGCACGTCGCCAAGACCTACGACACCTTCGTGCACCTGCGCAACGAACTGCCGATCGTGGCCGACGGCCACCGGCCGATGAACGACCAGTTCCGACGGCTCTGCGACGAGATGCTGCTGGACAGCTTCGCGGAGATGGGCATGCCGTACCACGTGATCGGCGGCACCATCGCCGAGCGGCTGCAGCAGATCGTCAAGCTGTTCGACCTGCCGGCGCTGATCCCCGTCGACGAGGCGATCCGGCGGGCCAAGGCCGACTACGGCGGCCAGGACCTGCGACTGGAGACCGAGCGCGTCCCCGCGGGGACGCGAGGAGCGAAGTGAGTGCCGGCGGGCGCCGAGCGGCCTTCTTCGACGTCGACGAGACGCTGACCACCGTGGTCAGCATGCTCGGCTTCCTCCGGTTCGACCTCGCCGCCCGCGGCCTGCCCGACTCGGCGTACGACGAGGCGATGGCCAGGCTCGCCGAGGCCCGGGCCAACGGCCGGCGGGAGGAGGCCAACCTGCTCTACTACCGCAACTACGCGGGCAGGCCGGAGGCCGAACTCGCCGCGCTGGGCCGGGAGTGGTTCGCCCGGGAACTCGCCGGCGGCTCGCTCTTCCACCCGCGCGCGCTGGCGGCCTTCCAGGGGCACCGGCGGCAGGGGCACCTCACCGTGCTGGTGTCCGGCTCCTTCCCGCCCTGCCTCGACCCGATCGGCCGCCACCTCGGCGCGGACCTGGTCATCTGCGCCCGGCCCACGGTCGCCGACGGCGTCCACACCGGGGAGCTCCCGCACCCGATGATCGGCCGGTACAAGGCGCAGGCGCTCGCCGAGGCCGCCCGCACCCACGGCCTCGACCTCGACCGCTCCTGGGCGTACGGGGACCACATCTCCGACCTGCCGCTGCTGGAGTCGGTGGGGCACCCGGTCGTGGTCGCCAACGCCGACCGCGCGCTGGTGGAGCAGGCCCGCAGCCGGAGCTGGACCTGCTGGGCCGACGCCCCGGCCGCGCTCCCGGCCTGACCGGCCGAAGCCCGCCGACAGGCCTGACCGGCCGAAGCCGTCCAAGGCCTGACCTGCCGAAGCCGCCCACGGCGCCCCGACCACCCTCCCGGAGAACAGAGATGAACGACCACGAGTCCGCCGCCGCGCTGCGCAAGGAGGCCGCCGAGGTGTTCCACCGCCTCGCCGGCGACACCGCCGCCGCGCCCTGGGAGGCGCTGGACGCGACCGCCCCGGCGCTCGCCGACACCGTCGCCTTCGGCCTGGCCGAGGTGGTCGGCCGCCCCGGTCTCGACCTGCGCACCCGCCAGCTGGTGACGGTCGCCGTACTGGCCGCCCTCGGCGGCTGCGAGGGCCAACTCGGCTTCCACGTCGGCGGAGCGCTGCGCAACGGCGCCACCGCCGAGGAGGTCGCCGAGACGCTCAGCCAGGTCGCGCTGTACGCCGGCGTGCCCCGGGCGATCAACGCCATGGCGGTCGCGCGCAGCGCCGTCGAGAAGTTCCAGGACCGCTGACCACCCCGCTCCGCGGCTGCCACAAGACACGCCAGACGAAAGGACCACAGATGCCCGCCGACGAGCAGCCCCCGGCCCAGCCGGACGCCGGCCGCGCCGTTGCCCCGCAGGTGCTGATCGTGGGCGCCGGGCCCATCGGCATGGCGCTGGCCTGCGAACTCCTCCAGCAGAACGTGGGCGTTCGGCTGATCGACCGCCAGGAGCGGATCGACACCAGCGACCCGCACTCCAAGGCGGTCCTGGTCTGGCCGCGCAACCTGGAGATGCTCCGGCGGATCGGCGTCGCCGACGCCCTGGTCCGGGAGGGCCGGCGCACCAGCGGCCTCAGCTACTACTCCGAGGGCCGGCTGCTCGGCACCGCTGACCTCAGCACCCTCACCGACTCGCCGTACCCGTTCATCCTGGCGCTGCCGCAGCGCGACACCGAGCGCATCCTGCGCGCACGCCTCGCCGAACTCGGCGGGGTCGTCGAGCGCGGGGTCGAGCTGGTCTCGCTGGACGGCTCCGGGGCCGAGCCGCGGGCCCGGCTCAAGCACTCCGACGGCACCGGCGAGACCGTCGAGCCGCGCTGGCTGGTCGGCGCGGACGGGCCCGCCAGCACCGTGCGGTCCGAACTCGGGATCCGCTTCGACGGCGAGGAGATCGACGTCACCTACGCCATCGGCGACGTCCCGCTCTCCGGGGACGTGCCGCCGCTCGGCCAGTACTACTACTGCCGGGACGGCGTCGCCGCGATCGTGCCGCTGAGCAACGGCAGCTACCGCTTCGCCGCCACCACCCCGCACCGGCGCGAGGAGGACGGCAACCCCTCCCGCGAGCTGATCCAGCACATCCTCAGCTCCCGCTCCCGGCGCGACATCCAGGTCGGCACCCCGGACTGGACCCGGGCCTTCCGCCCGCGGCTCGGCATCGCCGAGACCTTCAGCAAGGGCCGGTGCTTCCTGGTGGGCGACGCCGCGCACGTGGTGAGCCCGGCCGGCGGCCAGGGCCTCAACGTCGGGCTGATGGACGTCGCCAACCTCGGCTGGAAGCTGGCCGGGGTGGCCAACGGCACCCTGCGGGAATCGATCCTGGAGAGCTACGCCCCCGAGCGGCAGGCCGGCGCGACCCGACTGTCCCGCACCTCGGCGGCCCAGGCCCGCTTCGCCCTCCAGCGCAGCGTCGGACGGATCGCCGTGCGCGACACGCTCTTCACCGTCGCCTGCAAGACCGGGCTGGTCAGCCGGATGGTGGTGCCGCTGCTCAGCCAGATCGACGTCAGCTACGGCCGGCTCGCCACCGAGCCGATCCTGCTGCGCCACCCGCGGCCGATCGAACCGGGCCAGCGCGTCCCGATGTTCGTCGCGCCGGAGCTGGACTCGGGCATGCCGGCCATCGACCCCGCCCACTACACCGTGCTGCTCTGGCCCGGGCGGCGCCCGAAGGCCGAATGGGCGCGGCGGGCAAGGCGGTTGCGCGAGAAGCTCGACCCCTCGATCACGGTGCTCGACCTCGCCCGGGTCGGCGGCGGGCCGGCCCGGACCCTCGACCGCACCTTCGGCCGGAACCCCGCCTTCGCGGTGGTCCGCCCGGACGGCCATCTCGCGCTGCTGGTCGGGGCCGACCGCCCCGACCAGGTGCTCGCCTTCCTGCGCGGCGCCCGGCCCGCCGAGCCCGTCACCGCCCCCACTGCCGCCACCACCGCCCACTGACCGCCTGCCCACTGACCGCCTGCCCACTGCGGCCCCCGCACCCGTGTCCTGACGGAAGGACAGCCATGACCCCCCGAACCCCGGCCCGTGACGCGGCGCCGGCGTCGCCCCCCGCCGCCCCGAGCAGCGCCGCCGACCCCGGCGCGGGCATCGACCCCCGTCTGGTGACCCTGTTCGCCTGGGCCTGCGGTCTCGCGGTCGCCAACCTGTACTACGTGCAGCCGCTGCTCAACGGGATCGCCGACGCCTTCCGGCTCGGCAGCGGGTCGGCTTCCCTGGTCACCACCGTCGGCCAGCTCGGGTACGCGGCCGGGCTCGCCCTGCTGGTGCCGCTCGGGGACGTCACGGAACGCCGCCGGATCGTCGTGGTGATGCTCACCGTGACGGCCGTCGCCTGCGCCGCCGCCGCGGCCGCGCCCGACTTCGCCGTGCTGGTCATGGCGATGGCGGTGCTGTCCATGTGCACCGTGGTCGGGCCGATGCTGGTGGCCTTCGCGGCCACCCTGGCCGCCGCGGAGGAACGCGGGAAGGTCTCCGGGCGGGTGATGAGCGGGCTGCTGCTCGGCATCCTGTTCGCCCGGACCGGCAGCGGGCTGCTCGGCAGCTGGGCCGGCTGGCGGGCGGTGTTCGTCGCCGCCGGGGTGCTCACCCTGGCGCTGGCCGCCGTGCTGCGGCTGCGGCTGCCGAAGGCCGAGCCGGCCGTCCGGCTCTCCTACCCGGCGCTGCTCGGCTCGGTGCTGACCATCCTCCGGGAGGAGCCGGTCCTGCGGCGGCGCTGCCTGCTGGGCTTCGTCACCTTCGCCGGCTTCAACGCCTTCTGGGCCTCCGTCGCGTTCCTGCTGGCCCGGTCGCCATACCACTTCGACGCGGCGCTGATCGGGCTGGTCGGTCTGGTCGGGGCGGTCGGGGCGTACGCGGCCCGGATCGCCGGCCGGTTCGCCGACCGGCGGCTGGACCGGCAGGCCTCCGGCGTCCTACTGGCCGTGGTCCTCGCCAGCTGGGGCCTGCTCGCCCTGAACGGCGGCCACTGGCTGATCCCCCTGTTGCTCGGGGTAGTCCTGCTCGACCTGGGCGTCCAGGGCGTCCAGGTCACCAACCTCAGCGTGATCTACCGGCTGCGGGCCGACGCGCGCAGCCGGATCACCACGGCGTACACCACCACGTACTTCGTCGGCGGCTTCGCCGGGTCCGCCGCCTCGGGCGCCGCCTACGCGGCGGCCGGCTGGGGCGCGGTGTGCGCGGTGGGCGCCGGCCTGGCCCTGCTGGCGCTGCTGGTGTGGGCGGTCGACGACCGCGCCGGGTCGGCCGGCGCGGCCTGACCGACCGCCGGAACGACCACCTCACGACCACCCCACGCACGACCACCCCACGCACGACCACCTCACGACCACTTCACGACCACCGAACCGAACAACGACGGCCCGACCCCCGGTCCGTCACCGTAGAAAATGGGAGAACTGCCTTGACCACTCAGCGGATCCTGGTCCGTGGCGGCTGGATCGTCACCATGGACGCCCAGAACCGCGAATTCCCGACGGGCGACGTGCTCATCGAGGACGGCCGGATCACCGCCGTCGGCACCGACCTCGCGCCGGCCTCCGACGCCGAGGTGATCGACGCCTCCGGTACCTTCGTCCTGCCCGGCCTGGTGGACGCCCACCGGCACACCTGGCAGAGCAGCCTCCGGCAGTCCAGCTCCGAGGCCTCGATCATGGAGTACGTCGGCCAGACCCTGATCGGCCTGGGCGACCAGGTCCGCCCGGAGGACGTCTACGCCGGCACCTACCTCGGCGCCCTCACCGCGCTCAACGCGGGCATCACCACGGTGCTCGACTGGGCACACGCGATGAACTCGCCCGAGCACGCCGACGCCGCCGTCCGGGCCCTCCAGGACGCGGGCGTGCGCGCGGTGTTCGGCCACGCCTGGCCGATCGGCTCCAAGCTCGACTTCGCCGCCACCCACCCGGTCGACATCCGTCGCGTCCGCGAGCAGCTGCTGCCCTCGGACGACGGCCTGGTCACCCTGGCGATGGCCGCCAAGGGCCCGGACTACTCCGGCATTGACAACGCGGTCAAGGACTTCGCCCTCGCCCGGGAGCTCGGCATCCCGATCACCACGCACCTGTCCACCGGGCGCCCCGGCCCCGAGCACCAGGGCATCCAGCTGCTCCACCAGGCCGGCCTGCTCGGCCCGGACCTGAACCTGGCGCACGTCAACGGCGCCGAGGCCGATGCGCTCAAGCTGCTCGCCGACTCCGGCACCACCGTGTCGATCTGCCCGCAGATCGAGCTGACCATGCCCGGTCTGGGCGGCAACGTGGCGGTCCGCCGGCTGCGTGCCGCGGGCGTCAACCCCGGCCTCGGCATCGACACCGAGCTGGAGTCCAGCGGCGACCTGTTCACCCAGATGCGCTTCGCGCTGGCGGCCGACCGCGCCGAGACGCCGGACGGCGAGCCGGTCCTGCCGGCCCAGGCCGTGCTGCGGATGGCGACCGTCGAGGGCGCCCGCGCCGTCCACCTCGGTGACCGGACCGGCTCCATCGAGCCCGGCAAGGCCGCCGACCTGGTGCTGGTGCGCACCGGCGACATCGACCTGGCGCCGGTCACCACCCCCGCCGAGTCGCTCGTGCTGGCCGCCCACCCCGGCAACGTGGACACCGTCCTGGTCGCCGGCCGGGTCGTCAAGCGCGGCGGCCGCCTGGTGGCCGACACCGCCCGCGCCCGCGAGCTGGCCGTCGCTTCCGTCGCCCACCTGCGGGGCGCGGGGCAGTGACGGACCCGCGTGCCCGCCCCGCCAGGGGCGGGCACGCCGACCGCCCACCGCGACCCGCGGTGGGGCCCGTAGGGGAGGAGCAGTCCTGTGAGTGCCGTCGTCGTCCACCTCGCCGACGTTCGGGCCCGTACGCGGGTCACCCGGCCCGTCAGACTGTTCGCCTTCCACCACGCGGGCGGCAGCACCGCCTCCTTCGCCGGCTGGCAGCGGCGGCTGGGATCGAGGGTCGAGGTCGTCCCGGTCCGGCTGCCGGACCGGGAGGGGCCCGGCGGCGGGCCGCACCGTGACCTCGCCCCGCTCGCCCGGGCGCTGCACCAGCAGCTCGGCGCGCAGCTGGACGAGCCGTACCTGTGCTACGGCCACAGCATGGGCGCGCTGGTCGCGTACCACCTCGTCCGGTTCCTGGCCGCGACCGGCCGCCGGCTGCCGAAGCGGCTGCTGGTCGGCGCCCACCCGGCGCCGCACCTGCCGCTTCCGCTGGAGTCGGCGCTGCTCCTGGACGACGCCGAACTCGCGCACCGGCTGGCCGCGTTCGACGGCCTGCCGGCGGCGGTCAGCGGCACTCCGGGCCGGCTCGCCGACTACCTCGCCCAGGTCCGGGCCGGCCTGGAACTGTGCACGAGCCGCCGGCACACCGGCGACAGCTATCAACTGCCCTGCCCCATCGACGTCTTCGCCGGCGCCGACGACCCGCTGGTGGCGGTCGAGGACGCGGCCGCCTGGTGCTCGCACTCCCTGCGGGGCGGGACCCTCCAGGTGATCCCGGGCGGGCACTTCTTCCAACGACAGTCCAAGGACGCATTCTTCACGCGGCTGGCAGCCGTGATCGACTTACACGGGGGAGTGAGATGACCGGCACGACACAGACGCCCGACGCACCGGTCCGGGCGACCGTGGATGACTACCTCGGCCCAGGTGAGCGCCGCTTCTTCGGCAGCGGCTACCGCCGGGCCGAGCAGCGGCTGACCGACATCGTGGTCGGCTCGCAGGCGGACGGCACCGGGACGGTGCGGGCCCGCGGCTCCGTCGACTACCCGGCCGACTGGTCCCGCAAGGGCACTACCGACCAGGCCCCGCACCTCAGCAGCATCGACGTCCTGCTGATGGCGGGCGAGGCCGCCGAGCTGTACCTGACCCAGACGTACGGCCTGGACGCCGCCCAGCGCGCCGGGCTCCGGCTGCGCCGGGTGCGGCTGAAGGCCGGGACCAAGCCGGTGGAGGCCGAGTTGGGCGGCTTCGCCGTCCAGGCCACCGCTGCCCGGCAGTCCGACCGCTCGACCGTGGTGGACTGCCAGGTGGGCGGGCTGCGGGCACGCCTGGAGATCGAGCACCCGGCGCTCCCGGCCGGGGCCGTGGGCACCGCCCGCCTCGACTCGCCCGACGCCCTGCTCGGCCCGGCACCGCTGCGGCCGTTCGCCGCCGCGCACCGGACCAGGACGCAGACCATCGAGGCCCTGCGGGTGGAGCTGCCCGCGCGGCGGGCGACCGCCCTGCTCGGCAGCCGCCCGGCGGCGCCGCAGGCCGGCCCGGTGGGCGGGCTGGAGAGCTACAGCCACGGCTCGGTCTCGCTGATCGACGCCTTCGTGGGCGCGATCCAGCTGGGCCAGATCCTGATCTACGGACTGGACGACGTCCCGCGCGCCGAGAGCAACACGCTCTGGATGCGGCAGACCGTCCTGGAGATCGGCGACCCGTACCGGCCGGTGGCCGGTCCGGCCCCGCTCTCCGCGGAGCTGGTCGACCCGCAGCTGCTCACCACCAGGACGGGGGAGACCTGGCGGGTGGTCGACATCGCGGCGGCCTTCGAACACATCCGGATCCACTGCTCGGCGACCCACCGGTTGCCGACCGGCTGGACCGGGCACGACGAACGGGAGGTGGCGGCATGACCAGGGCCGCGGTACTGGAGGGGCTCGGCGCCATGGTGCCGCCGAGGATCGTCTCCAACGACGAGATCGGCGAGCTGGTCGGCAGCGACGACACCTGGATCCGCACCAGGACCGGCATCCACCAGCGCCACTGGGCCGAGCCCGGGACGGTCACCGGTGACCTCGCGATCGCGGCCGGCGAGCGGGCGATGCAGTCCGCCGGTGGCGGCCAGGTCGACCTGGTGATCCTCGCGACCAGCACTCCCAACCAGCCGATGCCCGCCACCGCGCCCGAGATCGCCCACCGGCTGGGCCTCGGCACCCCGTGGGCCTACGACCTCTCGGCGGCCTGCACCGGCTGGGTCTACGGAATGGCCAACGCCGTCGGCGCGATCTCCTCCGGCCTGATCGACCGGGCGCTGGTGATCGGGGCCGACATCTGGTCCACCCGGCTGAACCACGACGACCGGGCCTCCGCGATCATCTTCGGCGACGGCGCCGGCGCGGCGGTACTGCGGGCCGGCGACCCGGACGAGCCGGGCGCCTTCCAGGGCTTCGACCTCGGCAGCGACGGCGGGCACCACGACCTGGCGCTGCTCGCGGTCGGCGGATCCCGGCAGCGCTCCTACCGCCAGCCGCCGAGCGAGCAGGACAACCTGCTCGCCATGCGCGGCAAGGAGCTTTTCTCGCACGCGGTGGAGCGGATGAGCTCCTCCTCGGCGAAGTTGCTCGACCGGATCGGCTGGACCGTCGACGACGTCGACTGGTTCGCCGGCCACCAGGCCAACTCCCGCATCCTGTACGCCATCTCCGACCTGCTGAAGGTGGAGCGCGAGCGGGTCCTGCTGCACATCGACCGGGTCGGCAACACCTCGGCGGCCTCCATCCCGCTGGCGCTTACCCACGCCGCCGCGGCCGGGACCTTCGGGGTCGGCGACCGCATCCTGTCCACCGCCTTCGGCGTCGGGCTCAACTGGGGCTCCACCGCGCTGACATGGCCCGACATCAAGGTCGACGGCGTCCTCGGGGACTGAGGGGTGCCGGCGCTTCCCCGGCGCCCGTCCACCCGCAACCGAACGACGTACGGCGTACGAGGCCGGCTCCGACAGGGCCGGCCGGCACCGAAAGGCGAGAACGACCCATGAGTAACGCTGTGGCCGACCGGATCGTCGGACTCCTGGTGGAGAAGTTCGCGGTGGAGGGCGAGATCACGCCCACCACCGGCTTCTCCGACATCGACATCGACTCCCTGGTCATGCTCGAACTCTCCGTCATCCTGGAGCGCGAGTACGGCAAGCGCATACCGGAGGACGAGCTGATGGAGGCGGGCAACGCCGACGCCATCGCCGCGCTGCTGGAGCCCGAACACTGAACCGCTGAACCTGGTCGACCCCGCTGGACCCGCTTGACCCCGCTGAACCCGCTGAACCCCGAGAACCCGCTGAACCCCGCGGGACACCGAACCACCACCGGGCCCCGAATCCCCGGAACCCCCAGACCCCGAAAGGTACTTGCTGCTATGCGCCCGATCAGGCGTCTCGTCCGTGCCGCCGCCGCCCTGGCCCTGGCCTCCGCGATCGTCCCGATCGCGACCGCCCCCGCCCAGGCCCAGGCCCAGGCCGCGGGCCTCACCACCAGCACCGTCTTCACCGACAACTTCCAGAAGGGCTTCGACGCCTCCAGCACCGGAAAGTGGCAGCTCTGGCCCGCGCCCGGCATGCCGAGCGGCGACGGCATCCCCAGCACGGACGCGAACGGCCTGCACGTGATACCCAGCGGCACCGACCCGGCCACCGGGAACCCGGCGTTCGCCTTCACCACCGCCCAGCAGGCGGCCGGCGGCGCGGGCGACCGCGACCACACCAAGTGGCTGTCCTTCGCCAACCACAACTCCACCGCGGGCTTCGCCGGTTACGACACCCCGGCCAACGGCCGCTGGACCTGCGACGCCAACCTCTCGGTGACCACCCGCAAGACCGAGGCCAACCCCTTCGGCGCGAACGTTACCGACCCCCAGTCCGACCTCCGCCTCGCCAACGGCGCGATGGTGGTGGCCGACCTGGAGACGGGCGTCCTGATGGACTTCCACGTCACCAACAACACCGTGTACGCCTGGTACGAGCGGCTGCGCTACCCCAACACCACCTACTCGGCCTTCGCCTACGCGGTGCCGGTGGCGACCATCTCCAAGGGCGCGTCCCTCAACTACCAGATCCAGCTCGACAACAGCCGCACCCGCGCCACCTGGAAGATCAACGGCATCCCGGTCTACAGCGTCACCAGCCTCGGCGCCCGCCCGACCGACCGCTCCCACCTGGTCACCGACCACGGCGGCACCGGCCAGACCGTCGCCCCGCGCCAACTCCTCTGCGGCCTCGGCACCTTCACCATCATGGACGGCGCCGGCCAGGACGGCCGCGGCCTGGTCCAGCTGGACACCACCTCGGGCTACTACTACGCCCCGCTGGCCGGCCAGCCCACCCCGCAGACCTTCGTCGACACCGCCAGTCCGGCGAGCAGCCGGCTCTGGGGCCAGGGCGCCGAGATCTCCTCCTCCTACCTGACCATCACCACCGCCCAGTGACCCCTGGGCCTGTCCCGCGGGCCCGGCCAGGACCCTCAGGACGGTCCTGGCCCGGCACGAGCACCCAGAGGCACCCCGCACAGCGGCCACGGCACGCAGCGTGCGCCGGGAGTGCGACGTCGATCGACTCCCGACGACTGACGAGCGGCCCGGCGGCAGACATGGACGGGAGTCAGCAGCGGCGAGAGGGGACACCATGGGTCAGGTCGCAGCGGACGTACTGCTCATCGCCCGCCACCTCTCCCGCGGGCGGTGATGACTGACGGCCCCGATGACCGACGGCCCCCGATGACCGCTGGTTTCTAGCGGTCATCGGGGGCCGTCGTAGCGGGCCCGCGGGGAGGGGATCAGCCGATGCCGAACCAGCCGAGGACGGTCTGGACGAGCAGGATCGTCGACATGACGGCCACCCCGACCACCACGACGGTGGCGGCGACGCGGTAGCGGGGGGTGTTGGCCGCGTCGCCGAGGACGGAGCGGCGGTTGGTGAGGACCAGGAGGTAGACCAGGACGATCGGGCTGATCAGACCCTGCAGGACCTGGGTGCCGATCAGTAGCTGGATGACGTCCACCGGGGTCATCGCGACGACCGCGCCGAGGACGATCTGCGCGGTGAACACCCCGAGGAACAGCGGGGCGTCACGGAAGCTGCGGGAGACGGAGCGCTCGACGCCGGCGGCCTCGCCGATGGCGTAGCTCGCCGAGAGCGGCACCACCGCGCCGGCCAGGGCGGAGGCGCCCAGCAGCCCGAAGGCGAAGAGCAGCTCGGCGCTGTGCCCGGCGACGGGCTTGAGCGCCTCGGCGGCCTGCGCGGCGGACTCCAGCGGGCCGGTGCCGCCGATCGCGGCGGCGGTGGCGATGATGATGGTCAGGCTGATCACACAGGCGAACACCGCGCCGAGGACGGCATCGGCCCGGATCAGCTTGTAGTCGGCGGGCTTGGCACCGCGGTCGACCACGCCGGCGGCGGCGTAGAACTGCATGTACGGGCTGACGGTGGTGCCGATCAGGGCCACGGCCAGCAGGATGAAGTCCTTGCTGGGCTCCAGGTGCGGGACGACCAGGTGCTCGCCGACCTGCCCCCAGTCAGGGTGGCCGAGGACCATGGCGACCGGGTAGGCGAAGAACGCCAGCGACATCACCAGGAAGATCCGCTCGGCCCACTTGTAGGAGCCGAACAGCACCAGCGACCAGAGCAGCACGGCGGACGGCGGGACGACCGCCCACTTGGGCACGCCGAGCAGCTCGAACGCGGCGCCGATCCCGGCGAACTCGCTGACCACCAGACCGGTGTTGGCCAGCAGCAGGCAGAACACCGCGAGGGCGGTGAGGCGCAGGCTGAACTGCTCGCGGATCAGCGCGCCCAGGCCCTTGCCGGTGTGGGCGCCGAGCCGGACGGCCATCTCCTGCACCATGACCAGGGCGACGGTGACCAGCACCATGAAGAACAGCGTCCCGTAGGTGAACTGGGAGCCGGCGCTGGCATAGGTGGCGATGCCCGCGGCGTCGTTGCCGGCGTTGGCGGCGACCAGCCCGGGGCCGGCCACCATCGCGATCGCGGCCAGCCGGCGCAGGCCCCTGCGGCGGCCGGGGCGCCCCGGGGCGGACGGCGCGGCGGCGGCGTCCGGACCGGTGTCGAGGGTGTCGAGGTCGCGGGTCACTTGAGGAGCCTCCGGAAGTGCAGGCGCCCGCGCTCGGGCAGCAGCGAGTCGAGGATGTCGTCGGCCAGGACCCGGCCGAGGGGGCGCTCGGAGTCGTCGACCACGAGCAGGGAGGTGGCCCGGGCCGCGACCAGCTGGTCGGCGGCCTCGGCGAGGCGGGTGTCGGGCCGGACGGTCACCGGCGGGCCGAACTGGTCCAGCCAGGCGACCAGGTCGCCGATCACCGAGGTGTCCTCGGCCACCGCCAGGTCGAACAGCGGGATGTCGGCGAGCAGCCGGCCCTGGTCGTCCAGCACGGTGACCGCGTCGATGTCGGTGCGGTGCTCGGCCTGGGCGGCGAGCTCCGCCCGTACCTCGGCGACGGTGTGCGCGGGGCCGGCGGTGACCAGCAGGGTGGTCATCGCGCCGCCGGCGGTGCCCTCCCGGTGGGTGAGCAGGGAGCGCAGCTCGGCCGCCTCGGGCTCGGGCATCCGGGCCAGCAGGGTCTCGCGCTCGCCGGGCGCGAGGTCGCGCAGGGCGTCGGCGGCCTCGTCCGGCTCCATCTCGTCGACGAGCCGGGCGGCGTGCTCGGGCGGCACCTCGCGCAGCAGGTTCTCCAGCTCGGCGGGCTCCATCTCCTCCAGCGCGTCCGCGGCGTGCTCCGGCTCCAACCAGCCCAGCAGCTGCTGGCGTTCATGCCGGCCGAGGTCCTCCAGGATGTCGGCGAGGTCGGCCGGGCGCAGCCGGTGCAGCGCGGAGCGGGAGGCGCGCAGCCGCACCTCGGCCGGCCCGTGGGTGGCCTGCTCGCCGAACGGGGCGACGGACTGCCAGTCCAGGACGCGCTCCGGGGTGGGGCGGATCTGCCAGCGGCGCGGGCCGAGCCGGCGCAGCAGGGTGGGCAGCGAGACGTCGACCCCGACCAGGACGGTACGGGCGGCCAGCGGGGCCAGGTAGAGGTCGGCGGCACGGGTGACCTGGACGCCGTCGACGTCGACGAGCTGGTGGTCCAGCACGTCCCGGGCGAGCAGCACCTCGCCGGGACGGCGGTTGAACTCGCGCAGGTCCAGACAGGCGGTGCGCAGCCGGACCTGCCCCGTCATGATCCGGTCGACGGCGTCGGCGGCGATGAAGGTGCGGCGGCGGCCTATGCGGATGATCAGCCCGGTGACCGGAGGGTACGGCTCCGTGCCGTAGAGGCGCGCGACCACGTCGACGACCCGGCCCACCTCTTCCCCGGCCTGGTTGGCGACCGGCCCTCCGACCAGCCCGGCGACGGAGACCACCGAGGACCGGACGGTCCGGGTGACGGCGGTACGGCGCTCGGCGGCGACGGTGCGGTCGCGCAGCCGGGCGGTGGCGGAGTTGAACAGGGTGGTGGCAGCCATGGTGGGGACCCCCTCGCCCCGGCAGGACGGGGCATCGGGCCGCCCGGCGGCGCGCCACCGCCGACGCTGACCGCTCGAACCGGTTCCAGGCATGCGCCAGGGCCGCCCGCTCCGGAGCGGACCGGAGGGCGGAGCGGACCGGATCGGTCAGGGAAGGAGCGGGCGCCTCGGACGACGGAAGGACGGCGAGGACGACATCGGAAAGGGCTGACTATGGCCAGGACTTCCGTCCATCACGCCTCCTCCCGATCTCGGCCGCGCATCGAGGTCGCGGCGGCACGGCAAGGGGAGACCGACGTCACCGCCCGGTGCACCCCCACTCGTCAGAGCTTTGGCACTCCACGGCGTGTCCCTGTCGATCCCGACGGGAAGCCACTTGGGGTCACCCCTTGAGCCGGGGAGACCTGTCCTGATCCGGAGCGTCTCTCGACGGGTGGGATCAGTGGCCTGTGTCCGTGAAGACGCCTCACCGAACGAGGTGTCTGTTCAAATCCGCCCCAGGATAGGGCGCCGTAGCCCTTCCAGCGCAATCCTTGACCGGAGCTTGACCCTGACCTGACCAGCGGGGGAGCCGCCCGGCGCACGGTCGGGTGCGCACTGTTGCCCCTCGGCCCGCGGGCCGCCGGGGAGCCGAACCGGTTTGCGGCCGGGCCCCGGTGACGGGGAATCCGACCGACGCGCGGGCCCGACGTCCTTCGGAGCGCGAGGCGGTCCCACCTGGTAGGGCCCGGGTCGACGGCCACCCAGGTGAAGGGCGATCTGCCGGTAGTCCTGCACGCGGGCCCGCCCGCGCCTCCGGGTCAGCCGGCCCGCAGCAGTGCGGGCAGCTCGGCGGTGTCGACGATGTGGGCCCGGGAGGGGAGGACCCGGTGAAGCAGGACGTCGTGGACCGCCGGGTCCGGGTCCGCGACGCCGTCGGACAGGACGTAGAGCCGGTAATCGCGGTCGGCCGCGTCGAGGACGGTCGACAGGACGGCGCCGCCGGTACTGATGCCGGAGACGACCAGCGTGGTGATGCCGCGCTCGCGCAGCTGTCGGTCGAGGTCGGTGGTGGACAGGGCGCCGTAGCGGGTCTTGCGCACGACGATGTCGCCGTCCCGGGGAGCCAGGCGCTCGTGCACGGCGGTGGCCGGGTCCTCGTGGTGCATGGCACGGTGCTGGGCCAGCGGGCCGAAGGACTTGTTGGCGGCCGGGATCGCGTCCCAGTCGGCCTCGGTGAAGCCGACGCGGACGTGGGCGATGGTGCCGCCCGCCGCGCGGACGCCGGCGACGGCCGCTTCCACCCGATCGAGCAGGGCCTCGCGGCCCCCGCCCTCGGGCAGAACGGCCAGGACCGCGGGCTGGCAGTCCAGGACGAGCAGGGCGGTGTGCGCGGGGTCCAGCGCGGGGGCGGTGCTCACGCGAGTGTTCTCCTTCATGCGGGGGTGCGACTTCATACGGGGGTGCGACTTCATGAGGGGCTACGCGACAGTTCCGGCTCGTGCCGCGAGGTCTGGTTGCGAGGTCTGGTCGCGCCGGGGGAGTAGGAACGGGGTGGCCAGGATGAGCAGCCCCGCGACCGCGAGCGCGGTGCGCGGGCCAGTGGCGTCGGCGAGCAACCCGCCGAGCGCGGTGAGGACGGCGATGGACACCTGTTGGCCGATCGACCAGGCCGACAGGGTGCGGGCGACGAGGTGCTTGGGCGTGCGTTCGAGTCGGTAGGTGGCGAGCACCGGGGTGTACAGGCTCATGTTGATGATGATCGCCAGCTCGACGGCCATCACGGTGACGAGTCCGACGACGCCGGGACGGACGAGGACCAGGCCGATCAGCCAGACGGCGCGCAGGGTGCCCACGGTCCGGAACACCCGGTCGCGGCCGTAGCGGGCCACCACACGGCGGGCCAGCCGGGAGCCGATGAGTCCGCCGAGACAGGGGGCGGCGAAGGCGAGGCCGTACTGCCAGGGTGAGAACCCGAGCTGGCGGAGCAGGAGCACGGCCAGCAGCGGCTCGGTGGCCATGATCAGACCGCTGACGAGCATGTTGTTGAGGTAGAGCGCCCGCAGACCGGGATCGCCCATGATGTGCCGCCAGCCGTCGAGCACCGCGCCCGCCCGGACCGGGCTCGTGCCGGCGGGTCGCGGCGCTTCCTCCCGGCCGCGGATCGCGGTGATGCCGAGCGCGGAGAGCAGGTAGCTGAGCGCGTCGGCTACCACGGTGGTGACCGGCCCGAACAGCCCGATCGCCGCCCCGCCCAGCGGTGGTCCGACCGCGATGGAGCTCCAGCTGGTGGACTCGAAGCGCGCGTTGGCCACCAGCAGGTCCTCCGGCCGGACGAGAGCCTTGAGGTAGGCGCCGCTGGCCGCGTTGAACGCGATCTTGGCGGCGGCGACGACGGCCGAGACCACGAGCAGCTGGACGAAACCGAGCCGGCCGAAGGCATAGGCGAGCGGGACCGTCGCCATGGCCGCGAACCGGGCCAGGTCCATGGTGATCATGACCGGGCGCTTGTGCCGGAACTCCACCCACGGCGCGAGCGGCACCGCGATCAGCGCGCCCACCGCGGGCCCCACCGCGGACAGCGCGGACACCTCCGCGGGGCCGGCGTGCAACGCCAGCACGGCGATCAGCGGCAACGCCCCGAACCCCAGCCCGGACCCGTACGCGCTCACCGCGTACGCCGCCCACAGCCAGCCGAACTGCCGGCCCAACGGCCTCCTGCCCACCATGCTCAGCGCGCCCCTCTGTCCCACCCGAACAAACCGACGTTGACCGGTGAGAGCTAACCGAGCGGCACAACCGCAGGTCAAACAACCGCACTGCCACCGAGCCACAACCAGGCGTTGTGCTCTAAGGTGGATCGGCGTGGACCTCGAAGCCGTACGCACCTTCGCCGCCGTCGTGGAAGCGGGCCAGTTCCAGAAGGCCGCCGCCGACCTCTCGATCACCCAGCAGGCCGTCTCCAAGCGCGTCGCCGCGCTGGAGCGCGAGCTCGGTGTTCGGCTGTTCGCCCGCACGCCGCGCGGAGCCGAGCTCACCATCGACGGGCAGGCGTTCCTGCCCCACGCGCGCGAGCTGCTGCGCGTCGCCGAGCGCGCGGTCGCGTCGGTGCGCACCGGCAGCCGGCCACTGCGCGTCGACGTGATCGCCTCACGCGTCGCGCCGTCGGGCCTGATGCGCGGCTTCCACCGCGCGCACCCCGAGATCGACCTCGACGTGGTGATGCTGTTCGACGTCGAGGCGGCCGTCACCGCCATCCGCTCGGGTGCGATCGACGCGTCCTTCCGGGCCGTGGCCGCGCCCGGCCGGCCCCTTCCCGAGGACGTCGAGTCCGTCCGGGTGCTCGACGAGCCGCTGCAGCTCCTCACCGGCCCCGCCCACGCGCTGGCGGACGCCCGCTCGGTGACCGTCGCCCAGCTCGTCGGCCACCGGATCTGGATGCCCGGCATCGCCCCCGGTACCGAGTGGGCCGCCTACTATGACGACCTGGTCGCCGAGTTCGGCCTCACCATCGAGGCGACCGGCCCCAACTTCGGCTCCGACGCGCTCCTCGACACCATCGCCGACACCCCGGCCCTGGCCACCTTCATGAGCGAGCACACCCGCGTGGTCTGGCCCGCCGGCTACGGCCTGCGCCGCATCCCGGTGACCGACCCGACGCCCGTCTACCCGCACTCGCTCCTGTGGCACCGCGACAACCCCCACCCGGCGCTGGCCACCCTCCGCGCGCACCTCGCCGCCACGGCGACCGGCCTCGACGCCGCCGGGACCTGGCGGCCGGACTGGGTGCTTGCGCGCTGAACGCCACTGTCCCCTGTCGAACCCCGGCGGCGCCGAGGCCCCACATGTCTTGTCCGGGACCCGACAGATCTTTCAGGCTGTCACCCGCACCACCAGCCGCCGTCGACGGCCGATCAGGGACAGGGCATGCGTGCGGGCGTGCCCTCCCGAGGGTGATGACCGTCCTGGTCGGCTGCGCGAGCGCGTACGGCTCCACTCGGGAGACCGCCCCGCCAGGTGAGGCACCGGTTCACCCGTTCGCGTGCTTGGGTTCGGGCGGCACGACGACGACGGGGAGGTGGGCGTGGTGGACGACCTCGGTGCTGGTCGAGCCGAGTGTGAGCCGGCCCCAGAGGCCGGCGCCGCGGGTACCCACCACCAGCAGGGTGGCGTCCTGGCTCGCCTCCAGCAGGACCTGGGCGGGCCGGCCGCGCTCGCAACGAACCTCCACCTCCACGTACGGCTCGCCCACCTGCTGGCGCAGTTCCTCGACCGAATCCGTCACCTCGCGGGCGACGGCATCGTGCAGGTGCGGCGACGGTTCGCCGACCGCGCTGCGCCAGCCCGTCATGGCTCGGTCCGACGGCTCGGTGCGTCCGCCGCCGTAGGCGCAGACGGCCCTCACACCGACCCCGTGCAGCTGGGCCTCGTGAAGAGCGAAGAGCACAGCCCGGCGGGCGGACTCCGAGCCGTCCGTACCGACCACGATCGGACCGGCGGGACCTGGCGCGGGAGTGGTGTTCACGGTGACCTCCAGGACGTGCGGCCTGACTGCGGTCCGACCGGCTCGGCCGTCCGGGAGAGGCGCGGCGCGGGCCGGTCCGCTGAACTTCATGATCCTCCGGCAACCGAATGGTGGCACCTCCGTCCTCGTCCCGGCCCTGCCAGGAGAACCCGGCCCTGCCAGGAGAAGGGGTCCCGGCTCAGCCACCGGTGCGCGCCGGGCCGCCCAGCGCGCGGGCGAGAAGGCGGCACGACCGGCTGCTCACCCTGCACCACGCCCGCGCCGTGCCACCGAGGGCCCGGTACCACGCGATGCCGAACGGGAGCGCGATGGCGAACCAGGACGGGGGCGCCAGCTCACCGGGCCGCCGGGCACCCTCGCGCGCCCAGCGGTGGCACCGCTCGACGCCCCGGCGGGTCCAGGCGGCGCAGCGGTCGGCGCGCCCGGACCAACGGACTGAGGCACGCAACAGCGCGGTGTTCCGGTCGTCGCGGCGGTGTGCCATCGCACGCGCCTCCTCTCGGACGGTTCCCGTCAGCGTGCCAGGCGTGTCGCCAGCCGTCCGGGGAGGGTGTCCCGGTTCGCCCGGGTGAGGTGGATGACCTCGACGTCGGCGCGGCGCTTGAGGGTGTCGGTGAACAGGCCGTGCTGCGCCTGCACGGTGGCCACCACGTCGACGTCGGCGGTGAACAGCGTCCGGACGGCCTCCTCGAACGGGCGGTGGGCCAGCTCCATCCGTCCGAGCTCGTCGACGAGCACGAGCGTCCCCGCCGACCATGCCAGGGACGGCAGAGCCAGGCGCTCCATGACCCCCAGGTCGACGCCGTACCGTCCGACCCGGGGTGGCCCGGGAAGGTCGACATGGGCGAGCACGGCCCGCTCGCCCGACAGCGTCTCCAGGGCGAAGCCGACCCGGGCCCCGCCCGTACGGATCTCCTCCGTGGTGAAGCCGGCGGTCTCCCGGGTTTGCAGCAGCACCGCCAGCCGGCGGATCGCGGTGGTCTTGCCGCTGCCAGGGCGTCCCTCCAGCAGGATCCTGGTCGGCATCGCGAACTCCGCATCGGGCGGTCGAGTGGTGAACGGTCCCCCTCACCAGCGTGTCCCTCCGCGCGTTCGGGTCGCAACGCCGATCGGCGGGTCGGCGGGGCCGGTCGGCCCTCCCGTCGTGGCCGGCGGGGGCGGAGGCTGGAGGGGTAGCAGGGCGACTGCCGAGGAGGCGCCATGTCCACCGTCCACCCGCCGCACACCACCGTCGAGGCCCTGCTGGCCGACGGCACCACCGTCGAACTCCGGCCGCTGGGCCCGGACGACCACCGGGCGGTGCTCGACCTCCACGCCGAGGGGATGTCGGAGGAGAGCCGACGCCTGCGGTTCTTCGGGGTGAGCCGTAACGCGCCCCGGCAGGCCGCCGACCGGCTGTGCGGGGCGCCGCGGACCGGTCTGCTGGCGCTCGGCGCCTGGGCGGGGGAGGAGCTGATCGGCGAGGCGGACTGCGAGCTGCTGGACGACCCGCCGGAGACCGCCGAGCTGGCCCTCGCCGTGGCCGACCGCTGGCACGGCCAGGGCGTGGCCACCCTGCTGCTGGAGCACCTGGTGCACGCCGCCCGAGCGGCCGGCATCCACTTCTTCGAGGCCGACACCCTGTTCGGCAACCGGGCCGTCCACCAGGTCTTCGCCCACCTCGGGCTGCCCGTCCAGCGCCGCTACGGGCAGGGCGAGGTGAGGATCCGGGTGCCGCTGGAGGAGGGCGACGAGCGCTACCGCTCGGCCGTGGACGAGCGCGGCCGCCGCGCCGACGTCGCGAGCCTGGCGGCGCTGCTGCGCCCGGCCTCGGTCGCGGTCGTCGGGGTGTCCCGGCGGGCGGGCTCGGTCGGACGGATCGTCTTCGGGAAGATCCGGCGAAGCGGCTTCGCGGGCGAGGTCTGGGCGGTCAACCCGCGCGCCCGGGAGATCGACGGCCGGCCCGCCTACCCGTGCGTCCGGGCGCTGCCCGCCGTACCCGACCTCGCCGTCCTGGCCGTGCCCGCCGGCGCCGTCCCCGCGGCGGCCGAGGAGTGCGGCGCCGCCGGGGTCCGGGCGCTGGTGGTGCTCACCTCCGGCCTCGGGGCGGAGGAGGCCCGCGGGCTGATGCGGGCCTGCCGTCGGCACAGCATGCGCCTGGTCGGCCCGAACAGCCTCGGCATGGCCCAGACCGATCCCGCCTTCCGGCTGGACGCCGAGTTCGGCGGGGCCTTCCCGAGGCCCGGCAGCGCCGGGGTGGCGGTGCAGAGCGGCGGCGTGGGGATCGCGCTGCTCCAGCGGCTGGCCTGGCTGGGCATCGGGGTGTCGAGCTTCGTCTCGCTCGGCGACAAGTACGACGTCAGCGGCAACGACCTGCTCCAGTGGTGGGAGGCGGACGGCCGCACCGACCTCGCGGTGCTCCACCTGGAGTCCTTCGGCAGCCCGCGCGCCTTCGCCCGTACCGCCCGCCGGGTCACCCGGACGATTCCGGTGCTGACCGTGGACGCCGGGCGTTCCACCGCCGGCCGCCGGGGCGCCGCCTCGCACACCGCGGCCGCTGCCACCCCCACCGTCACCCGGGAGGCGCTGTTCCGGCAGGCCGGGATCACCGCGACCCGCAGCATCGAGGAACTCGTCGAGGCCGCCGCCCTGTTGCACGCCCAGCCGCTGCCCGCCCCGCGCGGTGCGGTCGCCGTGGTGTCCAACGCGGGCGGCATCGGCATCCTGGCGGCGGACGCCTGCGCCGAGGCCGGACTGGTTCTGCCGGAACTCCCCGCGGATCTGGGGAAGTTGCTCCCACCCGGCGCCTCCGTCCAGAACCCGGTGGACACCACGGCGGCGGTTCGCCCTACCGAACTCGCCCTGTTCCTACGCGCGTTGGAGCGCGGGGAAGCCGTCGACGCGATCCTGGTCTGCCTGGTGCCGACGGCACTGTGCGACACCCCGGTTCCGGGACCGGTACGCGCCCTGCTGGAGGGCCCGGCCCGGCGCCGCGTCCCGATCGCGGCCGTACTGCTCGACCAGCAGGTGCCCGTCCGCTACCGCACCTGCGCCGACGGCGGCAGCCTCCCGGCCTACTCCGACACCCTCTCCGCCGCCCGCGCCCTCGCCCACGCCCGGGACCGTGCCCGCTGGCTCGCCGAGCCGCCGCCCGAGCCCGCCGCCCTGTCCGCCGGCGCCCCGGACTGCGACCGGCGCACCGCCCGCAGCCTGGTCGACGGCTACCTCACCGCCCACCCCGAGGGCGGCTGGCTCGACCCGCTGTCCACCGCCGACCTGCTGGAGGCGTACGGACTGCCGCTGACCACCTCGGTGTGGGCCCGTGACGAGCACCTGGCGTCCGTCAGCGCGGGCGGCCTGCGCCGGCTCGGGCACGAGGGGAAGGTGGCCCTGAAGGCGTACTGGCCCGGGCAGGTGCACAAGAGCGCTGCGGGCGCCGTCCGCACCGGCCTGGCCACCGACGCCGAAGTGCGCGCCGTCTACCGGGAGTTCACGCATCGGTTCGGCGCCGGGCTGGCCGGAGCCGTGGTCCAGCCGATGGCCGCCCCCGGCGTCGAGCTGCTCGCGGGCGTGGTCCAGGACCAGGTCTTCGGCCCGCTGATCGTCCTCGGCCTGGGCGGCACCGCCGCCGACGTGCTGGCCGACCGGGTGGCCCGGCTCGCCCCGCTGAGCGAGCGCGACCTGAGCACGATGATCACTGAACTGCGCAGCGCGCCACTGCTGTTGGGAAACGGCGGGGCGCCTCCCGTCGACCTCGCCGCGCTGCGGTCCGTCCTCACCCGGCTGTCCCGGCTCGCCGACGACTTCCCCGAACTCGTCGAGGCCGACCTCAACCCCGTCATCCTGCGCCCCGACGGCGCGGTCTGCGTGGACGCCCGGGTCCGCCTCGAACGCCGGCCGTCCTTCGACCCCTACCTGCGACGGCTGCGGCGCCCGGCGCTCGCCGAGGGGGAGTGAACACCGTGAAGCACGGCGTTCTCGACGGAACACCGCCGCTGGTCCTCGCCGATCATGCCCAGGGCGCCGTACTCGGCGTCCACCAGGGTGACCGCCGCCTCCACGACGTGCTGCGGGGCCCTGGGAGAGCTCCAGGTCGCGCCCGACCGCCAGCACCGCCTCCAGCGGGCTGTGCACCCGGTCGCGCGTGCCCCGGGCGGCGTCCAGCCGCGCCTGGAGTTCCTCCAGGAACTCGTCCAGCCGCAGCTTCGGTACGGGGGCGGACCTGTCCGATCCGCTGCCCGAGGAATCCTCCACGGCTTGCCCGAGCCCCTGACCAGCCTGGGCGCGTACGCTCCGGTGCGCCGGGCGCGCTGGATGTCGCCGGGCTGGTCACTCACCGCTTCGGCCTCGACGAGACGCAGGACGCCCACGACGTCTTCACCGACGCGGCCGACAGCGGAGCCCTCAAGTCGCGCTCGTCAATGACGTGATCCTGTCCGCAGAGGAGTCGCAACCATGAGCGAACGCCCCGACCCCGTTGCCATCGCCCGCCGGATCGTCCAGCGCCGCGACCAACTCGGCCTGAGCGAAGGGACGCTGGCCTACCGGGCGCACATGACACCGGCCTACCTGCGCCAACTCCTTCAGAGCGGGCCCGAGTTCGACCCGCCGGCCTTCGTCCGGATCGCCGCCGCGCTCGGGACGGCATGGCCGGAGCTGCTGTCCGGCCACCGCCCGGACGCACCACCGGGACAGGCCGACGCCGACCCGAGCACGCTGCTGCTCCACCTGACCGAGCCGCAGTGCTGGGAGCTGCTCGGCACCCACGGCGTCGGCCGGGTCGGCCTGCCTGTCGGGCCGGCGCCCGTGGTGCTCCCGGTGAACTACGCGGTCGACGCCCGGACCATCGTCTACCGCACCTCCCCCAGGGGCGCCGCCGCACCGGCCGAGGGCTCGCCCGCCTCCTTCCAGGTCGACCACATCGACGACCGCCGCAGCCGCGGCTGGAGCGTCCTCATCCTCGGCGAGGCCCACCACGTCGACGACCCGGAGGAGGAGCAGCGGCTCTCCGCCCTGCCGGGCGCCACACCCTGGGCGGGCGGCGCCCGCCCGCTGTGGGTGCGCATCAGCCCGAGCGAGGTCACCGGCCGCCGGATCGGCACGGGATGAACGGTCGGCGGGTTCGGGTCACCACGGCGCCGACGCGTACCCGCGGGACGGGTTCGAGGTCTCCGGCCGGCCCGGATACGCAGGTCGCCTACTGCGGCAGCAGCACCGCCACCCCCGTCACCCGGTCCGCGGCGAGGTCCGCGAGCGCGGTGTCCGCCTGCCGCAGCGGGTAGCGGTTGACACGGACCACCGGGCGGGTCCGGGCGGCCTCCGCCAGGAAGGCCCGGCCGTCGGCCCGGGTGTTGGCGGTGACGCTGCGCAGGGTGCGTTCCTGGAAGAGGTGGCGCTGGTAGTCGAGCGCGGGGATGTCGCTGAGGTGGATGCCGGCGACCGCGAGGGTGCCGCCGCGGTCCAGCGCGGCCAGGGCGACCGGTACCAGTTCGCCGGCCGGGGCGAAGAGGATGGCGGCGTCCAGCGGTTCCGGGGCGGGGTCGTACGAGTCGCCGGCGAACTGGGCGCCGAGTTCCAGTGCCAGGTGTCGGGCCGCCGCACCCCGGGTGAACACGGCTACCCGGGCGCCGCGGGCGAGCGCGATCTGGGCGGTGAGGTGGGCGGACGCGCCGAAGCCGTAGATCCCCAGCAGCCCGCCGGGTGGCAGATCGGCCCGTTGCAGGGCCCGGTAGCCGATGATCCCGGCGCACAGCAGCGGGGCGAGCTCCTCGGCGGGCGGGCCCTCGGGCAGCCGGTAGGCGAACCGGGCGTCGGCGGTCAGGTGGCCGGCGTAGCCGCCGTGCCGGTCCCAGCCGGTGTAGCGCGAATCCGGGCAGAGGTTCTCCCGCCCGGACCGGCAGTAGGCGCAGCTGCCGCAGGTCCGGGCCAGCCAGGCCACCCCGGCCCGGTCCCCGACCGCGAACCCCTCGGCCGCGGAGCCGGCCGCCCGTACCCGTCCGACCACCTCGTGCCCGGGCGTGCACCTCGGCAGCCTGGGCGCGAGGTCCCCCTCCGCCAGGTGCAGGTCGGTGCGGCACACCCCGCAGGCCTCCACCTCGACCAGGATCTCCCCGGGCCCCGGCTCGGGGACCGGGCGCCGTTCCCACTCCAACGGCCCCGGGCCCGCCGCACCCACCGGGCCCGGGTGCGCCACCACCCACGCGCCGGTCTCGCCGGCTGCCAGTCGCGTCGTGTCCATCGCCGACTCCCGCCGTCCGCCGGACGCAAGGCTGCTCCTCCCAGCCTGCGCCCGGGGCGGGCGCGGTGCGAGGCCGAGCGCAGCTCCACCGCCGTCACCGGCCCTGGTCACCCGCGCGAGCTGATGACGAACCCCGGCGGCAAGGCGGCCTGTCACTCCCTGCGGGTGACGGTCGCAGTCCTTCGAGTCCGCTCGAATGAAGCGGGCGGGCACGAGAGAATGAAGAGGGAGGGCACTCGGCCGCGGACGCGGAAGGGGAGCGGTGATGGCGAAGCGTGTCTCAGCGCCCGAACGCGCGACGGCGCGGGCGAAGGCGTGGTGGCTGGCACCACTCGTGCTGTCGGCCCTCGCCCTCGTCTTCATCTTCGAGAACAGGGCGGAGACTGCCATCAGGGTCGTCGTCCCGGTGGTCACCATGCCGTTGTGGGCGGCCCTGCTGGGCGTCTGGTTGGCGGGTGTGGTCGCCGGACTGTTCCTCGCCCGTCGACGCAGGCGGTGACCCGCCCGGCCGCTCACCCACCGCGGGTGGTGCGCCGGCGCTGTGAGCCCGTCGACCTCCTGCCCGCCGCCTGGAACGGTCCCGGAGAGTGGCGGCCGTCCCCCATCTGGTCAGCTCGCGATGCACCCGGGGGACTCATGCGCCACAACTGTTGGTAGCGATGCGCCAGCTCGTCACGGACGGTTTGAAGGGCAGGGTCTGCGGATGAGGATTGTCGTCGATCTCAACCGGTGTCAGGGCTACGCGCAGTGCGCGTTCCTGGCACCGGACGTGTTCGAGATGCATGGCGAGGAGGCGCTCCTGTACGACCCCGCCTTCACCGATGCGCAGCGCGAGCAGGTGCGACGGGCCGCGGCCGCCTGTCCCGTCCAGGCGATCCTGGTCGAGGCGGACCAGGCGCGGATCACACGGGTGGGGGCCTGAGATGCCGGTCTCCCTGCGTGAAGCGGTACAGGAGTTCCGGCGCGACGGGCGGATCGTCATCGTCGGCGCCTCGCTGGCCGGTCTGCGGGCCGCCGAGGCACTGCGCATGGGCGGGTTCAACGGGTCGCTCACGCTGGTCGGGGACGAGCCCGACCTCCCGTACGACCGGCCACCACTGTCCAAGCAGGTCCTGCTCGGCCGGGCGCGCGCGGACGGCACCACCCTGCCGCAGCGCAACAGCGTCAACGCGCAGTGGCGGCTCGGCACAGCCGCCACCGGGCTGGATCTGACGGCGAAGCGGGTACGCCTGGCGGACGGCGAGGAGATCGAGTACGACATCCTGCTGATCACGACCGGCGTCCGCGCCCGGCCCTGGTTCAACGCGGCGGAAGCGGCCCTCGACGGGGTCTTCACGGTGCGTACCAGCGAGGACGCGGCCCGGCTGGAGCGGCGGCTGGCGGCGCGGCCGCGCCGGGTGCTGGTGGTCGGTGCCGGGTTCACCGGCTCCGAGATCGCCTCGGCCTGCCGCGAGCGGGGCCTGGAGGTCACGGTCGCCGAGCGTGCCGCGGCGCCGCTGGTGGGCGCCCTCGGCGGGGTGGTCGGTGCGGTCGCCGCGGACCTGCAGCGCGAGCACGGCGTGGACCTGCGCACGGGCATCATGGTGACGGCGCTGGAGGGCGACTCCGGCGGGCGGCTCCAGCGCGCCCATCTGTCCGACGGGACCTCGCTGGACGTCGAGGTCGCGGTGATCGCACTCGGTGCCACCCGGAACACCGAGTGGCTGGCCGGATCGGGCCTGGCCGCCGGGCCTCGGGGGATCGCCTGTGACGCGGGCTGCCGGGCCTTCGACGTCCGGGGCATCGTCACCGATGACGTGTTCGTCGCCGGAGACGTCGCGCGCTCGCCCCACCCGCTCTTCGACTACCAGTTCCTCTCGCTGGAGCACTGGGGCAACGCGGTCGAGCAGGCCGGGACCGCCGCGCACAACATGATCAGTATCGGCCCGGACCGTCGGGCCCACCTGTGGGTGCCGACCTTCTGGTCCTCCCAGTTCGGTGTCAACATCAAGTCCGTGGGCGTGCCCAACATGGGCGACGAGATCGTCATCACCCAGGGCTCGCTCGCCGAGCGCCGGTTCGTCGCGGTCTACGGCTACCGGGGCCGGATCATCGCCGCGGTCGGCTTCGACCAGGCCAAGTGGCTGGACTTCTACCGGGAGCAGATCGAGGTCCGCGCACCCTTCCCGCCGGACTACGCCACCGTCGACCGTCAGCCCGGCGGGATGCGGCCGGTCCCGGCCGAGTTCCCGGACCCCTCCCTGCCCAGCCACGGCGCGACCGTGACCCTCACCGGCCACGATCCCAGCGAACGTCGCGTCCAGTTCACCCCCGCACGCGCCTGACCGCCGCCCACCCCTCAGGAGACCGTTCCATGACGCCGGGCACCTTGCTCCAGCAGATCACCGACTACGCCAACCGCGCCGACCCCTACCCGCTCTACGCCGAACTCCGCAGGACACCCGTGGCCCGCCAGGACGACGGGTCGTACCTGGTCGGCGGCTACTACCAGGTCCGCAGCCTGTTGCACGACCCACGGATCAGCTCGGACGCCCGCAACCTGGTCGGGCAGGACGGCAAGGGCCTTCAGGTGGAGGAGGAGGCCTGCGTACCGCCCTCCATGCTCCGGCTCGACCCGCCCGAGCACGATCGGCTGCGACGCATGGCCATGCGCCCGTTCGGCCCGCCGCACACCCCGAGGCGGGTGCACGAGATGCGGGGAGAGCTGGCCAGGATCGTCTCCGGCATGATCGACGAGTTCCAGGGCAAGGACCAGGTCGACCTCGTCGACCACTTCGCCTACCCCTTCCCGGTCACCGTGATCTGCCGACTGCTGGGTGTCCCCCGTGAGGACGAGTCCCGCTTCCGCGTCTGGGCCGACGCCGTCATCGCCGGCGCCGACCCCACCCCGGGCGAGGATCTCCCGGAGCGGCAGCGCACCATGCAGCAGGCCAGGATCGAGCTCGGCCGGTACCTGGCCGGACTCGCCGAGGCCCGTCGCCGCAGCCCCGGTGACGACCTGCTCTCCGGGCTCGTCACCGACCACGGCCCGGACGGGCAGATGTCCACGATCGAGCTCATGAGCACCAGCGTCCTGCTCCTGATCGCCGGCCACGAGACCACGGTCAACCTCATCACCAACGGGATGCTCACCCTGCTCCGGTACCCGGAGCACCTCGAACGGCTGGTGAAGGAACCGGAGATCGCCGTCCCGATGGTCGAGGAGCTGCTGCGCTACGAGCCCCCCGTCCACCTGGCGCCCCCGCGGGTCACGCTGGCCGACATCGACATCGCCGGGACCGTCATCCCCAAGAACTCGACTCTCTGGCTCGGCCTGGCGTCGGGCAACCGGGATCCCCGGCGGTTCGACGACCCCGACCGCTTCGACCCCGACCGCCGGGACATCCAGCACCTCGCTTTCGGCAGCGGCATCCACAGCTGCTTCGGAGCCCCGCTCGCCCGCCTGGAGGCCCAGCTCGCGCTGACCGAGCTGGCCCGCAGGCTGACCAACCCGCGGCTCGTCGCGGACCCGCCGCCCTACCGGCCGAACCCGCTGCTGCGCGGGCCTCGCCATCTTGAGGTCGCCTTCGACGGCGTTCAGGGCTGACCGGTTCACCCGACAGGGGTGATCCCGGAGCCGGGCAGCCTGCTGACCATCGGACGTAGCGGACGGGGCGGCTCGTCCGATGGGGCAGCTGCGAGGCGGTCATGAACGAGGCCCCGGCGTTCGAACAGAGGCCCGACGACGTCGCGGCGGTCCTCGACTTCGTGTCCTGAGGGAGCTGAGCGACATGGGCGAGACAAGGTACCCGCCGATCTCCGACTACGCCTTCTTGAGCGACTGCCACTCGGTGGCGCTGGTGAGCCGGGACGCGTCCGTGGAGTGGGCGTGCTTCCACCGGTTCGACGGGCGTTCGGTGTTCGCCCGGATCCTGGACCGGGACCGGGGCGGGTACTTCCGCATCGCCCCGGTCGCGAATTTCACCGCCACCCGGCGCTACCTGCCGGACACCAACGTGCTGGAGACCCGCTTCGAGACCGCCACCGGTGCCGTCACGGTGACGGACTGCCTGCCGGTGCGGGAGGACCTCACCCGCCCCGGCCACCCGGAGCGCCGTCCCCCGGGCAACCTGCTGCTGCGCCGGGTGCGCGGCGAAGCCGGCACCGTCGAGCTCGGCCTGGAGTTCGCGCCGAGGCTCGAGTACGGGATGACCACCCCGTACATGGAGGCGTCCGGCGACGACCTGGTCGTGGTCACCGGCGGCCCGGACTCGCTCCTGCTGCAGAGCGGGCTGGCGCCACTGCACCTCACGCCGACCGGGGAGTGCACGGCCCGGGCGACGGTGACCGAGGGCCAGGTGCGCCATGTCGCACTCACCTACGCGCAGGCCGGAGGGCTGACCGTCCGGAGGTTCTCGGAAACCGAGCTCACCGGACGGCTGGCGGAGACGATCGCCTTCTGGACCCACTGGGCCGCCCGCTGCACCTACCAGGGGCCGTACCGGGAGGCCGTGGTGCGCAGCGCGCTGGTCCTCAAGGGCCTCATCTACGACGAGACCGGTGCGCTGATCGCCGCGCCCACCACCTCACTCCCTGAGGGGATCGGCGGTGAACGCAACTGGGACTACCGCTACGCCTGGCTGCGCGACTCGGTCGCGATGCTGGCGACCCTCGGCGGCATCGGGTACTCGGAGGAGGCCCTGCACTTCGGTGAATGGCTGCTGCGTTCCACCTCCGGCCGGGCCGAGGACCTGCAGATCATGTACGGCATCCACGGGGAGCGGCTGCTGCACGAGGTCACGCTCGACCACCTGGAGGGCTACCGGGGTTCGCGCCCGGTGCGGATCGGGAACGGAGCCTGGAACCAGGTGCAGCTCGACACCTACGGCGAACTGCTCACGGCGGCGCACCTCATCGTGCGGCTGCGCGGCGAAGCGGCGGTCATGCACGAGGGCGCCCCCTTCCTCCGATTCCTCCGCAACGTGGTGGAGCTGAACATCCGGCGCTGGCAGGAACCGGACGAGGGCATCTGGGAGATCCGCGGCGGGCGGCGGCACTTCGTCTTCTCCAAACTCATGGCGTGGGCCGGTGTCGACTGCGGCATCCGCATGCTCGACCTGTTCCCCGGCCTGGCGACGGACGGGGACATGCGAGAACGCTGGGTGCTCGCTCGCGCGGAGATGCGTACCGCCCTGGAGACGCGCGGGGTGGATCCGAAGACCGGCGCGTTCGTCCAGGCATTCGACCACCCGGAGCTCGATGCGGCGGCGCTCCAGGTGGGCCTGCGCGGATTCCTGCCCCCCGACGACCCCCGCGTCCTCGCCACCATCGACCGGATCGAAGCCGAACTCACGCGCAACGGCCATGTCCATCGTTACCTCGCCGAGGACGGCCTGTCGGGCGAGGAGGGTTCGTTCGTGTTCTGCACGCTCTGGCTGGCCAGCGCCCTCGCCCGGGCCGGACGCACCGAGGCGGCCGAGCAGTACCTCAACCGCGTGCTCGGCTGCGCGAACGACCTCGGGCTGATGGCCGAGGAGATCGACCCCGCCACCGGTGAGCAACTCGGCAACTTCCCGCAGGGCTTCAGCCACCTCGGCGTGATCGGCGCAGCGCTGAACCTGGCATACGCGAAATCGGGGGGCGAGGCCGGAGAGCTTCTCGCCGCGTTCACCGGGCAGCCATCGGGGTGATCGTCGGTTGTGCCGTCGTGGCGGACCGCCCCCGTCGTCCTACCGCGCCGCAGCATGAGGATCATGCAACCTGACGGACCGCCGGGAGCCGCCCTGCGGACACCGCCCGCCGCCGGAGCGGCGGGCATCCTCTCCGCCCTGCTGCTGGCCGCGGCCATCCTCCTGGTCCGCAGCGCGCTTCCGACCGATGCCGCCGACGCGGCGGCCTGGCTCGGCGACTCCTCCCACCGGGACGCCCTGCAGGCGGCCCTGGACATGCTGCCGTTCGCCGGAATCTTCTTCCTGTGGTTCATGGGGGCGACACGGGACTACATCGGACCGGCCGAGGACAGGTTCTTCGCCACGCTCTTCCTGGGCGGCGGGTTCCTGTTCGTCGGCGTGCTGTTCGTGATCGCCGCGACCGCGTTCGGCATCCTGACCGAGGCGGACGGCAGCCATCCGGTCGTGCTCCAGCTGTGGGAGCACGACCGCAGCGCCGTTCTCGAACTGCTCTCCAGCTACGCCACGCGGATGGCCGCCGTCTTCACCATGTCGACCACGACGATCGGGCACCACCTCGGCATCTTCCCGCGCTGGCTCGTCTGGCTCGGGTACCTCGTCGCCCTGGGGCTGCTCTTCGTCGTCAGCAGTGCCGCCTGGTTCGTGCTCGCTTTCCCGCTCTGGATCCTGGCCCTCAGCTGCCACATCCTGGCGGTCAACCTCCGTCCGCGACGAGCGGAAACCCACACGTCGTGACACACGGCAAGCCGGTGGCTGAGCGGCAGCCCGCGGATGTCACCGGTTCCCGGAACCCGGGGGGCCTGCCGGGGCCCGCCGGCAGGAGCTGGGCTCACAGGATCCCCAGGAACGGCGCCGTGCCCGGGCCCACCAGCCCCGCATCGCCCGTCGGGGGTGATACGTGACACGCCGTACCCCCGAAGGGGAACCGGACGCCCGGCGGCCGCCGGAATCGGCTCGGACCAACTATGCCGGCGCCGTCTACGGCTCGCTGCTGGCAGCTTCGGTGGTGGCCGGGGCCGGGACGCCCGGCAACCCGTTCCCGCGGATCGAACTCGTGGTGCTGCTGCTCGCCACCGGCGTGGTCTTCTGGGTCGCGCACGTCTATGCCCGTCTGGTGGGGGAGTCGATGGCCCACCAGGCCCTGACCCGGACGGAGATCTCGCGGGTCTGCGCCGCCGAGTGGCCGATCCTGGAGGCGGCAGTCCCTCCGGCCGCGGCCGTGGCGATCAGTCCGCTTCTGGGGCTGGGCTTCGCGGGCACGGCATGGCTGGCTCTCGGTGTCGCCGTGGCCGAGCAGGTCGGCTGGGCCAGTGCCGCGCTCGTCCGGGCCGGCACCCCGTTTCATCGCGTGGTGGCCGCGGGTGTCGTCAACCTGCTGCTCGGGCTGATCATCGTGGTGGTCAAGGCCGCACTCCAGCATTGACAGCCGCCCTGGCGTCGCGCTGTCGGCGGACGGGCGGCCTCCGCCCGGCCCCCACCGCCGGGGCCGTACAGCAGGTTCCGGCGTTCCCACCGACTGACTGTCATCGAGTCGGCAACGGGATTTCCAGGCCATGGTCCGGGAGCAGATCGTGAGCATCTCCTGGCCCGGCTCGCGTGGCTCTTTTCAAGGGCGATCGCCGCACTGAGGGTGTGGCAGGCCGGCGCCACGAGGAGGAGCGGCTGCGGGGCGCGGCCGTGGAGTCGCAGCCCGTGTCGTCCCCGATTGACCGTCCTACGGGCCGGGGGCAGGGTAGCTTGCCTGAAAGCCGTCCGTGCGTCCCGGCTGCCCGATCGACGCGAAGTCGATGGTGTCGCAAGGAAAGTGAGCCTCGCATGTCGAACCTGCTCGGCCGCCATCGCGCGGTCATGCCAAGGTGGGTGTCGCTCTACTACGACGAACCGATCGAGATCGTGAGCGGCAAGGGGCGCCGCGTCACCGACTCCGACGGGCGCAGCTATCTCGACTTCTTCGGCGGCATCCTCACCAACATGCTCGGGTACGACGTGCCCGAGGTACGGGAGGCCGTCGAGCGGCAGCTGCGCACCGGGGTTGCGCACACCTCGACGCTGTATCTCATCCGCACCCAGGTGGAGTTGGCCGAGAAGATCGCGGAGCTGTCGGGCATCGCGAACGCCAAGGTGTTCTTCACCAACTCCGGCACCGAGGCCAACGAGACGGCGCTGCTGCTCGCTACCAATGCCCGCCGGTCGGACCAGGTGCTCGCCCTGCGCAACAGCTACCACGGACGCTCGTACGCAGCCACGGCCGTCACGGGCAACCGGAGCTGGAAGAACTCCTCGCTCTCGCCCGTGAACGTGCACTACCTGCACGGCGCCGACCGCGCACGCTTCCCGCACCTGTCGGACGAGGAGTTCCTGGCCTTCTGCGCGGACGATCTGCAGCACGTCCTCGACACGGCCACCGCCACCGACGTCGCCTGCCTGATCGTGGAGCCCGTCCAGGGCGTCGGAGGCTTCACCGCCGCACCCGACGGACTCCTCGCGAGATACCGGGAGATTCTGGACCGGTACGGGATCCTGCTGGTCTCGGACGAGGTGCAGACGGGCTGGGGCCGTACCGGAGAGCACTTCTGGGGTATCCAGGCCCATGGCGTGACACCCCATATCATGACCTTCGCGAAGGGCCTGGGAAACGGCTTCGCGATCGGCGGTGTCGTCGCGGACGGTACGCTGATGGACGCGCTTCCGGCCAACGGCATCTCCACTTTCGGCGGCAACCCGATCGCGACGGCGGCCGCCAAGGCCACCCTCGACTACCTGCTCGCCCACGAACTCCAGGCCAACGCACGCCGGCTCGGCCACCTGCTGATCGACAGCCTGCGGATCGCGGCGGTTCGGCTTCCAGTCGTGCGAGACGTCCGGGGCAAGGGGCTGATGTTCGCCGTCGACCTGATCGACCCCGGCACGGGAGCGCCGAGCCCGTCGCTGGCCGCCAGGGTGTTGGAGCACGCGAAGGAGCGGGGCCTGCTCATCGGCAAGGGCGGCCTCTATGGCCACACCCTACGGATGGCTCCCCCGCTCACCCTGACCGAGGACGAGGCCAGGGAAGGGCTCGGCATCCTCGTCGACTCGCTTGCTGCCGCCTGCTGACACCACGTCGTGCGGCCGGCGGACGCGGCGGAGGACCCGGATGCCCTCCGAGCGGGCGGTTCGCCGACTCCCGCTGACGGCAGTGCTCTTCCGCCCGCATGCGAAGGTGCGACCCACGCCATGGCCGGGCGGGCGAACCTCCTCACAGGCCGGGTGCCTGGAAGCCGTTCAGGTACCAGAAGGGGGCGGCGTACCAGATCAGGGCGATCGCGGTGACGAGGGCACCGCCGGCCAGCGGGAGTGCCCAGCCGGGCCAGCGGCGGTGCCGGACCACGATGACCTTGGCGACGAAGGCCCCGTAGAGGAAGCATCCAATGACCGAGTGAAGCGCCACACGGGCGTCGGTGAATTGGACGCCGTAGGCGGTGATGCAGTGCCGAGCGATGGGCAGGGAGAGGAGGAAGGCGATCAGGCCGATGAGGCGGTGCGTGGTGTGGACCAGGTGCGGTGCGGCTCGCAGTGCGGGCAGACGGCCGTAGATCCACAGGGCGAGGAGCAGCTGAATCAGCGCCAGGCCCAGGAGCGCCGATCCCAGTTGGGCTTTCAGCTGTTGTGCGTCATCGCCGCGATTCCCGAAGAGGCTGGTCTCGTAGTCGGGGGTGTGTACCCGGCCGTACCAGAAGAGGCCGGCCATCACCGCTACGGGCAGGAGAAGCCACAGGACGTCATGGAGCCGTCGGTGGCCGGTGGGGGGAGCGAGGCCCTCCACGTGCTCCGCCGCCGCTCTCGACTTCACCGCCGCTAGCGACGGCTGCCAGGCCACGACGATCAGCAGGGTGAGCGTCTCGGCGATGAGGCTGAGCAGGGCTTGCGGGGTGGGTTGCAGGCCGTTTTGGGAGAAGCCGAACAATCCGGTGGTGCGGGATGCGGCGAACCCGATGAGCGTGCAGACGGCGATCGCGGCGGCGGCGATCCGCAGGAGCAGGGGTGCCGCCAGCAGGAGGAGTGCGGCCACCGCGAAGGCGGTGCTGGCCTGCAGCAGGAACAGCGAGCCGATGATGTGGACGAGGTGGTAGCCGTCGATGTAGAGCTGGGCGTGGATGTATCCGCTCGCCGCGAGGGCGGCGGCGAGCGCCAGGCGCAGTACGAGGGGCAGGGCGGCCACGCGTCCTTGAGGGGTCCGGCGGGCAGCACCTGCGGACTGGGGCCGGAGCCCTGGCCGGGTTGGGGAAACGGATGGCTGTGGGTCCAGGTCACCTTCGTGCCCGCCTTGACCGTCAGCTGGTCGGGAGCGGGGGTGCCGCCGGGCCTCGGATGCCTGCCAGGTGGCGAGGATCAGCAGGGCGAGTGCCTCGGCGATGAGGCTGAGCGGGGCCTGCGGGGTGGGTTGCAGGCCGTTTTGGGAGAAGCCGAACAATCCGGTGGTGCGGGATGCGGCGAACCCGATGAGCGTGCAGACGGCGATCGCGGCGGCGGCGATCCGCAGGAGCAGGGGTGCCGCCAGCAGGAGGAGTGCGGCCACCGCGAAGGCGGTGCTGGCCTGCAGCAGGAACAGCGAGCCGATGATGTGGACGAGGTGGTAGCCGTCGATGTAGAGCTGGGCGTGGATGTATCCGCTCGCCGCGAGGGCGGCGGCGAGCGCCAGGCGCAGTGCGAGGGCGGGCAGGCTCCGGGTGTTCATGCGAGCTTCTCGTCCTTGACGGCCAGTGTGTGGCTGCCCTGCCAGTAATTGACGGTGCGGATGCCGAGTGCGTCCTTGAGGCGTCCGGCGGGCAGCACCTGTGGAAGTGGGGCGGGGCCCTGGCCGGGTTTGGGGAACGGGTAGCAGGTGGGGCGGGCCGAGTGGAAGGTGATGTTGCCCTCGGTCTTGCTGAACAGCTGGTGGACGTGCCCGTTGAGGCACGTGACTGAGGAGAAGCGGCGAAACATCGACAGCAGCTGTACCGCGTCGTCGGTGCCCCAGCCCCACGTCGGATACATCGCGAACAACGGGATGTGACTGAAGATGACGATGGGGGTGTCCGACGACAGGCCGGCGATGTCCTTGCGCACGAAGTCGATCTGGTCGTTGCCCAAGTGGCCGAGTTGCTCCAGGTGCAGCGTGTTGACCAGCGCGATGAAGTGCACACCGTGGGTGTCGAAGCTGTACCAGCCGTCGCCGACGGTGTTCTGGCCGAAGGTCTGTCGGTAGGCGCGTGGTCCGTTGTCTCCGATCGAGTCGTGCTCGCCCGGCACGGTGAAGACCCGGTCCGTGTCCAGTTGCGACAGCATCTGCTTGACCTGGTCGAACTGGGCGGGGGTGGAGAGGTGCGTCAGGTCGCCGCTGTGCATGACGAAGTCGGGTCGGAACCCGAGGGAGTTGACCTGGTTGATCGCTGCGGCGAACGTCCCGGTGACGTCCATGTTGGCCGGGCCCTGGAAGCCGATGTGGCTGTCGGAGATCTGCACGAAACGCAGGTCCGCGCTGCTCGCCGGGGCCGCGTTCGCCGATCCGGGGACATGGCTGATCACCTCTCCCGCGACGACTGTCAGGACGACGGCACCGCCGAACCAGGCGGAGTGCCGCATGAGCTGCCGGCGGGTCATGCCGTGCTCGCCGCCGCCGTCGGACTCGTGTGTGTCCTCGGTCATGGCGTCACCTCCACGGTGGCGGTCATGTACGGGTGGATGGAGCAGTAGTAGGGGTAGGTGCCGGGTTGGGTGAACGTGTAGCTGTAGGTGTCGTTGGCGGCCAGGGCTGCCGACTGCAGTGGCCCGCCCGATCCCGCCTTGCTGGTGACGGTGTGAGCGTCGGGGTCGGTGTTGGTCCAGGTCACCTTCGTACCCGCCTTGACCGTCAGAGTGGGCGGGGAGAACGCGAAGTTCTTGATCGTCACCGCGTTGGCAGCCGCTGGAGCGGACGGCTGACCGCCGGCAGGTGAGGTCGAGGACGCGCTCGGTGGTGCGCTGACAGCGACCGTACCGCTCGTTCCGGAGGCACCGGGAAATCCCGCCAGGGTCTGGCCGGGGCCGGGACTCAGCGCGCTGGCGGGTTCGGGGTGTGACGATCCGCCGCACGCGCTGAGCAGTCCGAGTGCTCCGGCGGCGACAGCGGCCAGACACACCGTACGTGACCGCCGGACCGGCGGCGAGGAGCCCGCATTCATGACCATCGTTCCTTCTGCGCGTCCCCAGCCGCACGGGCGGGTGCGATCCAGGACCAGTCCGGGATCGGTCGTCTCGGACAGACGGACGACCGCGTTGCACCCGCCGGGGGATGGTGGAAGGGGTGCGACCCGGTGGGTCACTCTAGGTGAGCGGACAGCGCATTCCGTGGAGCGAAACGAATCCCACAGCGGTGTCTCGCTGTTTCACCCTGGCGGCGGGCAGCGGAACACCTCAAGCAGGTCAGGGGCGTCCGGGCCGGCGCAGCGCGCACCGGCCCCCGTCGGAGACGGGGGCCGGTGGACTCGGGGTGGCTACTTGCACTTCTCGTCGATCTTGTACTGGAGCGCCCTCGGGTAGTCGTGCCGGCTGAGCCGGACGCGGGCCAGGATCGGCGCGTGGTTGATGTCGTTGCCGGCATCGGCGATGTCCAGCAGGAGCGAGTCGAGCTCGGTGTGGGTGGTGAGCTCGTACCCGTGCATCCGGTCCTTCTCCGTGCCGAAGACCTCGGCCAGCTTCTCGTACCGCCACGGGTGCAGCACGTTGTAGAAGTCGGCCCCGTCGGACGGCTTCTCCTTGTAGTAGCAGGGGCTGACCAGCATCTGCTCGATGCCGTAGAAGCCCTCGTTGTCCAGGACGAAGACCACCGGCCGCAGGTGGTGGCGCACCTGGGTGGACAGCTCCTGGCAGATCTCCTGGAACGAGCCGTCCCCGACGAACACCAGCGGCCGCTTCATCGGCTGCTGACGGCCCAGTGCCACGCCGGTGGCCGCGCCGACCGAGTAGCCGATGGACAGCCAGCTGTTCTGGGCCAGGAAGCCGGCCCGCTCGGTGATCCGCAGGTTCATCGAGCCGAGCAGCGCGAACGCCGCGTCCGAGACCACCGTGAACGGCGAGGGGGCCTGCGGGTCCCCGCCGGTGGCCTGGTGCTCCAGGAAGAAGTTGATGTGCTGGAAGAAGCTGTCGTACGTCAGCTCCGCCGGGTACTGGGCGGTGCTCAGCGAGTCCAGGAAGTCGGCCGTGCTGGCCGGGACGTCCAGGCCCGCCGCGTGCGCCAGCGCGAAGTGGTCGGCGGGGAAGGTCTGTCCCGCCAGTGCGTTGCTCAACGCCGGTATGAACCGCCCCAGTTGGACCTCGGGGAAGTAGTTGGCGCCGACGCTGACGCCGTCGCGGGCCGCCACGATCCAGTCATCGCCGATCGACTGGTCGCCGCCGAGGTTCTTGGACGTGGACCAGGTCCCCAGGCCGATCCGGCACCCGGCATTCTTGAAGGTCTTCCGGATCTCCGGCAGGCTCGCCTTGCCGTTGTAGACGCCGGCGAACAGCGGATGTCGCTCGGAGACCACGGACTTCGCGCCGACCGTGGTGCAGAACTGCATCCGGGTGCTCTCGACGAACTCCAGCAGCTCGTCCTCCAGCCGCTGGCGGACCAGTTCCTCGCCGGCCCAGACGATCGGTGTGCGGAACTTTCCGATCAGCTCCACCGCCGCCGTGACCGCCTTGGCCAGCATCTCCTCGTTCCGCTTGGTGAACGTCCGCTCGTGAGCCCGGAGTTCACCCTGCGGAGGATTGCACGGCGCGTGCCAGAGGTCCTCCATCACCTCCAGGTAGACCGGCTTGCGCTCGGTCAGGCACGCGGTGATCGCGCTGTCGATCTGCCAGGGTGCGAGCCCCGGGTTGGAGAGCACCTGCGCGTCCACCGTGACCTGCCGGTAGACGTTCAGGTTGCTCTCCCGGCGCGGGCTCATGTGCGAGGTGAGCAGGCCGACCGCCTGCTGGTTGAGCCACTGCTCGTAGGAGGGCGCCGCGTTGATCGCGATCAGCGGCACGTCCTCGACGTACGCGCCGCCGATCGTGTTGAGCAGGCTGAACGCGCCCACCCCGTAGGTCACCGCGACGGCGCCGATGGCCTGCTCGCCCTTGGCCGGGTCGACGTCGGCGGTCCGCACCCGGGCGTAGGCGTCCGCGGCGTAGCCGCCGCCCATCTCGGTCGGGGTTCCGATCCAGCGCACGCTGGTGGTGGCCTGCATGATCGTCAGGAACGGGCCGAGGAAGTCGCCCGGTACCCCGAACAGGTACCGGATGCCCAACTGCTCCAGCCTGGTGGCCAGATAACGGGCCACCGTCCATTCGTGGTTGCCGCTCATCTGCTCAGCGCCTCCTCTCGGCGTTCCCGGCGGGCCTGTACCTCAGGCTGGATCTCCGGTTCCGCCCGGGGCGGCGGAGGCGGCGCCTCGTGCACGGCGATGGCCGCCCGGACGGCGGTCTCCACCGCGCCCTCGATCCAGGCGTGCTTGAGCGAGACGTGTTCGCCGGCGAAGTGCACCGGGCCCTCCGGCTTGACCACGTCGAGGTGGAAGCTGGTCATCTGGTGCGGGGTGTACACCGCCGCCTCGCCGAAGGCGTACGGGTCGCGCAGCCAGCTCTGGGTCTTCCCGTAGCCGGTGTAGAACACCTCGATCCGCCGGCCGTGCACCGACTGGAGGTTGCGCAGCGCGTAGACGTACCGCTCGTCGTCCTCCATGGAGTCCCAGCGCACCGCGTCGTCCGACCAGCTGTAGGCGGCCAGCACCACGCCGCCGCCGTCGCTGTCGGGCACCGGGTGCGACGGGTAGTACATGAAGCGGTTCGGGTTGTCGGTGGTCGAGCCGCCGCCGAAGCAGTTGGTGGCGGGGCGCACGTTCGCCCGGAGCAGCGGGGTGTGCTCGTAGACCTCCTTCTGAGCCTGGCTGATCCGCCGGTCGTCCACGCTCGCGTGCGCGCCGAGCAGCACCTCCGGCACGTCGCGCGGCGGCCGGTGGCCGTTGTTCGCGGCGGCGACGGCCGCCTCGGCGTCCTCCTCGCCGGCCCGCTGGTAGTACTCGTACAGGCCGGGTGCGATGGAGTCGAGCTCGACCTTCCAGTCCGCCTCGGTGAACTCCCACCAGCGGCGGGAGAACTCCAGCAGCACCTTGGTGGCCTGGTCGTAGTGGGTCTCGATGATCGCCCGGCGCTTCTTGTACGAGAACGGGGGCGTCACCTGGACGAACCGCAGGGCGGAGAACGGGACCGTGACGATCGCGAAGTCGCCCCTCCAGACGTCGGGTTCGGCCTCCGGGTCGTCCTCGGGGACGGTCAGGACGGCGACCTGCGGCCCGTTCGGGCCGACGTGCCGGCCGCCCCCGCCGTCCCGACGAGGGTCCCAGTACTCGATTTGGATCATCCGCTCGCCCATCCGCAGCTCGTTTCGGAGCTCCTCGGCGAGCGCGTGGGGCAGGTTCCAGCTGCCGCCCTCGATCTCCCAGTAGGTGGCCTTCGGGTTGATGTCGCTGCGGCCCAGGAAGGTGTGGAAGAACGACAGGTGCAGCCGTGAGGTCATGTTCTCGATCGTGCCGATCGCCTCGATGGCCTCGTCGCTGAAGCCCGCGTACTCACGCAGGAAGCGGCCCATCGAGTAGCCGTCGAAGTCGCGGATCACCCGGGCCCAGCCGTCCAGCCACTCGGCGAACGGCTTGTTCTCCCGCTTGCCGTCCTTGATCACCGAGTAGTAGTCGCGGACCGGCTCCAGTGCCTGGTTGACCATGTCGGCGGCGGTGATCCGCACCTCGTCGCCGGTGAGGTGGAAGCCCTCGTTGATGCAGCTGGGGTCGGCGGCGTACTCGCTGCGGCGGGCCTGGATCCGGTTCGTGCGGATCCAGGAGTTGAAGCGCTTGACCGGTTCGCGGAAGTCCGGGCTGTCCGCGCCGTACTTCCAGACCTTGCCGGGCTCGAAGGACTCGTAGACCACCGGCGGGACGGGCGCGTTCTGGTTGCCGGTGTCCGGATCGACGTCGACGTTGAAGAACAGCTGCCGGTTCAGGCCGAGGCTGTCGACCAGCGCCAGGGTGAGCGGGTGGAAGCTGGGCAGCCGCATCGCCCCGGCCTCCGCGTACTGATCCGGGTCGTAGAACGGTCCGTCCACCTCGTCGTCGGTGGAGCGGAACGTCTTGATCCGGCCGCCCACCCGGTTGGCGTTGGCCTCCAGGATGGTGACGTTGTGCCCGGCGTCCTTGAGCAGCTTCCCGGCGACCAGGCCGGCGATGCCCGCGCCGACGATCAGCACGTCCTTGGACTCGTCCGTCTCCGGGATGCCGTCCTTGATCAGGACGTCGAGGTAGCGCAGCTTCAGGTCCTTGTCGTCCGGACCGACCAGCAGCAGCTCGCGCGCCAGCTGCCGGCAGGTCCGCCAGCGGGCGCGGTCGTTGGCTGTGCCCTCGATGACGGGGTTCTCCATTGGTGTCTCCTCGGGGGCGCTCGGTGGTCAGGAGCCGACCGGCTTGTTGGGGAGGTCCTTGCCCTCGGCGAGCAGCCGCAGCGTGCTGATCGAGGGGGTGAAGGCGTAGAGCGCACCCGTGGTGCGGACGAAGCGCTTCATGTCGACGGTGCCGTGCGTGCCGTCCGCGAGCGCGATCGAGGCCTTGCCGGCGAGGCCGATGACCTTGTCGAGTCCGTTGTGCGGCTCCGGGGTGGGAGCCTCCAGGCCGGGGGTGAACTCGGGGTTGTCGGACCAGTGCTGCTGGACCAGCTCGAACTGCTGCTCCAGTGAGGTGCCGTAGCAGACGAAGATCAGCCCGCGGTCCTTGCCGTCGTCCTTGGTGCCCTTGAACTCCGGGCCGTACGGGATGCCCCGGCGCATCAGGCGGTGGCTCTTCGGCTTGTTGTCGACGATGCCGGCGAAGGCGCGCGGGTGGGTGCGGCGGATGTGGGCGACCCAGGGGGTGTGCTGCCCGATGGGGTCGTCCCGGTAGTCGAAGTCGTTGCGGTCGGAGCCGAGACCGGTCACGGTGCTGACCGGCGGGGCGAGCGGTGTGCCGTTCTTCTCGCGGCCGACCAGGCAGGCGCCGAGCCGGTTGGGGTCCATGGTCCCGGTGAACTGCTTGACGCCGTCCACCACGGCCTGGTTCCAGCCCGCGACGTCCTGGCGCAGTCGGCGCACCACCTGGAGCGAGCCGTTCTTCATCCACTCGGGCGCCTGCCGGTCGCCCGTCTCACTCTTGTGGCCGAAGACGAACTCGCCGGGCTCGATCAGCTCGGTCCCGGCGTGGTTGTCGCGGAAGCCCTTGCGCTCCTGGCTCTCACGGTGGAAGTCCTTCACGCCGGGCTGGGAGATGCCGTCCTTGTAGCCGAAGTGCTCGTGCCCCTTCAGCGGGCCCGTCAGGGTGCGGCCCTCGTCCACGTGGACGCGCGTGATGTGGTGCGTGTTCTCGACCGCGTCGAGGTTCTTCAGCTTCTCCTTCAGCAGCTCCTCGGTGTCCGCGGCGACGATGAGGACGGCGTGCACGACCTTGTCACCGGTCCCGGCGCCGAACAGCCAGTGCTTGGGGTCGCTCTCGGCGGTGTCCCCGAGGTCCTTGGCCCGCGCGGCCGCGCCCGCGCAGAACGACTTGAAGGTGCTGAGGTCCTTCTTGACCTGATCGGGCTTGTTGGCGACGGTCACGAGGCCCTCGAAGGTGAGCGAGACCCCGCAGCGGACGGTCGTCATGGCGGGGTCGCGGCCGAAGGCCCGGCGGGACAGCGAGAACTGCTCGTTGAAGTCCTCGGTCTCGCTGGTCGTCGCGACGGTGTTGAGGATCGCGGAGAGCCAGCCGCGGCCCTTGTCGGCGTCCGGGAAGTGCAGGTAGCGGAAGTCCGTGAAGTCCTTGTTGAACGCGGCCAGGACGTTGCCCTGGATGTCGGTGTTCGTGCGCAGCTTCGGCTGGGGCAGCTGCTCGATGGACGGTACGGCGGTGGGGCGTGTGGGGGTCGTGGTCATGCTCGGGCTCCTCGCGCGGGGAATGGGCAGCAGTGATCACAAAATGTGATTAAACTACTACTTAGCGTAGCTTCGTCGTCGAGAGTCCTGTCAACCGGAGGTCGGCCCCTCGGCGGTGTCGCACAGCGTCACCGGATGCGGCGACTTCGGATCCGCCCGCTGCGGGGCACGCGGCGGAGCTGACGGACCGGCGGACGCGGGCCGGTCCCGCCGAGGGCGCCCGCGGCCGGAGCGCCGGACGGCCCCGGCGGTATTCTGCCGGGATGCCTTCATCGCACGGTAGGACCAGCGTGCCGCCCGAACCGGTGGATGATCCGACGGTCGTGCTGTCGGGCTTCGGTCCCGTGGGCCAGGCCTACGCCGAGCGGCTGCTGACGCGGGGTGACGAGCTCGCGCGCGCCCACGGGATGCGGCCGAGGCTCGCGGCCGTGCGCGTCGGATCCGCGCAGGCCCTGGTCCGCGACGGCGAGCCGGTACCGCCGCGACCGGGGTGGGGTCCGCTGGCGCCGCTGGAGCACACCCTCGACCGAACCGGCGCGCGGGTGCTGGTCCAGGCACTTCCCTCGTCGCCGCAGGCACGGCGGCAGGCCGCCGAGGAAGCCGCCTCGGCGCTGCGCCGGGGCGTCCACGTCGTCACCGCGACCAAGAGCCACCTGCTGAGCCACTGGTGCGAACTCGCGGACGCCGCACGGGCGGGCGGCAGCCTGATCAGGATCTCCGGGGCCACCGGGGCGGCCCTCCCGGCGGCCGATCTGGCCCGGACGGGAGTGCGCGGTCTCGGCTGCCGGTCGCTGCGGGCCTGCCCCAACGGGACCGCGACCTTCGTCCTCGACCGCCTGGCGGCGGGCGACTCCCTGGCGGGGGCGGTCCGCGAGGCCCAGCGCCGCGGCATCGCGGAGGCCGACCCGTCGGCCGACCTCTCCGGCGCCGACGCGGCGACGAAGGTCCGACTGCTCGCGGCCCTGCTCTGGGGCTGGGACCCGGCGGCCGTGCGCGTCAGCACGGAACCGGTGGACGAGCGGGCCGGCCGGGAGGCCCTGGCCGCGGCCGCCGGCGGGTGCCGCCTGCGCGCCGTGGCGACGGCGAGCGCGGACCACCCGCTGGTGGTCGAGGTGCGGCTGGAGCGGACGGCCCCCGGTGACCCGCTGTACGCGCTGACCGGTCCGGAGAAGGCGGTCGTCTACGGCTGCCCCGATGCCGGGGACATCACCGTGAGTGGCGGCCGTTCCAGCCCGCTCGGCGCGGCGCTCGCGATGCTGCGGGACACCCTCGACGTTCTGGCGCCTCGCGGCTTCGGCTTCGGCTGAGCCGGGGGCGCCGGGGCGGTGTGGTCCGGGCGGTCCGGCGGCTTCCCGGGAACGTGCGGTATCCGGGACCGTGTCCGGCAGGGCGCCGCCGGCGGGCATGAGCGGTGCCTCGAAGACGCCGTCCTCGGTGAAGGTCTCGGCCAGGGCGCCGGCGTCGCGGGTCAGCGGACCGGCGTGGACGTAGCTCCGGAAGATCTCCTTCGGGGTTCTGGACACGACGGTCTCCCTGGGTTCGGACAGCGGAAGTCCATCCCGTCACGGCGGCGGCTTCCAGGGGCGGGGAGGCCTGAGGCGCCCGCCACCCCCGCCCGGTCGGTGGCGGGGGCGGCGGGCGCCTCACCGGCCCCGGCTCAGACCGCCCCGGGCGGCCACGGGCTGTGCGCCGCGACCTGGGCGCGCAGGTGGCGCAGGGCCCGGGCGGAGGCGATGCCGACCGCGCCGGTGACCAGGCCGTCCCGTACGCAGGCGGCGGCGAAGCGGTGTTCGGCGAGGCTGCCGTCGACCACCTCGAACCGTTCGGCGCCGCCGGGCCGGCCGAACACCTGGACGCGCAGCCCGTACTGATCGGTCCACAGGTACGGGACCGGCTCGTACGCCTGCCGGGCGCCGTCCGGGCCGGCCAGCAGGTTCCGGGCGGCGTGCATCGCCTGCTCGGTGGCGTTGGTGCGCTGTTCGAGGCGGCGGTGGCGGCCGGTGCGCGGGTCGGGCCAGGAGGCGGCGTCGCCGGCCGCCCAGACGCCGGGGCCGGCGGCGCAGTAGGCGTCGCAGACCACGCCGTCGTCCAGCGGGACGCCGCTGTCGGCCAGCCACTCGGTGGCCGGCTCGGAGCCGATGGCCATCAGTACGGCGTCGGCGGCCACTTCGGAGCCGTCGGCCAGGCGCACCCCGGCGGCCCGGCCGTGCCGTTCGAGCAGTGCCGTGGCCACGCCCTGGTGGATCCGCACTCCGTGCTCGCGGTGCAGGTCCGTCAGCAGCGCGGCCGTCTCGGTACCGAGGACGGCGGCCAGCGGAGTGGCGGTGGAGGCCAGCCAGGTCACCTCGGCGCCGAGCCCGACGGCGGTGGCCGCCGCCTCGGCGCCGAGCAGCCCGCCGCCGACCACCAACAGCCGTACGCCCGAGCGTAGTTCTTCGCGCAGCGCGAGGGCGTCGTCGAGGGTGCGCAGCACGTGGGCCCCCGGCAGCGGTCCGCCCGCGCCGGGGAGCCGGCGCGGGCGGACCCCGGTGGCCACGATGAGGGCCTGGCAGCGCACCCGGTGGCCGTCGGACAGCAGCACGCTCCGCTCCCGGCGGTCCAGGCGTTCGGCCCGCACCCCCAGGCGCAGGTCGAGCCGGAGCTCCTCCAGCGCCTGGGGACCGCGCAGGGCCAGCCGGTCGGGCTGCCATTCCCCGCCCAGCAGGTGTTTGGACAACGGTGGCCGGTCGTAAGGGGGTTCGTCCTCGGCCCCGATCAGGGTGAGGCGGCCGTCGTAGCCGGCCCGGCGCAGCGCTTCCGCGGCGTGCAGTCCGGCCGCGCCGGCGCCGACGACGGTCACCTCCCGCAGAGCGGTCACACCTGCTCCAGGCGGATCGCCGCGGCCGGGCAGACGGCGGCGGCGTCCTCGACGGCCTGGTGGAGTTCGGCGGGCGGCTCGGCGTCGAGCAGGAGGACGATGCCGTCCTCGTCGCGCTGGTCGAAGACGTCGGGGGCGGCGAGTACGCAGTGCCCGGCGCCGCAGCACTTCTCCTCGTCGATGTGGATGAGCATGGTGTTCCCTTCGGGACATGGCCGGTCGGGGCCCTTGCGGGGGCTGACTCCGGTGGATGGTAGGTGCGTTGGAGCGCTCGGTACTCGGCGCCCGGTCGCGGCCCGGTGGGGCCGGGCCGCCGGGCGGTTGGTCAGGCCGGGTGGGGCCCGGTCACCAGGCGATCGGCAGCTCGTGGACGCCGTAGACGAGCATCTCGCCGCGGAACCTGATCTCCTCGAACGGTGCGGCCAGCCGCAGTTCGGGCAGTCGCCGCAGAACGGTGTTCAGGGCGATCTGCAGTTCCAGTCGGGCGAGGGGCTGTCCCAGGCACTGGTGGACGCCGAAGCCGAAGGCCAGGTGGCGGCGCGCGTCGCGGGCCAGGTCGAGCTCGTCGCCGTTCGGGAACTCCCGCTCGTCCCGGTTCGCGGTGCTGATCATGCAGACGACGCCCTCGCCGGCGCGGATCCGCGCGCCGCCCAGCTCGACGTCCTCGGTGGCGATCCGGGTCAGGCCGGAGTGCACGATGGTCAGGTAGCGCAGCAGCTCCTCGACCGCCCCGGGGACGGACTCGGGGTGCTCGCGCAGGTGGGCGAGCTGGTCGGGGTTGCGCAGCAGGGCGAGGACGGAGAGCGCGATCATGTTCGCGGTGGTCTCGTGTCCGGCGATCAGCAGCAGCCGGCCCATCGCGCCGATCTCCTCGGTGCTCAGATCGCCGCGGGCCACCAGGCGGCTGAGGATGCCGTCGTCGGGCTGGGTGCGCTTGGTGTCGGTGAGTTCGATCAGGTAGTCCGCCAGCCGGGTCTGGGCGGCGATGACGTCCTCGGCGGAGGAGTCGCGGTGCAGCAGGACGCGGCTGCACTCCTGGAAGAAGACGTGGTCCTGGTAGGGGACGCCGAGCAGCAGGCAGATGACCAGGGACGGCAGGGGCAGGGCGAACTCGCGGACCAGGTCGGCGCTGGAGCGTCCTTCGGTCATGCGGTCCAGCAGGTCGTCGGCGATGCGCTGGATCTCGGGGCGCAGCGCCTCGACCTTCTTGATCATGAATTCGCCGGTGAGCATCCGGCGCAGACGGGAGTGCTCCGGGTCGTCCATCCGGATGAAGGTGGGCTGACGGGAGTTCAGCTGCTGGGCGCCCGCGCCGACGGAGGGGAAGCCGGGCCGGGTGGCGTCGGCGCTGAAGCGGGAGTCGGCGAGGACCGCCTTGACGTCCTCGTGGTGGGTGACCAGCCAGCTGGTCGAGCCGTCCCACAGGGAGATGCGGCTGATCGGCTCCTCCTGCTGGGCCTGCCGGTAGGCGGGTGGCGGGGCGAACGGGCAGGCGCCGCGGGCGGCGGGGTGGGTGAAGCGTGGGGTCTGCGCGGCAGTGGCCATCAGGGGGCTCCCCTTCTCGGAGCTGGGTGGGGCCGGCGGTGCCGGTGGGGTGGGCCTGCGGGTGTGGTGGGGCAGGTCCCGGGCCATTTACGTGCCAAAAGCAACTAACTGAACGTCACGCTAACTCGCGGTCCGTGGTGAGGAAAGGGTGCATCGGCGGACGGTCGAATCTGTCCGAAATCCGGTCACGGGTGCCCGCCGCGGCCGCAGTCCCCGCCGGATCGCTACAGTTCCTCCATGCCGGACGCCGAAGACGAGCGGATCACCACCGCCGACCTGGAAGCCGTACTGGCCTCGCTGGCCTACCTGCTGACGCGTTCACAGGAGCACGAACGCCGTACCGCCCGGGCCGGCATCACCGCCGCCCGCTCGGACGTCTACCTGCTGCGCGCGCTCGCCGAGGCCGAGGGAGCCAGCCGGGTGAGCGACCTGGCCGACCGGCTGATGGTCAAGCCCTCCCACGTCACCCGGCAGATCGACCGCCTCCAGGGCCAGCGGCTGGTGGAACGCACCCAGGACGAGCTGGACCGGCGGGCCCGCCAGGTGGCGATCACCGCCGACGGACGGGAGATGCTCGACCGCCTGAAACAGGCCAACATCGCCGGACTGGCCAGTGCCCTGGACGGCGTCCCGGAGCCGGACGTCGCCGCCACGGTCAGCGTGCTGCGCCATCTGGTCGACCGGTACGTGCACCGGGTGCGCACCACGATGCTGTCCGAGGACGCCCCGCTCCCGGCCGGGCCCGCCGCCCACGAGGCCGGTTGAGCACCGGGCCCGCCGCCCGCGAGGCGGGTTGAGCTCCGGGGCGATCCGGGTACGTCCCCCGGCATGTCGGACGAGAAGAACCGCGCCGTGGCCGAGGCGATCCTCCCGCTGGTCGGCGGCGCCGCCAACATCCTTTCGGTCGCCCACTGCATGACCCGGCTGCGGCTGGGCCTCGCGGACCGCTCCCTGGTCGACCACGAGGCGCTCAGGGCACTGCCGGCCGTCCTGGGCACGGTCGAGGACGACACCTATCAGATCGTCCTAGGCCCCGGCGCCGTCGCCGGCGTCACCGCCCAGCTGCGCCGGCTCCTGGACTCCGGCAGCCCGCCCGGAAGCGGGAACGCCCCTACCGCCGAGGACCTCGCCGGTCGCGGCGCCCGGATCCGGGCGCAGGCCCGGGTGCGCAACGCGACCCCGGTGAAACGGGCACTGCGCCGGATCGCCGACATCTTCGTCCCGCTGATCCCCGCCCTGATCGGCTGCGGCATCGTCGCCGCCCTCTCCGGCGCCCTCGCCAACCTCGGCTGGGCGCCGTCGCTGGTCGCCGCCCTGGGGCCGGTCTCCTCGGGGTTCATGTCCCTGCTCGCCGTCTTCGTCGGCTACAACACCGCGAAGGAGTTCGGCGGTACGCCCGTGCTGGGCGGGGCCGTGGCCAGTGTGATCGTCTACGCGGGCGTCGCCAAGGTGGAGGCGTTCGGCCACCACCTCACCCCCGGGCAGGGCGGGGTGGTCGGGGCGCTGCTCGCCGCGCTGCTGGCGGTCCAGATCGAACGATGGACCCGGCGGATCCTGCCCGCCGCCCTGGACGTCCTGGTCACCCCCACGGTCACCGTCCTGTTCGGTGGCCTGGCCGCCCTGTTCGGCCTGATGTTCGTCGCGGGGGAGGTGTCCACCGCCATCGGCCACGCCGCCACCTGGCTGCTCGCCCACGGCGGCCTGCTCGCCGGGCTCGTGCTCGGCGGCCTCTTCCTGCCGCTCGTCATGCTCGGCCTGCACCAGGCGCTGATCCCGATCCACACCACCTTGATCCAGCAACAGGGCTCCACCGTCCTGCTGCCGATCCTCGCCATGGCCGGGGCCGGGCAGGTCGGCTGCGCCGCGGCCGTCTACCTGAGGCTGCGCCACAACGTCTCCATCCGGGCCGTCATCAGGTCCGCGCTCCCGGCGGGCCTGCTCGGGGTCGGCGAGCCCCTGGTCTACGGGGTCACCCTGCCGCTGGGGCGTCCGTTCGTCACCGCCTGCGTAGGCGGCGCCGCCGGGGGCGCCTTCGTCGGCGTGGCCGGCCAGCTCGGCGGCGCGGTCGGCTCGACGGCGATCGGCCCCTCCGGCTGGGCGCTGTTCCCCCTGCTGGCCGGCCCGCACGGGATGGCGGCGAGCGTCGCCGTCTACGCCGGCGGGCTGCTGACCGGCTACGTCGTGGGCTTCCTGGCGACGTACTTCTTCGGCTTCACCCGGGAGATGCTCGCCGAGTACAACGCCTCCGCCGCGGACCCCGCCCCGGCTGAGACCGCCGAGCCCGTTTCCGAGCCCGCCGAACCCGCCGCGCCCGCATAGGCGCGGTGTCAGAGGGTCCGCCGACGGCGCTCCTCCAAGCGGCAGAGGTGAAGGGTCCGTTGCGGATCGGCGGGGATCCGAGTGTGACGTGGGCCTCGGCCCGGGAAGATCGCCTGTACTCAGAGCACGGGCGGCGACTCGGCCAGTGACGGACAAATCGCTCAAACCACGACATAAACCGTGAGCCCGCTCACACCCGAAAACGTCAACGACCGGCGATAGTAGCCACCCCCGGCAGCACCCCGCGCCCCCCGACCACGACATCCGCCCAGCTCAGCGCAGTGACCGACCACGCACCCCACCCCGTGAACCGACCTCCGCGAACCCCCGATCTACGACAGCGGATCGTCACAAGGGGGTCTTGTCGGAAACCGAT
>NZ_JBVHHW010000010.1:0-280324 GCF_055560875.1 Kitasatospora sp. NPDC023118
CGCTGTTGAGTTCTCAAGGAACGGACGCTTCCTTCGGACCGCCTTCCAGCGGGCCCTCCGGGCGCTTCGTTCTTTCGTGTTTCCAGCTTATCAGACGTTTTCCGCTCCGTTTTCCGGAGTTTCATTCATCGGATTCGCTTTCCGCTTTGTCGCCCCGGTCTCCCGCGGCGACTCCGGAACTGTACGGGGACAGACCCGCCACATGCAAATCGTCCCGCCCTGCTGTCGCAGGACGGGACGATCCGCAGATGGAACACCGTCAGGCGCGGCCCATCTCCTCGGCGATGGCCGCCGCGAAGGCGTCGATGTCGGCCTCCGTGGTGTCGAAAGCACACATCCAGCGGACCTCGCCGGTGTGCTCGTTCCAGAAGTAGAAGCGGTAACGCTTCTGCAGCCGCTCGCTCACCTCGCGCGGGAGGATCGCGAACACCGCGTTCGCCTGCACCGGGCGAACGATCTCGACGCCGTCGATCTTCCGGACCGCCGCCTCCAGTCGGCTGGCCATCGCGTTGGCGTGACCGGCATTGCGCAGGTAGAGGTCGCCGGAGAGCAGCGCCTCGAACTGGACGGAGAGGAAGCGCATCTTCGAGGCGAGCTGCATCGAGGTCTTGCGCAGGTACTTGATGTTGCGCACCCGCTCCGGGTTGAGCACCACCACGACCTCGCCGAGCAGCAGGCCGTTCTTCGTCCCGCCGAAGGAGACCACGTCCACGCCCACGTCCGTGGTGAAGGCGCGCATCGGCAGGCCGAGCGAGGCGGCCGCGTTGGCCAGGCGGGAGCCGTCGACGTGGACGAGCATGCCCAGCTGGTGGGCGTGCTCGGTGATCGCGCGGATCTCGTCGGCGGTGTAGAGGGTGCCGAGCTCGGTGCTCTGGGTGATGGAGACCGCGAGCGGCTGGGCGCGGTGCTCGTCACCGAAGCCCCAGGCCTGCTGGTCGAGCAGCTCGGGGGTGAGCTTGCCGTCCGGGGTGGAGACGAGGTGCAGCTTGATGCCGCCCATCTTCTCCGGGGCGCCGCCCTCGTCCACGTGGATGTGGGCGGTCTCGGCGCAGACCACGGCGCCCCAGCGCGGCAGCAGCGCCTGGAGGGCGACCACGTTGGCACCGGTGCCGTTGAAGACGGGGTACGCCTCGGCCTTCTCGCCGAAGTGGCGGCGGAACACGTCCTGCAGGTGAGCCGTGTAGTCGTCCTCGCCGTAGGCGACCTGGTGGCCGCCGTTGGCGAGGGCGATCGCGGCGAGGATCTCGGGGTGCACGCCGGCGTAGTTGTCGCTGGCGAAGCCGCGGACGGCGGGGTCGTGTCGCCGTACCGCGTCCGTACTGGTGAGCTCGGTCATCGGGCTGTCAGCCACAGGTGCTGTCCGTTCAGTTCTGCTGCGGGGCGGTCCCAGAGGTCCGCCAGGTGTCCGGCGAGGTCGGCGGTGTCGGTGAAGCCGGCGAACTTCGCCTCCGGCTTCTCGGCCCGCATCTCAGGACTGACCAACGCCTTGATCACCAGGATGGCAGCCGCTGCGGTGGGCTCGCCGTCCGGGGAGGTGGTCTCCTTCTTGAAGGAGTCGGCCATGGCGAGGGTCCAGGCCTCGGTGGCGGCCTTGGCGGCCGCGTAGGCGGCGCCGCCCGCGGTGGGCTTGTGCGCGGCCGCGGCGGAGATCATCGCGTAGCGGCCGGCCGGGCTGCGGACCAGCGCGGGCTGGAAGGCCAGCGAGGTGTGCTGGAGGGTGCGCACGACGGTGTCGTGCAGGAAGTCCCAGTCGTCCAGGCGGGTGTCGAAGAAGGTCTTGCTGCCGCGCCAGCCGCCGACCAGGTGGAACAGACCGTCCACGTGGCCGTGCTCGGCCTCCAGGTGGTCGGCCCAGTCGTGGACCTCCTGCGGGTCGAGCAGGTCGATCACCTGGCCGCTGACCTTGGCTCCGCGCACCGCGATGCGGGTGGCGTCGAGCGCGGACTCCAGGCGCTGGGCGTCGATGTCCGCACCGATCACGGTGGCGCCGTCGGCGGCGAGGCGGCGCAGCACCGCCTGGCCGGCCGGGCCGCTGGCCCCGGCGACGGCGATGACCTTGCCGGCCAGCTTGGTGTCGGGGGTGGTGGTCACGCGGCAACTCCCTGGATACCTGCGCCGGTGATGCCGGCGGTGGCGGCGATGACGCCGCCGAGCTTCTTGGACAGGGCCTCGTAGAACATGCTCAGCGGGAACTCGTCCGGGAGCACGGCGTCGCACAGCGCCTTGTTGAGGGCCTTGCCGTCGATGATGTCGAGCGGCAGCGCCTCCGGGCCCTTGGCCCAGGTGGAGGCCGGGTGCGGGGTGAGGTAGCGGGAGACCAGCTGGTAGGCGGCGATCCAGTGGGCCGGCTTGGGCCGGTCGATGCCGTCGCGGTACAGGGTCTCGATCTCGCCGCAGAGCGCGTTGGTGACCTGCTGGGCGCGGTCCCAGTCGATGCTGAGGCGGTTGTCGCGCCAGCGCAGCGCGTCGTGCTTGTGCAGGTACGCGAAGAGCAGCTGGCCGCCGAGGCCGTCGTAGTTGCGCACGCGGTCGCCGCTGACCGGGAAGCGGAACAGGCGGTCGAACAGGATCGCGTACTGGACGTCGCGGGCGTGCGGGTTGCCCTCGGTCTCCAGCTTCACCGCCTCCTTGAAGGTGGTGAGGTCACAGCGGAGCTCCTCCAGGCCGTACATCCAGAACGGGCTGCGCTGCTTGATCATGAAGGGGTCGAACGGCAGGTCGCCGTGGCTGTGGGTGCGGTCGTGGACGAGGTCCCACAGGACGAAGGTCTCCTGCGCGCGATGCTGGTCCTCGAGCAGGCCCTCGGCGTCGGCGGGGATCTCCAGGCCGAGCTGCTGGACGGCACTGGTGGAGACGGCGCGGAAGCGGGCGGCCTCGCGGTCGCAGAAGATGCCGCCCCAGGTGAAACGTTCCGGCGCCTTGCGGACGGCGACCGTCTCGGGGAAGAGGACGGCGGAGTTGGTGTCGTAACCGGCCGTGAAGTCCGTGAAGGTGATCGGCACGAACATCGGGTTGTCGAAGCGGGTGCGCTCCAGCTCGGCCAGCCAGTCGGGCCACACGACCTGCAGCAGGACGGCTTCCAGGTTGCGGTTCGGGTTGCCGTTCTGGGTGTACATCGGGAAGACGACCAGGTGTTCCAGGCCGTCCTCGCGCTGGTCGGCGGGCTGGAAGGCGAGCAGCGAGTCCAGGAAGTCGGGCTCCCGGTAGCCGGTGTCGGCCCACTTGGCGAGGTCGGCGTCGACGGCGGCCAGGTAGGCGGCGTCGTGCGGGAACTTCGGGGCGAGCTCCTCGACGGCGGCCCGGACGGTGGCCACCAGGGGGTCGACGGTGTGCCGCTGGACGGAGGACAGGTCGATCGAGCCGTCCTTCGACTGCAGCGGGCGCAGCGTCTCGACGGCCTCCTTCAGGCGCAGCCACGCCGGGTGGGCGGCGAGGGTCGAGACCGGGGCGTCGGCCGCCGCAGCGAGCCTTGGCGAAAGATTCTGCATCGTGGACTCACTTCGACAGGAGTTATTTCAACGGGGACACCATAAGTACGAAAGGTTCTTCCGTTCAAGGGGGTCAAGACGGGCAAAGCTCCGGCGCGCCCCCGCTGTGGCCCGAAAACCTGCGCCGGGACGCGGCTTGTCCGGCATGTGGACGGTGATCTGGATGTCCTGGACAGATGCGCTGCTCTGATGCGAACCTCCCGGCATGTTCCCGGCGGTGATCACGGTGGCCGAACGCCACGACGGCCCGTTCCGGCTGCCCTCCTGTCGGCAGACCGGCTGTTGCTGCTGCCGCACGCACGGTCGCTGCGGTCGTGGTCGCTGCCGCTGTTGATCCACCTGTCGACCCGGCTGTCGCACCAGCTGTCGGCTCAGCCGCGTTGTTGACCCAGCCGCGTCGCTGATCCGCTCACCCTGTCGACCCGTCCGCGCTGTCGACCCGTCCGCGGAGACGGGCCCGTAGGCCGACCATGCCGCGGGTGTTCCGGCGCTGCCACCGGGGAAGTGACCCGCCGGGGCGCGGCACGCCCGGCCCGGGTCGCGCCGCCGTCCCCTCCGCCTACTCCCGTCCTGCCCGGTCCTGCCCCCTCCTTCCACTGGAGTGCTGCCATGAACCTCCGCAAGCCGTCCGCCGTACTGCCCCTCGCCGCTTTGGTGGTCGCCGCCGCGCTGACCGCGTGCGCGCCGCAGGACGCCAAGTCCGACGGGGCCGCCGCCTCGGGTGCGGCCGGCACCGCGGCGGGCTGCGCGCCGGGGGCGCTGGCGACGCGTACGGCCGGGAAGCTGACCGTCGGCACCGACAAGCCGGCCTACGACCCGTGGTTCTCCGAGGACAAGCCGGAGAACGGCAAGGGCTTCGAGTCAGCGGTGGCGTACGCCGTGGCGGACAAGCTGGGCTACCCGAAGGACAAGGTCAGCTGGGTGGTCGCGCCGTTCGGCAAGGCGACCGCGCCGAGCGCCAAGGACTTCGACTTCGACATCAACCAGGTGTCCATCAGCGACGAACGCAAGCAGGCGGTGGACTTCTCCTCCGGCTACTACGACGTGCGCCAGGCCGTCATCGCGCTGAAGAACTCCAAGGCGGCGAACGCGAAGAGCATCGCGGACCTGAAGGGCGCCAAGCTGGGCGCACAGGTCGGCACCACCAGCCTGGACACCATCACCAACACCATCAAGCCGAGCAGCCAGCCGGCCGTGTTCGACTCCAACGACCTGGCGAAGGCCGCGCTGAAGAACGGTCAGGTCGAGGCGCTGGTGGTGGACCTGCCGACGGCCTTCTACATCACCGGCGCCGAGGTGCCGGAGGCTCAGGTGGTCGGGCAGTTCGAGACGGCCTCGCAGGCTGAGCAGTTCGGCCTGGTGCTGGACAAGGGTTCCAGGCTGACCGCCTGCGTGTCCCAGGCGGTGGACGCGCTGCGGGCGGACGGGACGCTGGCGAAGCTGGAGAAGCAGTGGCTGTCGGACGCCGTCTCGGCACCGGTGCTCAAGTGAGTGGGAACGCCGGGCCGGCCGGACCGGTCAGCGTCACCGCGGCCCCGGCGGCGGACGACGCGTACCGGCCGTCACAGCGGCGGCTGGCGCACGAGGCGTACCGGCGCGGACGGGCCCGGCGCTCGGCGCTGATCGCCACCGCCTCGACCCTGCTGACGGCGGTCGCGCTGTACCTGCTGATCGTCAACTCCCCAGGCTGGGAGGTGACTCGGCGGACCTTCTTCAACCTGGACTACGCGCGGCAGGCGCTACCGGAGGTGCTGAAGGGGCTGCGGCTCAACCTGGAGCTGATGCTCGGCTGCGGGGTGCTGATCCTGGTGTTCGGCCTGCTGCTGGCGGTACTGCGGACGCTGCGCGGGCCGGTGTTCCTGCCGGTGCGGCTGCTGGCCACCGCGTACGTGGACTTCTTCCTCGGGCTGCCGATGATCATCTGCCTGCTGGTGATGATCACCGGGGTGCCGGCGCTGCGGCTCACCGGGGTGACCACCGATCCGCTGCTGCTCGGCGGGGCTGCGCTGGTGCTGACGTACTCGGCGTACGTCTCGGAGGTGTTCCGCTCGGGCATCGAGTCGGTGCACCCGAGCCAGCGGGCGGCGGCGCGGTCGCTGGGGCTGACCAACGCCCAGGCGATGCGGTACGTCGTGCTGCCGCAGGCGGTACGGCGGGTGGTGCCGCCGCTGCTCAACAACCTGGTCAGCCTGCAGAAGGACACCGGGCTGGTCTCGATCGGCGGCGCGATCGACGCGGTGTACGCGGCGAAGATCATCGCGGCGCACTCGTTCAACTTCACGCCGTACCTGGTGGCGGGGCTGGTGTTCATCGTGCTGACCATTCCGCTGACCCGGTTCGCCGACTGGCTGACCACCCGGATGAACCGTCGGCAGTTGCAGGGAGGTTCGGTATGAGTGGCGCTGAGGTGCTCCGGCTGGAGTCGGTGCGCAAGACCTTCGGCGGCCAGGTGGTGCTGCGCGATGTGGACCTGGCCGTGCCCGAACACTCGGTGACGGCGTTGATCGGGGCGTCCGGCTCCGGGAAGTCGACGCTGATGCGGTGCGTCAACCTGCTGGAGGGGATCGACGACGGGGCGGTCTTCCTGGACGGCGAGGAGATCACCGACCCGCGCGCGGACGAGGACGCCGTACGGCGCCGGATCGGAGTGGTGTTCCAGTCGTACAACCTGTTCCCGCACATGACGGTGCTGGAGAACATCACGCTCGCACCGCGCCGGGTGCACCGGGTCGGACGGGCGGAGGCCGAGGCGAGGGCGCTGGAGCTGCTGGACCGGCTCGGGCTGGCGGCGAAGGCGAAGGAGTACCCGGACCGGCTCTCCGGCGGACAGCAGCAACGGGTCGCCATCGTGCGGGCGCTGGCGGCCGGGCCCCGGCTGCTGCTGCTCGACGAGATCTCCGCGGCGCTCGACCCGGTGCTGGTCGGTGAGGTGCTGTCGGTGGTGCGGGACCTCAAGGAGCAGGGGATGACGATGGTCCTCTCCACCCATGAGATGGGCTTCGCACGGGAGGTCGCCGACCAGGTCTGCTTCCTGGACGGCGGGGTGGTGCTCGAACAGGGGCCGCCGGAGCAGGTGTTCGGCGATCCGCGGGAGGAGCGGACCCGGCAGTTCCTCAGCCGGGTGGTCGCCTCGGGGCGGCTTCAGGGCTGAGCTGCCCGGCGGCCCCGGTGGAACGGGACGGGACGGGTCGGGTGCGGCGCAGCGGGGTGCGTGGGGAGGGCCGCACCACGGTGGGCACCACAGTGCGCCCCCGAACGCGCCCTGGTCGCGCCGGGGGCGGAGCGGTGATCGTGGACGGGACGACCGTCGCTGCGGACGGGTGTCGGCGGGCGGATGACAGCGAACAGCTGACGGACAACGGATGACGACTAACAGATTTCGTTAGCTGTCATCTGTCAGCTGTCATCTGTTCGCCGTCCGCTGTTCGCCGCCCGCCGCCCCGGGAGGCTGCCGTTGCACGGACCCACCCTGGTCAACTGGCTCCTCGCCCTGCTCACCGCCACCGCCGGCGGCTACTGCCTGACCCGCCTTCGACACTCCCCCTGCGCCCCGGTCGGCGCCCCCGGCCCGGGCCCCGCCCGCCGGCTGCTCGCCCGGGAGTCCGACGCCGCCGAGGCACTGATGGGGCTCGGCATGGCGGCGATGGCCGTCACGGGCGCCACCGTCCCGGCCGGCGTCTGGGCCGGCCTGTTCGGCCTCCCCGCCGCCGTCTTCCTGCTCGCCGCCCTGTACGCCCCCACCGGCCGGGCACACCGGCTGCACCACGCGGTCGGCGCGCTCGCCATGACGTACATGGCCCTGGCGATGACCGCCTCCGCCGGCGGACACCACCACCACGCCGCCACTCTCGGCGCGCCACTGCTGACCGGCGCCCTGCTGCTCTACTTCGGCGGGTACTCCCTCTGGGCCGGCGCCCGGCTGCTGCGCACCCCCGCCGGCACCCTCACCCTCGGCACCGCCGGCCTGCCGCAGGCCTGCCGACTCACCATGGGCATCGGCATGTTCGCCATGCTCCTGACCATGTGACGCCCGCCCCGACACCCGCGAGACGCCCTTCCCGCCCGACCCGGACACCGCCCAAGCGCCGCACCCACGCGTGGCGTTGGTCACTGGCCGGCCGAAAGCCGTTCCACCGGGCGTCGCCAGCGCATAGGTTGGCGGGGAGCGCATTGTCGCGTTCCCTGCGCACTCGGGGAGCCCTTGGGATGACCACCCTGATCGGCCTGCTGCTGCTCGGACTGCTGCTCTCGACCGTCGCGCCCCGCCGGCTGGCCCGGGCCCGCTGGGTGGAGCGCGAACCCGTGCTGGCGCTGCTGGTGTGGCAGTGCCTGGTGGTGGCCGTGCTGCTGTGCTGCGCACTAGGTCTGGTCCTCGCCGCCTCCGCCGCCATGCCCGAGCTGCGCGCCCTGGTGTTCGCAGGCGCCCCGCACGGCGTGGAGGCCGCGTACGGCCTGCAGGACGCCGAGGGCTGGGGCCGGCTTTGCGCCGTGGTGCTGGCGGCCGGCGCCCTGCAGACGGTGCTGGCGCTCACCCGCGAAGCCCGTACGGCCAAGGCGCTGCGCGACCGTCGACACGCCCAACTGACGACCCGCGCACCGGAGTTGCCCGAGGCGATCGCAGCCGCCCGGAGCCGTCGGGAGCGACTGGTGGTGTTGGAGAACGTTCGCCCCGAAGCCTGGTCGCTGCCCGGACCGGACTCCCGCCTGGTGGTCACCACCGGCGCCCTCCAGCAGCTCACCGACCGGGAGCTGGCGGCCGTGCTGAGCCATGAGCGCGGCCACGTCCGGGCCCGGCACCACCTGCTCCAGCAGTTCGCCCAGGCGCTCGCCTCCGGCTTCCCCGGCGTCGGCGTGTTCAGCGCCTTCCGGGACCAGGTGGCGGAGCTGATCGAGCTGGCGGCCGACGACCGCGCCGCGCGACGTCACGGCCGGCACACCACCGCCCTCGCGCTGGCCGAACTCAACCTGGACCGCGGGGTGTTCGGCTCCTGCCCGCCCGGCCTGGCGCAGTCCCCGAAGCGGGTCGACCGGCTGCTCGCGGGCCGCCCGCGGCTGTCCGTCCCGCACCGGCTGCGGCTCACCCTGTTCGCCCTCGCCGCGCCCGCCGCGGCCGTCCTGCTGGCCGTCGCCCCCGGGCTCAACTCCCTGCTCCGATCGATGGGTTGACGCCGAGTCAGCTTGCCGAGGGTTCCACACCCAACGAGCCTCCCCCGGGGTCAGCCGCGGCAGGCTCCCCACAGACCGGCCCGAGCGGCCCGCCGAGGGTCAGTCCGAGCACCTCGCGGTGGAGCGGCCTGGCCTGCTCGTAGCGCTCCCGTCCGGCCTCGGTCAGGGTCAGCATGATGGCCCGCCGGTCGCTCTCGCACATGGCCCGGGTGACCAGTCCACTCTTCTCCAGCCGGGCGATCAGCCGGGACAACGCGCTCTGGCTCAGATGGACGGTGGGCGCCAGCTCGGCCACCCGCAGCGCGTGGCGACCCTCCGCCTCACACCCCTCCACCAGGCGTTCCAGCACCTCGAACTCACTCATGCCCAGCCCGTACTTGTCGCCCAGCTCGCGGTCGAGCAGGCAGGCGGTGGCGGCATGGCGGGCCAGCAGCTCGCGCCATTCCGCGACGAGGCCGGCCTCCGCCGGCGAATCGAGCACTCGGGGGTCGAGTTCAGCCACGCCGCCACCCTAGCACGCGCATCGGAAACTTATGCGTTCACATCTTATTCACTTGCATTGAATGCATGTGCATGTACTGTCCTCCTCATGACCACCGAGACCGTCACGTCACCCGACGCCCCGTCAACCAGCGGGCTGAACTGGACACCCCGCCTCTGGGGCACCCTGATCGTGCTCTGCGCCGCCATGTTCCTGGACGCCCTGGACGTCTCGATGGTGGGCGTCGCCCTCCCCTCCATCGGCTCCGAGCTCCACCTCTCGACCTCCACCCTGCAGTGGGTGGTCTCCGGCTACGTGCTCGGCTACGGCGGCCTGCTGCTGCTCGGCGGACGCGCCGCCGACCTGCTCGGCCGGCGCCGGGTCTTCCTGGTCGCCCTGTCCGCCTTCGCCGCCGCCTCGCTGGTCGGCGGCCTGGTCGACGACGGCGGCCTGCTGATCGCGGCCCGCTTCCTCAAGGGCGTCAGCGCCGCCTTCACCGCCCCGGCCGGCCTCTCGATCATCACCACGACCTTCGCCGAGGGCCCGGCCCGCAACCGGGCGCTGTCCATCTACACCACCTGCGGGGCCAGCGGCTTCTCCCTCGGCCTGGTGCTGAGCGGCCTGCTCACCTCGGTCGGCTGGCGCTGGACCTTCCTGATGCCCGTCCCGGTCGCGCTGCTCGCCCTGGCGTTCGCCGTCCGCCTGCTTCCCCGCCAGACCGAGGAGCCCGCCAAGGGCGGCTACGACGTGCTCGGCGCGATCACCGGCACCACGACCGTCCTGCTGCTGGTGTTCACCGTCACCGAGGCCCAGGGCGCCGGCTGGCTGAGCCTGCGCACCCTCGGCTCGATGGCTGTGGTGATCGCGCTGGCCGCCGTCTTCCTGCTGATCGAGAGCCGTACCGCCCACCCGCTGGTCCGGCTGGGCATCTTCCGCAACGGCTCCGTCGCCCGGGCCAACGTGGTCGCCTTCGCGATGACCGGCGCGTACGGCGGCTTCCAGTTCGTCGTGACCCTCTACCTGCAGCACCTGCTCGGCTGGTCGGCCCTGCAGATGGCCCTGGGACTGCTGCCGGCCGGCGCGTTCATCGCGCTCTCGGCGCCGTTCATGGGCCCGATCGTGGACCGCTTCGGCACCGGCCGGCTACTGCCGATCGGCCTGCTGGCTCTTGTCGCCGCCTTCGCCCTGTTCCTGCGCCTGGACGAGCACAGCTCCTACCCGGTCCTGGTGCTGCCCTCGATGCTGCTGCTCGGCGTGGGTTTCGCGCTCGCCTTCCCCTCGGTGAACATCGCCGCCACCAACGGCGTGGCCGACGAGGAGCAGGGCCTGGCCTCGGGCCTGGTGAACACCGCGATCCAGGTCGGCACCGCCGTGGTGCTGGCCGGGGCGACCGCGATGATCACGGCAGGCAGCGCGGGCGGCGACAGCCCGCAGGCCCAGCTGGACGGCTACCGGCCGGCGCTCGTCTTCGTCACCGCGGTCGCGCTGGTCGGCCTGCTGGTCGCCGCGGTGGGCGCCCTGGTGGACCGGCGCCGGACAACTCCCGTGTCGGTTCCGGATTATGATTATCCGCCTGTCGGGCCGACCACGGCCCGGACCGGAGTCCTGACCGAGCACTGACCCGCACTGGCCCTCGCCCACGACCGACCCCTGGTCGTCGGCTGCTGGCGCCGGCTCCACCAAACCCCCGTGCTGGTGGAGCCGGCCGTCTTCGTACCCGGCCGCGCGGGCAGCACCCGTCGGGGCACGGGTTCCACGGCGCGGCTGCCGGCTCCGCAAGTATATTGACTGGGAGCCAACGAACGTTCGGAGCAGACACGATGGCACCTCGCGGGGATTCGGTCAATGAGGAGATGCGGCAACGCTCCCGCCGACGCATCATGCGGGCCACCGTCGAGCTGGTCGACCAGCGCGGTTACGCGGGCACCACGCTGACCGACATCGCCGAGCGGGCCGGGCTCGCCCGCGGCCTGCTCTCGTACTACTTCGACGGCAAACGGCTGCTGATGCAGTCCGCGACGCACCGGATGATGCACCAGGCGCTGTCCGGCGCACTGGCCGAACTGCCGCCGGACGCCTCGCCCGAGGCCCGGCTGGCCCGCGCCATCGACGCCGTCCTCGCGCTGGCACTGGACCACCCGCGGGTGATGCGCTCGCACCTGGCACTGATCCTCGACCCGGACACCGGCGCCTTCGTCCAGGACCCGGAGCAGCAGCAGCTCGGCGCCATCCTCCAGGGCCTGCTGCACGACTGGGGCGCGCCGGACCCGGCGGCCGAGCACGCGGTGCTGCGCAGCGCGCTGATGGGCGGCTGCATCGGCGTGCTGCTGCCGGGCGCGGAGATCCCGCTGGCACCGATCCGGGCCGACCTGTTCCGCCGCTACGACCTGCCCTGGGAGCTGGGCTGCCCGCCGCAGGCGCTGCCGCCGGAACGCGAACGGCCGCCGGCCCGCGGCTGACGGCGGGTGGGCGGCTGGGCGGTCACTCGGCTTGCGACCTGCTGCGGTGGGGCCTGAGCGGCCCCGCCGGGCAGGAACTCAGCGTTCCTTCAGGATCGAGGCCAGCAGGTCTATGGTGCGCTCGGGCGTGAGGCTGTCCACGCAGAGCCGTTCCATGACCTGGATGTAGGCGTCGACGTCGTCCCGCTTGTCCAGGTAGAGCGCGCTGGTGAGCTGCTCCAGGTAGACCACGTCCGCGAGGTCCTGCTCCGGGAAGCGCAGGATGGTGAACGCGCCGGACTCACCGGCGTGCGCGCCGAAGCGGAACGGCATGACCTGGATCACCACGTTGGCCTGCTCGGCGACGTCGATCAGGTACTGCACCTGACCGCGCATCACCTTGGGCCCGCCGACCGGCCGGCGCAGCGCCGCCTCGTCGATCACCGCCCACAGGCGCGGGTTGGCGCCCTCGGTCAGCAGCTTCTGGCGGCGCAGACGGAGGCTGACCCGCCGCTCGACCTCCTCCTCGCTGATGACCGGCCGACTCTGGCCGAAAACCGCCCGTGCGTACTCCTCGGACTGCAGCAGTCCGGGGATGAACTGCACCTCGTAGGTGCGGATCAGCTGGGCGGCCTCCTCCAGTCCCACGTAGGTCTGGAACCAGCCCGGCAGCACGTCGTTGAAGCTGTGCCACCAGCCGGACTTGTTGGCCTCGCGGACCAGCCCGAGCAGGGCCTCCCGCTCCAGGCCGTCATCCACGCCGTACAGGCTGAGCAGGTCGGCGACGTCGCGCTCCTTGAAGCTGACGCGGCCGAGCTCCATGCGGCTGATCTTGGACTCGGAGGCGCGGATCGCGTAGCCCGCGTCCTCACGGGTGATGCCGCGCGCCTCGCGCAAGCGGCGCAGTTGGGAGCCGAGGAGGATCCGGCGGACCATCGAGCCGCCGCCCGGCTGAACTGTGGTCATGCGGTCGAAACCTCCACCTAGAGCAAACAGCGCACAGTCTGCCATCAGTTGAGCGCTCACGGTGCCGATACTGACGGATGTTCCTATCAGTTCTGCACTCCGCACACCAGGATGCACGTGCATCCGGCGCTTGCATATGCCAATAGTGCGACTGCACGTGAATCGACTCTTGCATCTGCAGTGAGCGCACACCACCATGGTGCACGTGCACCTGCACATCCCTGGCAATCCCGCGGGCTCCGCGTCGACCCCACGCGCGACTCCGTGCACCGACCCGGCGGCGCCCCCCCGCGCCATCGGGCGTTCGAGTGCGCGCGCGCCTGGTCGAGGGGGCGGCCGAGCGGCCGAGCGAGTCGGAGGTGACCGGCATGACCCCGGCGGGTCCAGCCGTGTCCGCCCCGTTATGGGAGGAGCTCTTCATGAGCACCGGTACGGCTTTGGCGGTTGACCCCCATGTGGTCACCTGTACGCTCGCTCCTCGCTTCGAAGCCGTGAGAACCGCGCGCGACTTCGCCCGGACCGCTCTTCAGCGCTGGGGCCTGATGGAGCTGTTCGACGATGTCGCGCTGGTGGCCTCGGAACTCGTGACCAACGCGCTCCGGCATGCGATCGGCACACGGCCCGACCCGTCGGGCGGCTGCCCGGGCGAGTACGACTTTCCCATACAGCCGACCAAGGAGGGACGGCTGCCGATCCGAATAAGCCTGGTGCACCGCGCACCCCAGGTGGTCTGCGCGGTGAGCGATCCGAGCAGCATCGGACCGATCGCCCGGGAGGCGGACTTCGTCGCCGAATCCGGCCGGGGGCTGCACCTGGTGGAGTCGTTCAGCCGCTCCTGGGGCTGGCACCCGCTGGGCAGCGGCAAGGTGGTCTGGGCCATGTTCGAGGCGGAGCCGGCCCACGGCGGCGGACTCGACGGACGTGTCGAAATCGGTGGACGGCACCGGCGCTCGGCCTAGCGCCGTGCGGCGCGCGGCCGGCTTGGGGACGACCCGGGAGAGCCACACCCGGGACCCTTCCGCCAGCCCCTCAGACCCTTCGACGCCGGACCGCCTCCGGCACCGGCACCCCGCGCCGGGCACTCCGACCCGTGCGCTACGCGCCCGGCCCTGCGCGCCACAGGACCCGGCCCGCGCGCTGGAGACCCCGGCCCGCGCGTTACAGGCCCCGGCCAGGCACGACCCGGCCCGGCCCCACCCGCGGGAACGCCCGCGGAGAAAAGACAAAGGCCGTCGTGGTGTCAGCACCCACGACGGCCCCCCGATGGTGAAGCGGCGACCGGTCAGACCGCCAGGTGGTCGAACTCCCCGTCCTTGGCCCCCAGCAGCAGGGCGGCGATCTCGGCCCGGGTGTAGATGAGCGCCGGACCGTCCGGGAAGCGCGAGTTGCGCATCGCCACGTCGCCGCCGGGCAGGGCCGCGAACTCGACGCAGTTGCCCTGGGAGTTGCTGTGCCGGCTCTTCTGCCAGACCACCCCCTTGAGGTCGGCGGCGGCCATCCCGTTGTAGGTGTGGTTCGAGCCGTGCGTGTCCTGCGAGTCGTGCATAGAAGTCTCCCGAAGAGCTCCGGAGTTGTCGTCCAGCGCGGCGCCCCGGCACCGTCGAACGAACGGACCGGCCCCGTACCGGTCCGGCACAACGCCTCACTTGACGCGATGATAGCCGCAGTGCACGTGCATCAGCACGGGACATTGCAGGTGCACGAGGCCTTTTGCCGGCGGCCTCGAACTCTTCACGGACCCTTCTCCTGACGGTACGTAAACGGACATAGCCAACTGAATCGACGAGCTTTCGATAACCGGCCGTGAGCAGCCCCCCGCTGAATGTTGATCTTCGAATGCCGGGAGTCGCGCCGCCGTGACGCTCCGTCAGGCCACCCTCCGACTGTGAGACATCTCACGCGCCACAGGTGCAACGCGACGCCCCACGGGACACGTCGAGGCAACCACGGGCATCCACGCAGGGGTTGGGCGAGGAATGTCCGGATTGTAGGTAAACCGCCCGGACCGGGACGGCGGAGACACGACCTTCGCACCGTGACCACCCGAAACCCGTACGGCAGCCGACTGCAGGCCTGGCGGGCCGATGTCCTACGATCTCCGGCATGAGCACCGCAGCCATCCCGGGCGCGCCACTGCCCGTCCGCACTCCAGGCTCCCGTGCGCGGGGGCGCCACCGCCGTCCCGAGCGCCCCGAGATCCGCACCGGCTCGCCGGCCCTGGTGCTCGCCGTACCCGCGACCGCCGGGCCCGAGTCCCGCTCGGTCGTCGAGGAACTGCTCTCGATCGTCCGTAGCGAGCACGCCGGCGTCCAGGCCGCGGTCGGCTACCTCCCGACCGGCGGCGCCGAGGGCGAGGCCGGGGACGACCGCACCGTCGCCGAGCTGCTGGCCGAGGCCGCCGAGGCCGGCCTGGCGGCGCCGGTCGTGGTGCCGCTGGTGCCCGGGCCGCACGACTTCCTGACCGGGCTTCACGCCCTCGCCGCCGAGTACGGCGCGACCGTCACCGACACGTTGGGCCCGCACCCGCTGCTGGCCGAGGCCGTGCACGTGCGGCTGTCCGAGGCCGGGCTGGCCAGGGCCGACCGGGCCCGGCTGTTCGCCATCGCGACCGCCGCGGACGGCGTGGTCCTGACCACCGTCGGCGGCGAGGACGCGGCCGCCGCGGCCGGCATCACCGGCGTGCTGCTGGCCGCCCGACTGGCCGTCCCGGTCGTCGCCGCGGCGCTCGACGTCCCCGGCTCGGTGGCCGACGCCGTCAACCACCTCAAGGAGACCGGCTCCCAGCGCCCGGCGCTGGCCCCGCTGGTGATCGGGCCCGAGGCCGACTCGGAGCTGCTCGCCACGGCCGCCGAGGAGACCGGCTGCCCGTCGGCCGCGCCGCTCGGCGCCTACCCGACCGTCGGCCAGCTGATCGCCTCCACCTACCTGGCTGCGCTGCCGACGCCGACGCCGGAGGAGCTGGCCCGGGCCGAAGCGGAGGCCGCGGCCGCCGCCGGGGCCGAGGAGGGCTCCCGCGGCGCCCACGCGGCCGCCCAGGGGCCCGTGGAGGCCTAGCGGACGGCCTGCGACCGCCGTCCCGCATTCCCGCGTCCGAGGGCCCGGAACGACTGTGTTCCGGGCCCTTCGGCTTGCGCCGGCCCGCCCTGCGGCTCGCCCTTTCCGCCGCTCCTCCACCCACCCTCGTCCGCCTCCGGCTCGCCCTGCACCTTGTCCAGGTACGGGAATTACAGGAGTTACGGGAGTTTTGGGAGTTACAGGAGAGATGGAGCGCAATGTCCGTTCTGTCACTTTTTGAAGGGAAATGCCGGGCGTGCATTCCGGCGCTCGACTCGTGACCACTCCCCCGGCGCGACCGCCGCGCCGCTGCGCGCCTCTACACTCCGTCACCCCACTTCTGAAGCGGAGACAATTGCGGGAATCCACAGCCGCATTGCCGAAAAACGATCATTTACGATCATGATTCGTGTCCAATTCGGCAGTTTCCACTAAACCGTGATGCGCGTCACAGATATTTGCAGTTTGAACTTAAGTCTGCTTAACGTGCTCCCCGTTCGTGACCACACGGACCCAGTTCATCCGCAACGCCGAGTCCTGCCGTCGGATGTCCTGGCAGCGCGAAAACGCACCACGGCAGGAGCGGGGGAACCACAGGTAAGTCGCCCCGGGCCGCTCCTCGGAACGGTCCAGGGCTAGGGGTGAAGCCGCGTCCACAGCGCGGCCGGGCAACTCCAGCCCGAATCCGACAGCTCACCTCGCAGGCGTGGGAGAGGACCGCGTCTTCATGCTGCCCACCAACGGCACCCGCCTGTCCGGCCGTACCCGTCGCGTGATCGCCGCCATCGGCGTCGCGGGCGTCGGTCTCACCATCCCGTGCCTCACCACCGGCACCGCCAACGCCGCCCCCGTCGCCACCTGGGACAAGGTCGCCCAGTGCGAGAGCAGCGGCAACTGGAGCATCAACACCGGCAACGGCTTCTACGGCGGCCTGCAGTTCACCTCCAGCACCTGGGCCGCCTTCGGCGGTACCGCGTACGCCCCGCAGGCCAACCAGGCCACCAAGGACCAGCAGATCGCCATCGCCGAGAAGGTCCTCGCCTCGCAGGGCCCGGGCGCCTGGCCCGTTTGCTCGGTCCAGGCCGGCCTGACCAAGGGCGGCGCCCCGGCCGCCGTCGACACCTCCGCCGGCACGGCCGCCAAGCCCGCGCAGAACCAGGCCCCGGCCGCGGCGCCCGCCAAGCCGGCCGCGCCCGCCCAGGAGCAGGCGCAGTCCTCCACCAGCTCCGCTAAGAGTGACTGGGCGCAGAAGCGCCAGGCCCAGGCCGGGAGCGGCGACTACACCGTCGTCGAGGGCGACTGGCTCTCCTCGATCGCCGAGAAGAACAACGTCCAGGGCGGCTGGCAGCACCTGTACGACCTCAACCGCGCCACCCTGACCGAGGGCCCGGACACCATCTACCCGGGCCAGCACCTGACCTTCGGTGACGGCGACAAGGCCCAGGCCGACAAGTCCTCCTCGTCCACCTCCGGCTCCGACTTCGGCTGGTTCAACCGCTCCCAGAAGGCCGGCCAGGCCGCGAACGGCGGTGCCGTGAACGCCAAGCCGACCGCTCAGACCCAGGCCTCGAAGCCGGCTGCCAAGCCGGCTGCCCAGGCCGCCACCGGCAGCCTGGCCGCCGCGGTGTCCTTCGCCGAGTCCAAGGTCGGCCAGGCCTACGTCTACGGCGGCACCGGCAACGGCGGCTGGGACTGCTCCGGCCTGACCCAGGCCGCGCTGCGCGCCGCGGGCATCAACATCCCGCGCGTCGCCGCCGACCAGGCCGCCGCCAGCACCCACGTCTCGCTGGACAGCCTGCAGCCGGGCGACCTGCTGTTCTGGTCGAACAACGGCCAGAACTCCGGCGTGTACCACGTCGCGATCTACATCGGCGGCGGCAAGTACGTCGAGGCGGCCAACCCGAGCTCGGGCGTGCGCGAGCAGACCATCGCCAACTGGGCCCCGGACTTCGCCGGCCGGGTCTGAACAACGACCCACGGGCCCACACGCCCACAACCCACGGGCCCACAGCTGACGGACAACAGATAACAGCTGACAGGTAACAGATTTCAGATAACAGATTTCAACATCTGTCAGCCGTCATCCGAACGCTGACCACCCGCCACCCCCAGGGAGAGTCTGGTCGCTCCTCCCCGGGGGTTCCGGCGTATTCGCATGGTGAAACCCCGCCCCGACCGACATACTCCTGCTCTGCACCCGAGGAGGAGTCACCATGGCCCAGGTCACCATCACGCTCGACGCGAACCTCGCGATAGACGCGATGTTGCTCTCCGGCACCAAAAGCCCGCAGGACGCGGTCGAACTGATCCTGCGTGACTACCTGGCCCGCGGCCGCCGCACCGAGACCCGGACCGGCGACGCGGCCGACGGCCACCGGCTCACCGCCGACCGCCCCGCCGTCCAGGATGGCTGACCGAACAGCACGGTCGAGCAACCGCACGCCGACGGGCCCCGGAGAGCAACCGCCCTCCGGGGCCCGTCAGTTGAGTACCGCCATCCGGTACCGGGGGTCAGCGCGAGCAGGCCCCGGTGGACCCGCGCATCACCAGCTCCGGCTGGAACATGAACTCCCCGCGCTGGGCGGCGTTCCCGCCGACCTCCTCCAGCAGCGCGTCCACCGCCGCCGTGGCCATCGCCTCGACCGGCTGGCGGATCGTAGTCAACGGCGGCTCGGTGAAGGCGATCAGCGGCGAGTCGTCGAAGCCGACCACCGACACGTCCTGCGGCACCGACAGCCCGCGCTGCCGCACAGCCCGGATCGCCCCGAGCGCCATCATGTCGCTCCCGCAGACGATCGCCGTGCAGCCCTTGTCGAGCAGCGCACCGGCCGCCGCGTGCCCGCCCTCCACGCTGAACAGCGTGTGGTGGACGAGCTCCTCCGCCTCCTCCTGGCTGCGCCCGAGCACCTCGCGCATCGCGGCCGTGAAGCCCTCGATCTTGCGCAGCACCGGCACGTACCGCCGCTGCCCGACCGCCAGCCCGATCCGCTCGTGCCCGAGTTCGGCCAGGTGCTGGACGGCCATCCACATCGCGGCCCGGTCGTCCGGCGAGATGAACGGCGCGTCGATCCGCTCGCTGTAGCCGTTGATCAGCACGAACGGCACTCTACGCCCGGCCAGCCGGGCGTAGCGGTCGTGGTCGGCGGTGCTGTCGGCGTGCAGCCCGGAGACGAAGACGATGCCCGCCACGCCCCGGTCGACCAGCATCTCGACCAGTTCGTCCTCGGTGGACCCGCCCGGCGTCTGGGTGCACAGCACCGGGGTGTAGCCGTGCCGGCTGAGCACCTGCTCGATCACCTGCGCCAGCGCGGGGAAGATCGGATTGCTCAGCTCCGGCGTGATCAGCCCGATCAGCCCGGCGCTGCGCTGGCGCAGCCGGGTCGGCCGCTCGTAGCCGAGCACGTCGAGCGCCGCCAGCACGGTCTGCCGGGTCGCGGCGGAGACGTTCGCCTTGCCGTTGAGTACGCGGGAGACGGTGGCTTCGCTGACCCCCGCCTGCGCCGCGATGTCTGAGAGTCGCGCCGTAGTCACGGGCCCAGAGCCTATTGCACCCACGTCAGACCGCCCACCAACCGGTGCTGTCCGGAGCGAGCATCGTCTCGCCGCCGTCCACCACGAGTTCGGTCGAGCCGAGCAGCAGTCGACCGGGCGCCGCTATCCGCACCGGCTCGCCGGTGGTGTTCACGGTGCAGACGAAGGAGCCGCGGCGGAAGGCCAGGGTGCCCTCGGGGGCGTCCAGCCACTCGACCTCGGTACCGGCGCCCAGGTCGGGCTGCGCACGGCGGACGGCCAGCGCGCTGCGGTACAGCTCCAGGGTGGAGGTCGGGTCGCCGGTCTGCGCCTCGACGCTGAGCGCGGCCCACTCGGCCGGCTGCGGCAGCCAGGACGGCCCGCCCGCCACCGGTCCGAAGCCGTACGGGGCCTCGGTGCCGGACCACGGGATCGGGACGCGGCAGCCGTCGCGGTAGCCGTCCTGGCCGGCCTGACGGAAGAAGGACGGGTCCTGGCGGACCTCGTCCGGCAGGTCGGTGACGTCCGGCAGGCCGAGCTCCTCGCCCTGGTACACGTAGGCGGAGCCGGGCAGCGCGAGCATCAGCAGGGTGGCGGCGCGGGCCCTGCGCAGACCCAGCGAACGGTCGCCGGGGGTGCGGATCTGGGTGCCCAGGCCCGGCTCGTTGGCGAAGCGGGTGGCGTGCCGGGTGACGTCGTGGTTGGACAGCACCCAGGTGGTGGGGGCGTCGACCGGGCGCATCGAGTCGAGCGACAGGTCGATCACCTCGCGCAGCGCGGTGGCGTCCCAATCGGTGCCCAGGTACTGGAAGTTGAAGGCCTGGTGCAGCTCGTCGGGGCGGACGTAGTTGGCGGTGCGCTGGACGGTCGGGGTCCAGGCCTCGGCGACGCCGATCCGCTGGCCCGGGTACTCGTCGAGGATCTTGCGCCAGCTGCGGTAGATCTCGTGCACGCCGTCCTGGTCGAAGAACGGCATGACGTCGTTGCCGAGCAGCTTGAGCTGGTCGGCGCCGCCGAGGTCGGGCAGTCCGGGGGCCTTGACCAGGCCGTGGGCGACGTCGATGCGGAAGCCGTCCACGCCCATGTCGAGCCAGAACCGCAGGATCGAGCGGAACTCGTCGGCGACGGCCGGGTTCTCCCAGTTGAAGTCGGGCTGCTCGGGGGCGAACAGGTGCAGGTACCAGTCGCCGGGGGTGCCGTCCGGGTTCTCGGTGCGGGTCCAGGCCGGGCCGCCGAAGATGGACTCCCAGTCGTTGGGCGGCAGTTCGCCGTTCTCGCCCTTGCCGGGGCGGAAGTGGTAGCGGTCGCGCAGCGGGGACGCGGGGCCCTCACGCAGGGCGCGCTGGAACCACTCGTGCTGGTCCGAGGAGTGGTTGGGCACGAGGTCGACGATGATCCGCAGCCCCAGCCCGTGGGCGTCCCGGATCAGAGCGTCGGCGTCCAGCAGGGTGCCGAACATCGGGTCCACCGCACGGTAGTCGGCGACGTCGTAGCCCGCGTCCGCCTGCGGCGAGGCGTAGAACGGGGAGAGCCAGACGGCGTCCACGCCGAGGTCGCGCAGGTACGGCAGGCGGCTGCGGATGCCCGGCAGGTCGCCCATGCCGTCGCCGTTGGAGTCGGCGAAGCTGCGCGGGTACACCTGGTAGATGACCGCGTCCCGCCACCAGCCTCTGGACGCGCTGACGTTCGCCTCGTGAGCGGTGTCGGCGGCAGGCCGGGAGGTGTCGGCCAGGTTCTGGGTCATGGACGGTATCCCTTGGGGACTAGAGGAGCGGGGAGCGCTGTGTCTTCGAGGAACGCAAGGGCCTCGCGAAGTGCTGGGACTTCGTGGAGCGTTACGACTTGGAGGCGCCGGCGGTCAGGCCGGTGACCAGGTGACGCTGCACCAGGTAGAAGAAGGCCGCGGACGGGATCGCGATCAGCACGGCGGTCGCGGCCATCAGGTTCCACTGGGCGTCGTGCTCGCTGACGAAGCTCTGCAGGCCGACGGCCAGCGTGTACTTGTCGGAGCTGAGCATGAAGGTGGAGGCGAAGGGCACCTCGGCCCAGTAGGTGAGGAAGGAGTAGAAGGCGGCGACCGCCAGGCCCGGGCGGGCGAGCGGCAGCACCAGCCGCCAGAAGGTGCCGAACGGGCTGAGCCCGTCGACCCGGCCGGCCTCGTCGATCTCCACCGGGATGGTGTCGAAGTAGCCCTTCAGCAGCCAGGCGCAGTACGGCACGGTGGTGGTCGAGTAGACCAGGATCAGGCCGGTGTAGCTGTCCAGCAGGCCGAGTTCGGAGAGCATCGTGTACATCGGCACGATCAGCACCGCGATCGGGAACATCTGGGTGACCAGCAGCGACCACATCAGCGGCTTGTGCCCGGGGAACTTCATCCGGGACACGGCGTAGCCGGTGGTGGCGGCGAGCATGACGCCGAACACGGTGGTGACGCCGGAGACCAGCAGGGCGTTGCCGAACCAGGTGAAGAAGTCGGTGTCGCCCAGCACGTGCTGGTAGTTCGACAGCGTGAGCTTGCCGAAGATCTGGCCGGGGTGGAGGTAGTCGGTCTTGTCCGGTCCGAGCGAGACGAAGAGGATCCAGCCGACCGGGAACAGCGCGATCAGGCTGGCCAGGATCAGGACGCCGTGGGACAGCGCCTTGGACAGCGGGCTGCTCTCGCCGCGCGGCCGGAACTTCGCGGGCCGGGCGGCCGGGGCCGCGGTCGCCGCGGCGGCGGGGCGTTCGGTGGTGGTGCTCATCGGGGTTACCTGCCTTCGTGGGTCAACTGGGTCCGGGGCCTCAGCCGTTGGCCTGCTCGTTGCGGGCGAGCCAGCGCCGGTAGAAGGCGGTGAAGACGATCAGGATGGACAGCAGGATCACGCCGTAGGCGGCGGACTGCGCGTAGTCCCGGGGGATCTGGCCGAAGCCGAGTCGGTAGGCCCAGGTGACCAGCAGCTGGGCGTCGGGGGCGCCGGAGCCGAAGAGCAGGAAGATGACGTTGAACTGGTTGAAGGTCCAGATCACGCCGAGCAGCACGACGGTGGAGGAGACGGTGCGCAGCCCGGGCAGGGTGATGTGGCGGAACTGCTGCCAGCGGGTGGCACCGTCCATCTCGGAGGCCTCGTACAGCTCGGCCGGGATCGACTGCAGGCCGCCGAGCAGCGAGATCATCATGAACGGCACGCCGGCCCAGGTGTTGACCAGGATCGCGGCCGCCTTCTGCGCCCACGGGTCGGTGAGCCAGCCGGGCTCGGGCAGGTGCAGGGCGGAGAGCATGGTGTTGACGACGCCGCCGTCGGAGAGCATCAGGCGCCAGGAGAAGACGGTGACGAAGGTCGGCACGGCCCACGGGAGGATGAGCAGCATCCGGTAGGCGGCGCGCCCGCGCAGCTTCTTGTTGAGCAGGACGGCGAGGCCGAGGCCGAGGGTGTAGTGCAGGCAGACGCAGATGACCGTCCAGGCGATGGTCCACACGAAGTGGGACCAGAACCGGTCGTACGAGCCGGGACCCCAGAGGATGTCGGCGTAGTTGTGGAAGCCGATGTACTGGTAGCTGGCCGGGATCTCGTTGACGCCGATCTTGCGGGCGACATTGAGGCTGTTGGCGTCGGTGAGGGTCAGCCAGATGCCCTGGACGAGCGGGTAGAACACCAGGACGCCGAGCACCAGCACGACCGGGGCGATCATCGCGTAGGCGTACCAGTGCTTGGCGTAGGAGCGCTTGAGGCGTTCCAGCAGGCCCGGACGCTGATCGCGCTCCCGGCTGCCCTTGCCGGTGGCGCCCTGCACGGCGACTGACATCGTTCACACCTTCTCGGGGGGATTCTCGGGGGAGCCGACGGCCCGGCCTGCCGTACGGTCGGCAGGCCGGGCGCGGGGACTACTTGGCGAAGCCCGGCAGGAGCTTGGCGTAGTCGGTGGCGACGGTGTTCAGCGCGTCCTGGGTGCTGGTGCCCTGGAGGGACTTGCCCAGGTTCTCGCCGAGCGAGGCGAACAGCGAGCTGTACTCGGGCAGTTCGGGGCGCGGCTTGGCGCTGCTCAGGATGCCCTGGAAGCCGGCGATGCCCGGGTCGGCCTTGACGTCGGCGGTGAAGGCGTCGGAGCGGGTCGGCAGGGTGGAGTTCTTCTGCGCGATGAAGGCCTCGCTCTCGGCCGAGGTCATGAAGGCGGCGAACTTCTCGGCGGCGGCCTTGTGCGCCTTGTCGGCACCGGCGTAGACGGCGATGTTGTGGCCGCCGGTGGGGGCGCCGGCCTTGCCACTGGAGCCGGCCGGGACGGCGGCGATGCCGAGGTTGTTCTTGTCGGCGAAGGCGGAGCCCTTGTAGATGTTGGTGATCTCCCAGGGGCCCTGGATGATCGCCGCGACCTTGCCGCTGTTGAAGGCGTCCATCATGTGCGCGTAGGCGTCGGTGGTGACGTCGGCCTTGGCCATGCCCGGCGCGGTGAACATCGACTTGTAGGTCTCGACGGCCTTGACGGCCTCCGGCGAGGCGACGGTGACCTTCTTGCCGGCGGCGTCGACGGTGTCGGTGCCCTCGCCGAACAGGAACGGCATCGCGTAGTAGCCGTCCGCGGCCTTCAGCCAGAAGCCGTCCACGCCGGCCTTGTCCTTGACGGCGGCGGCGTCGGTCTTGAGCTCGTCCCAGGTCTTCGGCGCCTCGGTGATGCCGGCCTTGGCGAACAGCTCCTTGTTGTAGAGCAGGCCCAGGGTGTCGGTCACCAGCGGCACGCCGTACAGCTTGCCCTCGTACTTGGCCTGCTGGATCAGGCTGGGCTGGAAGGTGGAGGTGTCGGCGGCGGCCGGGGTGCCGTCCAGCGGCTCCAGGAAGCCGGCCTTGGCGAAGGCGGCGGTCCAGCCGACCTCGGAGCGGAACACGTCCGGCGCGCCCTTGGCCCCCATGGCGGTCTGCAGCTTGTTCTGCGCCTGGTCGAACGGCACGTTGACGAAGTTGACCTTGATGTTCGGGTTGGCGGCCTCGAACTTCTTGGCCAGCTCCTGGTAGTTCGGAGCCTCGTTGGTGGCGTTGGAGGTGTCCCAGTACGTGATGGTGACGGGGCCGTCGGCCTTGCCGTCCGAACCGGAGCCGCCACTGCTGCCACAGGCAGCCATCGAGACCGCGAGGGCCACAACGAGGGCAGAGGCCGCGATGCCACGCCGCATGAGAACTCCTTGGGAGGGTGGGGGTGCCCGAGATGTTCGGAGACAGGCGCATAATGGCTGCCTCGTGCCGACCGCACCTTTGCTGCCGTCGGGCTCGGGAAGGAAGTTAACAGCGGCGCAAGAGGGACGGAAAGTCCTTGCAGCAAGTTTCTGCAAGAAACGCCGATCGTTACATCCACGTGTCCTGGACGTGGCCGCACGGTAGTTGACAGCGCGGAGCAATGTCCGCCTTCGTCCGTTTCACCCCGCTACGGCCTGGCCGACGGGACCACCGTCCGTGGCCGAAGGGCGCTTGCAGCAGACTGGACGCATGCGCATCAGAGCCGTCACCGAGGACGAACTGCCACTGCTGAGCGAGCTGGAACGCGCCGCCGGAGCCCCCTTCGCCGCGATCGGGATGCCGGAGGTCGCCGAGGACGAGCCCCCGGCCCCGGAGGAGCTGGCGCACTACCTGGAACACGGCGTCGCCCTGGTCGCGCAGGCCCCCGACGGGACGATCGCCGGCTACCTGCTGGCCGAGCCGGTGGACGGCGCCCTGCACATCGAACAGGTGTCGGTCCACCCCGACCACGCCCGCCGGGGCATCGGCCGGGCCCTGATCGACCACCTCGCCGGGCACGAGGGCGCCGACACCCCCGCGCTCACCCTGACCACCTTCGCGGACGTCCCCTGGAACGCCCCCTACTACGCCCGCTGCGGCTTCCGCCCACTGGCCGACGCGGAGCTGACCCCGGGCCTGCGCGAGATCCGCCGCAAGGAGGCCGAGCACGGCCTGGACCGCTGGCCCCGGCTCAGCATGCGCCGGGACCTGAGCCGCGGCCGGAACGCCTAGTTGGTCCTCAGCCGCAGCACCGTGGTCGAGCGGAACTCCTCCCCCGGCCGCAGCACGGTGCTCGGGAAGGCCGGGTGGTGCGGGGAGTCCGGGAAGTGCTGGGTCTCCAGCGCGATCCCGGCGAACGGCCCGTACGGGACCCCGCTCGCGCCGGTGACCGCGCCCTGGAACTTGTTCGCCGTGTAGACCTGGATGCCCGGCTCGGTGGTCAGCACCTCCAAGGTGCGGCCGCTGACCGGGTCCTCCAGCAGCGCGGCCCGCGCCGGGCTGCCGTCCGCCGGCCGGGCCCGCAGCACCCAGTTGTGGTCGTAGCCGCCGGGCCCGGCCAGCTGCGGGTGCTCGTCGTGCACCGACTTGCCGATCGGCGTGGCCACGGTGAAGTCGAAGGGCGTGCCGGCCACCGGCTCGGTCCGCCCGTACGGGATCTGCCGCTCGTCGGCCGGGGTGTACTCGTCGGCGTCCAGGGTGAGCAGGTGGCCCAGGACGTCGCCGTTGCCCTCACCCGCGAGGTTGACGTAGGCGTGGTTGGTCAGGTTGACGACCGTCGGCTTGCTGGTCACCGCGTGGTACGCGATCACCAGCTCGCCGCCCCCCTCCGGGGTGCTGGACAGGGTGTAGGAGACGGTGACGTCCAGCGCGCCCGGGAAGCCCTGGTCGCCGTCTCGGCTGTGCAGCCGTAGCCGCACCCCGCCCTCGATCGGCTCGGCCGCCCACATCCGCTGGGCGAAGCCGTCCGGCCCGCCGTGGATGGTGAGCCCGCCGCCGGTCGGCGCGAGCGGGTGCTCCTCGCCGTCGATGGTGACCTCGGAGCGGTCGATCCGGTTGGCGTACCGGCCCACCACCGCGCCGTAGTGCCGGGCCGGGCCCAGGATCTGCGCCAACTGATCGGTGGACAGCAGCAGTTGGGCGCTGCGGCCGCTGCGGTCCGGCGCGCTCAGGGTGTGCAGGGTGGCGCCGAGGGTGAGCACGCTCGCCTCGTACGGGCCGGCGGAGAGCGTCCAGCGCTGGATCGCGGCGCCCGCACCCGAGGGGTCGAGGGGTTCATGCCGCACGCCGGTGGCCTCGCTCGCCATGCCTGCTCCTCACTGGCGACGGCGCCGCCGCCTCCGCCCGGTTCCGGGTCCGTCCATCCGTCAGGAGGCGCTGCCGCGGCCCCCGTGGTGTCCGTCAGCCTAGCGAGGACGGCGGCAGCAGAAGCGCTCCCACGCCTCCGCGCGCCGCCCGGGCGCCACCCGTCCGCCGCCCTCGCCCGGGCCTCCGTTACTCCCCCTGCTCCTCGCGCGGCTGGGCCTGCATCCCGAGCGCCGAGGCGAGACCGTCCGGCCCGCTGCCCGCCTTGCGGTAGACCGCGGCCAGCCGCCGGTTGACCAGGCTCAGCTGCACCCCCAGCTCGTCGGCGATCCGCTGCGGCGGCACGCCCCGCGCGGCGCGCTTGGCGACCTCCCACTCGGGCCCGCTGAGCGTCTCCCGGAAGTCGCGCTTCTCCAGCCGGTTGGGCCGCAGGCCGTAGTTGGCCAGCTCCCGCCGGGCCTGGTCGACCAGCTTCTCCGCCGAGCAGTGCTGGGCCAGCTCGATGCCCTGGTACAGGTACTCCTGGGCGTCCTCCAGCCGGCCGACCCGGCGCAGCGCGGCGCCCAGGTCGACCATCGCGACGGCGTGCTCGTACCCGGCCGGGGACTGCCCGAGGTACTCGACGGCCTGCTCCAGCAGCTCGACCGCCTGCTCTCCGTTCTCGACCTGTGCCTGCAGCCGCAGCGCGCCGCCGATCGCCGAGGCGGTGCCGAAGGCGCGCGCGTCCCGGACGGCCTTCTGGGCGTAGCCGCGGGCGCGCTCGGGCTCGTCGTCCGCGATCGCGATGGCCAGGTGCCCGGCCCAGGGCGCCCAGACGGTGTTGCGCCAGCCGCGGATCTCCAGCTGGGCGCCGGCCTCGGTGAGCGCGGCGGCCGCGCCCGCGTGGCGCTTCATGGCGATCAGCAGCTTGCCGTACAGCGAGGCCGCGTCCGGCAGCACCATGGCGGTGGCGTGGTACGGCGGGTGGAAGCCGAACTCGTTGGCCAGCGTCCAGGCCTCGTCGACCCGGCCGCGGGCGATCAGGGTGTCCACCAGCACGCCCACCGCGTCCCAGGCCAGCGGCAGCTTCTGACCGATCCGCTCGGAGATGCGGTACGCCCGGCGCAGGAAGTCCTCGGCCTCGGCGAGCAGGCCGCGGCGGAAGCGGGCCAGACCCATCAGGAAGTACGCGAAGCCCCGGTGGGCGCCGCTCCAACCGGCCACCTCGAACTGGATGATGGCGTCCGCGAACAGCCGCTCGGCCTGGGCGATGCGGTCGTTGTAGATGTAGGTGAGTCCGAGCATCGAGGGAAGCTCGAAGCCCCAGGTGGTGTCGGTCCAGCCGAGGCCCTTGGGCAGCCGACCGCCGTCGAGGACCTCGTCGGCGAGCGCGAGCGCGTCGGCGGAGGGCTCGCCGCGCAGGGTCAGGTCCCAGGCGCGCATGGCGAGCACCGCCCGGTCGGCGGCCTCGCGGCCGGGCAGGCTCCGGCACATCTCGCCCAACCGGGCGGAGCGACCGGGGCCGTCCTCCTCGGACTTGCGGAACGCGTGCCACATGAACGAGGCGGCCTGGAGCCGCTGCCGCCCGGCCGGCTCGACGGTCTGCTCGGCCTCCTCCTGGCAGACCAGCGCGGCCTGGCCCAGCTCGCCGCTGTGGGCGAGCACCTCGGAGAGCCGGAAGGTGGCGTCCACCCGCAGTTCGGAGCGCAGCGGCCCCTCGTCGGGGTCGAGGGCGAGCTTGAGCTGGTTGACGGTGGCGCCAGGGTCGGTGAGCAGTGCGGAGCAGCCGAGTTCGTACAGCACCTCGGCCTTGATGTCGTCGGCGGGCGGCTCGTTGAGCGCGCGGTGCAGGCAGCGCTGGGCGGCCTCGGGGGCACCGATCAGCTGGTGTTCGACGGCCGCGCGGCGCAGCTTCTTGACGATCCGGTCGTCGCCCTCGCCGGAGTGGGTCTCGACCAGGTGACGGGAGGCGGCGAGCAGGCCGAGTCCGGCGTTCTCGATCTCGGCGGCGGCGATCCCGTGCATGCCGAGGCGGGTGGCCTCCGGCATGGTGTTGTAGATGGAACTGCCGATCAGCGGGTGGACGAACTCCAGGTTCCCGTTGGGGGCCTGGGTGAGCACGCGCTGCTTGCGCAGCTGCTTGATGGAGTCGCGGGCGCCCTCGGTGCTCTGGGTGGAGATCCGGGTGGCGAGGTCGATCCGGATGTCGGTGCCCAGCATGGCGCAGGCCCAGGCAAAGCGCAGGGTGCTGGCGCCGAGCCGGTCCAGCCAGCTCTTGAGGGTCATCCCGGTGGCGTCGACGGCGAGTTCGCGCAGCTGCCGGGAGTTCTCCTCGACCGGTTCGAGTTCCTGCTCACGGACCTGGTCGAGCAGGCGACCGGCCTCGAAGGGGTTGCCGTTGACGACGTTCCAGAACTCGTAGCAGAAGGCGTCCTCGGCCCTGTCGCCGAGTTCGGCGCGGATCATGTCGGTGACGGAGCTCAGGGTGAGCCGGTTGAGCTCGTGCTTGCGGGCCTTGAGTCCGAGGATGTCCCGGCGCAGGTCCTGGGTCTCGTTGGGCCAGTCGTTCTCGTCCTCGCGGAAGGCGAAGACGAGCAGTACGGGCAGTTCGCCGGAACGGACGGCGAACTTGGCGAGCCAGGAGAGGGATTCGGCGTCGGACCAGTGCAGGTCGTCGACGATCATCACCATCGGCGCGCGGCGCGGTGCGAGCTGGGTCAGCACGTAGTCGAGGCCGTCGCGCACGCCCTGCGGGTCGAGGCGGCGGGCTCCCGCCTTGGGCTGCTTGAGGCCCATGGCCGGTCCGACGACCTCCTCCCAGGTGCCCATGACCTGGTGGAACTCGTCCGCGCTCAGATCGCTGAGCACGGGCTGGAGCAGCTGGCGCAGCACGTGGTACGGCTCCTTGAACTGCCGTTCGCCGCCTCGGGCGAACAGCACGCAGGCGCCCTCGCGGAGCTTGGCGATCCGTCGGACCTCGTGCAGCAGACTGGTCTTGCCGATGCCGGGGCGGCCGGAGAAGGTGAGCAGGTCACCGATCTCGGTGCCGCCCGCGGCGAACTCGCGGCAGAGTCGGTCGATGGCCGCCTCCACCGAGCGCACTTCGGCGTCACGGTCGCGCAGCCTGATCCGGGGTGCGGCGCTGTTGCCGTCCCCGCCGGAACCGGTTCCCGTCCGAAGTTCGTTGCCCTGCTCGGTCACCGTCGCGCCTCCGCCTCACCCGCCAACGGCGCGGCTCGGCCACTGTCCGTGGGAGCCGCTCCATCACTGTTCGTGGAGCCGAGGTTAGCGCCGCTCGCGGCTCGCTGTGCGGCATTCGCGCAGGCTGGGGCGGACGGTGAGGGTTCGGGCGGCTTGCCAAGGGCAATTGCCCTATATCTCTAACGTCCGATCATTATATCAGATACCCTACGGCCCGCGAGGCGCAGATGATCTTGCATAGCGCCCCTCACCGCTCGCGCTCCGCCGCGTCAACTCCCCCACGGTCAATGATCGAACCACAAGCGCCCGCCCTCCGCTGCACCGGGAGTCCGATGTCTGACGACACCTCACTTCAGATTCCGTTCCCGTACCGCCGCAGCCCGCACGGCCCGTACGCCACCAAGCTGCACCGCGACTGGCTGATCCGCCACCCACTGCTGCCCGACGCCGACCATCCCGGCTACGCGCACTGGGAGGTGGTCGACCTCGCCGCGCTCGGCTACCCGGACGCCGGGCCGGACGAACTCGCCCTGGCGGCGGACCTGATGGGCTTCTACTTCCTCTTCGACGACCAGTTCGACGGCCCGCTCGGCCGCCGCCCCACCGAGGTCGCCCCGATCTGCGAACGCCTGATCGCCGTCCTGCACGGCGCCCGCCCCGACCCGGACTCCGCGGTCGAGACCGCCTTCGCCGATCTGTGGAGCCGTAGCGCGCGCGGCATGCCCGCCCGCTGGCAGGCCCGCGCGGCTTACAACTGGGAGTACTACTTCGCCAGTCACCCGGCCGAGGCGGCGGGCCGGATCTCCGCCCGGCCGCCGGACCGGGACGGCTACCTCGAACTCAGACGCGGCACCGCGGCGATGGAGACCATCTTCGACATGGTCGAGCGGCTCGGCCAGTTCGAGGTCCCCGCCGCCGTCCTGCACCACCCGGTCCTGCGTCAACTCCGCCAGCTGGCGGCCGACATACCCTCGCTCAGCAACGACGTGCGCTCCTTCCCGCTGGAGGCGCCGCGCGGGGACGTCAACAACCTGGTCATGATCGTCCAGCGCGAGCGCCACTGCTCGGCCGAGGAGGCCTGCTCGGCGGTCATGGCGGAGGCGCAGCTGATGGTCGACCGCTGCGCCGAGCTGCACGAGCGACTGGCGGACGTCTACCGGGAGTTGGGCCTGTCCCGGATAGAGTGCGCGATCGCCCGGCAGTACGCGGACGGGCTGCTCACCTGGCTGGCCGGCTACCTGAGCTGGGAGGCCCGCACCGGCCGGTACCACGCGGTCTGAAGCTCGTCGGGGGCGTGCGCGCCGTCGAACGCGCCCTCCGCGCGCCCGGGCCGGGAACGTCCTGATCGCGCACCGTCCGTACGAGCCCTCGTACGGACGGTAGCCGCACCGCGTGCTCGGCGGCTATCGTGCTCGACGGCGGGCGCCCCCGGCTGGGCGCCGGCCCGACTGCGTGTCCGCACCCTCCCGCCGGACCGCCCGCTGACCGGGTGGTCCGGCGCGCCGCCTACGGCCCGATCGGCGCCGGGCGGCGCCCGACGTCGCGAGGAGACACAGAGCATGACGGTCTACCAGCCCCCCGGCGCGCCCGGCAGCATCGTCGCCTACCGCTCCCGGTACGAGCACTGGATCAACGGCGGATGGACGCCCCCGGCGCGCGGCGAGTACTTCGGCGACCCGACCCCGGTCACCGGCGAGGTGTTCACCGAGGTGGCCCGCGGCACCGCCGAGGACATCGAGGCCGCCCTCGACGCGGCCCACGCCGCCGCCCCGGACTGGGGCCGCACCTCCGCCGCCGAGCGGGCGCAGGTGCTGCTGCGGATCGCCGACCGGATGGAGGCCAACCTCGAGCAGCTGGCCGTCGCGGAGAGCTGGGAGAACGGCAAGCCGGTGCGCGAGACGCTGGCCGCCGACCTCCCGCTCGCCGTCGACCACCTGCGCTACTTCGCCGGTGCACTGCGGGCCCAGGAGGGCGGCCTCTCCCAGCTGGACGAGGACACCGTGGCGTACCACTTCCACGAGCCGCTGGGCGTGGTCGGCCAGATCATCCCGTGGAACTTCCCGATCCTGATGGCGATCTGGAAGCTGGCCCCGGCGCTGGCGGCCGGCAACGCGGTGGTGCTCAAGCCCGCCGAGCAGACCCCGGCCTCGGTGCTGCTGCTGGCCGAGCTGACCGCCGACCTGCTGCCGCCCGGCGTGGTCAACATCGTCACCGGCTTCGGCGAGGAGGCGGGCGCCCCGCTCGCCGCCAGCAAGCGGGTGCGCAAGCTCGCCTTCACCGGCGAGACCAGCACCGGCCGGCTGATCTCCCGCTCCGCCGCCGACAACCTGATCCCGGTCACCCTGGAGCTCGGCGGCAAGAGCCCCAACCTGTTCTTCGCGGACGTCGCCGCCGCCGACGACGCCTTCTACGACAAGGCCGTCGAGGGCTTCGCGATGTTCGCCCTCAACCAGGGCGAGGTCTGCACCTGCCCCAGCCGCGCGCTGATCGAAGCCTCGGTCTACGAGCGGCTGCTCGGCGACGGCCTGGCGCGGGTGCGCGCGATGCGCCAGGGCAACCCGCTGGACACCGACACCCAGATCGGCGCGCAGGCCAGCGCCGAACAGCTGAAGAAGATCCTCTCGTACTTCGAGATCGGCCAGGCCGAGGGCGCCAAGGTCCTGGTCGGCGGCGAGCGCGCCGACCTCGGCGGCTCGCTGGCCGGCGGGTACTACGTGACGCCGACGGTCTTCGAGGGCGTCAACAGCATGCGGGTCTTCCAGGAGGAGATCTTCGGCCCGGTCGTCTCGGTCACCCGCTTCGACGGCTTCGACGAGGCCGTGGCGCTCGCCAACGACACCCAGTACGGGCTCGGCGCGGGCGTGTGGACGCGCGACATCAACACCGCCCACCGGGCCGGACGCGCCATCCAGGCGGGCCGGGTGTGGACGAACTGCTACCACGCCTACCCCGCGCACGCGGCCTTCGGCGGCTACAAGAACTCCGGCATCGGCCGGGAGAACCACAAGGCGCTGCTGGAGCACTACCAGCAGACCAAGAACCTGCTGGTCAGCTACTCCCCCGACGCGGTCGGCTTCTTCTAGGCCGGGCCCGTCGGGCAAGAGTGGAGCGGGAGTCCCGGACCGGGCCTCCCGCTCCACCGCCACTCCCCGCGGCGGGCTTGTCGGGGCAAATCGCCTGTTTCAGGATTTAAGCACATGAATCCGCCGATTTTGCCGACGCGCCGCCGACATGCCCGGACACCCCGCGAGAACGCCGTAGACAGGACTCCCCAGTCCGCTCGTTCCCGTTGGGAGTCCCGGCAGATGACCATCGCCCCCGCCAAGCTCACCGACCCCGCCGTCCGCGCCTTCGTCACCGCGGTCAACGCGGGCGACCGCGACGCCTTCTTCGCCCTGCTCACCCCGGACGCGACCATGTCCGACGACGGCTCGGAGCGCAGTCTCGCGGACTGGGCCGACCGGGAGATCTTCGGCCCGAACGGCCGGATGGACGTCCAGAGCGAGTCCACCGGCGGCCACGCGCTGATCGCCGAGTTCACCAACGACACCTGGGGCGTGATGCGCACCGCCTGGCGCTTCACGGTCGAGGGCGGGAAGATCAGCCGCTTCGACACCGGCCAGGCGTAGCCGACCGCCTCAGGACAGGCCCAGGCACCCCCGCACCGCGCGGATCAGGTTGCGCGAACGGACGTCCCCGGTGACACCCGGCTGCATGCCGTTGGTGACGTACCCGAAGCCCAGCCCGAGGTCCGGGTCGGCGAAGCCCAGCGAGCCGCCCCGGCCCGGGTGGCCGAAGCTCGCCGGGGAGGCCATCGGCGCGGTCGGGCCGTGCCGCCAGAAGCCGAGGCCGAAGGTGGAGTTGACGATCAGCACCCGGTCCGGGCCGTTCACCACCGGCCCGACCGCGCGGGCCAGCACCTCCGGGCCGAGCAGCGGCGGCAGGAGCGCGCCTGAGCCGTCCGGACGGTCCGCCGCGCCGATCAGCGCCGCGTAGAACCGGGCCAGCGAACGGGCGGTGCCGATGCCGCCCGCGCCGGGGATCTCGGCGGCCTGCACCGCCGGGTCGTTCATGTTCACCCCGGGGAGCACCGAGGCGAAGGAGCGGGCGGTCAGCGAGGTCGGGTCCTGGTAGGCGTCCCGGACGGACTGCTTGGGCCGCAGCCGCAGCCCGCTCGGGCCGGTCCGGGCCGCTTCCGGGGCGGGCAGGTCGACCAGCTTGCCGACCCGGGGCGCGGCGCCGGCCGGCAGCCCGATCCACAGGTCCAGTCCGAGCGGCCGGGCGATCTCCTCGGCGAAGTACTGTCCGATCGTCCGACCGCTCACCCGCCGCACCACCTCCCCGACCAGCCAGCCGAAGGTGTACGGGTGGTAGCCGTGCGCGGTGCCCGGCTCCCAGGCCGGCGCCTGCGCCGCGACGGCGGCGACCGCGCGCTCCCAGGTCAGCACGTCCTCCAGGCGCAGCGGCACGTCCAGCGCGGGCACCCCGACCTGGTGCGACAGCAGCCAGCGCACCGGCGCCTCGCCCTTGCCGGCCGCCGCGAACTCCGGCCAGTACGAGGCCGTCGGCGCGTCCAGGTCGAGCAGGCCCCGCTCGGCCAGCAGCAGCGCGGTGGTCGCGGTCAGGCCCTTGGTGACCGAGCGCAGCACCTGGGCGGTGTCCGCCGTCCACGGCGCCGCGGGCGCGGGCCGCCCGCCGACCTCGGGCCGGGCGTCGCCGCCCCACAGGTCGACCACCTTGCGGCCGCGCAGGTACAGCGCGAAGGCCGCGCCGAGCTCGCCGTACTCGGCGAAGTTCCGCGCGAAGGCCGCCCGTACGGACTCGAACCCCTCGGCCGTCTCGCCCCAGATCTCCACCACCGCGCGCCGCCCTCAGTCTGTCCGGATTCAGCCCGTCCGGATCCGCCCGTTCGATCGATCCCGCGTTCGAAGCGGGCCCCGGAACCCTAACCTGTCGGACATGACCAACCCTGCCGAAGAGCTACTGGACGTCGTCGACGAGCACGACCGGATCATCGGGACCGCGCTGCGCGGGGAGGTGTACCGGCGGGGGCTCATCCACCGCTGCGTCTTCATCCTGGTCCGCGACCCGGCCGGCCGGATCTTCGTCCACCGCCGCACCGACACCAAGCTGTTCGCCCCCGGCGCGTACGACATGTTCGTCGGCGGCGTGGTCGGCTCCGGCGAGACCTACGCCGAGGCCGCCGTCCGCGAGGCCGAGGAGGAGCTCGGCGTCCACGGCATCACGCCGCGCCCGCTGTTCAAGTTCCTCTTCCGGGAGCCCGACGGCGGCAGGCTCTCCTGGTGGTGCGACATGTACGAGGCCGAGTGGGACGGCCCGGTCTCCCCGCAGGTGTCCGAGGTCGCCTGGCACGCCTGGCTCACTCCCGACGAGCTGGCCGAGCGCCTCACCCGCGACACCTTCGTCACCGACGGCCGCGAGGCCTACCGCCGCTACCTGGAGCTCCGTGCCGCCCAGGGCCTGCCCGGCGGATCTTTGCCGGACAGGCCCTGAGGGGCGTCTTGCGACCGCCGGATAGGGTGACGCGCATGGCCTCCCGTACGCCGTCACCGACGGCCGACCGCGCAGCACGGACCGCCGCCGCACCCGGCCGGGGGGCGGCGGGTGAGCGGCCACGCCGCCGGCTGAGCGTGGACGAGCGGCGCGAGCAGCTGATCGCGGTGGCACTGGAGCTGTTCAGCCGGCGCCCGCCGGAGGAGGTGTCGATCGACGACATCGCCGCCGCCGCGGGCGCCTCCCGGCCGCTGGTGTACCACTACTTCCCCGGCAAGCAGGCGCTGTACGAGGCCTCGCTGCGACGGGCCGGGCGGGAGCTGTCGGCGCGCTTCGAGGAGCCCATGGAGGGGCCACTGTCGGAGCGGCTGTACCGGGTGATGGGCCGCTACCTCGACTTCGTGCAGAGCCACGGGCCCGGCTTCGCCGCGCTGCTGCGGGGCGGCTCGGTGGCGGCCAGTGCGGGCACCTCCGCAGTGATCGACGAGGTCCGCCGGGCCGCGCACGACCAGATCCTGGCCCACCTGGCGATCCCCGCGCCGAGCCCCGGGCTGCGGTTGACCGTCCGGGCCTGGATCGCCAACGCCGAGATCACCTCGCTGGAGTGGTTGGCCGAGCGCTCGGTGCCGCTGGAGGAGCTGCAACTGCACCTGGTGCAGGAGTTCGTCGCCTCGCTGACCCTCACCGCGGCCCGGGAGCCGGCCCTCGCCTCCGAACTGGCCTCCTTCTTCGCCGACGAGCGCCCCGACGGGCCGAGCGGCCGCCTGGTCCAGGACCTCGCCGGGCTGTTCGCCGTCCCCGGCTTCCTCGACGCGGTCACCGCTCTGGCCACCGGAGCGCCGGCCACTGCGGCTCCGGCCTCCGCAGGTCAGACTCCCGCAGGCCCGGCCTCCGCGGCTCCGGTCTCCGCGCCGGTGGACGAACCGTCCGCGCAGGCCACGGCGGGCTCCGCCGGCGCCGCCGACGAATGATCCATCGGGTGATCCTGCGGTTCGGCGACGACGGTGGGCTCTGATAGGAATGAGCAGGGATCTGACGGCACGCCGCCCGAGCGGGCCCGATCCCACCCGAAACCACCGACGGCAGACGGAGCAGAGCGGGGGGCTCACCAGTTGACCCAGGACGTCCAGTTCAGCGCGGAGGCCAACCCCTTCGCGGCAGCCGAGCAGGTCTGCTCGACCCTCGGCATGCTCACCGACGCCCTCTTCGACGAGCACACCTCGCGCCACCCGGCGGCCTCGCTGAGCGCCCTGCGGTCGGCCGGGCACCCCGCCGCGGAGACGCTGTTCGGCCTGCCGCTGGCGCCCAACGGGCCGGTGCACGCGGCCCTCGACCGGCTCGGCACGGTGATCACCGCCGGGACGGCCCGCCCGGGCACCGGCGCCCCGGTCGCGGACCGGGTGACGACCGCGCTGCACAACCGCTACGGCGGCGGTGCGGTGCGCGGCGCCATCGCCGACCGGGGTACCACCTCGGCCGCGCTGTTCCAGCTGCCGGTCACCGGTGAGTTCGCCGATGCCAAACTGCGCCCGCCGTTCGCCCCGGCGCTGGCCGCGCTGGCGGCCGGGCAGCAGACCCGGCAGCCGGTCGAACTGGCCACGGGCGCGGGCGCCGAGGTCCGTCTGGTCGTCCCGCCGGGCTTCCATCCGCTGACCTCCCCCGGCGGGCCCGCCGGGGTCTCCGCCCGTACGGTGCCCGCGCTGTCGGACGGCGGCGACGGTACCGACCGAGCCACCGCGGCGGCGGCCGCCGAGCTGACCGGGCACCTGGCCGAGGTGGCCGAGGAACTGTTCAGCGCCACCGGACCGGAGCCGCGCCGCGACTTCGCGGTGATCTCCGCGACCCTGAGCGACCTGATCCAGAACGCGGGCGTCCGCTACGCGGGCCTGTGCGCGCTGGAACTGGACGGACGTGCCTCGGACGCGGCCCTGGTCGTCTCGCTGGCCCGGCACCCGCTGCCGATCACCGCGCTCGCCACCGAACTGGCCACCGTACGGCGGCACGCCGAGGTGTGGACGGTGCTCCTGCCGGCCGGACCGGCCGCCGTCCTGGTCGAGGGGCGAACCGTCCCGGTGCCCGGACCGCTGGCCGCCGACGGGCAGCGGCGCTGGGTGGTCACCTCGGTCGTCGAGGCCTTCGTCCCGCTGCCGGACGGCGGGACGGTGCTGTGCGCCCAGCTGTCCACGGCGCGGCCGGAGGACTGGGAGCTGTACACGGAGGCGTTCGCGGAACTGCTGAAGAGCATCCAGTTCGGCTGGGACGGCAAGCTGGTCGGGACGGCTGCCGCGCCCGCTCCGGTCGCCCCGGCCGTGCCGGCGTCCCCGCCCGCCGTTCCGGTGGCTCCGCCGACTGCCGCGCCCACGGCGGAGCAGTCGACGGAGGAGTCGGCGGAGAAGCCGGCGGAGAAGCCGGTGCACCTGCGCGGCACTCCGGTGCGCATTCCGCCCACGGACTTCAACCCCTTCGCCCCGGTGGCGGAGGAGCCGACGGCCGAGGTCGCGGCCACGGCCACGGCCGCTGCGGTGGACGACGAGCGGCCGAAGGGCACGCCGGTGATGATCCCGCCGCCGGACTTCGACCCCTTCGGCATGATGGGCTTCTCCAACGAACCCACGGCGGAGCCGGCCGCGCAGCCGGGTGGGGGTGCCGCGGCTCCCGACCCGTTCGGCACCACGATCGCCTCCGAGCAGAAGGCCGACCCGTTCGGCACCACCGTCGCCGCGCAGGGCCCGGCCGTCCCGCCGCCGCCCCCGGCCCCGCCGACCATCCCGGCCCAGGCCGAGCCGGCGGGGGACACCCCGGCGGCGGACGAGGCGTCGGGTCCGCGCAAGGGCACCCCGGTGATGATCCCGCCGCCGGACTTCGACCCCTTCGGCATGATGGGCTTCTCCAACGAACCCACGGCGGAGCCGGAGGCGGAAGCGGAGGCCGACGCGGCGCCGGAGCACCGGCCGTTCGGCTGACGGGCGGGCGGGCCGCGGGCAGCGGGCGGCGACGGACAACGGCCGACAGCTAACAGATGTCAGATTTCGTTCGCTGAAAGCTGTTAGCTGTCAGCTGTTAGTGGTCAGCCTTACTTGCTCCCGCTCCCGCCCCCGGTTTCGTTCCCGCCGCCGCTCCCGGCCCGCCGCGCCTCGATCAGCGCCGCCACCCCGTCCAGCATCCGCGCCAGCCCGAACGCGAACAGCGCGTCCAGGCTCATGTCGATCTCCGGCCCCCGGTTCAGCGCGTCGAACATCGGGAAGCGCTCCGGATCGGACATCAGCCGGTCGTGGTCCTCGCCGGCCAGCTGGTCCATCCACTCGTCCGCGGACATCCCGCTGTCCTGCTCGGCCTGCGCCTCCCGCTCGAAGTGGATGGCCAGCCCGCAGGTGAAGGCCGCCAGCGAGACGGAGGCCTGGGCCATCTCCTCCCAGCTCAACCCCAGCCCGGCCAGTGCGGCCATCGACCGCTCGGTGTGCAGCGCCGCGTCCGGCGCGAGCACCGGCCGGGTGAAGGACATCGTGGACGCCAGCCACGGGTGCCGCCGATAGATCCGCCACTGCAGCCGCGCGACCTCCTCCAGCCCCGCGCGCCAACCCGGTGCCGGTGAGTCGGGCAGCGGCTGCTCCCCGAAGACCGTGTCCATCATCAGCCGCAACAGCTCGTCCTTGCCGGGCACATGGCGGTAGAGCGACATGGTCGCGACGCCCAGCCCGTGGGCGACCCTGCGCATCGACAGCGCCGTGAGCCCCTCCTCGTCGGCCACCCGCACCGCCATCGCGACGACCCGCTCCCGGGTCAGGTCCCGCTCCCCACCCCGAGCCCGCCGAGCCCCCGACGCACCCGCACCGCCCGGCGCCACACCCGACGGCCCACCCGAAGCCCGCCCGGCCTCCCGAACCTCCGCAGGAGCCGCAGGTGCGGCAGGTGCGGCAGGTGCGGCAGGTGCGGCAGCCACAGGAGCCACCACCACCGTCCCCACCCCCGGAACGGCTCGGACCAGCCCCTCCTCCCGCAGCCGGTTGAGCACCTTGGTCGCGGTGGCCATGGCCACCCCCCACTCCCGGGTGATCCGCCGAGTGGACGGTACCCGGGCCCCGGGCTTCAACTCCCCCGCCGCGATCCTCCGCCGCAGCTCGGCCGCGATCCGCTCCGAGGGCGTCCCGCTCTCCACCACAACCACCACCGCCCGCTCGACCACCGCACCAGTGCACCGCGGTCGCACACGCTAGCAGCCGACCACCGGCACCCCACGGAGCCCAACCGACACGGGCCTCCTGCCAGTTGACGGTCACTGCGGACAACGGCCGCCCCCGGGTGCCCGGTTCGCCTCATCCGCCCCGCCGCGCCAGGTGCACCACATCCGGCGCACCCCGGCTGACCGGGATCTCATGCGTGGCGACGTCCGAGAAGCCCGCCGCCCGCAGCGCCTCCTCGAAGGCCACGGAGGGCTTCGCACTCCACACCGCCAGCACCCCGCCGGGCTGCAGCCGGCGCCACAGCGCCGCGAGCCCGTCCGCACCGTACAGCCCGTTGTTGGAGTCGGTGACGGTCCAGTCCGGGCCGTTGTCGATGTCCAGGCACAGCGCGTGGTAGCGCTCGCCGTCGGCCGCCGCGAGGTACTCCAGCAGGTCGGTGTGGAGCACCGCGACCCGCTCGTCCTCCAGCGCACCGCCGGAGAGGGCACCGAGCGGGCCGTTGCGGTGCCAGTCGATGATCGCGTCCTCCCGCTCGACGATCGTGATCCGCCCCCAGCGCGGCTCGGCCACCGCGTACGCGAGCGAGAACCCGACCCCGAGCCCGCCGATCAGCACCGTCGGCCCGGCGGGCCCGTCGCCGGCAAGGCCGCCCGCACGCTCCCCCGCCCCGCACGCACGGTCCAGCTCGTCCAGCGCCGCCTGGACCAGCAGCCGCTCGGAGCGCCCGTCGACGGTATCCATCAGGAAGCAGCCGTTGGCGATGATCTCGTAGTGCCGTCCGCGCTGCCGCAGCACCACCTCACCGAACGGCCCCTCCCGTCGGTCGAGCGTGACGACGGCCTCGTGGCCGTCCCGTTCGGGCGGTGCGGTGGTCATGCGTCCTCCTCGACGTACTCGTCAACAGGACCGTACCGGTGCGGACGATCACCCGCCCGACAATTGACCGAGCCCGTCCGACGAGCCCGTCCGACGAGCGGGCCCGGCGAACGAGTCCGCCGACCCCCGGCCCCACCGAGCGGTGAAGCCCGCGATGCCGACCCCGCGGAGCCGACCTTGCGAAGCCGACCCCGCGGAGCCGACCTTTCGAAGCCGCGTAAGTCGCGTCCGCGCAGCCGACCCCGCACAGCCGCACCCGTCAGGTCGTGAGCAGCACCCCCGCGTACGACACGCCCGCGACGACCACCCAGGACCCGAGCCCGAGCAGCGCGATCCGCCCGCCCGTGCGCGCCATGGTCGGCAGGTGCACCGCACTGCCGAGGCCGAACAGCGCGGCGGCCAGCAGCAGTTCCTGCGCGTCCCCGGCCAGGTCGAGCGTCCGCTCGGGCAGCACCCCGGTGGTGCGCAGCACGATCATCGCGAGGAACCCGGCCACGAACAGCGGCATGATCGGCGGCCGGCTGCCGCTCTTCTCCCCGCCCGTCGCGGCGGCCCCGCGCACGTTCCGCCGCACCACCACGGCCACGCCCGCGACCAGCGGCGCCAGCAGCACCACCCGCATCAGCTTGACCAGCACGGCCTCGCGCAGCGCCGCCGTCCCGCCGGTCTGCGCGGTGGCGACCACCTGCCCGACGTCGTGCACGCTCGCGCCGACCCAGCGGCCGAACTCCACCTCGCCGAGCCCCAGCGGGTGCTGGAGCAGCGGCAGCACGGCGATCGCCAGCGTCCCGCACAGGGTGACCAGCGCGACGGAGGAGGCGACGTCCTCCTCCTCGCTGCCGGCCGCCTGGCTGACCGCGCCGATCGCCGAGGCCCCGCAGATCGAGTACCCGGTGGCGACCAGCAGCGGTTGGTCCCCGGGCAGCCCGAGTTTGCGGCCGAGCCACATCGTGCCGGCGAAGGTGGCCGCGACCACCGTGAGCACCATGGCGACGGTGGCCCAGCCGAGGCCGAGCACGTCGTCCAGGCTGAGCTTGAGCCCGAGCAGCACGATCCCGAGCCGCATCAGCCGCTTCCCGGCCATGGACAGCCCCGGCCGGGCGACTCCGCGCACCACCGGGCGCAGCCCGGGCAGGTGGGCCGCCGCCATGCCGAGCACGACGGCGGCGGTGAGCTTGGGCACGGCCGGGACGACCGCGTGGACGCCCAGGGCGGCGGCCACGCCGGCGGCGGCGAGCAGCAGGCCGGGGGCGTCGCCGCCGAGCGGGGGGAGTGAACGGGTGCGGGTGGCCCGCTCCCGGAGGGTGAGTGCCACGCCGCCGCTCACCGCTCCTGGTCGGCGGGAAGCCGGTAGACCCGCCGGATGCTGGTGCCGAGCCGCGAGATGTCCGCGCCGTACACGTGGATGGAGATCGCCGTGCTGCTACAGGAGTTGCGCACCAGGTGGATGTCGCCGGGCGGGGCGAAGGCAGCGACGGTCCCGGCCGGGCCCGCCACGTGCTCGGTCTCGACCAGCCGGGCACTGCGCCCGTCGGAGACCAGCCGGTAACGGATCTCGCTCTCCTGGCCCTGGTGGACACCGGCCACGCACCACGAGACGTGGTCGTGGATCGGGGTCTGCTGTCCGGGCAGCCAGACCAGGGCGACGACGGAGAAGCCGCCGTCCTCCTCGGCGTGCACGACGTGCTGGCGGTAGCGCTGCGGGTCGCCCTCGCGCTGGGCGGGGGTGAGCAGCGCGTCCGGCCCGTCGGGGTCGGCGAGCAGATGCGGGGCGAGGCGCTCACCGACCAGGTAGGCGGTGAGTTCCGGGGGCAGTCCGCGGTCCACGACGGCGCGGATCTCACTGATCAGCGCGGTCATCCGCTCGGTGAGCCGGTCAGTGCCGACCGTGGATGGGGGTGTCATGTCAGCAGGTTCGGACCTACTGACCTATCACGTCCAACGAGGTCTTGTAAGCGATACCCCCACTAGTGCTTATGGGTCAGCATCCGACCCGGCTCGCCGCCGCCTGCCGGAGGTGGTCCAGCACCAGTCCGGTGGCCGGTATCCGCCGGTGCTCGCTCAGCACGTACGCGCTCACCTGCCGGCGCAGGTGGGGTTCGACGGCCCTCCCGGTGACCTTGCGGTGGCACATGAAGGAGAGCACCAGGGCGGGCATCAGCGCGATCCCGACCCCGGCGGCGACCAGGCTCTGCACCGCGAGGTTGTCGTCGGTGGAGAACACGATGTCGGGCGCGAAGCCCTCCTCGGCGCAGACGTGCAGCAGGTTGGCCCGACAGCGCGGACAGCCGGCGATCCAGCGCTCGCCGTCCAGGTCGGCGAGCCGTACGGCGTGCCGGCGGCCGAGCGGGTGCCCGACCGGCAGCAGCACGGTGAGCAGGTCCTCCATCAGCGGGATCTCGTCCAGGCCGTCCGGCACGTCGGTCGCCGCGCCCGGGTAGCGGAAGGCCAGCGCGATGTCGCACTCGCCGCGCAGCAGCCGCTGGACGGAGTCCGGCGGCTCGGCCTCCAGCAGCTCGACCCGCACGCCGGGGTGTTCGGCGAGCAGTCGGGCCATCGCCTCGGGTATCAGGGTGGCGTTGGCGCTGGGGAAGGCGCAGACCCGGACCCGTCCGGCGCGCAGCCGGGCGAGCGCGGCGAGCTGCTGCTGGGCGGCGGAGAGGCTACCGAGGATCAGTTCGGCGTGCCGGGAGAGCGCCTCGCCGGCCTCGGTGAGCCGCAGGCCGCGCCCGGCGCGGGTGAACAGCGGTACGCCGACGCTGCGTTCGAGGGCCTTCATCTGCTGGGTGATGGCGGGCTGGGTGTAGCCGAGTTCCCGGGCCGCGGCCGAGTAGGAACCGGCCCGGACCACCTCGTGGAACGTCCTGATGTGCCGCGAGTCGAACACCGGCTCCATGGCCCCTCCGCCCGGTCGTCTTCGCCCTTCCCCGCAATCATAAGAGGAATTTGGAGGCAGCGACCCTGCCCCCATCCACACCTATGGTTCAGTCCCGAACCAAGCTTCCCACTGCCCCAGCCCCACTGCCCCGAACTCACTGCACCGAACTCACTGCACCGAACTCACTGCACCGAGGGCGGCAACCCCATCGCGACCCCGGCCTTCGCCACCGGAGCCCCGCCGCGCACGCTCGGGCTGCGCCGGCTGCGCCGCTCGACGAAGCGGGCGAGCCAGGACAGCAGCAGGCACATGCCGATGTAGATCGGCGCGATCACGATCACCACCGGGATGAACGGCAGGTCGTAGTCCAGGTTGGTGGCGATCAGCTTGCCCGCGTGCAGGAACTCCTCGTAGGTGATCAGGAACCCCAGCGAGGTGTCCTTGAGCGCGACCACCAGCTGGCTGATGATGACCGGCAGCATCGCCCGGTTGGCCTGCGGTACCAGCACGTACACCATCACCTGGGTCTTGCGCATGCCCAGCGCGTACGCCGCCTCCCGCTGCCCCTTGGGCACCGCGAGCACGCCGGCCCGGAACACCTCGGCCAGCACCGAGCCGTTGTAGAGCACCAGCCCGGCCACCAGCGCCCACAGCGGCTGCACCTTGAGGGCGACGAAGACGAAGAAGATCATCACCAGCAGCGGCATGGCCCGGAAGAACTCCACCACCAGCGTGGCGAACCAGCGCACCACCCGGTGGTCGGACAGCCGCCCGGCCGCGAACAGCGCGCCGAAGGGCAGCGCGAACAGTGCCGTCCAGCCGAAGGCCCGCAGGGTGTTGCCCAGCCCGCGCAGCAGCAGGTCCTGCACGCCCCGGTACTCGAAGGGCTCCCACTTGGCGTAGGTGAACTGGTGGGTTTGGAACAGCATGTAAACGACCCAGCCGATCAGCGCCGCGATCAGCAGCAGCGCGATCCCGCCGTACAGCCGGTGCCGGGCCAGCGCCTTCGGGCCGGGGATGTCGTACAGCGCCGAGGATTCAACGGTCATCGGGACACCGCCACTCGTCGTTCCAACAGGTTGAAGACGGCGCTGACGGCGAGGGTGATGATCAGGTAGCCGACGGCGATCCAGACGAAGGTCCAGACGATGCTGTAGCCCAGCTCGTTGATGGTCCGGTAGGTGCCCAGCAGTTCGGTGACGCTGAAGGAGCCGGCGATCGCCGAGTTCTTGACCAGCGCGATCATCACACTGCCGATCGGCCCCACCACCGAGCGGTACGCCTGCGGCAGCACCACCAGGCCCATCGTCTGCCCGAAGCTCAGGCCCAGGCTGCGGGCCGCCTCGCCCTGCCCGGACGGCACGGTGTTGACGCCCGAGCGCATCGCCTCGCAGACGAAGGCCGAGGTGTAACAGCCGAGCGCCAGCACCGCGAAGGTGTAGAAGGGCAGGGCGATGTTGAACCGGGGCAGGCCCAGCACCACGATGAAGAACAGCAGGGTCAGCGGTGTGTTGCGCAGCAGGGTCACCCACACCGTCCCGAACACCCGCAGCGGCCGCACCGGCGAGACCCGGAAGCCCGCGATCAGCACGCCCAGCACCAGCGACAGCGCGGCGCTCACCGCGAACAGCGAGAGCGTGCCGAGGAAGCCGTCCCAGTAGGTCGACCAGTTGTCGGTCAGCGTTTTCACGGCGCGGCCCTCTCAGTACCGGTCGATCGGCGGCGGGGTGGGCGCGGGCTCCCCGGACAGGCCGAGGGTCGCGTCGAAGGCCTTCGTCCAGTCGCCGTTCTGCTCGTGGTACGCCAGCGCGTCGTTCAGCGCGCCGCGCAGCACGGTGTCGTTCTTCGGAGTCCCGATCCCGTACGGCTCGGTCGAGAACAGCGGACCGACCACCTTGAGCTCGTCCGGCGCCTTGGCCGCGTAGCCCAGCAGGATCGCGTTGTCGGTGGTGACGGCGTCGACCTGGCCGGTGATCAGGTTGTCGACGCAGGCCGAGTAGGTGTCGTAGCCGATCAGGTGTGCCTTGGGGTACTGCGACCGGATGCGCTGGTACGGAGTCGAGCCGGCCGCCGAGCAGACCTTCTTGCCGTCGAGGTCCTGCGGCCCGTGGATGCTGTCGTCGTTCTTGCGCACCAGCAGCGACTGCCCGGCGAGGAAGTACGGCCCGGCGAATCCGACCAGCTTCTTCCGGTTGTCGTTGATGGTGTACGTGCCGACGTAGTAGTCCACCTGGCCGTTCTGCAGCGCGGTCTCACGGTTGGCCGAGGCGATGGTCTTGAACTGGATCTTGTCCGGCCCGAAGCCCAGCGAGGCGCCGACCATCTTGGCGATCTCGATGTCGAAGCCGGAGTACACGCCGGTGGCCGGGTTCTTCTGGCCCAGGTAGGGCTGGTCCTCCTTAGCGCCGACCACCAGGTGGCCCCGGGCGCGGGCGGCGTCCAGGGTCGGCGAGCCGGTGATCGAGGAGGCGTCCTGCACCTGGTAGCTGGGCAGCGCGCTGGGCTGGGGGCCCTTGGGCGGCGGGGTGCCCGCCTCGCCGCAGCCGGCCGCCAGGGCGGTGAGCAGCAGGGCGGCGGCGAGCAGGCGGCGGCGCGCCCGCACGATGGGCGTCGTCTTACGGGTCACGGCGCCGCCTCAGTGCTTCAGGATCTTGGACAGGAAGTCCCGGGCGCGCTCGCTCTCGGGGGCGCTGAAGAACTCCTCCGGGGCGCGGTCCTCGACGATCCGTCCGTCGGCCATGAACACCACCCGGTTCGCCGAGGCCCGGGCGAAGCCCATCTCGTGGGTGACCACGACCATCGTCATGCCCTCGCTGGCGAGCTGGCGCATGACGTCCAGCACCTCGTTGATCATCTCGGGGTCGAGCGCCGAGGTCGGCTCGTCGAACAGCAGCGCCTTGGGGTCCATCGCCAGCGCCCGGGCGATTGCCACCCGCTGCTGCTGGCCGCCGGAGAGCTGGGCCGGGTACTTGTCGGCGTGCGCCACGAGGCCGACCCGCTCCAGCAGCGAGCGGGACTTGGCGTCCGCCTCGGCCTTGGGCCGGCCGCGGACCTTGATCTGGGCGAGCGAGACGTTCTGCAGCACGGTCTTGTGCGCGAACAGGTTGAAGGACTGGAACACCATGCCGACCTCGGCACGCAGCTTGGCCAGGCCCTTGCCCTCCTCGGGCAGCGGCTGGCCGTCGATCACGATGGTGCCGCGCTCGATCGACTCCAGCCGGTTGATCGCCCGGCAGAGCGTGGACTTGCCGGAGCCGGAGGGGCCGATCACCACGACGACCTCGCCGCGGCCGACCGTCAGCTCGATGTCCTGGAGCACGTGCAGGTCCCCGAAGTGCTTGTTGACCCCGCGCAGCTCGATCAGCGGGGTGAAGGCCGAGGAGCCGGTCGGGACCGGCCCGGGAGCGGTGGTCACCGGCCGCGCCGTCCCTTCATCAGCCAGCCCAGCACGGCGCCGGCGACCAGCGTGGCCAGCAGCGTGATCCAGAGCGGCGCGGTGACGGTGAACACCCAGAACTGGATCTTGACCTTGTCGAGGTTGGCGAACAGGAACCACACCGCCAGGATCACGATGACAACGATCCCGATGTACCGCGTGGGGATCCCGCCGATCTCGCTGCGCTGGGGGCGGGACGAGCCGTCTGAAATCTTGGTCACCGGAGCAGTCTGCTGGCCGGGGCGGCGACTTGCCCGGTTACGCGCCCTTACGGGCAAGGGAGTAACCCGCACGGGGCAATCCGACCCCGTGCGGGTTTACCGATCTACGTCTTCTGGAGCGCGTCGAACTCCCCCGGCCGCTACCGCTCGTCCCGCCAGGAGCGCCACAGCGCCGCGTACGGGCCGCCTGCCGCGACCAGGTCCGGGTGACTGCCGTACTCGCTGATCCGCCCGCCCTCGACCACGGCGATCACGTCCGCGTCGTGCGCGGTGTGCAGCCGGTGGGCGATGGCGATGACCGTCCGGCCCTCCAGCACCCGGGAGAGTGAGCGCTCCAGGTGCCGGGCGGCACGCGGGTCCAGCAGCGAGGTGGCCTCGTCCAGCACCAGGGTGTGCGGGTCGGCCAGCACCAGCCGGGCCAGGGCCAGTTGCTGGGCCTGCGGCGGGGTCAGCGAGGTGCCGCCGGAGCCGACCTCGGTGTCCAGCCCCTCCGGCAGGGCGTCCACCCAGGCCCCGGCGTCCACGGCGTCCAGCGCGGCCCGCAGTTCGGTGTCGTCCGCCTCGGGCGCGGCCAGCCGCAGGTTGTCCCGCAGGGTGCCGACGAACACGTGGTGCTCCTGGTTCACCAACGCGACCTCCGCGCGGACGCGCTCGGCCGGCATCTTGGACAGCGCGGCCCCGCCGAGGGTGACGCTGCCCCGGCCGGGCGCGTAGATGCCGGCCAGCAGCCGCCCGAGGGTGGACTTGCCCGCCCCGGACGGGCCGACCAGCGCGACCCGGGTGCCCGGGGCGACGTCCAGGCTGATCCCGTGCAGGACGTCGGCGCCCTCACGGTAGCCGAAGCGGACGTCCCGGGCCTCGACCCGGCGGCCGTCCGGACTCACCGACTCGTCGCCCTGGTGCTCCGGCACCTCGTGCACACCGACCAGCCGGGCCAGCGAAGCCTGCCCGATCTGCAGTTCGTCGTACCAGCGCAGGATCAGGTCCACCGGGCCGATGAGCATCTGCGCGTACAGCACGCCGGTGGTCAACTGGCCGACGGTCAGCCAGCCCTTGAGAGTGAACAGCCCGCCTACCATCAGGGTGGCCAGCACCGCCGAGGTGTAGACCGCGTCGATGGTCGGGAACCAGACCGAGCGCAGCCACAGGGTGTACCGCTCCCAGGCCAGCCACTGGCGCAGCTTGCGGTCGGTCAGCCGGACCCGCTGCTCGCCCAGCCGCAGCGCCTCCACCGTCCGCCCGGCGTCCACCGTTTCGGCCAGCACGTTGCTCACCGCGGCGTACCCGGCCGACTCGTTGCGGTAGGACTGCGGCGCGCGCCGGAAGTACCAGCGGGAGCTGACCAGCAGCAGCGGCAAGCCGACCAGCGAGGTCAGCGCGAGCAGCGGCGAGGTGACCAGCAGGGCGCCGAGCACCAGCAGCAACGACACGACGGCGACGGCGAGTTCGGGCACCGCCTCGCGCACCGACTTGTCCAGCCGGTCGATGTCGGTGGTGCCCCGGGAGACCAGGTCCCCGGTGCCGGCCCGCTCCAGCACACCGGTGGGCAGCGCGACCGAGCGGACCAGGAAGTCCTCCCGCAGGTCGGCCAGCACCCGTTCACCGAGGACGGCGCCACGCATCCGCGACCAGCCGGTGAACGCGGACTGCACCATCAGGGCCAGCAGGTACCAGCCGACCGCCACCGCGATGGTGGCCCCGGCCGTGCCGGTGGTCAGCGACTCGACCAGGCTGCCGAGCACCCAGGGCCCGACCAGCCCGGCCAGGGTGGCCACCGAGTGCAGCGCCACCACCCCGGCGAACCCGCCCCGGTGCCGCCCCGCGAGCAGCCGCAGGTATCCGCGCACGGCGGCCGGGGAGCCGACCGGCAGGGTGGTGGCCGGCCCCTGCTCCTGATGGACGGGGGGCTTCATGACGTACTCCTCGCGTGCGGTACCGGACAGTTGACGCGGGCGGTCTCACCGACTCCGTGACTCGCTTGCTCGTCTCCGGGCGCTTCCGGTCCGGTGCCGACGCTCTTCGCTCCGGCACTCCCTCCTCCGTCGGTCGCTGGTCGTTCCTCGCTCTCGGCACCGGCGCGCCCTTCGACTCGGGGCGGGACCGGGGCACTCTCCTCGTCCCGGGTGACCACGGCCCGGTACGCCGGCTCGGTGCGCATCAGCTCGCGGTGCCGCCCTGCCACGACCGCCCGGCCGCCCTGCAGCAGCACCACCCGATCGGCCTGGTCGAGCAGCAGCGGGCTGGTCGCGAACACCACGGTGGTGCGCCCCGCCCGGGTGTCCCGCAGCCCGGTGGCGATCCGGGACTCGGTGTGGGCGTCCACCGCGCTGGTGGGCTCGTCCAGCACCAGGACCGGCGGGTCCGCCAGCAGTGCGCGGGCCAGGGCCAGCCGCTGGCGCTGCCCGCCGGAGAGCGAGCGTCCCCGCTCGGTGACGAGGGCGCGCATCGGGTCGCCCCCGCAGTCCGGCGAGCCGTCCGCCAGTGCCTCCAGCACGTCCTCGCAGCGGGCCGCGACCAGCGCCTCGGCCACCGGGACCCGGCCCGAGGACGGGATGTCCAACAGCTCGGCGAGGGTGCCGGAGAGCAGCACCGGCTCCTTGTCGTGGACCAGCACCGCCGCCCGGGCCTCGGACAGCGGCACCGCGTCCAGCTCCGTGCCGCCGAGCCGGACGGAGGGCAGCGCCTCCTCGGCCTCGGCCGACGGCTCCTCCCCCTCGGCCGTCGGGACGTGCCCGCCGAGCCGCTCGGCGAGCGCCCCGGCGAAGTCCGGGTCCCCGCAGACCACCACGGTCAGCTCACCGGCCCGGGCGGTCAGCCCGGTCGCCGGGTCGTACAGGTCGGCCTTGCCGGGCCGGGTCAGCGCGGCCCCGGCCGCTGCACTGGTCCGGTTGAGCGAGAGCACCCGCACGGCCCGCCCGGCGGAGACCCGGGCGACGCTCCAGGCGTGCGCCGCCTCACCAAGGATCCGCAGCGGCTCGGCCAGGAAGGCGGTCGCGCCGTACACCGCGATCAGGGTGCCGACGGCGAGCTCGCCGGAGGCCGCCAGCCGGGCGCCGTACCATGTCACCCCGACCACGAACAGGCCCGGCAGCAGGATCTGTTGGGCCTGCATCAGCGACCAGACCCGGGCCGAGCGCACCGCGGCCGACCGGACCTTCTGGGAGGCCACCCGGTACCGCTCCAGGAACAGCTCCTCGCCGCCGATGCCGCGCAGCACCCGCAGCCCGGCCACCGTGTCGGCGGCCAGCTCGGCGGCCTTGCCGCCGAGCTCGCGCTGCTTCTCGTAGCGCCGCTCGAACGGCCCGATCAGCGGCCAGACCGAGGCGGCCAGCACCGGGACGCCGAGCAGCACCCCGATCCCGAGCACCGGTTCGACCACCAGCACCGCCGAGCTGACGGCCAGCCAGACGATCACCGCGGCCCGGACCCGGGCGACCAGCTCGACGTACCAGCCGATCCGCTCGACGTCCCCGCTGCCGACCGCGACCACCTCGCCGGTGGCGATCCGGCGGGACAGCCCGGCCCCCAGGCGGGAGGCCTGCCCGGCGACCAACTGCCGCACCTGGCAGGCGGCGTGGATCCAGTTCCAGACCGCCTGCCGGTGCAGCAGCACGGCGCCGAGCGCGGCGGCCGCGGACAGCAGCAGCCCGAGCGCGCCGGCCCGCCAGAGCCCGGCGGCGTCGCCGTCCACGGCGGCCTGCACGCCGCGCCCGAGCGCTATCGGCATCGCGGCCTGGGCGCTCATCCCCAGCAGCGCCCAGCAGGTGGCGAGCACCTGCCCGCGCCGCTGGGCGCGCTGCAGCCAGCGCAGGAAGGCCAGGGGTGAGGAGAGGTCGGGACTGCCGGGATCGGCCAGCGGCAGAGGGGTGAGCAGCATGACACTCCGATGCGGAAGGTGCGGAAGGCGCGGAGGTGCGGGGGCGCGAGGGTGCGGGCGCGTGCGGAGGGCCGCGAGGGCGCACAGGCACGGACCCGACGGAACGGGCGAAGGGCGCGCGGCGCAGCGGCGCGGCGACGTCCACACGTCCGGGGAGAGGCCGGACGGACAAGGGTTGGGCACGAAGGGCCCGGATCTCAGGAGGTCATGTCAGTGAGCCTGCCAAGCCCGATGTGATCCACGCAACAGGTTTTTCGTCGCGCCCGATCTCGGTGCCCCGCCCCCAGGCCCGTCGAGGACCCACTGGCGTCCCGCTGACAGCCCGCTGACAGCCCGGCACCGGCGCGGCCGCCGCCCGTCGCTGACGGCCCGGGCGCACGCCACGCCGTCGTAAAGCTTCGCCAAGGATTCGCCCGACCGGCGGGAACAATCGCCTCGGGGCGCCAGTTGCCCCCACTGGAACCAGCAACCACCAGGAGAGGGCACCCCTTCCCGTGAGCAACATCCCCAGCGTCACCCTGAACGACGGCGCTTCCATCCCCCAGCTCGGCTTCGGCGTGTGGCAGGTCCCGGACGACGAGGCCACCGCCGCCGTCCGCACCGCGATCGAGGCGGGCTACCGCTCCATCGACACCGCGGCGATCTACGAGAACGAGGCCGGCACCGGCGCGGCGATCGCCGAGGCCCTGGCGGGCGGCGTCGCCCGCGAGGACCTCTACATCACCACCAAGCTGTGGAACTCGGGCACCCGGGACTGGTCCGGCGAGCAGGGCCGGGACGCGGTGCTGCGCGAGTTCGACGCCTCGCTGGCCAAGCTCGGCCTCGACTACATCGACCTGTACCTGATCCACTGGCCGCGCCCGATGCACGGCAGCTACCTGAACGTCTGGAAGGCCCTGGAGCAGCTGAAGGCGGACGGGCGGGCCAAGTCGATCGGCGTCTCCAACTTCGGCGCCGAGCAGCTGACCCGGGTACTGGACGAGGCCTCGGTCGTCCCGGTGCTGAACCAGGTCGAGCTGCACCCGTACTTCCCGCAGGAGGAGCTGCGCGCCTTCCACGCCCAGCACGGCATCGCTACCGAGGCGTGGAGCCCGCTGGGCCAGGGCGGCGAGCTGCTGGCCGAGCCGGCGCTGGTGAAGATCGCCGAGAAGCACGGCCGTACGGTCGCACAGGTGGTGCTCCGCTGGCACCTGCAGAACGGCGTGATCGCCATCCCGAAGTCGGTCACCCCGTCCCGCATCCGCGAGAACCTGGACGTCACCGGCTTCGAGCTGGACGCCGAGGACCTCACGGCGATCGCCGCCGTCGCCACCGGCAAGCGGATCGGCCCGGACCCGCAGGGGTTCGACTGGAACTGACGCCCGACGCGGGGGCGCCGGCCGCCACGCGGTGCCGCGTCCCCGCCAGGGAGAACACTGGCCGACGGCCAGTCATATCGAAGTACCGCCCATCCCGATCAGAGAGGGGCGGTACTTCGGTGTGCCCGGATTCACCGGCGGCCGCAGATCTCAGATGCCTTGGCGAATCGTTTTGGCTGGGCTTACACAGGCTTTGCCTAGAGCCTGGCGGCCTTGGCGATGAGCGCGAGCGCGGCCTCGTGCTCCTCCTCCTCCAGCGGCGCAAGCAGCAGCCGCTGAACCTCGGCCACTCCGGCGGCCGAGCGGTGCAGCAGGTCCTGACCCGCCGGCGAGAGCGACAGCAGGTTGCGGCGGCCGTCCGAGGGGTCGCGCCGACGCTGCACCAGACCGCGGCGCACCAGCCGGCTGACCATCTCGGCCATCGTGGCCTTGTCCAGCGAGGCCAGCTCGCCGACCGTGCGCTGGTCCGCGCCCGGCTCCAGCTCCAGCGCGTCCAGCACGGCGTACTGCGGGGCCGTCAGCTCCGCGCCGACGTGCTCCGACCAGAGCTTGGTGTGCACCTGCTGGCCGACCCTGATCAGGTAGCCGATCGCCCGCTGGGCGTCCAGTATCGGCCGCGCGTCCGAGAACACGGCGACCGCGGCGGGCTCCAGCCTGGCTATCTTGGCCATCACCCGGACGACCTCGACCTGCTCGTCCGGGGTGAGCGGCTCGAACAGCACCCGCTGCACGCGGACCACACCACCGGTGGCCTCGCGCACCGCCTGGGCGCCGCTCTGCGAGAGCGCGAGCAGCTTGCGCCTGCCGTCGGCCGGGTCACGCCTTCGCAGCACGAGGCCGCGGCGGACCAGCCGCGCGACCATCTCCGCCATCGTGGCCTTGTCGAGCGAGGCACGCTCGCCGACCGTGCGCTGGTCCGCGCCCGGTTCGAGGGCGAGCACCAGCAGGACCGCGAACTGCGGAGCCGTGAGATCGGCTCCGACGTGCTCGGACCACAGCCGGGTGTGAACCTGCTGCGCAACGCGAATGAGGTGTCCGGGCGACTGCTGCAGTCGCGCCGACACGCGGGTTGTCGGGATCTCCCCCAGCACCATGTATCCGTCCCGATGTCACACCCGGTGTGTGTGGGACACCCGGGTGGGGCAGTAACGGCGAGTGGGCGTCCAGCTATGAGGGAGGGCGCTCCAGCCGTGCAGCCGGTGGCTGCTGGCGGACACTATACAAACGGCGGGCCCTTGCTGGCAGGCAGGGGCGGATAGTAGACGCAGGTTCGGCAACATTGGCATATTTACGCGCCGCCAAGCCCTTGCGGTAACCCGTTCTCAGCAGAAAGCCGACCGGTCGGTCCTTACCGACCGTCACCTGCGCCTCTCCACCCTGGCCGCGCCCCCTACCCGCCGGTAGGGTGTGGGCACCCTCTCCGGGGGCACTCCCCCGGAGGCACCCCGAGAGAGACGAGAGCGCGCATGACCGAGCAGAGCACCGCCACCCGGGTCGCCGTCGTCACCGGCGCCGCCCGCGGCCTGGGCGCCGCCACCGCCGTCCGGCTGGCCGTCGGCGCCGATGTCTCGGACGCCGAGCAGGTCCAGGCGGCCGTCGACCGCGTGGTCGCCGAGCTCGGCGCCCCGGTCGTGCTGGTCAACAACGCGGGCGTGCTCCGCGACAACCTCCTCTTCAAGATGTCCGAGTCCGACTGGGACACGGTCATGAACGTCCACCTGCGCGGCGCCTTCCTGATGACCCGCGCGGTGCAGAAGCACATGGTCGACGCCGGTTTCGGGCGCATCGTCAACCTGTCCTCCTCGTCGGCCCAGGGCAACCGCGGCCAGGCCAACTACTCCGCCGCCAAGGCCGGACTCCAAGGCTTCACCAAGACTTTGGCCATTGAGCTGGGCAAGTTCGGCATCACCGCCAACGCGGTCGCCCCCGGCTTTATCGCCACTGACATGACAGCAGCCACCGCGGCCCGGGTCGGCATGGACTTCGAAGACTTCAAGCGGGCCGCGGCCGCTCAGATCCCGGTCCAGCGGGTCGGCGAGCCCGAGGATGTCGCCCACACCATCTCGTTCCTCGCCAGCGAGGGCGCCGGCTTCGTCTCCGGACAGGTGATCTACGTGGCGGGCGGCCCCCTCGACTGAGCACGGAACCTACACAGGGTTACCACGGGGTGGGAGGCCGGGCGGACCGGCCTCCCGCCCCGTTTTCTTTACCGGGGCTTTTGGAGAATCATTCGAAGACCACACTGGTTTTCGATCCCGAAATACTGGAAATCACTCCCCGGGCCACCTCGCGGACGACCCAATTGTCGATTTCGCGGGAAGATGACAATTCCCTCCGAAATAGCCCCGGTCGGATGGGTAAGGTCACCCCGTGCAATCCAGAAGTATCGCCGCCCGCATTCCGCGACAGGAGTCGGAACGCCGCACCGCCGACCACCGGGAACTCCGGAGTCCCGACCGCGCCCCCGAGGGGGTGGCCCCCCGTCGCGACGAGCTCGGCTGGCCCCCGATAAGCCGCCGCCGGGCCGCCCTGCTCGCCGCCACCTGCGGCGTCTACCTGCTGGTGCTGGCCGGAGTCCTGCTCAACACCGACCTGGTCGACCTCGACTGGTCGGTCCGCCTGCTCCGCCCCTACGACCGGTGGCCCAGCCTGGAGCCGCTGCTCGCCACCTGGGTGGTCGCCGGGCAGCGCGGGCCCAGCGCCATCGCCGCCTTCGTCTGGCTCACCTGGCGCGCCCACCGCCTCGGGCGGCTGCGCCCGCTGCTGGTGATGGGCGTCGCTCTGCTGCTGCTCAACATCACGGTCGGCGCGGTCAAGATCGTCACCGGTCGGCTCGGGCCGCACTACGCCCAGTACGTCGGCTCGCCCGAGCTCTTCTCCGGTGGCACCATCTTCCCCTCCGGGCACACCGCCAACGCCGTGGTCACCTGGGGCGTGCTCGCCTACCTCGCGGTCCGCTGGCGGCGCATCGGCGCGCTGATCGCCGCCGCCACCGCCTGCTCGATCGGCCTGACCACGGTCTACCTGGGCACCCACTGGGTCAGCGACGTACTGGCCGGCTGGGCCGCCGGGCTGCTGGTGCTGCTCTCACTGCCGCTGCTGGAACCGCTGGTCGCCACCGCCGAACAACGCCTCCACCGCCGGTTCACCCGCTGACCCCGACGGCTGCCCCGGCCTGCACACACCCGAACCCCGCACGCCCGGCCCACCGGCGGCGCTACCCCTCCCAGCTGCGCTCGACCACACCGTCCCGCACCGCGAGGTTGAGCCGCCCCTCCCGGTACTCCATGGTGATCATCTGCCCGGGCTCCAGTACGCGGACCGAGGCCCAGCCGTGCCGCCGGGCCAACTCCCGGGCGCGCTCGATCCGCAGCCCCGCGTACCCCTCGGCGTCCTCCCCCATCGCGCCCGCCCCCGCGCTGTCCGACCCCGTCACCACGCCTCCCCCGGCTCGCCCGCTCGGACGTACGCTGGAATCGTAGCCCCCACCCGCGCGGCCCGGAGGTGACGGCCATGCGCACCACGACCCCACGACGGTGGCGCAGCGGAACCGAGCCGTCCACCGCCCGCAGCGACCTCAAGCTCCGCTACCTGCTCTCGCTCACCTTCACCCCGCTGTTCGCGTTGAGCACCGTGGGCTTCGCCGTCTGGGCGGCCGTCTCCCCCGTCAACGGCGCTCCCAGCCGGGGCACCCTCACCGGATTCGCCGTCGCCCTCGGCCTGCTCACCCTGTTCGCCGCCGTCGATCTCGTGGTGGTCATCCGGCGCCGCCGGACCGAGCTCTGACGCGGTGTCTCCCACGGAGTGGGCAGCCGGCCCGGCCGACTGCCCACTCCCGGCACGGGGACGGGCCGTCAGCGGTTGCCGACCGCCTGCTTCACCAGCGTCCGCCCGAAGTCCCACATCAGGCCGTTCCCCCGGTGCGCCTCGTCCATGATCTCGGTGAAGGCGTCCACGAACCGGTCCACGTCCCGGTCGGTGATGATCAGCGGCGGGATCAGCTTGATCACTTCCAGGTGGTCTCCGGACACCTGGGTCAGGATCCGGTGCCGCCGCAGCAGCGGGACGACCACCATCTGCGCGAACAGCCCCTTGCGCGCAGCCTGCAGGGCGGTCCACCCGGTGCGCAGCTTCAGCGACTTGGGCCGGCCGAACTCGATGCCGATCATCAGCCCGCGGCCGCGCACCTCGGCGAGCAGCTCGTACTTGTCGACCAGCGCGACCAGCCGCTCGCGGAACCGGTCGCCGACCTGCCGGGCGTTCTCCACCACCTTCTCGTCGCGCATCACCGCCAGGGTCGCCAGCCCCGCCGCCATCGCCTGGGCGTTGGACCCGAAGCTGGCCGAGTGCACCAGCACCCGGTCCATCGAGGAGTACACCTTCTCGAAGATCCAGCTCTTGCCGAGCGTCGCCCCGACCGGCACGTACCCGCCGGAGAGCGCCTTGGCGACGCACACCAGGTCGGGCAGCACGCCTTCCTCGCTCTGGTAGGCGAAGAACTCGCCGGTGCGGCCGATCCCGGTCTGCACCTCGTCGCAGATCAGCAGCGCCCTGTGCTCGTGCAGCAGCGCCTGGGCGGCGCGCAGCCAGCCGGGCGGCGGCGCCTGGACGCCCTTGCCCTGGATCGGCTCGACGATCAGCGCCGCGACGTCGCCGCGCTTCAACTCCTTGGCCAGCGCGCCGATGTCGCCGAGCGGGATGGCGGTGTCCGGCAGCAGCGGGTCGAAGCCCTTGCGGAAGCCGCTCTCGCCGTTGACCGAGAGCGAGCCGGTGGTCAGCCCGTGGAAGGCGTGGTCGGCGTAGAGGATCCGCTTGCGCCCGGTGGCGTACCGGGCGAACTTGAGCGCGGTCTCCACCGCCTCGGTGCCGCTGTTGCCGAAGAACACCCGGTCCAGCCCCGGCGCGTACGACAGCAGCCGCTCGGCCAGCAGTCCGGGCAGCGGCGAGCAGTCGAAGCGGACCAGGTCCGGCAGGTCCAGGTCCATCACCTGCTGGATCGCCGAGCGCACCACCGGGTGGTGGCGGCCGAGCGCGAAGATGCCGAAGCCGGCCAGCATGTCGAGGTACTCGTTGCCCTCGGCGTCGTAGAAGTACTGGCCTTCGGCGCGCTCGTAGTACTTGTCGAAGCCGATGGTGTGGAGCATCCGCGGCAGCTGCGGGTTGAGGTACCGGCTGTGCAACTCGTAGCGCTCACCGCCGCGTTCGGCGACGAGGGCGGCGAGGTCGAAGGCGGGGCGGTCTGGGTCAACCGGCATGGCGCGGATTCGCTCCTCGGGTCGGTAGCAGGTTCTTGGCGAAGACAGCGGTCTGGGCCGCGACCCCGGTGCCGGTCAGGCCGGTCTCCTCCAGGATCTCCCCGCGCGCCGCGTGGCCGAGGAACTCCTGCGGCAGGCCCAGCACCCGCACCGGGACGTCCACGTCGGCGTCGCGCAGCGCCTGGGAGACGACCGAACCGACGCCGCCGATCCGGCCGTTGTCCTCGACGGTGACCACCAGCCGGTGGACGGCGGCGAGTTCGGGCAGCGCAGGATCCACCGGCTTGACCCAGCGCGGGTCGACCACGGTCGCGGTGAAGCCCTCAGCGAGCAGCAGCCGGGCGGCGTCCAGGCAGGCCGAGGCGGTGGTGCCGACGGCGACCAGCAGGATCTCCGGCAGCGCGCCGGTGCGCAGCAGCACGTCCATCCCGCCGATCCGGTCGATCGCCGCGACGGCGGGCCCGACGTTCCCCTTGGGGAAGCGCACCACGGTGGGGGCGTCCTCGACCGCGACGGCCTCGCGCAGCTGAGCCCGCAGCTGGTCGGCGTCGCGCGGCGCGGCCAGCCGCAGTCCGGGGACGACCTGGAGGATCGACATGTCCCACATGCCGTTGTGCGAGGCACCGTCCGGCCCGGTCACCCCGGAGCGGTCGAGCACGAAGGTGACGCCCAGCCGGTGGAGGGCGACGTCCATCAGCACCTGGTCGAAGGCCCGGTTGAGGAAGGTCGAGTACACCGCGACCACCGGGTGCAGCCCGCCGGTGGCCAGGCCCGCCGCGCTGGTGACGGCGTGCTGCTCGGCGATCCCGACGTCGAAGGTCCGGTCCGGGTAGGCCTTGGCGAACGGTCCCAGCCCGACCGGCTGGAGCATCGCGGCGGTGATCGCCACCAGCTCGGGCCGCTCGGCGCCGAGCTCGACCAGTTCCGCGCCGAACACGGAGGTCCAGGAGACCCCGGCGCTGGGCGAGATCGGCAAGCAGGTGTACGGGTCGATCGGGTTGACGGCGTGAAAGCGGTCGGCCTCGTCCCGCTCGGCCGGCAGGTAGCCACGCCCCTTGACGGTCAGGCAGTGCACGATGACCGGGCCGCCGAAGTTGCGGGCCTGGCGCAGCGCCTGTTCGACCGCGCCCAGATCATGGCCGTCGATCGGCCCGAGGTACTTGAGCCCGAGGTCCTCGAACATGCCCTGCGGCGCGAAGGCGTCCTTGAACCCCTTCTTGGCGCCGTGCAGCGCGTCGAAGATCGGCTGGCCGACCAGCGGGGTGCGCTGCAGCGCCTCCTTGCCGAGGGCGAGGAAGCGCTCGTAGCCCTGGGCGGTGCGCAGGGTGGCCAGGTGGTTGGCCAGGCCGCCGATGGTCCTGGCGTAGGAGCGCTCGTTGTCGTTGACGACGATGACCAGCGGCCGGTCGCGCGCCTCGGCGATGTTGTTGAGCGCCTCCCAGGCGAGCCCGCCGGTGAGCGCGCCGTCGCCGATCACCGCGACGGTGTGCCGGTCGTGCTGGCCGAGCAGCTGGGCGGCCTTGGCCAGCCCGTCGGCGTAGGAGAGCGCGGTGGAGGCGTGCGAGTTCTCGACCAGGTCGTGTTCGGACTCGGCACGCGACGGGTAGCCGGACAGCCCGCCCTTCGTCCGCAGTTTCGAGAAGTCCTGGCGGCCGGTGAGCAGCTTGTGGACGTAGCTCTGGTGCCCGGTGTCGAAGACGATCCGGTCGTACGGCGAGTCGAAGACCCGATGCAGCGCGATGGTCAGCTCCACCACGCCGAGGTTGGGCCCGAGGTGGCCGCCGGTGCGGGTGACGGCGTCGATCAGGAAGTCGCGGATCTCGTCGGCGAGCAGCGGGAGTTCGGACGCGGGCAGCTTGCGCAGCTCGGCCGGGGATGTGACGCGGGAGAGCAGTGACACGGGTACACCTCACGACTCGATGCGGTGCGGTGGTGACTCCGCCCGCGGGGCGGGGCCGGCCCGGGCGCCGCGGCCCGGGCCGGACTGAGCACGACCGGGCTCAGTGCCCGCGGTTGGCGCTGACGGTCTCGGTGATGGCGCGCAGCGACTGCTGGAGGGAGCCCATGGTCGCGAGGACGGCGGTCGGCTCGTAGCCGCAGTGGGCCATGCAGTTCTCGCAGCGCGGGTCCTTGCCGCGGCCGTACTTGCTCCAGTCGGTCTTCTCGACCAGCTCGCGGTAGGTCGGCACGTAGCCGTCGGCCATCAGGTAGCAGGGCCGCTGCCAGCCGAACAGCGAGTAGTTGGGGATTCCCCAGGGGGTGCACTCGAAGTCGGCCTTGCCCTCCAGGAAGTCCAGGAAGAGCGGGCTGTGGTTGAGCCGCCAGCGCTGGCGGTTGCCGCCGGCGAAGGCCTTGCGGAACAGCTCGCGGGTCTGCTCGACGCCGAGGAAGTGCTCCTGGTCGGGGGCCTTCTCGTAGGCGTAGGCCGGGGAGATCATCATCTCGTCCACCTTCAACTCGTCGTTGAGGTAGTCGAGTACGTCGATGACCGTCTGCGCGGTGTCGGTGTTGAAGAAGGTGCTGTTGGTGGTGACCCGGAAACCGCGCCGCTTGGCCTCCTTGATCGCGGCCACCGCCTCGTCGAAGGTGCCCTCCTTGGCCACCGACTCGTCGTGCCGCTCGCGCAGGCCGTCGATGTGCACGGCGAAGGTGAAGTACGGCGAGGGCTTGAACTTGTCAATCTTCTTGCGCAACAGCAGCGCGTTGGTGCAGAGGAAGACATACTTGCGGTGCTCGACCAGTTGTCGGACGATCTCGTCGATCTGCGGGTGCATCAGCGGCTCGCCGCCGGCGATCGAGACCATCGGGGCACCCGACTCCAGGACCGCGCCGACCGCCTGCGCGACGGGCATCCGCTGCTTGAGGACGCCCGCCGGGTGCTGGATCTTGCCGCAGCCCTCGCAGGCCAGGTTGCACGCGAACAGCGGTTCCAGCTCGACGATCAGCGGGAACTTGTCCCGGCGCTTGAGCAGCTTCTGCTGCAGCAGGTAGGTGCCGACCCGCACGGTCTGGCGCAACGGCATGGCCATGGCTAGCTCGCCTCCTGGGGGAGCGTCGAGGATGTGGGGTGGTTCAGGTCTGCGGAGCCGGTCCCGGGCTCCTGTCGGTACCAGTCGACCAGGGCGGGTACCGTCGCCCGCAGGGTCCGCCAGGCGCGCACCCCGGCCGGCAGGGTGCCGGGCCGCAGCAGCTCGTGCTCGGGGGTGTCCACCACCACCCGCAGGACGGCGACGGGCAGCGCCGGGCGCACCTCCCGCAGCGCGGACAGGACGGCGGCGGCCTCCATGTCGACGGCGAGCGCGCCCTGCAAGTGCAGCGCTCGCCGCTCGATGCCGCGCACCACGTGGTCGGCAGTGTGGTGCACCCCGGTGTGCACGGTCAGCCCGTGCTCCTTGAGCGCCCGGGCCAGCTCCGGCCCGGAGTCGACCGGGTACAGGTGGCCCTCGGCATCGCGCACGCCGTCGGCGGCCACCACCTCGCCCGACGCCACGCCCGGGCCGACGGCGGCGCCGAATCCGGCGACCACGACGGCGCCGTAGCCGCCCGGGGCGGAGCTGAGCACCCGTCGGACGGCCAGCCCGGCGCGCCGCCGGCCGACCCCGGTGCGCACCAGCACCGGGGGGCCGCCGGCGGCGCCGCGCCAGTCACCGCCGCGCAGGGCCCAGACCTCGGGGCCCAGTGCGCAGAGCACCAGCAGGGGGGCGGTGGTCACCGCGCCGCCCCGATCGCCGGGGTACCGCTCGGCTTCGCCATGCCGGGAGCGCCGTTGAAGTAGCGGCCGAGCGCGGTGACCGGGAAGACCAGCCGGTACAGGTGGTAGTTGATGGAGAAGTCCCACGGAAACCCGGTGCCGGTGAACTGCGGTTCGTCCCAGGTGCCCTCGGGCAGCTGGGTGCGCACCAGCCAGTCCACGCCGCGCTCCACCGACGGGTTGGCCCGGCCGTCCGGGCCCTCACCGGCCGCGAGCAGCGCCATCAGCGCCCACGCGGTCTGCGAGGCGGTGGAGTCGCCCCGCCCGGCCCAGCGCTCCGGGTCGTCGTAGGAACGCATGTCCTCGCCCCAGCCGCCGTCGGCGTTCTGCCGGTCCTCCAGCCAGCGCACCGCCCGGCGGATCGCCGGGTGCTCGTCCGGGACGCCGGCCGCGACCAGGGCGGGCAGCACCGAGCCGGTGCCATAGATGTAGTTGGTGCCCCAGCGGCCGAACCAGGAGCCGTCCGCCTCCTGGTTGCGCAGCAGCCACTCGATGCCGCGCCGAGTCCGCGGGTCCCGGGCCCGGCCGGTCTCGGCGAGCATCTCCACCACGTGGGCGGTGACGTCGGCGGACGGCGGGTCGACCACCTCGCCGAAGTCGCAGAACGGCAGCTTGTTGGGCAGCAGGCTGGTGTTGTCGACGTCGAAGGCGCCCCAGGCGCCGTTCTTGGACTGCATGCCGAGGTTCCAGAGCACGCCCCGGTCCACCGCCGCGTCGACCTTGGCCTGGTCGGGGTGGGCGACCCGGCGCAGCGCGAGCACCACCTCGGCGGTGTCGTCGATGTCGGGGTAGGTGTCGTTCTCGAACTCGAAGGCCCAGCCGCCGGCCGGCAGCCCGGGCCGCTGGACGGACCAGTCGCCGCGCTTGCTGATCTCCTCGCCGAGCATCCAGTCGACGGCGGAGACCAGCGCCGGGTGATCGGCCGGCACCCCGGCGTCGACCAGCGCGATGGTGGCCAGGCAGGTGTCCCAGACCGGGGACTGGCAGGCCTCCATCCAGCGCATGCCGTCCTCGGTGTGCACGGTGAAGCGGTCGAAGGAGGAGAGCCCGGCCTTCATCACCGGGTGCTCCAGCTCGTAGCCCTCCAGGTGCAGGGCGATCAGCGAGTAGACGGCCGGGGGCTGGATGCCGCCCCAGCAGCCGTCCGCCTCCTGCCGCTCGACGATCCAGCGGCAGGCCTGGGAGACGGCGAGCCGGCGCAGCGGCCGGAAGGCCCGGCGGTGGTAGGCGTGCAGCGCCTTGTCGAGGCGCTCGAACAGACCGTCCCAGCTGGTGGCGGGGGCGAGCGGCCGCTCGGGGTAGGGGTGGTCCGGGTCGGTGTGCAGTTCGGTGAGCTGGAAGGGGGCCGGACGGACCGGGCGGTGGGCCGAGACGACGGTCAACGGGACGATGGTCTGGCGGGCCCAGCAGCCGAAGGCGTAGATGTTCAGCGGCAGCCACTTGGGCAGGAAGATGATCTCCGGCGGCATCTCCGGCAGCCGTTCCCAGGGCCACCAGCCGAAGAGCGCGAGCCAGATCCGGGTGAACACCCGGGCGGCCGCGATGCCCCCGGCGGAGCGGACGTAGCGCGCGGCGGCCAGCATGTGCGGGGCGTTCGGGTCGTCGCCGGCGAGCTTGAGGGCGACGTACGCCTCGACGGTGGTGGACAGCTCGGGCGGCCCGCCGTGGAAGGTGGCCCAGGTGCCGTCCTCCCGCTGCTGGGAGCGGATCCACTCGGCGGTGGCCCGGGTCTGCTCCTCGGTCCTGATGCCCAGGAACTGGCGGAGCAGTAAGTCCTCCGCGTCCATGGTGACGTTGGTCTCCAGGTCGCCCTTCCACCAGCCCTCGGCGGACTGCAGCGAGAGCAGGTGGGTGGTCGCGCGCGCTAGGGCCTCGCGCGCGTCGGCGGGCCGGAGTTCCGCCTCACCGGCCGGCCGGAGCTGGTCGGTGTCCTCGGGCTGCCACCGCCCCGCACCCAGCAGGGTCGGGGGGCGGTCGCCCACCGCGACCGGCTCGGAATCGTACTCAGGGTCGAGCCGGCCGTCCGCGGTTGCTGTCAACGTAACGTCACCTCTCTCGTACCACCACGAATTCGGCGAGTGCGACGAAGTGCTCGCGCACCGCGTCGGACATGGGCACCTCGTCCAGGGCGGCGAGGGCAGTCGTGTGCTGGCGGCGGGCCTCCTCCTGGGTCCAGGCCCGGCCGCCGGCCTCCTCGATCAGCGCGGCCCGGGCGGCGAGCTCGGGCTCGCTCTCCAGGCCCCGGCCCTTCGGGTCCGCCAGCTCCTCGGCCAGCCGGCGCGAGGCCCGGCCGCCCTCGGCCAGTGCGGCGGCGACCGGCAGGGACTTCTTGCGCTGGCGCAGGTCGCCCCAGTGCGGCTTGCCGGTGACCTCGGTGGCGCCCCAGATGCCGAGCAGGTCGTCCACCGCCTGGAAGGCCAGGCCCAGGTGGTGGCCGTAGCGCTGGAGCGCGTCGGACACCTTGTCGTCGGCCCCGGCCAGCACCGCGCCGATCGCCGAGGCGGCGGCCAGCAGCGCCGCCGTCTTGCCGCCCTCCATCTCCAGGCACTCGGCGACGGTGACGCTGTCGCGCTGCTCGAAGGCGACGTCCATGGCCTGGCCGTCGATCAGCCGGCGGGTCGCGGTGGTGAGCAGCCGGACGGCACGCGTGGCGTCGGCGGAGCTCGTGCCTCCGGTCGCCGCGGCGTCGAGCAGCACCTCCGTGCCGAGCGTGGCCAGGGCGTCGCCGACCAGGATCGCCTGGGCCGGTCCGAAGACCGTCCAGGCGGTGGCCCGGTGCCGCCGGGTCTCGTCACCGTCCATCAGATCATCATGAAGGAGGGAGAAGTTGTGCACCAGTTCAACGGCGACCCCACCGGGCACACCCACCTCGGGCGCCGCACCGGTGGCCTGGGCGGAGAGCAGCGCCAGCGCCGGACGCACCGCCTTGCCGCCGTCCCCCTCCACCGGGACGCCGTCCCGGTCGATCCAGCCGAAGTGGTAGGCCGCGACGGTGTCCATCGGTGCGGCCAAACGGGCGACGGCAGCCCGGAGCGGCGGGGTACAGAGCGTTCGGCTGCGGGCGAGCAGCTCCGGCACCGAGACCGGTTCGGCGTGCGCCGTGCCTCCGACGGCGAAGCCGGTGCGTGACTCCACGTGCGTTCCCTCTCCCTCGTGGTGCCGGACCGCACGGGGCGGCCGGGTGCTGTCGGTGCGGCTGGTGTCGATGGTGGTACCGAAGCGAACGGTGTCGGTGCGGCCGATCGGGCCGATGCGGCCGACAGTACGCCCGTCGGCTCTGGCGGGCTCTCCGGCCGAGGGGCCCGCCGTCACCTGGGCCACCTCCCGTCGCCCCGGTCCACCGGCACCCGGACGCCGGCCGCGGCGAGCGCGGCGTCGGCGGCGGCGTGGCCGCTGCGCACGGCACCCTCCATGGTCGCGGGCCAGCCGGTGGCCGTCCACGAACCGGCCAGCAGCAGGCCGGGGACGGCCGTCGCGGCCGACGGGCGCAGCGCGGCGGTGCCCGGGGCGCCGTCGAAGGTGGCGGTGCGCTCCCGGGTGACGAAGAAGTCCAGCACCTCGGCCCCGGCGGCGGCCGGCAGCAGCCGGGCCAGCTCGGGCAGGTAGCGGCGGCGCAGTTCGGCCACCGGCAGGTCGATCTCGTCCTGGACGGCGGACTGCGAGAGCGCCAGGTACTGGGCGCCCGGGTGGGCTCGGCCGATCGAGGTGCCGGCCAGGCCGGAGTGGGAGGTGCGGTCGAAGACCCACTGGACCGGGGAGTCGAGCGCGGCGAAGAAGGGCCGGCGCAGCACCTTGCGGTCGTAGACCACGTGCACGTTGAGGATCGGCGCGGTACCGAAGTCGGCCAGCCGCTGGGTCACGGCGCCCGGGGGCAGCAGGGCGGCCGCGCTGTCCTGGGCGCCGGCCAGCACGACGGTGTCGGCGGCGAGCAGTTCCCCGCCGTCCAGCCGGACGGCGTGCTGGGGCGCGGCCGGCTTGAGTTCCGCGACCCGGGCGCGCAGCAGCACCTTCACGCCGGCGCGTTCCAGTTCGGCGAGCGCCAGGTCGTGGTGGATCGCGCCGAGCGGGACGGCGGCGATGCCGATGTCGGCGGCGCCCGGGTCGGAGAGCAGACCGGTCTTGAACACCTTGGCGGCGAGCGCCAGCGACACCTGGTCGGCCCGGGCGTTCAGGGTGGCGACGCCGACCAGGTCCCACAGCGCGGCCGTGGTGGCGGTGTTCTGCCCGTTGCGGCGCAGCCAGTCACCGAAGGAGAGCCGGTCCAGCGCCGGGTCGTCGAGGTCCAGGCCCTTGAGGGCGAGCGCGCCGCGGACCACCCGGGCTCGGTCGGCCGGCGACAGGTGCGGGTAGCGGGCGAGGCTGCCGGCCAAGTGCAGCGGGACGGGCAGGCCGGCCCGGCGCAGTCGGCCGAGGGTGCGCACCGGGGCGGTGTCGGGGCCGGTGGCGGAGAGCACCGGGACGTCCAGGCGGTCCTGCAGGTGGGTCATCCGGGTGGCGCCGAGGCGCTCCAGCAGGCCGCGGTAGGCGGTGCAGCAGCGCAGGTAGACGTGCTGGCCGTTGTCGACGGTCAGCTCGCCGCGCTGGAAGGAGAAGGCCAGCCCGCCGAGCCGGGGCCGCCCCTCCGCGAGGGTGACCTCGTGGCCGGCCTCGGCCAGCCGCAGTGCGGCGGTGATCCCGGCCAGGCCGCCACCGACCACGACGGCGGCCGGGCGCGCGGCATCGGCTCGCCCGGTCATCGGACCTCCCCCTCGAAGTCGCTGGACCGCGCGGCGGCGGTCGCTGTGGCCGGCACGCTGGCGGTCGGCGCTGCCGTGGTCCACACGGTCGTGGTCAGCACGGCTTTACCCGGTGATTCCCCGCTGACACAGCGTGACAGAACTGTGGCGAGAATCAAGAACGCCCCCCGGCGAGCCCGGAAAGCGCCACGTACGCTTTCTCCCAGCCCGGCAGCGAGACCCGGCCGCGCAGCACCGACTCCGGGTCGGCGGCGATCCGGCCGAGCAGCCGGTGGTAGATCCCCGCCATCGCGGCGGTGCAGGCGCGACTGCGGCGGTCGAGCATCGGCAGCAGCCGCAGGCCCTCCTCGAAGGCGGCCTGGGCGCGGGCGGCCTCGAAGGCCACCAGGCCGGTGAAGTCGGCGCCGACCGGCGGCTTGGGCAGCGCGAAGCCCTGCTCGCAGCCGAACCGGACCAGGTCCTCGCCGGGCAGGTAGGTGCGGCCGTTCAGGGCGTCCTCGCGCAGGTCGCGCAGGATGTTGGTGAGCTGCAGGGCCAGCCCCAGGGTGTCCGCGTACCGCGCCCCGCGCTCGGGGTCGTCGCAGCCGTACACGCCCAGCGAGAGCCGGCCGATCGCGCCGGCCACGCAGCGGCAGTAGACCTTCAGCTCCTCGTAGGTCTGGTACTCGGCGCCCTTGAGGTCCATCTCGACGCCGTCGATCAGTTCGTCGAATCCGCCGAGCGGGATCGGGAAGCGCCGGGCCGCGTCGGCCAGGGCCACCTTGATCGGGTCGGTGTCGTCCTCGGCGACCACCCCGGTGCGGACCTCGTCCACCAGTTCCCGGGTGCGCAGCAGCGCCTCGGCCTTGCGGTCGTCCGGGAGGTCGCCGTCGCCGATGTCGTCCACCCGGCGGGCCAGGGCGTACAGGGCCGACATGGCCAGCCGCTTGGGCTCGGGCAACAGCCGGATGCCGTAGCTGAAGTTGCGCGCCTGCATGCCGGTGACTGCCTCGCAGTACCGGTACGCCGCCATGACCTGGGCCGACGCCAGTGGTGATGCCGCCACTCGGGCGTTCACCTTCCCTTCGCGAAAATGGCCGCCGCCTTCGCTGCGAGGCGGCGCTTGTCCGGCTTCGCCTGCTGGGCGAGTACGTCGTACCCGGCGTCCTCGACGGCCGCCAGGGCCGCGTAGCCGCCGGCGGTGAATCCCGCCAGGAGCAGTCGAAGCCTCCCCCGAACCGTACCTACCAATGGTGCGCCGCGGTCGAGCAGGGTGCGGGCCCGTTCGGCCTCGAAGGCGATCAGCTCCCGCACCGCTCCGCTCGCGCTGGGGGCGGCGAGATCGGCCTCGGTGACGCCGAAGCGCTCCAGGTCCTCGGTGGGGAGGTAGATCCGGCCGCGGGAGAGGTCCTCGGCGACGTCCTGCAGGTGCTCGACCACCTGGAGGCCGCTGCAGATGGCGTCCGACAGCGCGAGCCGCTCGGGGGTGGAGGCGCCCGCGATGGCCAGCACCAGGCGGCCCACCGGGTCGGCGGAGAGGGTGCAGTAGCCGATCAGGTCGTCGTAGGTGGCGTAGCGGGCGGTGGTCTGGTCCACCCGGTTGGCCTCGATCAGACGGCGGAACGGCTCGGGGGTCAGGGCGCGCCGGTCGACCAGCGGGACCAGCGCCTGCATCAGCGGGTGGCGGGGCCGGTCGGCGCCGCCGGGGCGCAGGGCGGTCTCGAAGACCCGGTCGAGGTCGTGCTCCAGTCCGTCGAGCAGGGCGAGCCGGAAGGCGACCTCCGCCGGGCTCGGCGGACCGGGCTGATCCGAACGGGTGACGGGGGGCCGCTGCTCGATCCCGAGCAGGGTGGCGGTGGCGGCCGGGTCGGCCAGGTCCCCGTCGCCGGCGTCGTCGACCAGCCGGGCAAAGCCGTAGACCCTCATCAGGTCGTCCCGCCAGGCCGCGGGCACGAAGAACGGGGCGACCGGGAAGTTCTCCGCACCCGCCTTCTCCAGGGTCTGTCCCTCGGAGGGGTTCACCGGCGTATCTCTGGGCTGGGCCGAAGCCGACACTGCAGTCACTCCCCCGTTCTACACCGCTGGGTATCACCGGTCCGACTCGGACACGCGTCCGAGCGCGGGCGTCACGCACGACACAGCACCCCCGCGCCTACAGCCTGACACCACGGGCCGCGCCCGAGAAGAGCGCCCCGCCCGCGCACGGGGGCGCTCACCCCCGCGGCGGCGGGCCACCCGAGGTACCGGTGGCCGCATGCCGAAGGGCCGGCTCCGGAGCATTCCGGGGCCGACCCTTTCACAGCCGGAGGTTCTGCCCGACCGCGGGTTACGGGCGCTCGCCGCGCTCGTAGCGGCCGACGACCTCCTCGGTCGGGCCGTCCATGACCAGCTCGCCGGCCTCGATCCAGATGGTCCGCTCGCAGACCTCGCGGATCGAGTTGTTGTCGTGGCTGACCAGGAAGACCGTACCGGCGGACCCGCGCAGCTCGTCGATGCGCTTCTTGCTGCGCTGCTGGAAGGCCTGGTCACCGGTGGCCAGTGCCTCGTCGATCAGCAGCACGTCGTGGGTCTTGGCGGCGGCGATCGAGAAGCGCAGCCGGGCGCCCATGCCGGAGGAGTAGGTGCGCATCGGCAGGGAGATGAAGTCGCCCTTGTCGTTGATCCCGGAGAAGTCGACGATGTCCTGGTAGCGCGCCCGCACGTCGGCCGGGGACATCCCCATCGCCAGGCAGCCCAGGACGACGTTGCGCTCACCGGTGAGCTCGTTCATCAGGGCCGCGTTGACGCCCAGCAGCGAGGGCTGGCCGTTGGTGTAGATGCCGCCCTTCTCGGTCGGCAGCAGGCCCGCGATGGCGGCCAGCATGGTCGACTTGCCGGAGCCGTTGGAGCCGATCAGGCCGACCGCCTCGCCCTTGTACGCGGTGAAGCTGATGCCCTTGACCGCGTGCACCTCGCGCACGCCGGCGGCGCGCTTGCGGCTGACGATGCGGCTCAGCGCCGACGTGGCGCTGCCCTTGCCGGAGCCGGCCCCGTGCACCCGGTAGACGATGTGCACGTCGTCGACGACGACGGTGGGCTCGCGGGCGACCTTCGTGTCCGCCACGGTGTCGCGCTTGCTCAGATCGGTGTCAGCCACGGCCGTACTCCTCCTCGGCCTTCCAGAAGAAGACGTATCCGATGACGAACATCCCGACCGCCCAGGCGATGCCGTACGTCCACTGGTGCGGCGGCAGCGACTGGTGCACGGGCTGGTGCTTGTTGTAGATGATCGGCGCGAACGCGTGCCGGAGCAGGTCCATGTAGACCGAGGCCGGGTTGATGTTGCAGATCACCTGGATGTAGTGCGGCCAGCTGTGGACCCGGTCCTGGATGCTGAACATCACGCCGGACAGGAACATCCAGGCCCGCATCACGAACGGGATCAGCTGGGAGATGTCACTGGTCTTGGCGCCGATCCGGGCGAAGATCAGCGAGACGCCGGTGTTGAACATCGTCTGCAGCAGCAGCGCCGGGATGATCAGCAGCCAGGTCTTGCCCGGGGCGATGCCGGCCCCCAGCACGGTGATGACCAGCACCACCATCGAGATCAGCAGCTGCTGGAGCTGGATCACGGTGAAGGCGATCGGCAGGCTGGCGCGCGGGAAGTGCAGCGCGCGGATCAGGCCGAGGTTGTCGGAGATCGCCCGGGTGCCAGACTGCACCGCGTTCTGGGTGAACTGGAAGACGAAGACGCCGATGCAGAGCCAGGCGATGTAGGTGCCTTCGGGGAAGCCGTCCTTGCTCTTCAGGATCACGCCGAAGACCAGGTAGAAGACACCGCAGTTGAGCAGCGGGGTCACGACCTGCCACAGCTGGCCCAGCTTGGCGTCCGTGTACTGGGCCACCAGGCGGGCGGTGGCGAAGGCCCAGATGAAGTGGCGCCGGGCCCAGAGCTGCTTGGTGTAGGCGAACAGGCCGGGGCGGGCGCCGCTCACCGACAGACCGTACTTGTCCGCAAGCTGCTTGGGGGTCAGGCCCGCGTCCGCCCCCCTCGGGGCTGAGAGGCTGACGGGTTCACTCACTGTCGACACATTCGTCCTTCACGCGGGATCGGTCGGGGCGGCCGGTCGGCGGGGGTCCGCCGGCCTTGCGCCGATGGGGATCCACTGGGATCACGGGGGGATTCCGGCCGGTGTGTGGTCACCGGCCGTGGCGATCGATCACCTGATCCAATCAGATGATCGGAGGTCGTCCCATCCTGGTCAGTCGCCAGACGGTACGCCATCGCATGGGCTTGCGCGGACCGCAGGGTTCACGCAGGCCCGCCCGGAATCCGCCCAGCCAGGCCTTCAATCCCTCGGCGGAGGGGCGTCGGGCCAGGGTCAGCAGAAACCAGGTTCCCAGATAGAGAGGCACCAACGGGGCCGGAAGGTTCCGCCTCGCGAGCCAGACCCTGTTACGGGCCACGTTGTGGAAGTAGGCGGCGTGCCGGGCCGGCGAGGTCGCCGGGTGGTGCAGCACCACGTCCGCCCGGTAGTCGATGGCCCAGCCGGCGTCCAGCGCGCGCCACGCGAGGTCGGTCTCCTCGTGGGCGTAGAAGAACTCGGCGGGCAGCTGCCCGGCCTGCTCGAACACCTTGCAGCGCACGGCGCTCGCACCGCCCAGGAAGGTGGTCACCCGGGAGGAGCGCATCGGGTCGCTGGCGCGCAGCCGGGGGACGTGCCGACGCTGGGTGACGCCGGTGTCGGGGTCCTCGATCCGGAAGGACACGATGCCCAGCTCCGGGTCGGCGGTGAACGCCTCGCGCAGCAGCCGGGCCGAGTCGGTGCGCGGCAGCAGCCCGTCGTCGTCCAGGAAGAGGACGGCGTCCACGTCCCGGCCATCCGGCCCGAACAGCTCGATGCCGACGTTGCGACCGCCCGGGATGCCGAGGTTCTCCGGCAGCTCGACGGTGCGCACGCCCTCCGGCAGCGGGGGCAGCTCGACGCCCTGGCCGACCACGGCGAGCTCGACGGCCGGGCCCTCCTGGGCGTGGACGGACTCGATCAGGGCGTTGAGCTCGGCGGGCCGGTTGCCCATGGTGATGATGACGACACCGAGGCGGAAGCTCTCCGCGGTGATGGAAGTGGTCATGCGCCCGCCCCGCTCCACTCGGCGAGGGCGTGGGCCCACGCGCGGCCTTCGATCACGAACTCGCTCCGCCCGGTCATCGCAGCCTGCTCGACAGGACGATGCTCAGCAGGTGCAGCACGGTCTGCAGCATGGCGATGGCCGCCAGCACCACGACCGCGACCCGGGTGAAGACCAGCCCGCCGTGCACGGCGTCGGCGACCCCGGCCGCCAGGATGAACAGCGAGGCCTCGACCGCGCCGACCAGGCGGTGGAACTTCAGGAAGGAGGCCGCTCGGCGCGCCTTGGCCACCGAGGAGGAGCGCGGCACCGAGGCGCTGTCCTCGACGGCCGTCATGCCGCTGCGGGCCCGGGCTACGTCCACCAGGTCCGTCTCGGACTTGATCAGGATGGCGCCGAGCGCGGCCAGCGTGCCCAGGAACGCCCACTCCCAGTGGGAGCCGTGGCCCTCACGGTGCAGCAGGTCGGTGGCGCGCAGGCCGAGGCCGGTCAGCAGGGCCGCCTCGGACATGTAGTGGCCGACCCGGTCCAGGTAGACACCGGTGAGCGAGGTCTGCCGGCGCCAGCGGGCCACCTCGCCGTCCACGCAGTCCAGCAGCAGGTAGACCTGGATCAGCAGCGCGCCCAGGATCGCGCCGGCGATACCCGGGACGACCAGCGCGGCACCGGCCAGGATGCCGGTGAACATCATCAGGTACGTCAGGCCGTTGGGCGTGATCGCCGTCATGGTGGACAGCACGCGGGTGATCCGCAGCGAGATCTTCCGCATGTACAGGCGCCCGGCCCAGTGCTCGGCGCTGCGGCGCTGGAGCATGCCCTCCGGGTGGATCACCGCGCGCAGTTCCTCGATCGAGGGCCGGCGGGTCAGGTCCACCGGGGGCCGCGCGCCCGCGGTGGAGGGGTCAGCTGTTGACGGCTTGGACATAGTCGGCGTACGCGTCCCTGATTGCGGAAGGGGAGAGGTCGAGATGTTCCAGAATGGTGTAGCGGCCCGGGCGGGTGTTTGGAGCGTAGTGCACCGCCTCGGTGAACTCCGCATCGCTGAAACCCATTTGAGCGGCGGTCACCGGCAGTCCGTGGCGCGCCAGGCGCTCCACGATCAGACCGGTCAGCTCGCGCTCGCCCCGCAGGAAGCTGGCGAACGCGGCGCCGAGGCCCACCTGTTCGCCGTGCTGGGCGGAACGCTTGGGGTACAGCACGTCCAGGGCATGCGAGATCTCGTGGCAGGCGCCCGAGGAGGGCCGGGTGCTGCCCGCGATGTTCATCGCGATGCCGGACAGTACCAGGGCTTCCGCGAGGGCCGTCAGGAGGTCCTGGTCCTGAGTGCTTCCCGGGTGCCGCAGCAGGTTCTCGCCCGCCGAGCGGGCCATCGCCACGGCCAGTCCGTCCACCGGTTCACCGGTGACGGCGTGCGACAACTCCCAGTCCGCGCAGGCCGAGATGTTAGAGACGACGTCCCCGATGCCGGCCGCCACGAAGCGTCGCGGGGCCTGCCGGATCACGTCCAGGTCGACGATGATGCCGATCGGGCTGGGTACCCCGTAGGAGCCCCGGCCGGCGTCGTTGTCGAGGGTGGAGACCGGCGAGCAGATGCCGTCGTGCGCGAGGTTGGTGGCGACCGCGACCACCGGCAGGCCGACCCGGGCGGCGGCGTACTTGGCGGCGTCGATGATCTTGCCGCCACCGAGGCCGACGACCGCGTCGTAGTGCTTGCCGCGCATCTCCTCGGCGAAGCGGACCGCGCTGTCGAGGCTGCCGTCGTCCACGTTGTACCAGTCGGCGCCGGGCAGGGCCGACTCCAGGCGCTCGCGCATCGCGGCGCCGGAGCCGTTGCTGATCGCCACCGCGATCCGGCCCGAGGCCGACAGCCGCTGGTCCGCGAGGATGCCGCCGAGCGCGTCCAGCGCGCCCGGGCGGATCTCCGCGAACAGCGGCGACGGAACCAGTCGGGTCAGTACTGGCACGCGATCTCCCGGGCCTTCGCCAGGTCGTCGTGGTTGTCGACCTCGACCCAGGACACCTCGCCGATCGGCTGCACGTCGATTCGCAGGCCCCGGTCGACCATCTCCTGGTAGCCGTCCTCGTAGTACAGCTGCGGGTCGCGCTCGTAGGTGGCGCGCAGCGCGTCGGTCAGGTCGGCCGCCGCGGCGGGGTTGATCACGGTGACGCCGATGTACTCGCCGGTCGCCTCGTCCGGGTCCATCAGCTTGGTGATGCGGCGCATGCCGGCGGCCGGGTCGACGACGACCTTCATCTCCTCGTCGGCGAGCTTCTTCACCGTGTCGAGGGCGAGCAGGATGCCGGGGGCCCGGCCGTCCTCGACGAGGCGCTGGTTGCCCTCCAGCATGGTGCGCTGGACGGAGGCCGGGTGGACGGTGTCGCCGTTGGCCAGCAGCAGGCCCTCGGAGAACAGCTCGCGGGCGCACCAGAGCGAGTAGGCGTTGTTCCACTCCTCGGCCTTGTCGTTCTCGACCAGGTGGAGCCTGACCCCGTACTTGCTCTCCAGGGCGTCCTTGCGGTCGTACACCGCCTCCTTGCGGTAGCCGACGACGATCGCCGCGTCACGCAGTCCGACCTCGGCGAAGTTACCCAGGGTGAGGTCCAGGACGGTCCGCTCCCCGTCGACCGGCACCAGTGCCTTGGGCAGGGTGTCGGTGTACGGGCGCAGCCGGCGGCCGGCGCCGGCTGCCAGAACGAGGCCGATCATGCGGGGTCTCCTGATCCGTCGTGCGTCGTGCTGCGCGCGCGGGATGTGCCAACGGGTCGGCGGCGCTCGGGTGCGCCGGGCCGGTGTTCGACCCAGCCGGGCGGTGGCGCGCCGGTACCGGCACAGATCCGGGCAGCGTGTCGTATGTGATGGTAGGCGACCGGGGCGATCCACCCGAACGCGCCCGGTGGCGGTGTGGTGACGGCAGGGTGACCGAGCCGTGATCGAACGGCCTCCGAACGCGTTCCGAACGGTTCTGCGAATGAAATGACCCTTCCGGGGGCGTCCTGGACCCTTCTTTGCCCGGATCGGGACACCCGCGGGTCATGATCCGCCCGGTTGTGCGTGGGACCCGTCCGGACCGCCACCCATACGGCAGACTGGAGCCCGACGCCGGCGCCGGTGCCCCCGCTGTGTCCGCTGCACTCCACCCGATGCACCCGACGCACCCGATGCTTCCGTTGCTCCCGCCCCCGAAAGAGGCCTCATGCCCCAGAGTCTGCCGACCGAACCCACACACTTCGACGCCGAGATCGACACCGGTCTCAACGTGGAGACAGACGTGCCGGTCGACCCACAGGGCCTGTCCGCCGCCGCCGCGGGTACCGAGATCCTGCTGGAACTGGTCGACGACGAGGGCGTCACGATCGGCACCGCCGAGAAGCTCTGGGCGCACCAGCAGCCGGGCCGGCTGCACCGGGCCTTCTCGGTGTTCCTCTTCGACCGCCAGGGCCGGCTGCTGCTGCAGCGCCGGGCCCTCGGCAAGTACCACTCCCCCGGCGTCTGGTCGAACACCTGCTGCGGGCACCCGTACCCGGACGAGCCGCCCTTCGTGGCCGCCGCCCGGCGCACCGCCGAGGAGCTGGGCGTCGCACCGGCGCTGCTCTGCGAGGCGGGGACGGTCCGCTACGACCTGCCGGACGAGGCCTCCGGGCTGATCGAGCGGGAGTGGAACCACCTGTTCGTGGGCCTGGTCACCGCTCCGGTCGAACCCAACCCGGACGAGGTGGACGACTTCGCCTTCGTGACCGCGCAGGAGCTGCGGGAGCTGCGGGCCGAGCGGCCGTTCTCGGTGTGGTTCGAGACGGTCTTCGAGGCGGCGCTGCCGGGGATCCGGGAGATCGCCGGGCGGGACTGGTAGGACCGTCGGTCCGGTCCGGTCCGGGCGGGCGGGCCGGTCAGTGCTCGGGCTCCGGGGGGACGGGCAGCGAAGCCCAGATGACCTTGCCGCCCTCCCCCGTGCGTTCGACGTCACACACCCCGCCGGCCTGCAGGGTCACGCTCTTCACCAGCAGCAGGCCACGCCCGCCGGTGCGGCCGGTGTCGCTCTCCAGGGCCTTCGGCCGGTACGGATCGCCGTCCTCCACGGACACCCGCACCCAGCCCCGGCGCACCGACAGCTCGGTCGTCACCTCGGGTGACAGCTCGGCCGCGTGCGTCACCGCGTTGCTGACCAGCTCGGAGACGATCAGCAGCAGGTCGTCCACCAGCTCCTGGTAGCGGACCCCGGCCATGCCCTGGGCCAGCAGGCAGTCCCGTACCGCGTGCCGGGTGCGCGGCACGGAGGCCTCGACGGCGGGCACCCGGAAGCGCCAGACGCCCTCGGTGGTGGGGCCGCCCGCGCCCTTCCGGTCGGGGTTCCCGTGGGGTTTCCGGAGGGGCTTCCCGTGGAGTTTCGGCTCGGGGCTCGCGGGTCGGCCTGGCTGGCCCCGTTGGTCGGGCTGCTCGGACTGCTCGGGTCGATGGGGCAGCCCGGGTTTCTCGGGCCGATAGGGCTGCTCGGGCTGCTCGGATTGGTCGGGCTGCTCGGGCTGCTCGGGCCGGTTCACCGCGCGGCCGGCGTCGGTGCGCGCGCCGTCCTGGCCGCCGCGTCTCGGTTCGGCCTCCGCCGTTCCGCTGATCTGCTCCACGTCCAGCCGCCCTTCGTCCGCGACCCGGGAATCAGGCGATCCGCTCATGGCGCCCTCGGTCCACAGAGGCTAGGAGAGCGGTCGTCGCGGCCGCGGCACCGTCGACAACTTGCCCGTGTCGGATCGGTTCCGACCCGTGGCGATCGCTCGCGATACCGAAACCGACCGTTTGCTTCGCGCTCGCCACCGCTTCGGCCAGGGTTCGAGCGCCCTGGCGAGCCGTCCCAGCCAGTCCGGCCAGGCCTCGCATCCCCATGGGCCGCGCGGCCGGACGGAGCTCCCGTCGCCGGACCGAGGAAACGCAGGTGAGAAGCACTCCAGAACCCTGGTAATGTTCTCTCTGCCGCCGAGGGGGCGAGAGAAAAAACCCCCGGAGCACACACCCCGTCCGGGTGGCGGAATGGCAGACGCGCTAGCTTGAGGTGCTAGTGCCCTTTATCGGGCGTGGGGGTTCAAGTCCCCCCTCGGACACAGCCGAATTCCCCGTGGGATCCGAAAGGAACCCGCGGGGAATTTCCTTTTTCCCGGTTCGACTTCCCCGACTCGGCCGTCGATCCACTGCGTCGGCAGTGTGGCGTCGATCTCTCCACGGGGACCGCCCTGTCCGGAAACCGGACACGAGATGGCAACGATCGGGCGGTTTGAGCTTCCTCTGAGGTATTCGCCCCATTTCGAACCATAGGCTTCAGGGGTTTGTCCGGAATACCGACTCAAAACCGTAAAAGCTCCGACACCACCCGATGAACCCCGAGCGAGAGGACCGATACGTTGAGTGAGCATGAATCCTCGACGGCATCACATCAGAACTACCGTCGATCGCTCGGCACGATCAGCCTGACCGCCGTCGGGCTGGGGTCGATCATCGGATCCGGCTGGTTGTTCGGCGCCGAGCGGGCGGCCAAGCTGGCCGGCCCCGCCTCGATCCTGGCCTGGGTGATCGGCGCCGCCGTGGCGCTGACCATCGCCCTCACCTACAGCGAGCTGGGCTCGATGTTCCCCAAGGCCGGCGGCATGGTCCGGTACGGCCAGTACTCGCACGGCTCGCTGGCCGGGTACCTGGCGGCCTGGGCCAACTGGATCGCCATCGTCTCGGTCATCCCGGGTGAGGCCACCGCCTCCGTGCAGTACATGAGCTCCTGGCACTTCGGCTGGGCCAAGGGCCTGTACGACGGCAAGGAGCTCACCGTCAGCGGTGTGGCGCTCGCCAGTGTGCTGCTGATCGTGTACTTCGTCCTCAACTGGTTCGCGATCACGCTGTTCGCCAAGACCAACACGGCGATCACCGTCTTCAAGGTCGTCGTGCCGACGGTGACCGCCGGTGCGCTGCTCTTCGCGCACTTCGACACCGCCCACTTCAGCAACCCCGGCGGCTTCGCGCCGAACGGCTGGAGCGCGGTCTTCACTGCCGTCGCGGTCTCCGGCATCGTCTGGGCCTTCAACGGCTTCCAGTCGCCGCTCAACCTCGCCGGTGAGGCCCGCAACCCGGGCAAGTCGCTGCCGAAGGCCGTCATCGGCTCGATCCTGATCGCCCTGGTCATCTACGTCGCGCTGCAGATCGCCTTCATCGGCGCCATCCCGAGCGGTGACCTGTCCAAGGGCTGGAGCAGCCTCGCGTACACCTCGCCGCTGGCCGACCTGGCGATCGCCTGGGGCATGAACTGGCTCGCGATCCTGCTGTACGCGGACGCCTTCATCTCTCCCTCCGGCACGGGCATGATCTACGCCGCCACCACCTCGCGCATGATCCACGGTGTGCAGGAGAACGGCCACCTGCCGAAGGTCTTCGGCAAGGTCGACGCCAAGACCGGCATCCCGCGGCCGGCGCTGCTGCTGAATCTCGTGGTCGCCTTCCTGTTCCTCGCTGTCTTCCGCGGCTGGGGCTCGCTGGCCGAGATCGTCTCGGTGGCCACCGTGATCTCGTACATCACCGGCCCGGTCGCCGTGATGGCGCTGCGCCGCCTCGCCCCGGACCTGAAGCGGCCGGTCCGGCTGCGGGCCATGCCGGTGATCGCGCCGATCGCGATGGTCTTCGGTTCGCTGGTCCTGTACTGGGCCCGCTGGCCGCTCACCGGCAAGGTCATCCTGCTGATGGCCGCCGGTCTGCCGATCTGGGCCTGGTACGAGCTGCGCAAGCCGTTCGTCGAGCTGAAGCCGCACCTGAAGGCGGGCGCCTGGATGGTGGCCTACCTGTTCGTGATGGCCGGGATCTCCTGGGCCGGCAGCACCGACTTCGGCGGTCAGGGCTACCTGCCCGAGGGCTGGGACCTGCTGATCGTGGCCGCGATCGGTCTGGCGTTCTACTACTGGGGCGTCGCCAGCGCCTGGAACAACCCCTCGCTGGACGAGGTGCGCCGGGAGCTGGCAGCCGAGGAGGCCGCGGCGTCGGCCGACGCTGCCGGGGCTGCGGAGCCTTCGCGGGTCTGAGTGCTCAACTGAAACCGAAGGGCCGGTCGGGTTTTCCGACCGGCCCTTCGGGGTTTGTACGGGGCAGGGGTGGGGCGGCGGGGTGCGGCTGACAAGGTTCAGATGACAGAGTCTGACATCTGTTATCTGAACTCTGTTATCTGAATTCTGATTGCCGTCATCCGTCACCTGTCAGCTGTCACCTGTCGACTGCTGTTCGCCGGCTGCCGCCTGACAGCTGTCAGCCGTTCGCGGTCAGCCCCGGCGGGCGCGGCGGATGGCGGAGGTGACGACCGGCGGGAGCAGGTCCCGGGCGGCGCGCTTGGCGACGTTGGCCGGGCGGCGCGCCTCGGCGGCGCGGGCGCGGCGGGCGGCGAGGTCGAGCGCGGCCTCGTCCTGAGAGATCCGGATCGCCTGACGGCCCTCCTCCGCCCAGCGCGTGGCGGCCGCGGAGGCCAGTCGCTTCTGGTGGCGCGAGGGACGGAACGGCCGGATGCCCTCGGAACCGCCGGTCATCCGCAGCAGCTGCTGCCTGTTCAGAGTCTCGGCGCTCAGGTGACAGCCCGCCGCGAGGTCCACCCGGTCGAGCAGCTCGCGCTGGAACGGCTCCGGGTCGCCCCAGGTGCCGTAGAACTTGCACTCGGTGAGCATGATCGGCTTGAGGCCGTGGTTGAACACCGCCTCCCAGGTCGCGGCGGCGACGCCGGGGGTGTGCTGGGCGCGGTAGTCGTCCAGCACCACGACGCCCTGTGGCTGGAGCGCGATCCGCGCCACCTGGAGGTCGCCCACCACGTGTTCGTAGAGGTGCGAGGCGTCTATGTGGATGAAGCGGAACGCCCCGGCCGGGATCCGCCCGCCCGCGAGCACGGAGGTCGGAGCCTGGATGATCTCCGGCAGCTCGTCGTGGAAGGACAGGTAGTTGGACTCGAAGGCCGAACGGGTCAGGGTCTTCCGGTAGGAGACGGCCATCTCCTCGGAGTTCTCGCCGTCGGGCGCGTCCGAGTCGAAGAGGTCACAGACGGTGAACGTCTCGCCTGGCTGGAGGTGCTCGCCGATCACGATGGCGCTGCGGCCCAGGTAGGCGCCCATCTCCAGCAGGTCGCCGGTGACGCCCTTCTTCTCCTGCCGCCCCAAGAACCAGTCGAAGGAGTGCCGGTCGTGATCCCAGAACCACCCCGGAACGTCGTCCAACACGGCCGGCTCGACGGGCTGCTGCGACTCGCCCTTCAATGCTGTGTCGGTCACGGGATGCTCCTTAGCGGTACGGATGACCTGCGGATTCTGAGCCTCGCCTCGGCGCGGTGGCGGCCCTCCCGGCCACGGGGACGCGCCGGATCGCCGGCCGTGCGCGAGTCGACCCTCCACCGACAGTAGGCCCCACCACGGAGTTCGCTGCAATCTACAGCGGCTCTCCGGGCGCTGAGGAGACCTTGACCGCATCAATTGCCGAACCTGTCGCATCGCGGCCGGAGACGATCGCGGCCGGGCGACTGGCGTACATCCATTCTGTGCCACCGACTGTGCCGTGTCACCAGTCCAAGGAATGATCTTCGTCGCGGTTTCCGCACCTACGGTGGTGGCGGGCGGCCCGACCAGAGGGCCCGGAAGCGAGGAGCGGATCGACATGACGGCAGTGCAGCAGGACCAGACTGACAGTCAGAATTCCGTTTTCGCGGCAGAGTTGATCGCGATGATGGCCGAGGACAGCGCCCACGCCCGGCTGGCGAACAGTCCGGACCTGGCCGAACAGGCCGTCTGGCGGCGGCTCACCGCCCGGCACGGCGACCGGCTCGCGGAGATGATGGCCGAGCGCGGCTGGCCGACCGAGCAGCGCGTCGGCGCCGAGGCGGCCCGGGCGGCCTGGCTGGTGGCGCAGCACGCTGACCGTCAACTCGACGTCCAGCGACGGGCGGTGGCGTTGATGACGGAGGCCGTGGCGAGCGGCGCGGCGAGCGCCCGGGACCTGGCGTTCCTGCAGGACCGGCTGGCCGTCAACGAGGGGCGCGAGCAGCGCTACGGCACCCAGATCGGCGCGGTAGCCGACGGCCGTCCGGTGCCGTGGCCGTGCGAGGACCCGGAGCGGCTGGACGAGCGCCGCGCGGAGGTCGGGATCGAACCGTTCGACGAGTACACCGCGCGGTTCGCCCCGAGGTAACCGCCCGGCCCACCCGACCGGATTGGCTCTTGCGCGCGGCCGCTCGGCCGCCTTGACTGACCTTTGACCAGCACTGTTGGTCAAGCGGCCGACCAGCTGAGAGGACGATCTGTGCAGGAGTACGCGGAGTACGGCGACCAGTACATCGACGGCGCCTGGCGGCCCTCCGGGGACTCCGGGTCGATCGCCGTACTGGACCCGGCCACCGAGCGGGTGATCGCCACCGTGCCGGCGGGCGGGGCGGCCGACGTCGACGCCGCGGTGGCGGCGGCCCGCCGGGCGGCCCGGGGGTGGGCTGCCACCACCCGCGAGGAGCGACTCACGCTGCTGACCCGGCTGCGGGACGGGATCGCCGCCGCCCAGGGGGAGATCACCTCGACCGTGGTCGCCGAGTTGGGCGCCCCGGTCGGCTTCGCCGGGGCCGTGCACGCCGGGCTGCCGCTGGCCGTGGCCACCTCCTACCTGACCCTGCTCGCGGAGCACCCCTTCGAGGAGCGGATCGGCAACTCGGTGGTGCTCGCCGAGCCGGCCGGGGTGGTCGCGGCGATCACGCCGTGGAACTACCCGCTGCACCAGATCGTGGCCAAGGTCGTCCCGGCGCTGGCGGCCGGCTGCCCCGTGGTCCTCAAGCCGGCCGAGGACACCCCGCTGGTGGCCCGGCTGTTCGCCCGCCTGGTGCACGAAGTCGGTTTCCCGGCCGGCGTGTTCAACCTGGTCACCGGTACCGGCGCGGTGGCAGGTGCGGCGCTCGCGGCGCACCCGGAGGTCGACGTGGTGTCGTTCACCGGGTCCACCGCGGTCGGCCGGCAGGTCGCCGAGACGGCCGGGCGCGGTCTGAAGCGGGTCGCCCTGGAGCTGGGCGGCAAGTCCGCCAACGTGGTGCTGCCGGGCGCCGACCTGGTCCGCGCGGTCAACGTGAACGTCGCCAACGTCTTCGCCAACTCGGGCCAGACCTGCAGCGCCTGGACCCGGCTGCTGGTGCACCAGGACCAATACGAGGAGGCGGTCGCGATCGCGGCCAAGGCCGCCGAGAAGTACGTCCCGGGCGACCCGACCGACCCGCAGACCCGGATCGGCCCGCTGGTCAACGCCAGGCAGCTGGACCGGGTGCGCGGCTACCTGGACAACGCGGTGGCCGAGGGCGCCCGGGTGGTGGCCGGCGGCCCGGAGCCGCTGCCCGAGCTGCCGGCCGGCTTCTACGTCCGCCCCACCGTACTCGCCGACGTCACCCCGGAGATGACGGTGGCCCAGGAGGAGATCTTCGGCCCGGTGCTGTCGATCCTCCCCTACCGGGACGAGGACCACGCCGCCGAGATCGCCAACGGCACGGTCTACGGCCTGGCGGGCGGCGTCTGGGCCGCGGACACCGACACCGCCGCCGCCTTCGCCCGCCGCCTCGACACCGGCCAGGTCGACCTGAACGGCGGCCGGTTCAACCCGATGGCGCCGTTCGGCGGTTACAAGAGCTCCGGCCTCGGCCGTGAACTGGGCCGGCACGGGCTGGAGGAGTTCCTGCAGTACAAGTCGCTGCAGTACTGACCGGGTTGGACCGGAGCGACACCGACCGGGTGGGACCGGCACCGCACCGAGCGGACTGGGCCGGGGCTGCCGAACCGGGATTCGGCAGCCCCGGGTCGGGTCAGACCAGGTCGACGCCCGGGTAGAGCGGGAACGGCGCGAGCAGGTCGGCGGCGCGCTTGGCGACGCCGTCCCGCAGGGACTCGTCGAGAACGTAATTCGCCTTGGACGGACTGCCGTTGGCCCCAGTGACGGGGGCGGTGGCGCGTAGCACGGTGTCGATCAGGGCGGCGATCTCGTCCATCTCGGCGACGCCCAGGCCGCGGGTGGTCAGGGCCGGGGTGCCCAGGCGCACGCCCGAGGTGTACCAGGCGCCGTTCGGGTCCAGCGGCACGGAGTTGCGGTTGGTGACGATGCCCGACTCCAGCAGCGCCGCCTCGGCCTGACGGCCCGTCAGGCCATGGCCGGAGACGTCGGCGAGCACCAGGTGGTTGTCGGTGCCGCCGGTGACCAGCTTGCCGCCGCGGCGCAGCAGGCCCTCGGCGAGTGCCTGGGCGTTGTCGACCACGGCGCGGGCGTAGGCCCGGAACTCGGGACGGCGGGCCTCGGCGAGGGCGACGGCCTTGGCGGCCATGACGTGCGAGAGCGGGCCGCCGAGCACCAACGGGCAGCCGCGGTCGACGTGTTCGGCCAGCTCGGCGGTGCTGAGCACCATGCCGCCGCGCGGGCCGCGCAGGGACTTGTGGGTGGTCGTGGTGACGATGTGGGCGTGCGGCACCGGGTCGTGGTCGCCGGTGAGCACCTTGCCCGCGACCAGGCCGGCGAAGTGCGCCATGTCGACCATCAGGGTCGCGCCGACCTCGTCCGCGATCTCGCGCATCTTGCGGAAGTTCACCAGCCGCGGGTAGGCCGAGTAGCCGGCCACCAGGATCAGCGGGCGGAACTCGCGGGCGGTCTCGCGCAGCGCGTCGTAGTCGATCAGGCCGGTGGCCGGGTCGGTGCCGTAGCTGCGCTGCTCGAACATCTTGCCCGAGATGTTGGGCCGGAAGCCGTGGGTGAGGTGGCCGCCGGTGTCCAGGGACATGCCGAGCATGCGCTGGTTTCCGAACTCCTGGCGCAGCTCGGCCCAGTCCTGCTCGGTGAGGTCGTTGACGTTGCGCACCTTGGCCCGCTCCAGGGCCGGGCTCTCGACCCGCTGGGAGAGGACGGCCCAGAAGGCGGTGAGGTTGGCGTCGATGCCGGAGTGCGGCTGGACGTAGGCGTGTTCGGCGCCGAACAGCTCACGGGCGTGCTCGGCGGCGATGGCCTCGACGGCGTCGACGTTGCGGCAACCGGCGTAGAAGCGGCGGCCGACGGTGCCCTCGGCGTACTTGTCGCTGAGCCAGTTGCCCATGGCGAGCAGGACGGCCGGGGAGGCGTAGTTCTCGCTGGCGATCAGCTTGAGCGAGGCGCGCTGGTCCGCCAGCTCCTGGCCGATGGCGGCGGCGATCCGCGGTTCGACGCCGGCCACGACGTCCAGGGCGCTGCGGAAGGCGGTGTCGGCCGCGGGGGCGGCGGCGGTGTGGGGTGTCTGCTCGGGCTGGGCCATGGCGGTCTCCTGGCGGGGATGCGGGCGGCCCAGGCGCTCGGCAACTCGACGTGCGGATCCACGTCGACGTGAGGATTCACGGGACCGCTTCCCGATGGTTTATTCCACCCGTACGCGCCAGTCGCGGTCCGCCGGGATCGTATCAACAGCGCGGGGACTGGGGCGGAGCCTCTCAGAATGCGGTACGGCCGGTCCACTTCGGGCCGCATTTGTCCGTTCTTCGGTTCATTCTTCTGTAACGCCCGTGTTGCGGTGAAATGAAGCCGCCGCAATTCCCGAAACGGTCCGGAAGGGATTCCTCCGGTGTGCCTTCCGACAGCCGCCTCCGGCCGAAAGGTGATCGGCTTGGACTCGGCGCTGGTCCGGCGATTCGACCCCGGCTTGCCGAGATTCCCGGCCCGGACCGGGAGCTGCCGGCGGCGGTGCACCGAGTCGGCCTTCAGGACTGGTCGGCGGGCTCGCGGTCGACGGCCAGGCCGGTGAGGCACCAGGGGCGCAGCCGGAACGGGCCTGCGCGAGGGGTTGGCACGATCAGGGGCGGGGCGGTCATGATCGAAGCATGCCAGGTTCGAGCAGAAAGGACTAGCACTGTGGCCGACATCGATCACGCGGCAGTCGATGAGGAGCTCGTCGCGGCGGCCCGGGCGGTGGCCGAGCGGTACTCGCGGGGCGACAACCACAGCGTCGCGGCGGCCGGGCGCAATGCCGACGGGCGGATCGTCACGGCCGTGAACGTCTACCACTTCACCGGCGGCCCGTGCGCGGAGCTGGTGCTCATCGGGGCGGCGGCCGGGCAGGGGGCGTACGACCTGACCACGGTGGTGGCGGTCGCCGACCAGGGGCGCGGGGTCGTGCCGCCGTGCGGGCGCTGCCGTCAGGTGCTGCTGGACTACTTCCCCACGGCGGGGGTCATCATCGAGCGGGACGGGCGACTACACACCCTGCCGGTGCTGGAGCTGCTGCCGGAGGCGTACATCTGGGCCGACCACCGGGACGACCGAGCGGGGGTGACTGGGCCGGTGACTGGGCCGGTGACTGAGCGGGGGTGACTGGGCTGGGGGGCGATGCGCCGCCTTCGCCCGCCGTTCTCCTGCGCGAGGTTCGGCTGCGCGAGGTTCGGCTGCGCGAGGTTCGGCTGCGCGAGCGCGGCTCAAGGCGTTAGCGTGCTGGCGACGTGACATCGCCTGCACGCGGCCCTGGAGCTGCGGAAATCGCCACCGAAGGGGGCACATTGTCGGACGACCTGCTCATCGCGAAGATCAATCACGGCTTCGACCACCTCGACGCCGACGGGGACGGTCTGCTCACCGAGCGGGACCACGTGCTGATGGGCCACTCGGTGGCCCGCTCTCTCGGCCACCAGGAGGGCTCGGAGGCCGAGGCCGTCATCGTCCGCGCCTACCTGACGATCTGGCACGACCTGCACCTCGCCGGAAAGCCCACCGGGACGGAGGCGATCACGCGCGAGCAGTTCATCGCCTCGACCGGCGCACTCGCCGACGACCCGGAGGCCGCCCGGGAGATCCTGGGCGCGCTCGCCGAGGCCTTCCTCGCCGTGGCCGACGCCGACCGCAGCGAGACAGTGGACGCCGGCGAGTTCTTCGTCTTCCAGCGCGGCCACTTCGCCGGGCTCTGCCGGGACGACGCCGACGAGGCCTTCCGCCACCTCGACCTCGACGGGGACGGAACGCTGTCGGCGGCCGAGTTCACCAGCGCGATCATCGAGTTCTGGACCAGCCGTGACCCGGAGGCCCCGGGGAACTGGTGGACGGGGAAGCCGCCGTACGCGTTCTGACCCGTTCCACCCCCGTGCCACCCCCGTGCCGACCTGCGGATGCCGACCGAGCCCCGGCCCGCCAGTCGGCCGGCCCGGGGCGGTCGGCATCGCGCGCAGCGAGCGGACCTGTAACTTTCCTACAGTGGTGGGTGATTGGCTTCGCGGGCTGATGGGAGGCCGAGGCGGCACCGGTCAACGAGGCCGAGCCCGCCGTCCACGTCCTCCGGCCCGCGGAGTCGGAGTTCGGCGAGCGCGATCCGGAGCTGCCCGCAGTGAGCGTGTCGGCCTGGGCACAGCGTCCACGTTCTCCTCGCCCTGACGGGTCGCGGTTCGGGGCGGGTCGCCCCGGTCAGCCGGCCGGGACGATCCGCTCGACGATGGTGTCGATCAGCGCGGGGAGACCATCGGTGCCCAACACCTCGGGCAGGGTGAGGTGTTCGAGGATCAGGCCGGTCATGGCGAGGTAGAGGACGACGACGGTCTCGCGGCCGCCGGGGATGCCCTCGTCCAGGTGGTAGGCGATGTTGGCCTCCAGTTCGTCCCGGATGGTACCGGTGAGCTGGGCCCGCAGCTCGGGGCGACGGGTCGCCTCCAGGCGCATTTCGAGCATGGCGAGGTAGCCGGCCCGGTCGGCGGCGATGCGGCGGATCAGGTCGTGCATCAGGGCCGTGACCAGCGCGCGGTCGCGGGGGGCGCGCAGCAGCTCGGCGAGGATCGCCGGGTCGGGGGTGAGCCGCTGGTGGATGTGCCGGGCGGTCTGGTGGAGCAGGTGGTCCCGGTTGGCGAAGTAGTTGGAGGCCGTGCCGTTGGGGACACCGGCCTGGACGTCGACCGCACGGAAGGTGAGACCGCGGGCGCCCTCTCGGGCGAGGACCTCGATGGCGGCGTCGGCGAGGGCGGCGCGACGGGCGGGGTTCTGGACCATGGGCCGATTCTCTCTCCTGCGCCTTCGGGCGCCTTCAGGGGTTCGGGCTGGGGCTCGGGCAACCCTTGCAACCACTACGATCGAAGTACTATAACTGGAGTGGTTGAGGGGGTGGGCCGAACCGGCCCGCGCCGCCAACCGATCCCGTTCCTCGATCCCAAGGACCTGTATGCGCAAGCTCAGCTACTTCATCGGCGCCACCATCGACGGCTTCATCGCGGCCCCGGACGGCAGCTACGACTTCTTCTTCCCGTTCGTCACCGAGGACTACGCCCCGACGCTGTTCGCCGAGTACCCCGAAACCGTCGCCACCCCCGGCCGTACGGCGGTCGGCATCGCGGAAGCGCCCAACAAGCTCTTCGACACCGTGCTCCAGGGGCGCGGCAGCTACGACGCCGGGCTGGCCATCGGACTCACCAGCCCGTACGCCCACCTGCGGCAGATCGTCTTCTCCCGCACGCTGGAGTCGAGTCCGGACCCGGCGGTGGAGGTCACCACCGAGGACCCGCTGAGCGTCGTCCGCCGGCTCAAGCGGGAGGACGGCCTCGGTATCTGGCTCTGCGGGGGCGCCGACCTGGCCGGTCAGCTGCTGCCCGAGATCGACGAGCTGATCATCAAGCAGTACCCGGTGGTGGTCGGGTCGGGCATCCCGATGTTCCGCGCGGGCTTCGAGCCGCGCGCCTTCACGCTCACCGACAGCCGGATCTTCGAGCGCGGGAACGTCATCCTCACCTACGCGCGGACGTCGCCTTCGCCGGACGCCCCGGCCGCCGGCTGACGCTCACCACCAGGCAGACGCCGACCACCACGATCGCCCCGCCCGCCAGGGTCGGGCCGGTCAGCGGCTCGGCCAGCACCAGCCAGCCCAGCAGTACGGCGACCACCGGGTTCACGTACGCGTAGGTGGCGACCAGGGTCAGCGGGGCCGAGCGCAGCAGCCAGGCGTACGCGGTGAAGGCCAGCAGCGAACCGAACAGCACCAGGTAGACGAGGGCCAGCCAGGACCGGCCGGAGACGGCCGCAAGGTCGAATCCGCGCTGCTCACCGCGGACCAGTCCGATCAGCAGATTGCAGAAGCCGCCGGCCAGCATCTGGTACGCGCTCGCGGCGAGCACGTTGCCCGGCATCGGGATTTTCTTGCTCGCGAACGAGCCGGTGGCCCAGGTCAGCGTGGCGCAGATGATCAGGATCACGCCCAGCGGCTCGACGGACCCGCCGATCGCGGGGGCGGACAGCACGCCGAGGCCGACCAGGCCGAGCAGCACCCCGGCGAGCTCGGCCCGCTTCGGGCGCTCGCCACCGCCGAAGGCCGTCAGCACCACCATCCACAGCGGGACGGCGGCCACCAGCAGGGCAGCCAGGCCGGAGGGGACGGAGGTCTCGCCCAGCACCACCAGGCCGTTGCCTCCGGTCAGCAGCAGCACGCCGACCAGAGCGGCGGAGGCCAGCTGGCGTCCGCCCACCCGCAGACCGGCCGGGCCTTGGCGGACCAGCAGGTAGCCGACCAGCAGCAGGCCGGCGGTGAGGAAGCGGGCGGCGGCGGAGAGGAAGGAGGGCATCGTCTCCACAGCGATCCGGATCGCCAGGTAGGTCGAGCCCCAGACGACGTAGACCACTCCGAGGGCCAGCCACACGGCGCCGCCGAGGCGGGCGGTCCGCTTGGCGGCGGGGGTGTCGGGGACGGTGGGGGCTATGGGGGCGGTGGAGCTTGCGGGGGTGGCGGGGGTGCTGCCGGGGGTGGTTGCCGGTTGGGAGGAGGCGGGCGGTGTCATGTATGTCCCCCTTGGACGCTGCTGGCCGAACATCCGATATGACAGCGCATGGGGAGCCCGCTGCGCCAGTGGGTATCACGAATCGGGCAACAAGACGTACCGTGGGCGCTCCCTCAGCAAGGAGGTCGAACCCGTGTCCGCGCCCGAGGAGGCCCCGCCGGTTGTGGAGGCCCTGCCGTTCTTCGTGTACGGCACGCTGCGCAGCGGCGGCCGCAACCACGCCGCCCACCTGGCCGGGCGCTGTGCCGAGATCCGTCCGGCGGTGCTGGACGGCGCGGCGCTGCACGCGGGCCCGGGGTTCCCGTACGCGGTGCCCGACCCGACGCCGGGGCGGCGGATCGTGGGCGAGCTGATCACCGTGCGGCCGGGCGCGTATGCCGGGACGCTCGCCGCGCTGGACGAGTTGGAGGAGTGCCGGACGGATGGGACGGGACTGTACGTACGGCGGCGGCTGGCGGTGCGGACGGCGGCGGGCGAGCTGCGGGAGGCCTGGGTGTACCTCGCCGGGCCGGCCGCCGAAGCGCGGCTGCGGGGACGGCCGGCGCTGATCGCTTCGGGGGACTGGGCGGACAGGCGAGGGGGCGGGGGCCGGCTGACGGCTGACGGCTGACGGCTGACGGCTGACGGCTGACGGCTGACAACTTTCAGCGGACAGCTTTCAGCGTTCGAAATCTGAAATCTGTTAGCTGAAATCTGTTCGCCGCCAGCCGTCACCCCCCGGCCGTGACCTCGCCGCAGAGCGGCCGCAAACGGCCAGGTAGGCTGCCCCGGCTGGTGAGATCCACTACGCACTGGCCCGCCGAACGACGAGGAGCCACCCGGTGCCCGAGCTGCCCCATCCGATCACCGTCGTCGGGATCGGGGCCGACGGCTGGCCCGGTCTCGCCGCCACCTCCCGCGCCGCGCTGCAGTCCGCCGAGGTGGTCATCGGCGGCCCCCGGCAGCTGGAGCTGCTCCCCCACGATGCGGTCACCGCCGAGCGCGTCCCCTGGCCGTCCCCTCTGCGCCCGGCCGTCCCCGGACTGCTCGCCGCCCACGCCGACCGCCGCGTCGCCGTCCTGGCCAGCGGCGACCCGATGTTCTACGGCATCGGACGCACCCTCGCCGAGACCGTCGGAGCCGAGCGGCTGCGCGTGCTGCCGCACCCCTCCTCCGTCTCCTACGCCTGCGCCCGGCTCGGCTGGCCGCTGGAGGCCACCGAGGTGATCAGCCTGGTCGGCCGCCCACTGGACACCCTCGCGCTCGCCCTCCACCCCGGCCACCGCCTGCTGGTGCTCAGCGCCGACGCCGCCACCCCGGCCGCCGTCGCCGCGCTGCTCACCGAACGCGGATACGGCACCGCCCGCCTGCACGTCCTCGAACAGCTCGGCTCCTCCGCCGAGCGCCGGCTCGACGGCCCCGCCGACGGCTGGCCGCACCCGGCTGGCGACCCGCTGAACGTCATCGCGGTCGAACTCGGCGACGGCCCCCGCAGCTCCCTCGTCCCCGGCCTGCCCGACGCCTCGTACGAGAGCGACGGCCAGCTCACCAAGCGGCACGTGCGCGCCGCCACCCTCGCCACGCTCGCCCCGTCCCCCGGCGAACTGCTCTGGGACGTCGGCGGCGGCTCCGGCTCGATCGCCGTCGAGTGGCTGCGCGCCCACCGCGACTGCCAGGCCGTCAGCATCGAACGCGATGCCGTCCGGGCCGAGCGCATCGCCCGCAACGCCGCCGCGCTGGGCGTCCCCCGGCTACGCGTGGTGACCGGCCCTGCCCCGGCCGCGCTCGCCGAACTCCCCACCCCCGACGCCGTGTTCATCGGCGGCGGCCTCACCGCGCCCGGCCTGCTGGACAGTTGCTGGGCCGCGCTTCGCCCCGGCGGCCGGCTGGTCGCCAACACCGTGACCCTGGAGTCCGAGGCGCTGCTCACCGAGTGGTACCGGCGCCACGGCGGGGAACTCGTCAAACTCGCCGTCGCCCACGCCGTCCCGGTGGGCGGCTTCACCGGGTGGCGGCAGGCCATGCCGGTCACCCAGTGGTCCGCCGTCAAGCCCAACCCCCCTCAGGAGGACGCCTCGTGACCGTCTACTTCATCGGAGCCGGCCCGGGCGCCGCCGACCTGATCACCCTGCGCGGCCAGCGCATCCTGGCCCGTGCCGAGGTCTGCCTCTACGCCGGCAGCCTGGTCCCGCGCGAGCTGCTGGACGAGTGCCCGCCCGGTGCCCGGCTGATCGACACCGCACAGCTCAACCTGGACCAGATCATCGCCGAGCTGATCGCCGCGCACCAGGCCGGCCAGGACGTGGCCCGGCTGCACTCCGGCGACCCGTCCGTCTTCTCTGCCGTCGCCGAGCAGATGCGCCGCCTGGACGCAGCCGGCGTCCCGTACGAGGTGGTCCCCGGCGTGCCCGCCTTCGCCGCCGCCGCGGCCGCGCTGAAGCGGGAGCTGACCGTGCCGACCGTCGGCCAGACCGTGATCCTCACCCGGATCGCCAAGCGCGCAACCCCCATGCCCGAGGGTGAGGACCTCGCCACCCTGGGCCGCAGTGGCGCCCTGCTGGTGCTGCACCTGGCCGCCGGGTACGTGGACGACGTGGTCGAGCAGTTGCTCCCCCACTACGGCGCCGACTGCCCGACCGCGGTGGTCGCGATGGCCAGCCGCCCCGACGAGCTGGTGCTGCGCGGCACGCTCGCCGACATCGCCGAGCAGGTCAAGGCGGCGGGCGTGGTCCGCACCGCCGTCATCCTCGTCGGCCGGACGCTCGCCGCCGAGCAGTTCCGCGACAGCCACCTCTACTCGGCGGACCGCGAGCGCCCGCACGAGCCCTGCGGCGCATGACCCGGCACGTCCTGATCCTCGGCGGGACCACCGAGGGGCGTGCGCTGGCCGCCGCCCTCGTCCCGTCCTCGCGCAGGGTCACCAGCTCACTGGCCGGCCGGATCGCCCAACCCCGGCTGCCCGCCGGGGAGGTGCGGATCGGCGGCTTCGGCGGCCCGGACGGGCTGGCCGCCTGGCTGCGCGCCGAGGGGGTGGACGCCGTGGTCGACGCCACCCACCCCTTCGCCGCCGGGATCTCGGGCAACGCCGCCCTCGCGGCGGCCGCCACCGGCGTGCCGCTGCTGGTGCTGCGCCGCCCCAGCTTCACGCCAGTCGACGGCGACCGCTGGCACCCCGTCCGCTCGCTCGCGGCGGCCGCCGAACTGCTGCCGGGCCTGGGGCGGCGCGTCTTCCTCACCAGCGGCCGCCAGGGCATCGGCGCCTTCGCCCACCTCGACGGGATCCACTTCCTCGCCCGCTCGGTGGACCCGCCCGAGCCCCCGCTGCCACCCTCGCTCGAAGTCCTGCTGGACCGCGGCCCGTTCACCCTCGACGGCGATCGGGCGCTGCTGCGCGAGCACCGCATCGACGTACTGGTCACCAAGGACAGCGGCGGCGCCGCGACCGCGCCCAAACTCACCGCCGCACGCGAACTCGGCCTGCCCGTGGTCGTGGTGGAACGTCCGCCGGTGCCGGAGGGCGTACCACTCGCCCAGGACGTCGAGGGGGCGCTGCACTGGCTGGAACAGCTCGACTCCGGCTCGGCGCCCAAGTCGGTGTCCAGCCGGTGACATTGCCGGGTGGCCCGACCGGCCGCCCGGCACGATGGCCCGATGACCGATGACCAGCGCGCCACCACCCTGCGTACCGCCGACGAACGGGCCACCCTGACGAACTTCCTGGACCACCAGCGCGGGGGCATGGTGACGACACGTCAGATGTCGCGGAAGGTCTCGATCTGGGCGCCGATCGAGTTGAGGCGCTCGGCGAGGTCCTCGTAACCGCGGTTGATGACGTAGACGTTGCGCAGGACGGAGGTGCCCTGGGCGGCGAGCATCGCCAGCAGGATGACCACGGCCGGGCGCAGCGCGGGCGGGCACATCATCTCGGCGGCGCGCCAGCGGGTGGGACCCTGGACCAGCACGCGGTGCGGGTCCAGGAGCTTGACGTCCGCGCCGAGTCGGGTCAGCTCGGTGAGGTAGATCGCGCGGTTGTCGTAGACCCAGTCGTGGATCATCGTGGTGCCGTGCGCGGCCGCGGCGATGGCGGCGAAGAACGGCACGTTGTCGATGTTGATGCCGGGGAACGGCATCGGGTGGATGGTGTCGATCGGCGCGGTCAGCTTGGACGGGCGCACGGTGAGGTCGACCAGGCGGGTGTGGCCGTTGTGGGCCGGGTACTCGGGGGTCCGGTCGTAGTCGAGGCCCATGCCCTCCAGCACCGCGAGCTCGATCTCCAGGAACTCGATCGGTACCCGGCGGATCGTCAGCTCGGAGGAGGTGACCACGGCGGCGGCGAGCAGGCTCATCGCCTCCACCGGGTCCTCGGCCGGGGTGTAGTCGACGTCGCAGGTGATCTGCGGGACACCGTGGACGGTGAGGGTGGTGGTGCCGATGCCCTCGATCCTGACGCCCAGCTTCTCCAGGAAGAAGCAGAGGTCCTGGACCATGTAGTTGGGCGAGGCGTTGCGGATGACGCTCACGCCGTCGTGCCGCGCGGCGGCCAGCAGGGCGTTCTCGGTGACGGTGTCCCCGCGCTCGGTCAGCACGATCGGGCGGTCCAGCGGGACGCCGGGCTCGACCGAGGCGTGGTAGGCGCCGCCGGTGGTGGCGACCTCCAGGCCGAAGCGGCGCAGCGCGGTCAGGTGCGGCTGGACGGTGCGGGTGCCGAGGTCGCAGCCGCCCGCGTACGGGATGGCGAAGCGCTCGGCGCGGTGCATCAGCGGGCCGAGGAACATCAGCACGCTGCGGGTGCGGCGGGCGGCCTCGACATCCATCGCGGCGAGGTCGAGCTCGGCCGGCGGGGTGAGTTCGAGGTCGCGGCCCTCGTTGATCCAGCGGCTCTTGACGCCGATGCTGGTGAGCACTTCGAGGATGCGGTAGACCTCTTCGATCCGGGCGACGCTGCGGATCGTGGTGCGGCCGGTGGTCAGCAGCGAGGCGCAGAGGATCGCCACGCAGGCGTTCTTGCTGCTGCGGACGTCGATCGCGCCGGAGAGCCGGGTGCCGCCGGTGACCCGCAGGTGCATCGGGCCGGAGTAGCCGAGGGAGACGATCTCGCTGTTGAGGGCATCGCCGATGCGGGCGATCATCTCAAGGCTGACGTTCTGCTTGCCCTGTTCGATGCGGTTGACCGCGCTCTGGCTGGTGCCGAGTGCCTCTCCGAGCTGCGCCTGGGACCAGCCGCGGTGCTGGCGCGCGGTACGGATGAGGGTGCCGATACGGGTGAGGTAGTCGCCTGTCACTCGGCAGACCATATCTCATGGTTGAGATCGCGACAGAATCAAGGCCGGGCATGACGCCGCTTTTGTCCGTTTATCTCCCCGCATGAGTGTCAGATCTTCACATCACCGCGCAATATTGCTGAGCTTCTGCTGCACCGGCGCTGCGCTCAACTCGACGCCGTTCAGGGCCCGAACGGTTCCGCCCGGCCGACGATGGTGCCCGCGCGGTCGATGCAGATGACGTCCACCGCGACCGGTGAGCCCCGCAGCACGTCCAGCGCCGTCACCCGGGCCGCCTCGGCGACCAGGTCCCCGAGCGGCACCCCCGCCGCCCGGCACAGCTGCACCGCCTCCAGCCCGGTGTTGGCCGCCGCCACCGCCTCGGCCAGCGCCTCGTCCGCCCCACCTCGCCAGGCCAGTTCGGCCAGGTAGCCCTTGTCCACCTGGGAGCGCGCCGAGTGCAGGTCCAGGTGGCCGTAGGCGAGCTTGGACAGCTTGGCGAAGCCGCCCGCGATGGTCAGCCGGGGCACCGGGTGGCGCTTGAGGTACTTGAGGACGGCCCCGGCGAAGTCGCCCATGTCGAGCAGCGCGTCCTCGGGCAGTCCGTGCACCGCGACGGCGACCTTCTCCGAGGTCGACCCGGTGCAGCCCGCCACGTGCGTGCGCCCGGCCGCCCGGGCCACGTCCACGCCGCGCCGGATCGAGTCGATCCAGGCCGAGCAGGAGTAGGGGACGACGATCCCGGTGGTACCGAGGATGGACAGGCCGCCGAGGATGCCCAGGCGCGGGTTCCAGGTCGAGCGGGCGATCTCCTCACCGTGGTCGACGGAGACCTCGACCACCACGTCCCCGCTGCCGCCGTGTGCCGCCGCCACCTCGGCCACGGCGTCCCGAATCATCTGCCGGGGCACCGGGTTGATCGCGGGCTCGCCGACCGGCAGCGGCAGGCCCGCCTTGGTGACCGTCCCGACCCCGGGACCGGCCCGGAACACCACTGCGGCGCCGGGTTCGCCGGCCCGTACGGTCGCGCGGATCAGCGCACCGTGGGTGACGTCGGGGTCGTCGCCGGCGTCCTTGACCACCCCGGCCATGGCGCTGACCGGCCGGCCGTCGGAGGTCTCCAGTTCCTCGGCGGCGAGGGCGAAGGCGGGCTGCTGGCCCTTGGGGAGGGTGATGGTCACCGGGTCCGGGAACTCGCCGGTGAGCAGCGCGGTGTAGGCAGCCTTGGTGGCGGCGGTGGCACAGGCGCCCGTCGTCCAGCCGTGCCGCAGGCCGCTGCTCTTCAGCTGGCCGGCCCGGCCTCCCGCCCCGGCTCCCGCTACGGCCACCTGCGCCCCACTTCCGAACTTCCGAACGTCCGAGCGTCGGACCGCGCTCGCGCGCCGTCCCGCTTGTCCCGGCGGCCGCACCGGCCGTCGCCGCCGATTTTCCCCCATCCGTCCGGCGCCGCCCCGACCGGGGTGGCGGTCCGCACCCGGACCGGGCCACCGCGCGCGAGCTGCGCAGCAGGCGACGCCCCCCGTTCCCGAGAAGTTCTCCGCACGGGCCTAACACCCTGCGCCTACCCGTGGGTAATCTGGCGGTCTGCCAGAAGTGCGGGTTCATGACACTCAAGTCCGGTAGACGGGGCGCTCGCCCGGCCGGGCCGTCAGTATGTGGGGGTTTTTGTGGCAGGGATGAGACGTCGTACGTTCCTCACGGGTACGTCGGTGGCCGCCGCCTGGTCGGCCCTGTCTCTGGGCGGCGCCCAGTTCGCCTCGGCCGCGGCGCGCGATCAGGCGCTGGCGACCACGGCCGCGCGGGCGGTCAAGGTCACCGGCACCACCCTGGAGCAGGTGGCCACGCCGGTCGGCACCGGCTCCTACAAGCGGCTGACGGCCGGACCGGGCTGGCCGCTGATGGTGCGCGGGGACCTCGCGGCGCCGGGCGCCGGGCGGGACGACCGCCGCACCGGGCTGGCCAGCTTCGTCCAGTTCAGCGACCTGCACCTGGTGGACACCGAGTCCCCGGTGCGATTCGAGTACCTGGCCAAGTTCAACGACAGCGCCTACCGGCCGCAGGAGACCCTGAACGCCCGCGGGGTGTCGGCCCTCGTCGAGCGGGTCAACTCGCTCGACGGCGGGCCCTACACCGGGATGCCGTTCAGCATGGTGATGGCCACCGGGGACAACACCGACAATCACGAGCTGGCCGAACTCGACTGGTACCTCACGGTCATGGGCGGTGGACGACTGGCCCAGAACACCGGCGACCTCAGCCGCTACGAGGGCGTCCAGAACTCCGGCAACTCGGCCTACTGGAACCCCGAACTCGCCTACAGCGACGGCTACAAGGCGAAGGGCTTCCCGCAGATACCCGGCTTCCTCGCCGCCGCCGGCCGGCCCTTCGACGCACCGGGCCTGCGCACCCCCTGGTACACCACGGTCGGCAACCACGACGACAGCATCGAGGGCTCGCTGCCCGACTTCGGGCTGCTGAACGACCTCTACACCGGCGAGTACAAGCTGGAGGGCTGCGACGACGCGACCGCGGCCCAGCTGATGGACTCGCTGCGCCGCGACCCGGCGGGCGCCGTGCTGTTGCTCGCCAAGCTGCTCGCCAGCGGCGAGGCGGTGCGCCGGGTGACCCCGGACGAGCGCCGACACCCGTTCACGCTCAAGGAGTTCGCCAAGGCCCACCTCAACCCGGCCGTCACCGGCGCGGGTCCGTACGGGCACGGCTTCACCTCGGACATGGTGAGCAGCGGCAAGCTCTACTACACCTTCCGGATCTCGGAGAAGGTGGTCGGCATCAGCCTGGACACCACCAACCAGGCCGGATTCGCCGACGGCTCCCTGGGCACCGCGCAACTGCGCTGGCTGGAGCAGCAGTTGAAGGCGCACAGCGGGCACTGGTACGACCCCAACGGGAACCGGGTGACGGGCGGCAGCACCGACGACGTGATCCTGGTCTTCAGCCACCACACCAGCGGCTCGATGGGCAACCTGCTGCCGGACCCGCGCAACATCTTCGAGAAGCGGCACGACGGCAACGAGCTGGTCGCCCTGCTGCAGCGCTACCCGAACGTGGTCGCGTGGGTGAACGGGCACACCCACATGAACAAGATCACGGCGCACGGCCACCCGCTGCCGGAGCGGGCGTTCTGGGAGATCAACACCGCTTCGCACATCGACTACCCGCAGCACGGGCGCATCATCGAGATCGCGGACAACGGGGACGGCACGCTCTCCCTGTTCACCACGCTGATCGAGTCCTCCGCGCCGTACGGGACGGACTTCGGCAGCACCTCGGACGCCAACCTCGCGGCACTGTACCGCGAGCTGTCGTACAACGACCCCAACGGGAGGGTCTCGGCGCTGCTGGGTTCCGGGGAGGACCACAACACCGAGTTGTTGATCACCAAGCCGACTCGGTGACACACCCGGCAGCAACAGCTGACAGCTGACAACTGACAGGTAAAGGCGAACAGAAAACAGATGACAGCTAACAGATGACGAAATCTGTTAGCTGTCATCCGTCAGTCGTGCGTAGCAGGCGGCGGGCGCCGTCAGCGGCCCACCGTCACGCCTCCGGGTACCGCCGAGGCGTCCAGACGACCTCCACGCCGCCGCCCCGCTCGACCGCCTGGGTCTGCGAGGAGCCGATCAGCAGGATCGTCCGCATGTCGACCAGCGCCGGGTCCAGCTCACCCAACCGCACGATCCGGATCCGCTCGGTCGGCCCACCGACGTCGCGCGCCATCACCACCGGGGTCTCCGGCGCGCGGTACTCCAGCAGCAGGTCCCGGGCCAGGCCGACCTGGGTGGTGCGGGACTTCGAGCCCGGGTTGTACAGCGCGAGCACCAGGTCCGCCTCGGCGGCGGCGCGCAGCCGCTTCGCCACCGCGTCCCAGGGCTTGAGCCGGTCCGACAGCGAGACCGTCGCGTAGTCGTGCCCCAGCGGGGCCCCCGCCCGGGAGGCCGCCGCGTGCGCGGCGGTCATCCCGGGGAGCACCCGTACCGGCACGTCCCGGTACGCCTCCTCGCAGGCGACCTCCAGCACCGCGGTGGCCATCGCGAAGACGCCCGGGTCGCCCGAGGAGACCACCGCGACCCGGTGCCCGCGCCGGGCGAGCTCCAGGGCGAACTCGGCTCGCTCCGACTCCACCTTGTTGTCCGAGCCGTGCCGCCGCTGCCCCGGCCGCTCCGGCACCCGATCCAGGTAGGTGGTGTAGCCGACCAGGTCGGTGGCCTCGGCCAGCGCACCGCGCGCCTCGGGGGTGAGCCAGAGCGGCCCGGCCGGCCCGGTGCCGACCACGGTCACACTGCCCATACCGTCCGACAGCCGCACGGTCGGCTCCAGCGGCGCGACCTTGCTCGGCAGCACCGCCACCGAGAAGTACGGGACGGTCTCGCCGTCGACCTCCGCGAGCGGCGCGACGCGCTCCCCGGCCATGAAGGCGCGCTCGACGTACTGGGCGTCCTCGAGTCGCCCGGCCCGCTCCAGCGCCCGCCGGACGGTCGGGAAGGTGCGCCCCAGCTTCATGATCACGGCGGAGTCGGCGGCGGCGATCCGCGCCGTCAGCTCCTCCTCGGGCAGCGTGCCCGGGATGACGGTGAGCGTCTCCTCGGCCTCGGTCAGCGGCTGACCGAGCCGGGCCGCCGCCGCGCTGACCGAGGTCACGCCGGGCACCACCTCGGTCGGGTAGCGGTGTGCGAGCCGCTTGTGCATGTGCTGGTACGAGCCGTAGAACAGCGGGTCGCCCTCGGCGAGGACCACCACGTCGCGCCCGGCGTCCAGGTGGGCGGCCAGCCGGGCGGCGGCCTCCTCGTAGAACTCGTCCAGCGCGCCCCGGTAGCCGCCCGGGTGGTCGGTGGTCTCCACGGTGAGCGGGTAAACCAGCTTCTCCTCGATCTGACCACCCGTCAGGTACCGTTCGGCGATCGAGCGCGCGATGGAGCGGCCGTGCCGGGCGCTGTGGTACGCCACCACGTCGGCCTTGCCGATGAGCTCGGCGGCGCGGACGGTCACCAGCGAAGGGTCCCCCGGGCCGAGGCCGACGCCGTACAGTCGACCGGCGACGATCTGATGCTGCGTCACTCTTCTTCGCTCGCAATCGCGTTGACGGCCGCTGCCGCGATCGCGCTGCCGCCGCGTCGACCACGCACCACCAGGTGCTCCAGGCCGGACGGGTGCTCGGCGAGGGCCTGCTTGGACTCGGCGGCGCCGATGAAGCCGACCGGGACGCCGATCACCGCGGCCGGGCGGGGCGCGCCCGCCTCGATCATCTCCAGCAGCCGGAACAGCGAGGTCGGCGCGTTGCCGACGGCGACCACCGCGCCCTCCAGCCGGGGCAGCCACAGCTCCATGGCGGCCGCGCTGCGGGTGTTGCCCATCTTCCGGGCGAGTTCGGGCACCGACGGGTCGGTGAGGGTGCAGACCACCTCGTTGTCGGCGGGCAGCCGCTTGCGGGTGACGCCGCTGGCGACCATGTTGACGTCGCAGAGGATAGGCGCACCGGCGTGCAGCGCCGCGCGCGCCGAGGCGACCACGCCGGGCGAGTACACCAGGTCCTCGACCAGGTCGACCATTCCGCAGGCGTGGATCATCCGCACCGCGACCTGGGAGACGTCCGCCGGGAGGGCGGCCAGATCGGCCTCCGCGCGGATGGTGGCAAAGGACTGGCGGTAGATGGACGCGCCGTCCTTCTCGTACTCGATCAATTCGTGGTCCTCCTGGCCTCTGCAACCGCCTCGGCCATCTCCTCGTTCCTCACGTCCGCGGGAGCGCCCGCGGACGTGGCCGGCCCGTTCACCGTCACCCGGTAGCCGTGCCCCGTGGCGAGCACGTCCACCCACCGCCCGGCCGGATGGCCGCAGCGCCGTTCACAGCCCGACCAGTGCACGGGCAGTCCGCCGGTCCCCGCCTCCAACGCCCGCGCGGCGTCCGCCCGGACGTCGGCCAGTGACTTGGCGCAGCCCGGCAGCCCGGTGCAGGCGGTGGCCCGCTCCCAGGCCGAGCCGGGCGCGGTACGGAAGCCTGCGGCTTCCAGCGCGGGCAGCCGGTCGGCCGGGGCGCCGGGCAGCACCGCGCCGCGCCAGGGTGTCAGCCGCAGCTCGCCGGCGGAGGCGGCGACCAGCGCGCGCCACTGCGCGGCGCTCGCCCGCCCGAAGCGCATGCCCACCGAGAGCCCGCCGGGCAGCGCGCCGACGACGGGCGCCGCGCCGGTGGCGGAGGGCAGCGGCAGCGTGCCGACGGGCAGCAACTCGGGCACCTCGCGCAGGTGCCAGGCCTTGCGGCCGCTGGTGCGCAGCGCGTCCAGGAAGGTGCGGGCGGCGTCCAGGACGGCCGTCACCTCCTGCCCGGGCTCGACCGGGTGTCCGGCGGCGGCGCGCCCGAGGCGCAGCACGGCGGGCCCGTCCGAAGCTGCGATCAATGTCACATCGGCGTCGAGCGCGGCAACGTCGCCCCGCCCGTCGTCCAGCGCGAACAGGAACTTGCCGGAGAGTGCGGCCGCCCAGTCGCTCGCGCACAGCCGCGCGTCCAGTTCCCGTACCCAGGCCTGCACATCGGCCGAGTCGGCCGGGCCCAGCCCCGCCAGTGGCGAGGCGACGATGTTGCGCACCCGCTCGTGGGTGTCCGAGGGCAGCAGGCCGACGGCGCGCAGCCGGTCGGCGAGTTCGGCGCCGCAGTCCGAGGCCAGGCCGCGGAGTTGGACGTTTCCGCGCGAGGTGGTCTCCAACTCGCCGTCGCCCAGGGCCTCGGAGGCCTCGGCCAGGGCCAGCGCCTGACGACCCGTCAGCAGACCGCCGGGCAGGCGGACCCGGGCGAGGGCGCCGTCGTCGGCCTGGTGCAGACGAAGTGCCCCGGGGCAGGCGTCGGCGCGCCCCCGGTCGGGCACGGCGGCGCCCGGCGCGGTGGCGTCGGGTGTCGGTGGCATGGCGGCGAGCATACAGATGATCCGATCGGTTGCCTCCGTCCGCTGCATCACACTCGGCGTCACCCGGAGGCACACCCGGCGTCACCCCGCAGCGCTGCCGGCTCACGCCCCGCCCTCGCGCCCGATCGCGTGCCGGGTCGTTCCCAGCCGCCGCGCCCGCCCGAACGCCGCCCCCGCGCCGGACGTGGCGGAGCTCGCCCTCCCCCAGGTCAGCCGCACCCCGTACGATGCTGCCGGGCGGTCCCAGCGGACCGTCCGCACGCCAGCGACGGCGCAGGGGAGGAAACCGGTGCAAGCCCGGTGCGGTCCCGCCACTGTGACCGCGGCTCACCGGGAGACCGGTCGGCCGCGGGAGCCAGGAACTCCCGCCGTCCTCCACCGGCCCGGGGCGCGGACCCCGAGGAAGGCAGAAATGCACCCCCGCTGTCGCATGCCCGCGCCCGCGTCCCCGGCCACCACCGCGGCCACCCTGGCCACCACGGCCACCCTGGCCACCGACGAGGCCGGGAGGGCCTTCGCATGATCCTGCTGCTGTCGACGTCCGACACCGACCTGCTCAGTGCCCGCGCTTCGAACGGCCCCGTCCCGTACCGACTCGGCAACCCGGCCCGGCTGTCCCCCGAGGACCTGCCCGCGCTGCTGGAGGACACCGAGCTCGTGGTGGTCCGCCTGCTCGGCGGGCGGCGCGCCTGGCAGGAGGGCCTGGACGCGCTGCTGGCCGGCCCCCGTCCGGTGGTCGTGCTGACCGGTGAACAGGCCCCCGACGCCCAGCTGATGGAGCTGTCCACCGTTCCGGCCGGCATCGCCGCCGAGGCGCACGCCTACCTCGCCCACGGCGGCGCGGCCAACCTGGCCGAGCTGGGCGCCTTCCTCTCCGACACCGTGCTGCTGACCGGCCACGGCTTCGCCCCGCCCGCCTCCGCCCCGGCCTGGGGCCCGCTGGAGCGCGAGGCACCCAGCAACAGTGACCGCAGTAACGAAGGCCCGACGGTGGCGGTGCTCTACTACCGCGCCCACCACATGAGCGGCAACACCGCCTTCGTGGAGACGCTCTGCCAGGCGATCGAGGACCGGGGCGCCCGGGCCAGGGCCTACTACTGCGCCTCGCTGCGCGGTGCCGAGCCCGAACTGCTGGCCGCGCTCGGCGAGGCCGACGCGATCGTCACCACCGTGCTGGCCGCCGGCGGCACCCGCCCGGCCGATGCCCAGGCCGGCGGCGACGAGGAGGCCTGGGACGCCGGCGCACTCGCCGCCCTGGACCGCCCGATCCTGCAGGCGCTCTGCCTCACCTGGTCGCGCGCCCAGTGGGAGGCCAGTGACGACGGCCTCTCCCCGCTGGACACCGCCACCCAGGTCGCGGTGCCGGAGTTCGACGGCCGCCTGATCACCGTCCCGTTCTCCTTCAAGGAGCTGGACGAGGACGGCCTGACCGTCTATGCCGCCGACCCGGAGCGCGCCGCCCGCGTCGCCGGCACCGCCGTCCGGCACGCCCTGCTGCGCCACACCCCGGCCGCCGAGCGCCGCCTCGCGCTGGTGCTGTCCGCCTACCCGACCAAGCACGCCCGGGTCGGCAACGCCGTCGGCCTGGACACCCCGGCCAGCGCGGTCCGCCTGCTGGACCGGCTGCGTGCGGAGGGCATGGACCTCGGGGACGACCTCCCCGGCTTCAACACCGACGCCGCCCCGCCCCGAGCCGAAGGGCCCGCCGGTGCCGAGAAGGTGGGCCCCTCCTGCCCGAGGGCGGGCAAGGAGGGCGAGCGAGGGAGCGACGGAGGAGCGAGGGAGCGACGACCGTCGGCGCCGGATGACGAGGGCCCGGACGCCAGCGGGCGAGTCACAGCCGGCCACGAGGGCGACGCGCTGATCCACGCCCTGATCGCCGCCGGCGGCTACGACCAGGACTGGCTGACCGAGGACCAGCTGGCCCGCAACCCGGTCCGCATCCCCGCCGCCGACTACCGCCGCTGGTACGCCACGCTCCCCCAGGCCCTGCGCGAGCAGGTCGAGGAGCACTGGGGCCCGGCCCCCGGCGAGTTGTACGTCGACCGCTCGCAGAACCCGGACGGCGACATCGTGCTGGCCGCGATCCGCTCCGGCAACCTGCTGGTGCTGATCCAGCCGCCGCGCGGCTTCGGCGAGAACCCGGTCGCCATCTACCACGACCCCGACCTGCCGCCGAGCCACCACTACCTGGCCGCCTACCGCTGGATCGAGGCCGCGCAGGAGGACGGCGGCTTCGGTGCCCACGCCGTCATCCACCTCGGCAAGCACGGCAACCTGGAGTGGCTGCCCGGCAAGACCGCCGCGCTGTCCGCCGAGTGCGGCCCGGACGCCGTCCTCGGCGACCTGCCGCTGATCTACCCCTTCCTGGTCAACGACCCGGGCGAGGGCACCCAGGCCAAGCGCCGCGCCCACGCCACCCTGGTCGACCACCTGGTGCCGCCGATGGCCCGCGCCGACTCCTACGGCGACATCGCCCGGCTGGAGCAGCTGCTCGACGAGCACTCCAACATCGCCGCGATGGACCCGGCCAAGCTGCCCGCGATCCGCGCCCAGATCTGGACCCTGATCCAGGCCGCCAAGCTGGACCACGACCTCGGCCTCGACGAGCGCCCCGAGGACGACGGCTTCGACGACTTCCTGCTGCACGTCGACGGCTGGCTCTGCGAGGTCAAGGACGCCCAGATCCGCGACGGTCTGCACGTCCTCGGCCAGGCCCCGGCCGGCACCGACCGGGTCAACATCGTGCTCGCCATCCTGCGCGCCCGGCAGATCTGGGGCGGCGTCAGCGCGCTGCCCGGCCTGCGCGAGGCGCTCGGCCTGGACGAGGCCGCGCTCACCCTCGGTGCCACCGACGCGGCCGAGGCGCAGGCCCGCGCCCTGGTCGAGGCGATGGAGGCGCAGGACTGGGCGCCCGAGGCGGTGGAGAAGGTCGCCGCCGGGCTGCCGGAGGCCGTCCGCGAGGTGCTGACCTTCGCCGCCACCCAGGTGGTGCCGCGCCTGGCCGCAACCACCGACGAGCTGGACGCCGTACTGCACGCGCTCCAGGGCGGCTTCGTTCCGGCCGGGCCGTCCGGCTCGCCGCTGCGCGGCCTGGTCAACGTGCTGCCGACCGGCCGCAACTTCTACTCCGTCGATCCGAAGGCCGTCCCCAGCAAGCTCGCCTGGGAGACCGGCCAGGCGCTCGCCGCCTCGCTGATCGAGCGCTACCGGGCCGACAACGACGGCGCCTACCCGCCCTCGGTCGGGCTCTCGCTCTGGGGCACCAGCGCGATGCGAACCGCCGGTGACGACATCGCCGAGGCCTTCGCGCTGCTCGGCGTCCGACCGGTCTGGGACGACGCCTCGCGCCGGGTCACCGGCCTGGAGCCGATCCCGCTGGACGAGCTGGGCCGCCCGCGCATCGACGTCACGCTGCGCATCTCCGGCTTCTTCCGGGACGCCTTCCCGCACGTGGTCGCCCTGCTGGACGACGCGGTGCGCCTGGCCGCCGCCCAGCAGGAGGCCGACTCGGACAACTTCGTCCGGGCCCACGTGCAGGCCGACCTCGCGGTGCACGGCGACGAGCGCAAGGCCACCGTCCGCGTCTTCGGCTCCCGCCCGGGCACCTACGGCGCGGGCCTGCTCCAGCTGATCGACAGCCGGGACTGGCGCACCGACGCCGACCTGGCCGAGGTGTACACGGTCTGGGGCGGCTACGCGTACGGCCGCGGGCTGGACGGGCGCCCGGCGCGCGAGGAGATGGAGACCGCGTACAAGCGGATCACCGTCGCCGCGAAGAACACCGACACCCGCGAGCACGACATCGCCGACTCGGACGACTACTTCCAGTACCACGGCGGCATGGTGGCCACCGTCCGCGCCCTCACCGGCAAGGCACCGACCGCCTACATCGGCGACTCGACCCGCCCGGAGACGGTCCGCACCCGCACCCTGACCGAGGAGGCCGCCCGCGTCTTCCGCGCCCGGGTGGTCAACCCGCGCTGGATCGAGGCGATGCGCCGCCACGGCTACAAGGGCGCCTTCGAGATGGCCGCGACGGTCGACTACCTGTTCGGCTACGACGCCACGACGGGCGTGGTCGCGGACTGGATGTACGAGAAGCTGACCCAGGAGTACGTCCTCGACCCGGTCAACCGGGAGTTCCTGGCCGACGCCAACCCGTGGGCGCTGCACGGGATCAGCGAGCGCCTGTTGGAGGCGGCCAGCCGCGGGCTGTGGGAGCGGCCCGACCCGGAGCTGATCCAGCAGTTGCAGGCCGCGTTCCTGGAGACCGAGGGTGACCTGGAGGGCGACGAGGGCTGATCTGCCGAGTGGTATGAAGCCACCGTGTTCGAAACGTGGTGTTCCCGTCATCCATTCGGGTGACGGGGCCACTGGTGGCGTTCGGCGCCCAAGCGGACAATACGGGGCATGTCGCGCCGCATCGCTCACGCACGCCAAATCCTGAGCACAACCGCCGCCCCGATCGCCGACTCGGCCCGCGATTCGGCCGCAGCCTCGGTCGGCTATTCGGCAGCCCCGGCCGCCGACTCGACTGCCGACTCGACTGCCGATTCGACCGCTGGGGAACGGGCGCCGCTCGCGCCGCAGCGGTACCGGGCGCGGTTCGGGGCGCTGGCGGCCGGGGCGGTGCCGGTGCTGGCGTTCCCGGCGCCGGGGCAGGCCTGGCTCGCGTGGGTCGCGCTGGTTCCCGGGCTGCTGCTGATGCAGCGGGCCCCGTCGGGGCGGGAGGCGTCGGTGCGCGGCTGGTGGTTCGGGGCGGGGTTCATCCTGACCGCGATGTACTGGCTGGTGCCGTCCATCGGACCCGGGCTGCCGGTGCTCGCGGTGCTGTTCGGGGCGCTGCAGGGCGCGGTCGGGTACGCGGTGCACCGGCTGCTGCACCCGGCGCTGACCACGCGTCGGGCGCTGCTGGCGCTGCTGGTCGTCCCGGCGGTCTGGGTGACCACCGAATACGCGCGGTCCTGGCCCGCGCTCGGCGGGCCCTGGGCGTTGCTCGGCGCCACCCAGTGGCAGCACCCGGCGATCCTCGGGCTGGCCTCGGCGGGCGGGATCTGGCTGGTCAGCGCGGCGGTTGCGGCGGTGAACACCGCGGTGCTGATCGTGCTGACCGCGGTGCACCGGCAGCCGCGGGCGGTCGCGGCGCTGACCGCCGTGTTGCTGCTGGCCGCGGGTCCGCTGCTGTTCGCGCTGGGCCGGGCGCCGGTCCGCACCGGCACGGTGACGGTGGCGCTGGTCCAGCCGGGCATCGTGGAGGACCCGCAGGCCCGGTTCGACGCGAGCGCCCGGGCCACCGCCGCACTGGTCGGGCAGCCACTGGACCTGGTGGTGTGGGGCGAGAGCAGCACCACCGCCGACCTGGACCACAACCCGGTCACCCTGGACGGGCTGCGCCGGCTCGCGGCGACCACCGGCGCCGAGATCATGGCCGGGGAGGACGCCCGCAAGGCCGACGGGCGGATCTCCAAAGACGCGGTGCTGGTCTCCCCGGCGGGTGTGGTGGACCGCTACCGCAAGATCCGTCTGGTCCCCTTCGGCGAGTACATCCCGTTGCGCCCGGCGCTCGGCTGGATCGCCGGGGTCAGCCGGGCGGCGGGCGAGAACCGGGCGCCCGGCAGCGCCTTCCACGTGCTGCCGGCCATCGACCGGGCGGGCGGGCCGCTGCCGGTCGGCGCGCTGATCTGCTTCGAGTCGGCGTTCCCGGACATGGCCCGGACGGCGGCGCGGGACGGCGCCCGGGTGCTGGTCTACCAGTCCTCGACCTCGACCTTCCAGCACACCTGGGCGCCCGAGCAGCACGTGGCGCTGGCGGCGATCCGGGCCGCCGAGACCGGGCGTCCGGCCGTGCAGGCCTCGCTGACCGGGGTCTCGGCCGCCTTCGACGCCCAGGGCCGGGAGCTGGCCCGGCTCGGCACCGACCGCACCGGGGCGCTGACCGTACGGCTGCCGCTCACCGCGCCGGGGACGCTGACCTGGTACGACCGGGTCGGCGACGTGGTGCCGATGGGCGCGCTGCTGGTCGCGGCGGGGGCGGCGCTGGGCGGGTGGCGCTCGCGGGCCTCGCGGCGCTCGGCTCAGCTCCCCGCCGTCTAGTACCCGCTGTTTAGTGCCCGCCGCTCAGCTGCCCGCCGGAGCGGTGTAGACGCCGAACGCGGCGCCCTGGGCGTCGCGCAGCACGGCGATCCGCCGGCCGCCCGGCATCGAGTAGGTCGGCATCAGCACCTGCGCGCCGAGGTCGATCGCCCGCTCGACCGTGTTGTCGACGTCGGCGACTGAGAAGTACGGCAGCCAGTGCGGCGGCACCTCGGGCGGGAAGTTCTCGCCCATCACCAGCATGCCGCCGAAGTCCTGGCCGTCCAGGCCCCACTGGGTGTAGTGCTCGGACGGGGCGACGGACCAGGCGAAGACCGCCGGGTAGAAGGCTCTCGCGCCGGCCGGGTCGCGGGTGAGCAGTTCCACCCAGCCGAGCGAACCGGGCTCGTTGAAGACGTCGGCGCCCGGGAAGGCGCGGGCCTGCCAGAGGATGAAGGCCGCGCCGGACCGGTCGGCGGCCACCGCGAAGACGCCGAGGTCGAACACGTCGCTGGGCGCCTTGAGGACGCGGCCGCCCTCGGCCTCGATCCTCGCCGCGGTGGCGGCGGCGTCGGCGACCGCGAAGGCCACCGTCCAGGCGATCGGCTGCTGCGGCGCGTACCGCGGGGTGATGGCGGCGGCCGAGGCCTCACCCAGGAACATCTGGGTGTAGCCGCCTGCGTCGGGGCGGACGTCGCCGTCGGGGCGCCAGCCGAACAGCTCGCGGTAGAAGGCCGTGGCGGCGCCCGGGTCGGAGGTGCCCAGCTCGACCCAGCACGGGGCGTTGGTGGTGACGGAGGTCTGCTTCATGGCTCTTGCTCTCCGGCTGCTCTGGCTGATTGCTCGTCAAGTGATGATTGGATCAGGAGACTTCGAGGACGACCTTGCCGCGGGAGTGCCCGGACTCGACCGCGGCGACCGCCGCGGCGGCACGGGCGAGCGGATATCGGCCGGTGACCTGGGGGTCCAGGTCACCGGCGGCGACGAGTGCGGCCAGGGCGGCGAGGGTCTCGGAGGTGGTGGAGCGGGCGACATAGCGGCCGCCGAGTTCGGCGGCGACGACCGGATCGGCGGTGCTGACCAGTTCGGTGCGATCGCCGATCACCGCGGCCACGGCCTTCAGGGCATCACCGCCGACCAGGTCGAGGACGCCGTCGACGCCGTCGGGGGCCGCCGCGGCGATCCGCTCGACGACGCCGTCGCCGTAGCGGACCTGGGTGGCGCCGAGGGACTCCACGTACTCGCGGTTGGTGTCGCTCGCGGTGCCGAGTACGGTCAGGCCCTGGCTGCGGGCGATCTGGGCGGCGGCACTGCCGACCCCGCCGGCGATGCCGAGGATCAGCAAGGTCCGCCCGGCACCGAGGGCGAGTTGGCGCACGGCGTCGTCGGCGGTGGCGACCGAGACGCAGAGCGTCGCGGCCCGGTCGAAGTCGACGGCCTCGGGCTTGAGGGCGCTCAACTCGGCGCGCAGCAGGGTCTGTTCGGCGAAGGCTCCGGCGGCGGCGAGGCCGAACACCTCGTCGCCCGGGGTGAACCCGGTGACCCCGGGGCCGACCTGCTGCACCACGCCGGAGGCTTCCTGGCCCATCACGGCGGGGAGTTGGCGCTCGCGGCCGAGGAAGCCCCGGCGGACCTTCCAGTCCACCGGGTTCACCCCGGCGGCGTGGACTGTGATCGCCAGTTGGCCGGGGCCGGCCTCCAGCGTGGGACGGTCGAGGAACTCCTGTGTCTCCGGTCCGCCGTAGTCGACGAAGCCGAACGCCTTGGCCATCGGTGATCCCACTCCTCGGGTAGCGGCCTGCGGCCCCTTGCTCCCCCACCCCAGCATGCGGGGCGCGGCGGGGTGGGGGCGGGCGCTGGTGGGCCGAACGGGGGTGGGCAGAGGGTGGCAGGGGTGGGCGGAGGGGCGGCGGAGGAGGACGGAGAGGGCGAACAAAAGGCAGTCGACAGATAACAGATTTCGAAATCTGTTATCTGTCGACTGTTAGTTGTCAGTCGTTCTCTGTCAGATGTTCAGATGTCAGGCCCGCACGGCCCGCGCCACCGGAATCCAGAGCTCTGCCTCGGCGTCGCCCGTCCCCGGGACGAGGCGGGTCTTCAGGACCTCCGGGCCCGGCCGGGCCTCGTACGGGTTGGACGGGAACCACTGGCTGGCCACGTCCCCCCACATCTCCTGCAGCGCCTGCGGGAATGCCCCCTTGTTGGTGAACACCGCCCACGTCCCGGCCGGGACGTGCAGGACCTCCAGGTCGTCCGGGACTACGGCGTCCTCGCGCGCCACCACCGCGTGCCAGTAGTCGAGCTCGGAGCCCTCCTCGCGGTTGGGCGAGAAGTCGTCGGTCACCGAGACGATACCGAGCGGGTCCTTGCCGGTCAGGGCCGTGATCCGCTCGACGGTCTCCGCGCCGAGCCCCTTGATGAACTCGGCGATGTGCGGGTTGACACCCAGGTAGATCAGGGGCACCCGGGCCTTCCGACCGACGATCCGGAAGTCCGGCTTCTCGACGATCCGGTATTCCATGCTGCTGCTTCCCTCCACGATGAGTCGGAAGGACATCCGGGCCTGGGAGGTGAGCACCGCACCGTCGCGCCGGGCCTCCCCCGGCCCGACCCCGTGCATCGACCGGAACGCCCGGGCGAACGCCTCGCCCGAGGTGTATCCGTACCGGACCGCGATGTCGAGCAACGTCCGCTCACCGTCGAGCACTTCGGCCCCGGCGACGGTCAGCCGCCGGCGTCGGACGTACTCCGACAGCGGCATCCCGGCGAGCATCGAGAACAGCCGCCGGAAGTGGTACTCCGACGTCATCGCGATCCGCGCCAGTTCGGCCACGTCGATCTCACCGGCCAGGTTCCGGTCGATCCGTTCCATCGCCCGGTTCAGGTGCTCCAGCACACCGACCCCGTCCTTCCCTTGTCGATCACTACCGTAGGAAGGACCTACCTTGCCGCACCCGACAATCGGTGCCCGCTGCGGTAGGGCACCGATTGCCGGGCGACCGGCGCGAACCCGGGGTCAGACCAGGCCCTGGGCCAGCATCGCGTCCGCGACCAGCTCGAAGCCGGCGATGTTCGCGCCCACCACGTAGTCGCCGGGGTGGCCGTAGCGCTCGGCGGTCGTGAAGCAGGAGTCGTGGATGTGCTTCATGATCCCGGCCAGCCGCTCCTCGGTGCGCTCGAAGCTCCAGGAGTCGCGCGAGGCGTTCTGCTGCATCTCCAGCGCACTGGTCGCGACGCCGCCCGCGTTCGCCGCCTTGCCCGGGCCGAAGGCCACCCCGGCCTCCTGGAACACCCGCACCGCCTCGGGGGTGGTGGGCATGTTGGCGCCCTCGGCGACCGCGAGCACCCCGCTCCGCACCAGGGCGAGCGCGTCCGCCTCGGTCAGCTCGTTCTGGGTGGCGCAAGGCAGCGCGACGTCGCAGGGCACGCTCCACACGCCCGGGCCCTCGACGAACCGCACGTGGCTGCCGCGCAGTTCGGCGTACTCGGCCACCCGGCCGCGCCGGACCTCCTTGACCTCCTTGAGCAGGTCGAGGTCGATGCCCTTCTCGTCCACCACGTAGCCGGAGGAGTCGGAGCAGGTGAGCACCGTCGCGCCGAGCTGCTGCGCCTTCTCGATCGCGTACAGGGCCACGTTGCCGGAGCCGGAGACGGCCACCCGGCGCCCGTCCAGGCTCCCGCCCCGGCTGTGCAGCATCTCGGCGGTGAACAGCACGCAGCCGTAGCCGGTGGCCTCGGTGCGGACCTGCGCCCCGCCCCAGCCGAGGCCCTTGCCGGTGAGCACGCCGGCCTCGTAGCGGTTGGTGATCCGCTTGTACTGGCCGAACAGGTAGCCGATCTCGCGGCCGCCGACGCCGATGTCACCGGCCGGGACGTCGGTGTGCTCGCCGAGGTGACGGTGCAACTCGGTCATGAAGGACTGACAGAACCGCATGATCTCGGCGTCCGAGCGGCCCTTGGGGTCGAAGTCGGAGCCGCCCTTGCCGCCGCCGATCGCCAGTCCGGTGAGCGCGTTCTTGAAGATCTGCTCGAAGCCGAGGAACTTGACGATGCCGAGGTTCACCGAGGGGTGGAAGCGCAGCCCGCCCTTGTACGGGCCGAGGGCGCTGCTGAACTCCACCCGGAAGCCGCGGTTGACGTGGATGGCGCCGGAGTCGTCGGTCCACGGCACCCGGAACATCAGCTGCCGCTCGGGCTCGCAGATCCGCTCGATGATCCGGGCGTCGAGGAGTTCGGGGCGGTGGGCGAGCACCGGGGCCAGGGTCTCCAGTACCTCGTGGACGGCCTGGTGGAACTCCGCCTCGCCCTTGTTGCGGCGGACCACGTCCGCGTAGAGGGTCTCGATCGCGCGCTGTTCGGCGTCGAACCGGGGCTGGGAGGCGGGGGTGGAGGTGGTGGCGCGGCTCGTGGGCATCTGATCAGGACCTTCCGTGGTCGTCGGTGGTCGTGCGCGAGGCGTTCCCGTGCCCAGGAAACGGGACGAAGTCTCGCAGTGTCCACACCTCGACTTCCATCTCATCCACATGCTGGAACGCCTGACGGGAACAGGCAGGGTGGGTGTGGTGTTGTCCGCCTCCGTAGTCGGGTCGGTCACCGGCAGTACTCAGTTGTTCAAATTGGAACAGCAGAGTACGGTCGACATCCGATCCGCCCGGATCCATCCGGAGCCGGAGCGATCCAACCCGGTCCACCCCCGATCGACGGAGGCCCATCCATGCCTCAGCCCGGCGCCGCCACGGTGCGCTCGCGCGTGCGCATCCCGCTGACCTTCCCCGACGGCTACCGCGCCGAGGCGGAGGTCTTCACCTTCCACGGCCTCGCCGACGGCGCCGAGCACCTGGCGCTCGCCCTCGGCACGGTCCCGGACGGCGGGACGCCGCTGGTGCGGCTGCACTCCGAGTGCCTGACCGGCGACGTCTTCGGCTCGGACCGCTGCGACTGCGGCCCGCAGCTGCGCGAGTCGGCGGAACGGATCAGCGAGGCCGGCGGCTACCTGCTCTACCTGCGTCAGGAGGGCCGGGGCATCGGGCTGTACAACAAGCTCGACGCGTACGCCCTGCAGGACTCCGGGATGGACACCTACGACGCCAACACCGCGCTCGGCCTGCCCGAGGACGGCCGGGACTACACCGCGGCCGCCCAGATGCTCGGCACGCTCGGCGCCGCCGGCATCGACCTGCTGAGCAACAACCCGGACAAGGCCGCCCAGCTGGCCGAGCTCGGGATCACCGTCCGTCACCGGGTGCCGACCGGCGTCCACCTGTCGGCGAGCAACGTCCGGTACCTGAAGGCGAAGGTGGAGCGGACCGGACACTCGATCGAGCTCTCCCGGCTCGTGGGCTGACGGCGGGCGGCTGGCAACTGGCAGCTGAGAGCCGCCCTCACCCCGCCCCCGCGCGCCCCCGTACCGTCCGCAGCACCCGTACGCCGCCACCGGCAGCACCACCGGCAGGGCGGCCCAGAAGGCCCCGTGCCCCCACACCCCCGCGACCGCGCCGAACAGCCCCTCGAACACCGGTATCCGCAGCGCCTCGACCGGCCCCAGCGCGCCGGGCCAGGCGCCTAGGAACAGCGTGCCGAGGATCCAGCAGACGAACAGGACCCGCGCGGTGGCCGGCGTCCCGAGCGTGGTCAGCAGCGACACCGCCAGCAGCAGGATGACGAACCCGACCTGGTACCCCGCGCCGGTCTGCCCCGTCCCCCAGGAGTCCGGCGTCCGGTGCACCCCGGTGGCCGCGAGCCGCACCTCGACCGCCGCCCACAGCAGCAGAACCAGCACCCTGGTGCTCCCGAGCGCGAACCGCAGCCGGTCCCGCGTTCCCGCACCGCCCGCACCGCCCGCACCGCCCGCACCCCAGCGCCCGGCCGCCGGAACGGCCCGCATCGGGTGCCCGGCGGCCCGCGCGGGCCGCCTGTCGAGGTCCCGCCAGGACTCCCGGACCCGCCGCCGGGCCTGCTGGGCGGGCTTCAGCAGCCGGTTCGCCGCCCGCTCGATCAGCACGAAGGCCACCACGATCGCCACCACCGCCGCGATCCCGGCCCAACTCCCCATCCCGCCCTCGAACATGACCACCCGGTCGGCCACCGGCTGCGGCGCCTCCACGGCCGTCATCGGCGGACCGAGCCGCAGGTAGCCGATCGCGAAGGCCCCCGCGCCGGTCAGCAGCGCGGTACCGAAGCCGACCCGCGCCGGGAAGAGGGCGAGCACCGCGGCGGCGACGAAGGCCGCGCCCAGTTTGCCGGCCACCTGCTCGGCAACGTGCCGACCCGCCAGGTGCAGCCGCCCGCCGAACAGGTCCGGCGAGAGGTCCAGCTTCTGCCCGGCCTCGACCGGGTAGCGCAGCACCGCCCCCGCCCACAGCAGCAGCCCGAGCCCGATCACCAGCAGCGCGACCGCCCCCGCCCGGCGCGGCAGCATGGTGCGGGCGTACGGCCACCAGAGCCGCAGCCGGGCCGACCAGTCCACCGGTGGCCGACGACGCCGGCCCTGCCACAGCCGGGCCACCCGCCCCTGGCGCGGTGCGCCGGCCTCCGGTTCGGGCCGATCGGCCCGTCCGCGGCAGCTCCCCCGGTCCGGGGCCGCCTCCCGGTGCCGCCCCGCGTCGGTCCCCGTCGGCCGGACCGGCGTCCTCCGTTGCGCCCATGGCTGGCGCTCCCCTCCCCGCGCCCCGGGGCCGGTGCGGGGCCGTGACCACGGGCGCACCGCTGCCGGGTGGTGATCTTGACGCGTCATCATCCCGCATACCGGGCACGGGTGTCGGGTGCTTCCGGAACGCTTCCCGGAACTGTTTCCGCACCGCGACCGGACCCGCACGGCACCGGTACCACGGCCTGGCTCAGCGCTCCCCGACGGGGCGCCCCTTCGGCTCCTCGACGATCCGGCGGGCGATCTCGGCCGGCCGCACCGGGCGGCCGAAGTGCCAGCCCTGCGCCCAGTCGCAGCCCATGGTGCGCAGCCGCTCGGCGTCCTTGCGGGTCTCCACGCCCTCGGCCGTGACGGTCAGTCCGAGGGCGTGCGCCATCGACACCAGGCCGCTGACGATCCGCCACCCGGTGGCGCCGTCCTTCGCCGGGTCGTGCAGGTCGCCGACGAAGGACCCGGCGATCTTCAGCCCGGAGACCGGCAGGTCACGCAGGTAGGCGAGGTTGGACCAGCCGGTGCCGAAGTCGTCCACGGCCAGCGAGACGCCGAGGTCGACCAGGCCGTGCAGGGTGCGCAGCGCCTCGTCCTCGGGGCCGACCACGGTCGACTCGGTGATCTCCAGCTGCAGCCGGGCCGGGTCCAGGCCGGTGCTGTCCAGGATCCGCCCGAGGTCGGTGACCAGTGCGGCGCTGCGCGCCTGCCGCACCGCGAGGTTGACGTTCAGCTGGGGGGCGGCGTCGCCGTACTGCTTGATCCAGTCGGCGGCCTGGCCGCAGGCCTGTTCCAGCACCCAGCGGCCGAGCGGCATGATCAGCCCGGTCTCCTCGGCGGTGGTGACGAACTCGTCCGGGCCGAGCACGCCGAGCTGCGGGTGCCGCCAGCGCACCAGCGCCTCGACGGCGGCCATCCGGCCGTCGGCGAGCTTGTACAGCGGCTGGTAGTCGATGAAGAACTCGCCGCGGTCCAGGGCGGCCGGCATCCGCACCGACACCGCGTAGCGGCTGACCGCGCGGGCGTTCTCCTTGGGGTCGAACAGCGTCCAGCGGCCGCGGCCGGCCTCCTTGGCGCGGTAGAGCGTGAGGTCGGCGGCCCGGACGGCGGCGCCGGGGGTGGTGGTGGACACCCGCCGCTCCAGCACGCCGACGCTGGCGCCGACGGCGAGCTTGTGGTCGCCGATCAGCACCGGCCCGGCCAACGCCTTGAGCACGGTCTTGGCGGCGGCCACCGCCTCCTGCTCGCCGCGGCAGTTCTCCAGCAGGACGACGAACTCGTCGCCGCCGAGCCGGGCCACCAGGTGGCCGAGCGGGGTGAGGGCGGCCTTCAGCCGGGCGGCTACGGCGGACAGCAGCTGGTCGCCCATGTCGTGGCCGAGGCTGTCGTTGACCACCTTGAAGCCGTCGAGGTCGACGTAGCAGAGGCCGAACCGGGCGCCCGGCTCCGGCTCCTCGAACAGCTTCTCCAGCCGTTCGAAGAAGGCGGCGCGGTTGGGCAGGCCGGTCAGCGGGTCGTGGGTGGCCTGGTGACGCAGCCGCTCCTGGAGGCGGTAGCGGTCGGTGATGTCCTCGAGCATCGCGACCTGGTACTGCGGGACGCCGTCGTCGTCGCGGATCAGCGAGACGGTCAGGTGGGTCCAGACCACCTCCCCGTCCTGGCGGTAGTACGGCTTGTCGAACTGGAAGTACTCCCGCTTGCCGCTGATCAGCTCCTCGTAGGCCTCCCAGACGCCCGGGGTGTCCTCGGGGTGGACGAGGTCGCCGACCCGGCGGCCGATCATGTCGGCCGGGCCGGCGCCGAACAGCTCCTGCAGGGCCTTGTTGACCGCCAGGATGTTGCCGTCGGTGTCGCCGATGCCGATGCCGATAGCGGCGCTCTCGAACAGGGCGCGGAACCGGGCCTCGGAGGCGCGCAGCGCACGCTCGGCCTCCTTGCGGGCGGCGTCGGCGGCGGTGCGGATGGCCTCCTGCTCGCGCAGGGTGCGCTCGCGCAGGGCGTTGGCCCAGCCGGCCGCGAAGGCGCCGGTCAGCGCGGGGCCGCGGTCGTCACCGATCGGCTGGGCCTGGAGCAGTTCGACCGTGCGGGCGAGCAGGACCGGGTCGGTGAAGTGCGCGTCGACCAGTTCGGCGCCCGCCTGGGCGGCCAGCCGGGGCTCGAAGGGCTCCTCCACCTGGGCGCGGTGCAGCAGCGCGGCGGTGCGCGCGACCAGGCGGCCGAGCAGAGCCGGGTGGACGGCGATGCCGTGGTCGGCGGAGAGCAGCCGGCCCCAGTCCTCGTGGAACCGCTCGGCGCTGCCGTTCACCGGGGTGGTGCCGCTCATCCGAGGGCTCCGGTTCTGCGGAGCGTCGTGTTCGAAGGCCGGACCGTCGTACGCACGGCGGGAGGCCCGGCGGCCGCCGCACGGGGCGTACGGCCGTCGGCTGCTCTCCCGTCGCGACGGCTCAAGGGCGGAACCCCACGCCCGCCACCCCGGCGATCCGCTCGGGGTGCTCGCCGACCGTGTCCGGCTGGTCCGGGCGCCACTGCGGCAGGTGGACCACGCCCGGCTCGACCAGTTCGAAGCCGGCGAACATCGCGGTGACCTGCTCGCGGGTGCGCATGGTCAGCGGGGTCGGGGTCATCCGGTAGAGCTTCTGGTGGTCCTCGGCCTGGTCCGGCCGGGCCTCCAGGGAGGCGTGCGAGAGGACCAGCGCGCTGCCGGAGGGGAGCGCGTCGCGGATCACGCCGACCAGCTTCCAGGGGTCCTCGTCGTCGCTGACGAAGTGGGCGACGGCCACCAGCAGCACGCCCACCGGCTCACCGGCGGACAGCAGTTCGGTCACCTCGGGGCGGGCCATCAGGTCCTCGACGTCGCGCAGGTCGGCCTGGACCACGGCGCTGCGCGGGTCGTCCTGCATCAGCAGGCGGCTGTGCGCGACGGCGACCGGGTCGCGGTCCGCGTAGACGACCTCGGCCTCGGGCCGGATCGCGCGGGCGATCTCGTGCACCGCGCCGAAGGTGGGGATGCCGGAGCCGATGTCCAGGAAGCGGGTGACGCCGCGCTCGGCGAGGAAGGTCACGGCGCGGCGCAGGAAGGCCCGGTTGGAGCGCATGATCTGCGGCAGCTCGGGCCACATGGACATCGCCTTGCGGGCCATCTCCCGGTCGACCTCGAAGTTGTGCGAGCCCCCCAGGTAGTAGTCGTAGACCCGCGCGGCGTTCGGTTTGTCCAGGTCCATGTCCTCCGGTACCCAGCTCGGTCGCCGCATGCCTGTGACTCCTTCACTCCGGTTCCGGGGGTGCAGCGCCTGGGGATGCTGCCGTGACTGATGAGACTACAAGCACGGAAGATCCTCCCCCGCACCCCGAACGGCTGCAAGCGGAATGCACTCCTCCCCGCGAAGTGTCCCTTTGTCGAGCGTTTACCCGTCGTTCGAGGCCGTTGCGGGGTGCCCGGGCACACGGGATTCGCGGGGCGGGCGCCAACTCGGCGGCGGTCCACCGGCGTTCCGCCGTGCCGCGGCACGAGCCCGGCTAGGGTGGGGCGCGTGGATCCCAACCACTACCGTTTCCAGGGCGTGTGGCGGCTCGCGGCACCGGCCTCGGCGGTGTACGCGGCGCTGGAGGACGTCCAGGGCTACCCGCTGTGGTGGCCGGAGATCCGCGAGGTCCGGCAGACCGGCGAGGACGCCGGGGACGTGGTGGTGCGCGCGCTGCTGCCGTACCGGCTGGTGATCCACCTGGAGGCGACCCTGCGAGACCCGGGCACCGGGGTGCTGGAGGCGGCGATGCGGGGCGACCTCGACGGGTGGTCGCGGTTCACGGTCACGCCGGACCGGCCGAGCGGGCCGGACGGGCCCGGCAGCGCGGGGTGCCGGGTGCTGTTCGAGGAGGACACCCGGCCCGGCAAGCTCCTGCTGCGGCGCCTCGCCCTGCCGCTGCACCCGCTGTTCCGGGCCAACCACGCGGTCATGATGCGCCGGGGGCGGCGGGGGCTCGCGGCGTACTTGGCGGATGGCGGTCCCGGCGGGGCGGGCACCGGTCCGGGCGGCTCCGGCGAGCTGGGTGCCGGCACGGAGGGGGCGGCGAACAGATGACAGACGACAGATTTCAGCGAACAGATAACAGATTTCGAAATCCGTCATCTGTTCGCCGTTCACCCAAGCCCACCTTCACCTTCGACACCCCCTTCGACCGCACCGGCACCGGCAGCAGCAAGTGGGCCCGGGCCGAGGCCCCCGGGGTGATCCCGCTGGGCCTGGCCGACATGGACCTGCCCGGCCCGCCCGCGATCGCCGAGGCCCTGGAGCGGCGCGCCCGCCACCGCGCGTACGGCTACACGGTCTGCGACCCGGCCGGGCGGAGCCTGGTCGCCGACTGGTACCGCGCCCGGCACGGCGTGGCGGTGGACCCGGACTGGGTCCTGCTGCTCCCCTGCGGTCCGCGCACCGCGCTGCGCCTCCTGCTGGACACCCTCCGCCCGCAGGCGTCCGTCCTCCTCCCCACCCCCGAGTGGGCCGGCTTCGCCCAGCTCTGCCGTGCAGCGGGGATCGCCTGCCGCGAGCTGCCGCTGCCCCTCGGGCCGGACGGCTACCACCTCCCCGACGGCCCGCTCCCCTCCCCAACGGCCGCCGTCCTGCTGAGCAGCCCGCACAACCCCTCCGCCCGGGTCTGGCCCGCCGCCGAGCTGCGTACCCTCGCCGATCGGGCGGCCGAGGCGGACGCGCTGCTCATCTCGGACGAGGTGCACGGCGACCTCACCCACCCCGGGCGCACCCACCCCGTCGCCGTCACCACCGTCGACCCGGCCCTCCGGCACCGCGTGGTCACCCTGAACTCCGTCGGCAAGACCTTCAACTGCTCCGGCATTCCCAGCAGCTTCGCCCTCGTCCCCGACCCCGCCCTGCGCTCCCGCTTCACCGACACCCTGGCCGGCTACGGCCTCTGGGAGGGCGGCCTGCTGGAGCAGACCGTGCAGCACGCCGCGCTGCGCGAGGGCGGCCCGTGGCTGGACGCCCTGCTCGCCCACCTCGCCGCCGCCCGCACCCGGCTCACCGAGCGACTCGGCCCCGCCGTCCGCTCGGCGCCGCAGGCTTCCTACCTGCTCTGGCTGGACGCCGCCGCCCTCGGCCTGCCGCCCGGGGCCGCCCGCCGGGCGCTGCTGGAGCGCTGCGCCCTGGAGGCCTCCGACGGCGCCGACTTCGGCCCCGGCGGCGCGGGCTCGCTGCGACTGAACTACGCCCTGCCGAGCCCGGTGCTGGACGCCGTCCTGGCCCGGCTGGACCGCCTGTGACCCGGGCATGTGCCCATGCCAAGGGCGGCCCCACGCCCCGCGCACAGCCCGCCCCGAACCCCCGCATTCACCCGATTGCCACGTCCCCGATCTGCGGAAACGGACATTCACGCGATATTTGCGGAGCAGCCCCGCATGCTCCGTAGCAGACTGGGCAGGGTAGACCGGGCCGCAATCGTGATCCCGAGGATGGTGAGTCCGGTGATACCGATGTCCCGTACCACTCCGCCCGACCGGCAGAGCGCACCCACACCCCCGCCGGGGGTGACCCCGTTGACCGAATCGGGGGCGCGCAGCCATGTGTCGGGCGTCTGTTTCAAGATCGGACCGCCCCGCCTGGTGGGTGTGGAGGTCGAGTGGTTCGTCCACGACGACCGATGTCCCACCCGGCCCGTTCGGCCCGAACTGCTCCACGCCGCACTGGAGTCACTGCCCCTCGGCGGACCGGACGGCGCCTCGCTCCCCTCCGGTTCGCGCCTCACGCTCGAGCCCGGCGGACAGGTCGAGCTCAGCTCCCCGCCCGCCACCGGCCTCGTGGCCTGCGTCGACGACACCCGACGCGATCTGACCGCCCTGCGGGCCGCCTTCGCGGCGCAGGGCCTGCGCCTCACCGGTACCGGGACGGACCCGCTGGCCCGCCCCCGGCGGATGGTGCTGGACCACCCGCGCTACCTCGCGATGGAGCGCTTCTTCGACTCGGCCGGCCCGTGGGGCCGGATCATGATGACCGGTACCGCGTCGGTGCAGGTGTGCCTGGACGCCGGTGACGCGGACGGCCCGCACACGGTGGAACGGCGCTGGCAGCTGGTCCACCAGCTGGGCCCGGTGCTGGTCGCCGCCTTCGCCAACTCCCCGCTGCTGGACGGCAGGCCGACCGGCCACCGGTCCACCCGGCAGACCGTCTGGTCCCGGATGGACCCGAGCCGCACCCTCGCCCCCGGGCCGGACCACGGCGACCCGCGCGAGGCCTGGGCGCAGTACGTGCTGGACGCCGAGGTCCTGTGCGTGCAACGGCCGGAGGGCATGCCGTGGACGGCCTCGCCCGGACTGACCTTCCGGGACTGGATCCGCGGCGCGGGCGAACGTCCGCCCACGCTCGCCGACTTGGACTACCACTGCACCACGCTGTTCCCGCCGGTGCGCCCGCGCGGCCACCTGGAGCTGCGGATGATCGACGCCCAGCCCGGTGACGGCTGGGTGGTGCCCGCCGCTCTGGTCACCGCGCTGCTGGACGACCCGGTGGCCGCCGACGCCGTGCTCGCCGCGCTGGAGCCGCTGGACTCCTTCGACCGGCGGGAGGGGGCGACCGGCCCGCGCCCGCCCCGCAGCGAGGCCTGGCGCCGCGCCGCCACGCTGGCCGTCGCCGACCCGGAGCTGCGCCGCGCCGCCCTCACCTGCTTCGCCGCCGCCGACGCCGCGCTGGGCCGCCTGCCCGGCGCCGGTCGGCTGCGCACCGCCGTGGCCGAGTTCGCCGAGCGCTACCCCGCGCGCGGCCGCTGCCCGGCCGACGACCAGCTGGACGCCCTGCGCTCCGGCACCCGACGCACTCCGCCGGAGGAGGCACCATGACCGACGTCCGACCGCCCGCCGACCCGGGGACGGGCACCGAGGCGCTGCGCGAGAGCATCGCCGCCGAGCTGCTGGCCGCCCGTGACCGGACCGCCGCGCTGACCGACTGCGTCGAGGACGCCGATCTCACCGCCCAGCACTCGCCGTTGATGTCCCCGCTGGTCTGGGACCTCGCGCACATCGGCAACCAGGAGGAGCTCTGGCTGCTGCGCAACGTCGGCGGCCGGGACCCGATGCACCCCGAGATCGACCCGCTGTACGACGCCTTCCAGCACCCCCGCGCCGAGCGCCCCAGCCTGCCGCTGCTGCCGCCCGCCGAGGCCCGCGCCTACGCCCACGAGGTGCGCGGCCGGGTGCTGGACCTGCTGGCGGCCAGCCCGCTGGAGGGCGCGCCGCTGCTGGACGCCGGGTTCGCCTTCGGGATGATCGCCCAGCACGAGCAGCAGCACGACGAGACGATGCTGATCACCCACCAGCTCCGCAAGGGCGAACCCGCCCTGGCCGCTCCCCCGCCGCCGCCCGCGCCCGCCGACGCGGCCACCCTGCCCGCCGAAGTCCTGATCCCGGCAGGCCCGTTCACCATGGGCACGGACACCGAGCCGTGGGCGCTGGACAACGAGCGCCCGACGCACGCCGTCGACCTGCCGGCCTACTTCCTGGACACCACCCCGGTCACCAACGCCGCCTACCAGCGCTTCATCGCGGACGGCGGCTACGACGACCCGCGCTGGTGGACCCCGGAGGGCTGGGAGCACCGCCGCCGGGCCGAGCTGACCGCCCCGCTGTTCTGGAAGCGCCAGGACGGCCAGTGGCTTCGCCGCCGCTTCGGCACGGTCGAGCCCGTCCCGCCGAACGAGCCGGTGCTGCACGTCAGTTGGTACGAGGCGGACGCCTACGCCCGGTGGGCCGGGCGGCGCCTGCCGACCGAGGCCGAGTGGGAGAAGGCGGCCCGGCACGACCCGGCCACCGGCCGCTCCCGCCGCTACCCCTGGGGCGACGGCCCGCCCGGCCCCGAGCACGCCAACCTCGGCCAGCGCCATCTGCGCCCGGCCGCGGCGGGCAGCTACCCCCAAGGCCAGTCACCCTACGGCGTACGGCAGTTGATGGGCGACGTGTGGGAGTGGACGGCCAGCGACTTCCGCCCCTACCCGGGGTTCCGAGCCTGGCCGTACCAGGAGTACTCCGAGGTCTTCTTCGGTCCCGAGTACAAGGTGCTGCGCGGCGGCTGCTTCGCGGTGGCGCCGGTCGCCTGCCGCGGCACCTTCCGCAACTGGGACTACCCGGTCCGGCGGCAGATCTTCTCCGGCTTCCGCACCGCCCGCAGCCCGGAGGAGGCCTGATGTGTCGCCACCTCGCCTACCTGGGCGAACCGTTGGCACCGCAGGAGCTGCTGGTGCACCCGCCGTACGCGCTGTACCGGCAGTCCTGGGCGCCGCGGACCCAGCGGCACGGCACGGTCAACGTGGACGGCTTCGGCCTCGGCTGGTACGCGGACGGCGACGAACTGCCCGCGCGCTACCGCCGGGCCGGGCCGATCTGGGCGGACGCGACCTTCGCCGACCTCGCCCGGGTGATCCGCACCCGGGCGCTGCTGGCGGCCGTCCGCTCCGCCACCGAGGGCTGCGCGGCGGGCGAGAGCGCGGCCGCGCCGTTCTCCGCCGGGCGCTGGCTGTTCAGCCACAACGGCGCGGTGACCGGCTGGCCCGGCAAGCTGGACGCGCTCGCCGCCCTGCTCCCGCCGGCCGAGCTGCTGGAGCTGGAGGCACGCACCGACTCGGCCCTGCTGTGGGCCCTCACCCTGCACCGGCTGCGCCGGGGCGCGGACCCGGGCGAGGCACTGGCGGGCACCGTCGCGGACGTCGCCGCGCACACCACCGGGCGGCTCAACCTGCTGCTCACCGACGGCACCGCGATCGCCGCGACCACCTGGGGAGACACCCTGCACCACCGCACCCTGCCGGGACTCGGCACGGTGGTGGCCTCCGAGCCGTACGACGACGACCCGGGGTGGACGCCCGTCCCGGACGGCTCCCTGCTGCTGGCCGACGCCCGGGGCGTCACCGTCCGGCAGCTCCCCAGCCACTACTGACCCTCTACTCTCCCTTCATCTTCTGAACAGAGGAACCACCCTGTCATGGACACCTTCGATCTCACCCGACTGCTGCCCGCCGACCACTTCAGCACCGCGCTGCGCCAGGACGTGCAGCACGGCCTGACCTCCGAACCCAAGTGGCTGCCGCCCAAGTGGTTCTACGACGCGCGGGGCAGCGAGCTGTTCGAGGAGATCACCCGGCTGCCCGAGTACTACCCGACCCGCGCCGAGCGGGCCATCCTGACCGCCCGGGCCGGCGAGATCGCCGCCGCGACCGGGGCCCACACCCTGGTCGAGCTGGGCTCCGGCTCCTCCGAGAAGACCCGGCTGCTGCTGGACGCGCTGCGTGCGCTCGGCACCCTGGAGACCTACGTCCCGGTGGACGTCAGCGAGAGCGCGCTGACCCTGGCCGGCGCCGCGCTCGCCGCCGAGTACCCCGGCCTGGCCGTGCACGGCGTGCTGGCCGACTTCACCGCCCGGCTCGGCCTGCCCCCGGACGGCGGCCCCCGCCTCGTCGCCTTCCTCGGCGGCACCCTCGGCAACCTGCTGCCGCAGGAGCGGGCCGCCTTCCTGCGCCGCCTGCGCGCGGCCCTCGACCCGGGCGACTTCCTGCTGCTCGGCACCGACCTGGTCAAGGACCCGGCGGTGCTGGTCGCCGCCTACGACGACAGCGCCGGGGTGACCGCCGAGTTCAACCGCAACGTGCTCAACGTGCTCAACCGCGAGCTGGGCGCCGACTTCGACCCGGACGCCTTCGAGCACGTCGCCCTCTGGGACGCCGAGCAGGAGTGGATCGAGATGCGGCTGCGCTCGCTTCGCTCGCAGACCGTGAAGATCCCGGCGCTGGACCTGCCGGTGCACTTCGACCGGGGCGAGGAACTGCGCACCGAGGTGTCGGCCAAGTTCCGCCGGGAGCGGGTGGCCGGGGAGCTGGCGGCGGCCGGGCTGCGGCTGAGCCACTGGTGGACGGACCCGGAGGGCCGGTTCGGCCTGTCGCTCTCGGCCCCGGCCTGAGCTGCCGTACCGACGCCCAGGGCGGGAACGCCCAATTTGCTTGTTCACCTTACGAATTCTCGAAGCGCACCTTGAGGATCCCGGTGTACAAGACTTAAACGAAGAGGGGTTACGATCGCGGCTACCGAGCTCAGTGTTGAGTACCAGGAGTCAAGATCGTGAGCGTCACCCAGAAGCCCTCCGGGGCGGTCGAGGCCCCCGCGCCCGGCCGCCTCGGCTTCGTCGTCTTCATCACCGCTGCCGCGGCCCTCGGCGGCTTCCTGTTCGGCTACGACAGCTCCGTGATCAACGGCGCCGTCTCCGGTATCCAGGGCAAGTTCGGTGTCGGCAGCGGCGAGACCGGCCTGATCGTCTCCTCGGCGCTGCTGGGCTCGGCGGTCGGCGCCGCGCTGGCGGGCCGGTTCGCCGACCGCTACGGCCGCATCAAGGTCATGAAGGCGGGCGCGCTGCTGTTCGCGGTCAGCGCCGTCGGCTCGATGCTGCCCTTCTCCCCCTGGGACCTCGCCCTGTGGCGCGTCCTCGGCGGCGCGGCCATCGGCATCGCCTCGGTGATCGCCCCGACCTACATCGCCGAGGTCGCACCGACCAAGTACCGGGGCCGGCTGGCCTCCTTCCAGCAGGCCGCGATCGTGCTCGGCATCGCGATATCCCAGCTGGTCAACTGGGTGCTGGCGGACGCCGCCGGCGGTGACACCCGCGGCCACCTGCTCGGCCTGGAGGCCTGGCAGTGGATGCTGGGCATCTGCGTGATCCCGGCCGCGGTCTACTTCGTGCTCTCCTCGATGATCCCCGAGTCCCCGCGCTACCTGATCCAGGCCGAGCGTCTGGACGACGCCCGCAAGGTGCTGGCCCAGGTCGAGGGCGAGGGCATCGACACCGACGCCCGGATCGCCGAGATCCAGGCGCTGATCGCCTCCGACCACCGCCCGCGCTTCCGCGACCTGCTCGGCGGCCGTTTCGGCCTGCTCCCGATCGTCTGGGTCGGCATCGGCCTGTCGGTCTTCCAGCAGCTGGTCGGCATCAACGTGATCTTCTACTACTCGTCGATCCTGTGGCAGTCGGTCGGCATCGACCAGAGCAACTCGCTGCTGATCAGCTTCATCGGCTCGGTCATCAACATCCTCGGCACCGTGATCGCGATCCTGCTGGTCGACCGGATCGGTCGCAAGCCGCTCGCCCTGATCGGCTCGGCCGGCATGGCCGTCACCCTCGCCGCGGCCGGCTGGGCGTTCTCCTCCGCCACCGGCTCCGGCGACAACGTCTCGCTGCCCGACCTCCAGGGCACCGTCGCGCTGATCTCCGCCAACGCCTTCGTGCTGTTCTTCGCGATGTCCTGGGGTGTGGTCGTCTGGGTGATGCTCGGCGAGATGTTCCCGAACCGGGTCCGCGCCGCCGCGCTCTCCGTCGCCGCCTCCGCGCAGTGGATCGCCAACTGGGCGATCACCGTCTCGTTCCCGTCCCTGTCGCGCTGGAACCTGTCGGCGACCTACCTGGTGTACGCGGCCTTCGCGGCGCTGTCGATCGTCTTCGTGGCCAAGTGCATGAAGGAGACCAAGGGCGTCCGACTGGAGGACATGGGCTGATCAGCCTTCCATGGGCTGGTCGGACAATCCGGCCCCCGGCCCCCGCACCCTAGCGCGATCGGCGCGGGTGCGGGGGCCGAATCGTTCACTCTCTGCGGCAGTCCGAGCACCTCCGGTACTCCTGTGCGGCAGGAGGGATGTGTCCTTGATCTTCAACCGGCTTCGCACCCGCAGAACCGCCACCGCCCCGAGCGGCGGCTGTCCGTACGCCCACGCCCACAACCACGTCGGTGCACCGGGCGCGTTCCCGCAACCCGTCCCGGCGTCCGGACCACAGACGCCCGGACCGCAGACGCCCGGACCGCAGGCGTCCGGACCGCAGGCGTCCGGACCGCAGACGTCCGTACCGCACCCACCGGACCCGCAACTGCCGCCCGCGCCACCGCCGTTCACCGACCCGGACCAGGCCGCCGAGTTCATCCGCCAGTTCCACCGCGAGCAGCCCGCCGCCGGTGATCCGGAGCCGCGGCTGCGCGCCGTCCTGGACGAGATCGACCGCACCGGCAGCTACCCTCACACCCCCGCCGAACTCGCCTACGGCGCCAAGCTCGCCTGGCGCAACGCCGCCCGCTGCATCGGCCGGCTGTACTGGCGCAGCCTGGTGGTCCGCGACCTGCGCCACCTCTCCTCGGCCGACGACATCGCCGCCGGGTGCTTCGAGCACCTGCGGACGGCCGGCAACGGCGGACGGATCCGCCCGGTGATCTCGGTGTTCGCCCCCGACCGTCCGGGCCGACCGGCCGCCCGCATCCTCAACCAGCAGCTGGTCCGCTACGCCGGGCACCGGGTCGACGGCGCCCTGGTCGGCGACCCGGCGGGCGCCGTGCTCGCCGCCCGGGCCCGCGACCTCGGCTGGAAGTGCGCCGAGGAGCGCTTCGACGTGCTGCCGCTGATCATCCAGGAACGCCCGGGCGAGCGCCCCGTCTGGTACGAGCTGCCGGACGACACCACCCTGGAGGTGCCGCTCAGCCACCCCGGGTACGCGTGGTTCGCCGAACTCGGGCTGCGCTGGTACGCGGTGCCCGCGATCAGCGACATGACCCTGGAGATCGGCGGCGTGCGCTACCCCACCGCGCCGTTCAACGGCTGGTACATGGGCACCGAGATCGGCGCCCGCAACCTCGCCGACGCCGACCGCTACGACATGCTCGGCACCGTCGCCGAGCGGCTGGGCCTGGACACCTCCAGCGACCGCACGCTCTGGCGCGACCGCGCGCTGATCGAGCTCAACATCGCCGTGCTGCACTCCTTCCAGGAGGCCGGGGTGACGATCGCCGACCACCACACCGAGTCGGAGCGCTTCCTCAAGCACGTCGCCCAGGAGAAGCGGCTCGGCCGCCCGACCCCGGCGGACTGGAGCTGGATCGTGCCCCCGGTCTCCGGCGCGCTGACGCCGGTCTACCACCGGTACTACGACCCGGTGGACCCGGAGCAGCGGCCGGCCTTCACGGCCCGCGAGCCCTGGTAGGACCGGCCCGGCCCCGGCGCTGCGAACACGCGCCGGGGCTGCGAACGCGCGTCGGGGCTACGAACACGCGCCGGGGCTACGAACACGCGCCGGGGCTACGACCTCGCGGCGAACCGCTCGAAGCGCAGCACGAGTCCGTCCAGCATCGCCTCCAGGCCGGTCTCGAAGGCGCCCTCGTCCACCGTCCCCCGGTGCCCGGCCAGCCGGTGTGCCTCGCCGAGGTGCGGGTAGTCGGCCGCGTCGTAGACCCCGGCGTCCGCCGGGAAGCCGGCCGCGAAGGAGGCGAGCGCGGAGCCGGTGACGAAGTAGCGCATCAGCGCGCCGATCCGGGTGGCCTGGCCGCGCGGCCACCCGGACTCGACCAGGTGCCCGAAGACGGCGTCGGCCAGGCGCAGCGCGTTGGGCCGCCGCCCCGGGCCCTGGGCGAGCACCGGGACGATGTTGGGGTGGGCGGCCAGCGCGGCGCGGTAGGAGCGGGCCCAGTGGCGCAGCGCCTCGGGCCAGGGGGCCGTCGGCCTCGCCGGCCCGGTCGGGGGGCCGGGGTCCGCGCCGCCACTGAACATCGACAGGTCGACCTCGCCGATGACGCTGTCCACCACCGCGTCGAGCAGTTCGTCCTTGGTGCCGAAGTGGTTGTAGAGCGAGGGCCCGCTGACCGACAGCTCGGTGGCCAGGCGGCGGGTGGAGAGGGCGTCCAGCCCCTCCTCGTCGATCAGCCGCAGGGCGGCGGCGACGATGCGCTCGCGGCTGAGCAGCGGGGTGCGCGGACGGGCCATCGCGGTGACTTCCTCCGATTCCTCCGGCCGGCTCCCCCCGGTCGGGTGGGTGGGGGACCGATTCTGGCAGGTGCCTCTTTCCAGCGCGGGCCGCCCGGGGCTACAGTCCACCCGTAAAACTTGCAGCGCTAGTTTATCGGCCCGAAGCGTCCACCGGGCCCGAGTCGGGAGCCGCCGTGAACCTGGAGTTGACCGAGGAGCAGAGCGCCGTCCGGGACCTCGCCGCCGCCTTCACCGACCGCGAGATCGTGCCGTACGCCGCCGAGTGGGACCGCGTCGAGTCCGTGGACCGGGCGATCATCGGCAAGCTGGCCGAGCTGGGCTTCCTCGGCCTCACCATCCCCGAGGAGTACGGCGGGAGCGGCGGCGACCACCTCGCGTACTGCCTGGTGCTGGAGGAGCTCGGGCGCGGCGACTCGGCCGTGCGCGGGATCGTCTCGGTCTCGCTCGGCCTGGTCGGCAAGTCGATCAACAGCTACGGCACCGAGGAGCAGAAGCGGCACTGGCTGCCCCGGCTCACCTCCGGCGAGTCGCTCGGCTGCTTCGCGCTCACCGAGCCCGGCACCGGCTCGGACGCGGCCAATCTGACCACCCGGGCCGTCCGGGACGGCGACGACTGGCTGATCAGCGGCGCCAAGATGTTCATCACCAACGGCACCTGGGCCGACGTCGCGCTGGTCTTCGCCCGCACCGGCGGCGGCGAGCCCGAGCAGCGGGGCCACCGGGGCATCACCGCCTTCCTGGTCCCCACCGACCTGCCCGGCTTCGGCCGCACCACGATCCACGGCAAGCTCGGCCTGCGCGGCCAGGCCACCGCCGAACTCGCCCTGGACGACGTCCGGGTGCCCGACAGCGCCCGGCTCGGCGAGGTCGGCAAAGGCTTCACGGTGGCGATGGCGGCGCTGGCCAAGGGCCGGATGTCGGTCGCGGCCGGCTGCGTCGGCATCGCCCGCGCCTGCCTGGAGTCCGCCGTGCGCTACGCGGGCGAGCGCGAACAGTTCGGCCGGCCGATCGCCTCGCACCAGCTCGTCCAGGAACTGCTGGCCGGCATCGCGGTGGACGTCGAGGCCGCCCGGCTGCTCACCTGGAAGGTCGCCGACCACATCGAACGCGGCCTGCCCTTCGCCACCGAGTCCTCGATCGCCAAGCTCCACGCGAGCGAGGCCGCCGTCCGGGCCGCGAACAACGCGCTCCAGGTGTTCGGCGGCTACGGCTTCATCGACGAGTACCCGGTCGGCAAGTACCTGCGCGACGCGCGGGTGATGACCCTCTACGAGGGCACCAGCCAGATCCACCAACTGCTCATCGGGCGTGCCCTGACCGGCGTCAACGCCTTCTGACCCTCCTCCCCCGATAAGGAGCACGACGTGCGTCCCGTCTACTTCGCCGCCGCCCGCCGCACACCCATCGGCCGGCTGCGCGGAGCGCTCGCCACGGTCCGCCCGGACGACCTCTCGGCCACCGTGCTGCGCGCCCTGCTCGCCGACGTCCCCGCGCTCGACCCGGCCCGGATCGACGACGTCTACTGGGGCGCCGCCAACCAGGCCGGCGAGGACAACCGCAACGCCGCCCGGATGGCCGTCCTACTGGCCGGCCTGCCGGAGAGCGTCCCCGGAGCCACCGTCAACCGGCTCTGCGCCTCCGGCCTGGAGGCCGTCACCCTCGCCGCCCGGGCCATCGGCTCCGGCGAGGCCGACGTGGTGCTGGCCGGCGGCTGCGAGTCGATGACCCGCGCCCCCTTCGTCCTGCCCCGCCCCGACGAGGCGCTGCCGCACCGGATCGAGACCTACGACACCCGGCTCGGCTGGCGGCTCACCAACCCGCGGATGGCCGAGCTGCACGGCGTGCTCAGCATGGGCGAGACCGCCGAGGAGGTCGCCCTCCGGTACGGCATCGGCCGGGAGCGCCAGGACGCCTTCGCACTGCGCAGCCACCAGCGGGCCGCCGCCGCCCGCAAGGACGGGCACTTCGACGCCGAGCTGATCCCGGTCGAGCGGCCCGACGGGGTGACGGTCGGCCAGGACGAGGGCATCCGCGAGGACACCAGCCTGGAGAAGCTCGCCAAGCTCAAGCCGGCCTTCCGCCCGGGCGGCACCGTCACGGCCGGCAACGCCTCGCCGATGAACGACGGCGCGGCCGGGCTGGTCCTGGTCAGCGAGGAGGCGCTGCGCGACCTCGGGCTGCAGCCGCTCGGCCGGTACGTGGCCGGGGCCTCGGCCGGGGTGCACCCCGACGTCATGGGCATCGGACCGGTGCCCGCGACGCGGAGGGTGCTCGGACGGGCCGGCTGGACCCTCGCCGACCTGGACACCGCCGAGCTCAACGAGGCCTTCGCCGCCCAGGCGCTGGCCTCCGCCGACGGCATCGGGTTCAGCCCGGAGCAGGCCGACGAGGTGGTCAACCCGAGCGGCGGGGCGATCGCCCTCGGCCACCCGCTGGGCGGCTCGGGCGCCCGCATCCTGACCACCCTGCTGCACCGGATGCACCGCACCGGCGCCCGGCGCGGCCTGGCCACGATGTGCGTGGGCGTGGGTCAGGGTACGGCCGTGCTGGTCGAGAACGTCTGAGGGAGTTTCCAGTGATCGGAGGAACTGACATGGCCCGTTTCACGGGGAAGGTCGCCGTGGTGACCGGCGCGGCGCAGGGCATCGGCGCGGCCACCGCCCGCCGGCTGGCGGAGGAGGGCGCGGCGGTCGCCGTGGTCGACCTGACCGCCGAGCGGGCGGCCGGGACGGTCGCCGAGATCACCGCCAAGGGCGGCACCGCCCGGGCGTACGGCTGCGACGTGGCCGACTACGACTCCGTCGACGCGGTGTTCGCGCAGGTCGCGGAGGAACTCGGCGGGCTGCACATCCTGGTGAACAACGCCGGGATCACCCGGGACAACCTGTTCTTCAAGATGCCCAAGTCCGACTGGGACGCGGTGCTGACGGTCAACCTGACCAGCGCGTACAACTGCAGCCACGTGGCGCAGAAGTACATGGTGGCGCAGAAGTACGGGAAGATCGTCTCGCTCAGCTCGCGCTCCGCGCTCGGCAACCGGGGCCAGGCCAACTACGCGGCCGCCAAGGCCGGCATCCAGGGGCTCACCGCGACCCTGGCGATCGAGCTCGGGCCGTTCAACGTCAACGTCAACGCCGTCGCCCCCGGCTACATCGCCACCGCGATGACGGCGGCCACCGCCGAGCGGGTCGGCGCCACCGCCGAGGACCACCAGAGCGAGGTGGCCGCCCGCACGCCGCTGCGCCGGGTGGGGCAGCCGGAGGAGATCGCGTCGGTGGTCGCCTTCCTGGCCAGCGAGGACGCCTCGTACGTGAGCGGGCAGACGCTGTACGTCAACGGTGGGGCCCGGTGACCTGACGGAGGCTTACCCGAGGCCGGTCAACTTGGTAAACTTGGCCAACTCGGTGAAAAGTGTGAAATCGGTAAGACTTGACTGACGATTAGTCAGTCGGCCGTCCCAGATGCGGGGTTACCTTTTCCTGGGACGGCCTTTACCTTTTCGCGTGGCCGAGCATGACCATGCCGTTGATGGGACGACCCCACTAAATGACTATGGCATGATCATGCGGCAGTCGATGGGATGGCCGGACCGACCCGACCGGACCAAGGTCGGGCCCTGCGTCCCCCTCAAGGAGTCCCATGGGCAGCCCCGCTACCCTCCGCCGCGCCCTGGCTCTGCTCGCCGTGGGGGCCACCGCCCTCACCGCCGGCACCATCGCCGTACCGGCCGTCGGCACGGCGACCGCCGCCCCCGCGCACGACCTTGCGGGCGTCCACGTCCGCCCGGCCTCCTTCGGCCACCACAACGCCCAGGCGCGCGTCGCCCCGCTGAGCACCACCCAGTGCGTCAGCCAGATCGGCATCCACTGCTACTCGCCGCTGCAGTACCGCACCGCGTACAACCTGAACCCGCTGTACAAGGAGGGCGTGACCGGCAAGGGCCGCACGATCGTCATCGTCGACTCCTTCGGCTCGCCGACCATCCAGCACGACCTGGAGGTCTTCGACAAGCAGTGGGGCATCCCGGACACCCAGGTCGAGGTGCAGAAGTGGGGCAACGTCCCCGTCTTCGACCCGAAGAACCCCGACCACACCGGCTGGGCCGGCGAGACCACCCTGGACGTCGAGTACGCCCACGCGATCGCCCCCGACGCGCACATCATCCTGGTCGAGACCGGCGTCGCGGAGACCGAGGGCACCACCGGCCTGCCCGAGATGATGGACGCCGAGAAGGCCCTCATCAAGCAGGGCCGCGGCGATGTCATCTCGCAGAGCTTCGGCGCCACCGAGAACACCTTCCCGGGCTACGACAAGGGCGACTTCAAGTCGCTGACGGACCTGCGCTACGCCTTCAAGGCCGCCGCCGACCGCAACGTCACCGTGCTCGCCGCCTCCGGCGACAACGGCGCGACCGACTCGCAGCTCAACGGCACCGACCTGTACCCGTACAAGGTCAACTCCTGGCCGTCCTCGGACCCGCTGGTCACCTCCGTCGGCGGCACCCAGCTCACCCTGGACGACAACGGCAACCGCGCCGCGGCCGACAAGGTGTGGCACGACAAGTCCGGCGCCGGCGGCGGTGGCGTCTCCGGCATCTTCGAGCGCCCGTGGTACCAGGCCGGCGTCGCGAACGTCACCGGCAACCACCGTGGCACGCCCGACATCAGCATGAGCGCGGCCGTGGACGGCGCCGCCTGGACCTACGAGTCCTACGACCCGACCGCGGTCGGGTGGCACCTCACCGGCGGCACCAGCGAGGCCACCCCGCTGTTCTCGGGTGTCGTCGCCCTCGCCGACCAGCTGGCCGGCCACCGCCTCGGCCAGCTCAACTGGCGCATGTACGGCATGAGCATGCTCCCGAACCGGTGGAGCGGCATCGTCGACGTCAAGGACGGCGACAACGGCTGGAACGGCGTCACCGGCTACAACGCCACCGAGGGCTACGACCTCGCGAGCGGCCTCGGCACCATCGACGGCGCCAAGTTCGTCCACGCGCTCGCGGGCGACGTGCAGGGCGACGACGACCAGCAGTAAGTAGTGGTCGGTCGTGGTCGGTGCGTGACCACTGACGACCGGCTTCTGACGGCTGACAAGCAACAGCGAACGGATAACAGATTTCGAAATCTGTTATCCGTTCGCTGTTTTCTGTCTTCTGTTTTCTGTCTTCTGTCAGGTGGAGGCCGGTAGTTGCCGATCGTCAGCCGCCGACCGTCGGCTGCCGGCCCGACAACCGCCAGGCGGCAGCCGACCGGGCGTCAGGCCTGCTCGGCCGGGGCCGGGCTGGCGGCCAGCTGGGCGAGGTAGCGCTCGGCGGCGCGGAGCTTGCGGCCGTCGCGGCCGGGGAGGTGGGCGCGCAGCTCGATGATCTCCGGGGCGATGCGGATGGCCTCCGTACGGTCGGTGATCGAGCGCCAGCAGGCCTCGGCGTTGGTGGCCGCCTGCTGGGTCTCCGGGTGGTTCGCGCCCTGGGAGCGGAGCAGCGTCAGGGCGACCTCGCGGTAGATGTCGGCCGCCTCGGCCGTTCGGCCCGCGAGCCGGCACACGTGCGCGCGCACCTGCCGCACCTGGAGGACGGGCTCGGAGACGGCGCCGTGTTCGGCGATCGCCTCCAGTTCGAGCGCGAAGGCGAGGTCGGTGGCGGCGGCGTGGTCCCCGGCGTCGGCGCTGCGGACGATCCGTCCGATGACCTCGCGGTAGTCCGCGCGGGGCGCGTTGGCGGCCGGGGGCCCTGCGACGGCCTCGGCCGGGGTCTCGGCCGCCGTCTCGGCCGGGGTCTCGGCCAGTGCAGGCGGCTGATCGGCGGGCGCCTCCTCGGCCGGGACCCGATCCTGCGGCACCTCGCCCGTCGGCGCGGCTTCGACCGGCGTGGCTTCGACCGGTACGGCGTCGACCGGTACGGCGTCCCGGGGCTCCTCCGCGACCTCGACGGTTTCAGCGGCCTCGGCAACCGGCTCAACCGGCTCGGCGACCTCCTCAGCCCCCGGAACGGCCGCAGCCACCTCGCCAGCCTCGTCCACGGGCTCCAGCTCCAGCTCCAGCTCCGGCTGCGGCTGCGGCTTGCGCAGCGTCACGCCCGCCGGCCGCACGATCTCCGCCGCCGACGCATCGGCCGGGACGGGCTTGTGCAGGCTCACGCTCGACGCCTCGTCAGGCTGCTCGCCCGCCTTCACCAGGCTGACCGGCTTGGCCGGTCGCGGCGGCGTGGGCGGCACGCCCGGCTTGATCAGGCTCACCAGGCCGTCCACCGGCGGAACCGGCACCGACCGCTCGGCCACCGCGCCGTCCGCCCCGGCCTGACGCGGCAGCGGCGGCACCGGGGGCAGCGGACGCTCCGCCGCGACCGCGTCCGACACCGCGACGCCGTCCATCACCGGCATGGCGTCCGCCGCCGGACCCGCATCCGTCATCGGCACGGCGTCCATCACCGGCAGCACCTCGGCCACCGGAACCTCGCCGCGGCGGGCGGTGTTGCGGAAGACCGGGCGGTCCGGGACGTGCGTGGCCAGGATGACCACGTCCGGCCGCAGCACCGAGTACACCTGCTGCCGCAGTTGCTCGGGCGCGAGCACGTCGCCCGCGCCGGGGCGGCCGCCGTGCAGCGCCTCGATCAGGGCACGGGTGAAGGTGCCGATCTGCTCCGGGTCCGGGCTGACGACCGCCCACAGCGGGATGCCCTCGCTGAGCGGCGAGACGGTGCCCTGGAGGTACGGCCAGGCGTTCTGGTCGGCGCTCAGGTCGGCGATGACCAGGGTCTGCCACTCGGCCGGACGGTGGCTCAGCTCCGCGGCGATGGCCTGCCAGGGCAGCCCGTCCTGCCTGGAGTCGCGCAGGGTCAGCTGGAGCTGGCCGCCGCGCTTGTCGGCGACCACGTGCCCGCCCAGGTGCACCAGCAGCGGCCCGGGGTGCCGGGAGGCGGCGCGCAGGTGGGCGAGGACGGTGTGCGGGTCGCTTGCGCCGGGGAGGTGGACGGCGTCCACCGCGTCCGCGGCGAGCAGCACCTGCGGCGAGACGGCGGCCAGCATCGCGGACAGCACCGGCGCCTGGGCCGGTCCGCCCCGGCCCCAGGTGCGGCGGCCGGAGTTGCCGTACCCGCCCTCGATCACCAGGATCCGGCCGCGCGGCGCCGTGCCCAGCCCGCCCGGCCCGCCCGTACCGGCGGACGCACCGCCCGGGACGGTGAACGGCGGCGGCGTGGTCGAGGCCGGCGCGCCCGCGGCGGGCAGGCCGGTGAGGGTCCATCCGGTGGGCGCGACCGGCGGCGCGGGTGGCACCGAAGCGGGCGTGGCCGGCGCGGCCGCGGCAGGGGGCGCCGGGTGCGCTGCCGGGGGCGCGGGCGGCGGCTCGTACAGCGCGGCGGGCCCAGGCGGGTGTTCCTCGGCGGGCAGGCGGGCAGGCGGCGGCGGTACGGCGTCCCAGGGGCCCGAGTCCGCGGCTGGCTCGGGACCTCCGGAAACAGGTGTCGTCTCCGCCATCTTCTGGTCACCGCCCCGCCCCGCCGCTGCCGCGGCGTCTGATGCCCTTGCCTGCGTGGTGCCTGCCACCACCTTCCGTGCGCGCCACCCTACGAGATCCCGGCACACCCGTTCCAGGCCGGGTACCGATCGGCGCGCTACACGGCTCGCAGCGCCCGCTATCCTGCCGCCATGACCGGCTCCGGTGCGCCCCTGCTCTTCCTCGACGTCGACGGACCGCTCATTCCCTTCGGCGCCCCGCCCCCGGGGGGCTACCCCACCTACCCAGGCCCGGATCCGTCCGGGAACCCGCTGGTGGCCCGGGTCGACCCGGCGCTCGGGCGGCGATTGCTGGCCCTGCCCTGCGAACTGGTGTGGGCCACCACCTGGCTGGACGATGCCAACGACTGCCTCTCGCCCCGGCTGGGCCTGCCGCAACTGCCCGTCGTGGACTGGCCGGTGGCGGACGACGAGGACGGCGGGGACGACGAATCCGGCGGGACCGGCGGGAGCGGCGGGAGCGGCGGGAACGGCGGACCGCACTGGAAGACCCGCCCGCTGGTCGCCGTGGCGGCCGGACGCCCGTTCGCCTGGGTGGACGACGAGATCACCCCCGCCGACCACCGCTGGGTCGAGGCCCACTCCCCCGCACCCGTCCTGCTGCACCGCGTCGATCCCCAAATCGGGCTCACCGACGCCGACTTCAACACCCTCGACACCTGGCTGCGCACGGTGGCCCGACCGGCTACCCGAGGGCAACGAAGGCTGGGGGCGTAGCCGTGTACCTGCCTGAGCACGACGTGTCGCGGGTTCAGCACTGGGTGATGAACGCGTTCGTCGCCGAGCGCTTCCATCACGGCCGGATCCTGCTGACTGGCGATGCCGCGCACGCGGTCCCCATCGTCGGCGGCCTGGGCATGAACACCGGGATCGCCGATGCGCACAACCTGTGCTGGAAGCTGGCGGACGTCCTCCGTGGGTGGGCCGAACCTAGTCTGTTGGAAAGCTACGAGACGGAGCGGCAACCCGTCGCCCGCCGGACTCTCCACCGAGCGGTGGCGAACACCCGACTTCTCCTCCACGCGCAGAACCGGCGGCGAGAGCAGCGCCGACTCGGCGAAGCAGCGCCGGCCCACGTCGAACTTCCCTGGTCGGAGCGGCACTTCGCTCAACTCGGTCTCGTGCTCGGCGTCACCTACCGCTCAAACGCACTGGGAGCAACAATCCACCGCACCACGGCCGTTGCACATCGAGCCCTTCCCAGCGAGCACACCGACCTCTGCGGCCTCCGCCCACACGGAGCACTACTCATCCGACCCGACGGCCACATCGGCGCCCGCTCGCGCGACTGCCCGTCGAGCGACGCCGCCCTCCGCCAGGCCCTCACCACGATCACCCGCTAGACACCCTCCGACAGTTCAGCGCCCCATGGCGCGACAGTGCTCACGGAATCGTGGACCCTGGAAGGAGCTGAGCTCCTCAGGAGCCGGCCAGCAGGTCACGCAGCAGGGCGACCGTGTCGGCGTCCAGGTCGCGGCCGGTGCGGCGGCTCAGGGCGTCCAGGCGGTTGACGGCGCGCAGGAGTTGGTCCCGGGCACCGGCCGAGGCGTAGGCGTAGAAGAGGTCCCGGTGCAGCAGTTCGACGTCCGGGGCGACGGCGAGGCCGCGGAAGACGGCGGCCTCGGCGCTTCGGTGGTCGCCGTACTGGAGGCGGCGGGCGGCGAGTTCGTGGGCGGTGTCGACGATGGCGGCGATCATGTCCTGGCGCTCGGCCTCGGCCCATCCGTAGGAGGCGGGCGGGGCCTCGGCGAACGGGGCGCCGCGGACCAGGGCCAGGGCGTGGGCGAGGGCGGCGTCGGCGGTGGCGCTGGTGCTGCGCATGCCGCGCCGGTAGAGGCTGCGGAACTCGTCCCAGTCGCAAGTGACGGCCGGGGCGAAGGCGTAGCCGTCGGTGGCCTCGGTGGACAGGTAGGCACGGCCCTCGCCGGAGGCGCCGAACCAGGCGGCCAGGTCGGCGATTTTGGCCGGGAGCGGGCTCTTGGCGTCGGCGGCGGTGGGGTGCGGGTCCAGGTGCGCGGCGCCGGGGTGCAGGTCGTGGTCGAGCGCGTGGCGGTCGGAGCCGGGGCGCAGCGCGAGGTAGACGGCGAGCTCGGTCAGCCGGGACAGCGCGCCGGGTTCGACGGTGCCGAAGGTGCCGGCCACGTCGATCGGGCCGAGCAGGCGGATCCGGGGGGCGTTGCGCGGGGTGTGCGCCTCCGGGGAGCGGAGGATGGCGAGCAGGTCGTCGCTGTCGCTGCGGCCGGGGGTGCTCCGGGCGACCGGCGCGACCGCGGCCGGTCCGGGCTTCACCTCCGGCTCCACCCGCTCCTCGGTGTCGGCCGCGCGCTCCGCGACGGAGCCGGGCTCCGGCCGGGACGGCACGCGCGGGTCGACGCCGGTGGGCGCGGGCGCGCTCTGGTGCGTCGGGGCGGGCTCGGCAGGCGCCGGGGCAGGCACGGCGGGCGTCCGAGCGGGCGCGGGGACGGGCACGGCGGCCGACTGCGGCGCCACGGGTTGGACGGGCTGGACGGGCAGGACGACCACCGGGGGGTCGGCCGGCATCACCTCGGCAGCCTCGGCCGTATCCACCGGAGCGTCCGTGGAATCGACCGGCTCGCCCGGCAGCCGCAGGTCGCGGGTGGTCTCATCGGCGGCCTGCCCGGCCCCGGCGGCGCCCTGCTCGGTCTCCGTGGCGGTCTTTCCGGTCTCGGCCGCCGCCTGCCGCCCCTGCCCGTTGACGGCGAACCTCGCCGGGCCGGCCGGTGTGGGGACGGGGACCGGAGCGGGGGCGGGCGTCGCCGGGTCGGTGCCCGCGAACGGGCTGACGCCGGTGCCGATGACCCGGGTCAGCAGCCGGGGCCCGGCGGTCGTGTCCGCGCCCTCCCCGGCCGCCCCGGCCTCCCCGGCCTCCGCCGCCGGAGCGCCGACGACGGCCAGCGCCGGTACGACGGGCGGCAGTTCGGCGGTGTCCGCGTCGTCGTCCGGATCCGGGTCGAGGCCGGGACCGTCCAGGGTCCAGGCGGGCGCCGGGTGCTGGGTGGCGTCGTCGGCGGCCCGGAGGAGTTCGGCGATCTGGTCGTACTGCTGTCCGTCGAGCCGCTGGAGTTCGACGGTCAGGTGCAGGCCGGGGATGGCGGCCTGGCCGGTGGCGGGCAGGGTCCAGCGGGCGACCGGGCCGGTGCCGCGCTCGGGGGCGAGGGTGATGACGGCGACGCAGGTGCGCGGACGGGCGTCCAGCAGACGGCCGAGCTCGGCGGGGGTACCGCCGCCGGGCTGCTGGGCGCAGAGCACGATCTCGGGCACCCAGGACTCGTCCGCCTGCCCCCGGCTGCGGGCCTCGCGCGGGCTGGAGGCCTCGGCGGCCATCAGGGTGGCACGGGCCTTGGCGGTGCGCGGGCCGAGGGCGGCCAGCGCGGCCTCCAGGGTGGGGTGGCGGTGGACGCGCTCGGCGGCCGGGCCGCTGATCGGCACCTCCTCGGCGAGGTCCACCAGGTGCAGGTGGAGCCGGTCGGCCAGCGGGCTGTGGGCCAGTTCGATGGCCAGGGTGCGCAGGACGTCGCGGCCGTCGTCGGGGTGTCCGGAGAGGTGGAGCAGCCGAACGGCCTCCAGGTCGGCGAGGACCACCGAGCCGTCGGGCGAGGTGCCGAGGGTGACCAGCGCCGGGTAGGGCGCGGCGGTCTTGCGGGCCTGGGCCGCGCTCAGCAGGTCGCCGGACTCCTCGCTGCACCACCAGACGTTGGCGGCGTGCGCGGCGCGGAACGGCGCGATCGGCGTGGCCGGTCCGGACAGGTGCAGCTCGATGGTGTGGCCGGGGGTGATCCGGGCCGCGACGATGGCCGGCAGCCGCTTGCCGCCGCGCACGGTGTTGCGGGCCAGGGTGCGCAGGGCGCGGTCCAGCAGTTCGAGCCCGGCCTGGTCCTGCCGGACGATCAGCTCGTTCTCGAACGCGGCGGCCTCGGCGGCGGGCATCGCGATGCGGTGCAGGGGGCGGCGGGCGCGCAGCTGGGTGCCGCGCTTGTAGGCGACGGTGCCGACCATCATGGCGGCGAGCAGGACGCCGACGGTGGAGGCGGCCAGGGCGACGGTGTAGTCGCCCTCAGACGCCGGGTCGGCGTGCGCGGCGGGGGCGGGCACGGGTGTGTGGGCGGGCGCGGGCGTCTGGGCGGCCGGGGCGGCCTGCGACGCACCCGGCGTGGGCGCAGCCGGCGTCGGGGCGGCCTGCTCGGGAGCGGGCGCGGGCGTCTGCTCCGGCGCCGGAGCGGGCGCGGGCGCGGGCGTCTGGGCGGCCGGGGCGTCCGTCCCCGGCACCGTGAGCACCATCCCCGGCACCAGTACGTCCGGGTCGGTCAACCGTTCCCCGTCCGGCGCCTGCACCCCCTTGTTGGCCTCGAAGAGCTTCGGCCAGGCCTCGCCGTCCCCCAACTCCCGCTGGGCGATGGCCGACAGGCTGTCCCCGGCCTGGACGGTCACCGTCTTCTGCCCGCCCGCGCCCGGCTCCGCCCCGGGCTGCGGCGACTGCGCGGGAGCCTGGGCCTGCGCCTGACCGGCAGCCGGAGCGGGGGCCTGAGCCGGGGCCTGCGCGGGCGCCTTCGCCTCGTCCGCCTTGGCGTCCGGCGGCATCAGCAGCTCCCAGCCGGGCTGGATCGGCCGGTCCGCGTCGAAGCGGACGCCCGAATCGTCCATCACCCGGCCGTCGTTGAGCCTGGCGATCTCCACCCACCGTTCACCGGAGCCCAGTTGGCGCTCCGCGATGGACCACAGGCTGTCCGCCGGCCGGCTGTCCCGGACGGTGTACGTGGGGTGCTGCTCGGCAGCCGGGCTCAGCGCGGGCGCGGACTGGGCCGCGGGCAGCGCGGCCCGCTGCGCACCGGGGGTCAGCTGCGCCTGGGCGACCGGGTGGTGGGCCAGCTCCGGCACCGCGGCGAAGGCCGAACCGGCCACCGGCAGCAGCGCGAGCACCGAGCCGACCAGCCCGGCCGCGAGCCGCTGGCTCCAGCCGAAGGCCGGGATCCGCCGGGCGATCCGGCCGCGCAGCTGGGCCGGGATCTCCAACAGGACGGAGAGCGCGAAGCACGCCCAGGCCAGCCACCCGACCACCACCAGCAGCCAGAGGAACAGCCGCCCGTCGTCCGGGCTGGTGAGCGCCTCGCCCACACCGCCCGGGGCGACCTCCCCCATCGAGGCGACCGCGTGGGTGCCGTACAGCAGCAGCGCGGGGACGCCGAACAGCAGGGCGAGCAGGGTGAGCAGCGCGGCGAGCGCGGTGAGCAGCGCGCCGCCGCGGCCGCGTCCGGCCCGGTGCGCGCTTCGACTCCGACCCCTCGCGGTTCGATCCCGGTCGTTCCCCGGCCCGGTCCCGGTCCGGCCGGTACGGGCCGGGGCAGTTCGGGCCTGGTCCTTGGCACGTGGCGCGGCCATCAGTCGGTCTCCGCTTTCTCGACTCCGTGGACGAGGGTCGCACTGCCCTTGCCCGTTACCTTCCGCTGCCCGAGGGCACCCAGCAGGACCGGCCGGTAGTCGGCCCGCACCGTGACGGTGACGACCTTGCCGTCACCGGAGAACTCGACGCCGTCGGCGTGCAGCCCGTACAGCCCGAGGTAGGCGTCGGCGGCCTGCTTGACGTAGTCCTGCCGGACCTTGAAGCCCTTGCCCTGCAGCACGGCCGCCTGGTCGAGCTGCTGGCCTCCGACACGCGCGGCCTCCTGGGCGTACGCGTCGGTACGCTCGGCGACCCGCAGTCGGCCGCCGGCGTCGATCACCAGGGCGATGACGAGCACCAGGTAGGCCGCGCAGATCGCCACGAAGAGGGCGACCGCGCCCCGGTCCGACCGGCGAAGGCCCCGGTGAACCCGGCGGTCACGGCAAACCCGGCAAACCCGGCAAACCCGGTGAAGCCGTCGACGCCGCAGGCCGCTCAGCACTCGCACCCCCTCCCGCCGATCCGCACGATGTCTCCCCACCGGCCCCCACCGGGCGCCACTCGGTGCCGTTGCGTCATCCCCCGAGCGCTCTCCGCTTGCGTCTCCCCCGCACGGGCCGTCCCCAATCCCCCGATCGCCCGTCACGGCCCGCGCCGCCGTCATGTGCCGCGGTAGCGGTCCACCACGGAGGTGAACTCCCCGACGAGGTGCTTCGTCACGGGCACGCCGGAGGGTCCGCCGAGCAGGTCGGCGAGTTCGACGTCGCAGACCACGGTGACCTTGACGGTGGCGACCGGGCCGTCCGGCAGCTCCAACTCGCCCGGGTCCAGCCGGACGTCGTCGTTCCGGCAGGAGACGCCCTGCTGGCGCAGCGTTTCGAGGGCGGAGTCCTTGGCCGGCTTGTCCATCCCGGTGACGCTGCGCTGCAGCGAGGCCGTCCGGGCTCCGGCACGGGCGGCGGCCTCGACCGTGCCGGCCGCGGTCTGCACCCTTCCGGCGGCGATCGCCAGCAGGACCAGCCCGACCACACCCGGCACCACGATCACCGCCTCGATCGCGATCCCGCCCCGGTCCCGCCGTCGCGGGCGCCACCGCGGCCCCCGCCGCCCGGCGCCATCGCGCGCCGTCACGGCACGAGTGCTCACTTCGCCACCACCGGCGGAACGAAGCGCTCGCGCGGCGCCTCGGCGTACTGCCGGATGCCGGGCCCCGTGAGCCCGGGTATCAGCAGCGGGGGCGTCAGCTCCACGGTGACCTTGATCCTCTCGGACGTGCTGCCGTCCGTGACCACCTCGTACCCGTGGACGCCCTGCCGGTCCAGGAAGTCCCGGGCCTGCCGCCGGGCGGCCTCGTCCTTCACCTCGTCCGTCCTGTTCCCCTGCACCCGCCCGGCGTCCACGCCCTCGCGGGCGGCACTGAGCGCGACCTGGCGGTCGTACCACCACAGCGAGGCCTGGACGACGAGCAGAACGAGCAGCAGGACGACCGGGAAGACGATGGCGAGGCTGATGCTCATCGACCCCCGGTCGCCGCGGCGGCGAGGCATGCGGATCACTTGGAGGCGCCGCCCGCGCCGCCGGGCATGTTCGGATCCTGGTCGACCTTGGTGACCACCTTGTCCTTCAGCAGGTACAGAGCGGTCGCGACGGCGCCCGCGACGAACACCAACGCGATGATGGCGAGGGCGAGTTCGATGCTGATGGCGCCGCGGTCGCCGCGCGCGCGGGCGGCGCGCAGCCGGCCCAGCCGGAGCGTGAACAGCAGCAGGGCGAACTGCACGGGCAGCAGGACGGGCCGCAGCACCCGGCCGGCCAGCTGGGCGAGTCGTACGGACATCGGGGGTCTCCCAGAGTGTGGTGTGGTGTCAGATACTCACAGACTGACGTCAGTTGAGCATCTGGTGGAGCGCGGGAAAGACGATCAGAACGGTCATCAGCAGGGTCAGGGCAGCCCCGGGCGCGACCATCCGTTCGCTGTCGGCGTTCGCGCGGGCGAGGTCCTCGGCCAGCAGCTCGCCGCGCAGGCCCTTGGCGCGGGCCCGCAGGGTGTCGTACACGGCCGCGCCGTCGGTGCCGGACAGCCGCATGATGTCGGCCACGTCCTGGAGCGGGCTGAGTCCCAACTCCCCGGCCAGCGCGTCGAGTCCGGCCCAGGGCGGGAGGCGGTCGGTGGCGGCGCGCTCCAGCGCGTCGCGGATCCGCCGGAACACCGCGCCCTGTCCGACCGAGGCGGCGCGGCGCAGTGCCTCGGCGGGGCCGCAGTCGGCGGCCCGCTCCAGGGCGACGAGTTCCAGGTAGGCGGCGATGCCGTGCAGGTACTCGGTGCGCGCCTCCTTGGCCTCGCCGCGCACGATCGCGTCCGGGACGAAGAACAGCAGCCCGGCCAGCAGCGGTCCGGCGACCAGCGGCAGGGCGAAGGGCAGGCCGACGTCCATCAGCGCGGCCATCGCGCCCAGGTAGGCGGGCAGCATCAGCCCGAGCACGGCGAACAGCAGCTTGTGCACCATGAACCGGGCCGGGGAGCGGCCGATCAGGGCGAGTTCGCGGCGTGGGACCGAAACCCCGCGCAGGGTGAGCGAGCGCTCGCCGATCCGGTCGTACCAGGGCGGCCGCTCGTCCGGGTCCTGCGGCCGGTCGGCCGGGGCGCGGTGCAGCCGGTCCAGTGCCTGGCGCAGGTCCGGTGGCGCGGGCCGCAGTTCGGCGATCAGCAGGGCGATGCCGCCGGCCGCGGCGGCGCCGGCCAGCACGGACCAGGGGGAGATCACCGGACCTCCCCGAGCTGCTCGGCGGGCTCCGGCCCGGGCCCGGCCTTGCTGCGCCCGCCCTTGCCGCGCCGGTCCGGCGTGAGCAGCCGGGGCACCGGCGGGTGCGAGGCCAGCGCGCGCATCCAGGCGATGATCGCGACGAACAGGGCGGCGACCACGGCGAGCACGACCTGCCCGAGGAAGGTCCCGTACGGGCGGGTGTACTCGGTGTTGAAGGAGCCGACCGTGACGACCAGCATGATGATGCCGACCAGCCAGCGGACGGTGGTGCGGTGCTTGGCCCGGTCGGCCTCGATGGTGCGGCGCTGGCGGACCTCCTCGCGCACCGAGTCGGCCATGTCGGAGAGCGTCCGGGCCAGGCCCGGGCCGCTGTCCCCGGCCCGCAGCACGAGGGCGGCGAGCACCTTGTCGGCGGTGGCGTCGGCCAGGCTGTCGGCGAAGGCCCGCAGTGCCTCCTCGGGCCGCCAGCGGGCCTGCAGCCTGGCGGCCAGCTCGCCGATCTCGTCCTCCAGGGCGGCGGGGGCGGTGCGGCGGCTGGTGACGATGGCCTGGTTGAGGCCGACGCCGAGCAGCAGCACGTCGGCGATCCGCTGGGTCCACTCGGACAGCGCCTCCAGGCGTTCGATCCGGTGGGTGTCCGGGCGGGTGGTGTCGAACAGCCAGGGCAGGCCGAAGACGGCCAGCGGCACCAGCAGCGCGGTCAGCGGGATGCGGGTGAACAGCCAGGCCAGCGGGGCGCCGACGAGCGCCAGCGGCAGTTGGATCCGGCGCAGCCGCACCATCCGCAGGGAGGCCGCGCCGGGGGCGCCGTACCAGAAGATGTGGGCCCGACCGGCCAGCGGGTTGTCCGGGCGGTCCGGCTCGTCCTCGTCGGCGGGCTCGCTGCCGCGGGCCCAGGCCGCCAGGGCGACCAGGCCGCCCGCGACCGCCAGCCCGCACAGGGCGAACAGCAGCATCACCGCGCGCCACCTCCGATCCGCAACTGCAGCGGGGTGGCCCAACTCCCGTACCGCGAGTCGAGCAGCGAGGCGTCGAAGCCGGCCCGGCGCAGGTCGTCCAGGCACTGCGGCGGGGTGTGCGGGACGGCGCGCGGCTCGCCGAGGTCCGGCCGGGGGCCGAAGACGGTGTTCAGCGCGGGCCGACCGCTCTCGCCGAGGCCGGTGACCTCCAGGACGTGGGAGACGAAGCGGTGCCGGCGGCCGCCGACGGCGGTCTCGTCGACCATGGTGACGTGCACGATGAGGTCCAGGGCGTTGGCGGTGAGCCGGTAGGCGAGGGCGTCGGTCATGTGCGAGCCGTACTCCAGGCAGAGTTCGGCGATCCGGTCGACCACCATGTGCGGGCCGCGGGCGTGCAGGGTGCACATCGAGCCGCCCTCGCCGTTGGTCATGACCCGCAGCATCGGGACGACCTCGCCGGAGCGGACCTCGCCGACGATGATCCGGGAGAGGGTCATCCGCAGCGCGGCGGGGATGAGGTCGCCGATCGTCAACTCACCGGCCAGGCGGCCCTCGACGCGTTCGCCGTTGCCCTCGCGGGCCTCCATCGGGACGACCTGGCGCAGGTGGCCGAGGGTGTGCAGCCAGAGCTCGAACTCCGACTCGAGGGTGCCGATCCGCTCGTCCGGCGGGATCTCGGCGGCCATCGCGCGCAGCAGGCTGGTCTTGCCGACGCCCTGGGTGCCGGTGATCATCACGTTCTTCCGGGCCCGGATCGCGGCGGCCAGGAAGGCGGCCAAGGTGGCGTCCAGGGTGCCGAGTTCGACCATCTCGGGCAGCGTCGCCGAGGCCACCCGATGGCGTCGGATCGCCACGTACGGGCGGGGCGTCACCTCGGTGAGCGCCTGCAGACGCATACCGCCCTCCAGACGCAGGGCGAGGGTCGGGCTGGCGGTGGACAGGCTGCGCTCGCCGCCGCCGTGCTGGCGGGCCAAGTCCTGGAGCAGTTCGACGAGTTCGGCGTCACTGTCGGCCACCGGCGGGACCTGGCGCAGGGGTTGGTGCACCTTGGAGACCCAGACGTCGTCGCAGCCGTTGATCAGGATGTTCTCGATCTCCGGGTCGTCCAGGTAGGGCTGGAGCCGGCCGGCCCGGAACAGCAGGTCGAAGACGGCCTCGGCGAGGGCGCGGTCCTGCTCCCGGGTCGGCGGGATGCCGTGGGTCTGCGCGTAGGCGTCGGACCAGCGGGCGACCGCCTCCTCGATCAGCGCGCGGCCGCGCTGACGGCGGGTGGCGCGGTCCGGCTCGGCGCCGGAGCCGGCGGTCAACCGGGAAATCTGCTGGTGCAGTTCGGCCGCGACCTGGCGCTTGAGCTCGCGGGCGACCTGCGGGTCGACGGCCGGCCGGGTGGCGGCGGCACGCAGGTCCAGCGAGGGCAGCTGGGAGGGTACGGCGGTGGGCCCGGCGCCGCCGCCGGGGGCCGGAGCGACGGGTTGGGGCGCGACCGGGCCGGGCTGGTACGCCTGTGCGGGCTGCGGCGGCGCGGGCGTGGGCGCAGGCGTGGGCGTGGGCGTGGGCGCAGGCGCAGGCGCAGGCGCGGGCGTCGACCAGGGCAGGGCGGCCGGGTCGGCCGTCGGGCGCTGATGCAGGGGGCTACCGCGCACGGAGCACCTCCCCGGGGGTGTGCGGGTACGGGTGCCCATCGATCCGACTGTCCGTCACCATGGGTTGCTGGAGCGGGTACTGCCCGTCTTCATCGGCCGGTCCCGGAGACTGGACGTACGCCTGGACGTGCGCCGGGAACGGCGCCGGCGCGGCCGGCTGCGGCGCCAGGGCGGCCAGCGGCGCGACCGGGCCGGTGGTGATCACCGGCGGGGTGTACGAGGGCTGCTCGCCCTCGCCCGGCCCGTAGGCCGGCTCCCCGTACGGCGTCCGGCCGTACGACGGATCCGCGTACGACGGCTGGCCGTACGGCTGCTGGCCGTACGAAGCCGGGGCGGACACCGGAGCCATCGGCGACATCGGGGACACCGGCGGCACCGGCGGCACCGGCGCCACCACGGGCTCCGGTACCGGCGCCGGGGCGGGCACCGGTACGGCGGGCGCGGCCGGCGCGGCCGGGTTCGGCGCCGCGAGCTGGGCGGGCGTGGGCGTCGGCGCGGTCGTCGGCGCGAGCCGCTGCCGCCGCCGGCGGATCAGCAGCTGCACCTCGTCGGCGGCCGAACGGGCCGTGCGCATCAGCTCCGAGCGGATGAAGCGCCGGTCGGTGGTGTCCCCGCCGTCGGAGAGCACCCGCGCGGTACGGGCGGCGTGCGGCAGCACCCCGAGCACCGGCAGGCCGAGCTCGCGGGACACCTCCGCCCTCGGGTACGGCCCCTCGGCGACCAGCAGCAGCCCGAGCGCGTCCGCCCCGGTCCCGCCGGCGGCCAGGTCCTCGGCGAGGGCGGCGAGCCGGGGGCGGGCCGCGCTCAGCCCGCGCAGTGTGGTGCGGACCGTCGCCGCCACCACGTCCGCGCGGCGGGCCAGCACCGCGCTCGTCCCGGTGGCGCCGGAGCGGCCGAGGTCCACGATGACGTCGTAGCCCTGCTGCTCGATGCCGTGCAGCAGCTCGGCGAGCGGCTCCCAGGTGTAGGCGAGGCCGGACGCCTGGGCCGGGTCGGTCAGGCCGGGCAGCAGCAGCCGCTCGGCATTGCCCTCGGGTGAGAGGTCGATCAGCTGCTCCCAGATGGTCTGGGCGAGCAGCCCGCGGCGGTCGGCGACGGCGAGGTTGCGCAGCCCGTACACCGCCTCGACCCGGCCCTCCAGGGCGCCCGCGAGCACCGCGCCGCCGTCCGGGTCGGCCTCGACCAGCAGGATCCGCCGACCGGGCGGCAGCGGCCAGGCCAGCAGCAGCGCCAGGGCGGTCGTGGTCGCGCCGGGCGCGCCCGGACCGCCGACCACCGCGATCACCGCCATCAGGCGCCGCCCGTTCCGGCCGGGGCACCCGTTCCGGCCGGGGTCGCGGGCGCGGTGGCCGCGCCGGAGGAGGGTGCGCCGGAGGATGGTGCGCCGGTGGGGGCCGCCGAGGAGGCGCCCGAGGGGGCGGCCGCAGCCCCGGTGCCGCTCGGGACGGCGCGCGGCGCCAGCAGCACCTGGATCCGCCCGCCGGCCACCCACTGCGCGAGCCGCGGCCCGTCCGCCGAGCCGACCGCCACGTCGATCACCTGGCTGCCGTCGGTGTCCACCCGGCCGACCGTGATGACCGTCGCGGGCAGCGAGTCGGCCCGGCCGTTGTCCGGGGTGTTGACCACGACGATCTGCACCCCGGGCTGGAGCCGGCTGGCGGGCAGCTGGCTGCGCTTGGCCGACACCCCGACCACGATCTGCCCCGGCTGCACCGACAGTCCCTGCGCCAGGTCGGAACCGGTCAGCATGGCCCCGCGCTTGAGGTCGGTGGCGGCCCGCATGCCGACCGCCCTGACCCGGTCCTGGGCGGACACCGGCCGCAGCGCCGGATCGCCCGCGATCCGGGCCACCACCAGGTCGTCCTCGGTGATCACCTGTCCCCAGGGCACGTCCCGGGCCAGCGCCAGCACCGCGACCCGCTGCCCGGTGCTGTTGTAGAGGGCGGCGCCGCCCAGCCCGCCGGCCGCGATCAGCGCGACCGCCATCGCCAGCACCGCCGGGCGCCGCCGCCGGGCCCGCATGGTCCGCCCGGGCGCGTGCGGCACCGCCCGCCCCCGGCCCGCGCCGCGGCCCTGCTGCTCCTGGCCCGGCTGCTCCGGTACCGCCACGGACACCGCGGCACCTGCTGGTGTGCCGGATCCCGGCGTCGCGAATGTACGGTTCTCCACCGGGTTCCGCCCTTCCCTCGTTCGCTTCCGGATCGCTCGTCAGTGCTCGAATCGCGCTGGTGGCACGGTCAGTTGAGGACCTGCACCTCGGCGACCCTGACCGTGAAGGGTTCGCTGTCCTGCTTGAGCCCGTCGATCGTGTAGGTCGCCGGCTGCGGCCCCTTGACGACCACGTCGGCCGCCCAGTGCGTCGTCACCGTGGCGCCGAAGACGCCGTTCTGCCTGGTACCCGAGCCGACCTTGAACGCGTAGCCGCAGTCCGGGGACTTGGCGGCGCCGTACTTGGGGTCGTACGGCGTCCCGGCCGTCACGCACTCCGTGGTCCCGCCGTCGCCGAAGTCCCAGGTGGTGCCCGTCAGTCGGGCCGTGACGGTGACCGAGACGCCCCCGGACTCGGCGTACCCCTGCTTGGGCGGCGTGGCGTTCTGGGCCCAGAGCCAGACCGGCGCGTTGACCACCGCCGTCCCGTCGGGTGCGACCCGGCCCACCGGCGCCGGGAGTCTGACCTGGTCGAAGGCCTCCTGCTTGAGCTGTGCCAGGGTCTTCGGCGGCTGCCCGTTCGGCCCGTTGGGCACGAATTCGATCTGGGCGCCGTCCTGGCCGCCGTTCGTCTGCGGGCAGACCTTCGAGTAGAGCGAGCCCTCCGAGGCCTTGTGCCCCTTCCACGCGTCGTCGCTCTCGGGGAGCTGCTGGTCCAGCGGACGGAAGTAGCACCCCTGGTCGCTGTTGAACCAGCCCCACTGCGGGTCGTGGCACGCCCACTGCACGTCGTGGTAGCTGCACACCTGCGGACCGGTGTCCAACCCGCCGCCACTGCTCCCGCCGGGGTTCGACGCTCCGGGCGCGGGCGTGTTTCCGCCGGAATTGGCGTGAGCGCAGATCACGCTCGGGAAACACTGTTCGGCCCCGCCGCTCGGCGGTTCGTCCGCCGTCGCTGTCACCACCGAGGACAGCAGCAACCCGGCGGACAACGACGCGACGACCGCGAACCGCCCGGCCGGTTTCCGCGCGTTCAGCATGTCCGGTCCACCTCCCGTGTGAACTCGTAGATCAGCCAATGTGCTTGGAACCTGCGCAGGGACGCGGTCGCGACGTACCGGTTCAAGCGCTGCCCGGGATCCTTCACGGCCCCGGTGACGGCATCGACGCGGTGCCAGCTGGACAGATCGACGCAGTCCTCGATCACCGCCGTCTGCGGATCGGCTTTCAGATCGATCGACTTGACCACCGCCGAATTGCGCGGCGTTCCGGTCATCACCACTTTGGCGTCGTGCAGTTGGCGGAGACCGACGAGGGTGTCCGACAGGGCGCGCCCGGAGGAGTACCGCTGCAGCGAGAAACCGTCCGAATCCGCACGCCCGAAAGCCTCGGCCTGCGCCTGCCACCAGTCCTGATAGGTGTTCAACGCCAGCCGGGCCATGGCCCCTTCCGGACCGTCGGTCGGCGCGATCGAGGTGTTTACCGAACCACCCGAAGGGGTTAACGGGTTCACTCCCGCAACAGTGGGAGCGGGCGACCCGAGACGATCGACGGAACCGTCGGCACCACCGCTCGCACAAGCACCGAGCAGCAACACCAGAACCGCCCCACCGACCACAACCGCCCCAGGGCGCAACACATTTCCGCGCTGCCGCATCGCCCACCTCGTCGCGACCGAGCCGATCCGTGATCCACGGCCGCCAGGAGAATTCCGCCGTCCCACGGGTGTTTCCGCTGGGGATCGATTCTTCGCCAACCCACCCCATCACGGCAACACCTCAGGCCCCCTGACCTTACGCGGAAGGCGGTTCCGTCGGGGCACTTTCCCGCCACAGAACGGCCAACAGTTCTTCGGAAAGCGACAATCCGGCCAATGCGCCCCGAACCGCGGCCCGATTGCGCATCAACAGGCGTCCGCCGTGCGGCGGAACGAGCAGACGTGCGACCGGCGCACCCGAACTACCGGCCGACTCCCCCCCGTCCAGCAACCCGGCGACGGCGGGCTGGAGGTCCAGCGGGGCGACGGCCGCGGGGGCACCCGGGACGCCGTGGCGCAGGACGGTGGTGAGCGCCCGGCTGAACGAGCCCTCGCCGCCCGGCAGTACGGCGTCCCGGCCGCGTCTGCCCGGGGTGTAGCGGCCGATCCGGCCCCACAGCGGGACCCGGGAGTAGCTGAGCAGTTCACCCGCGCTGTCCTCTCCGCCGCGCTCCAGCGCCGCCCAGGTGTCCCGGTCGGCCACCGCGTCGACCAGCAGCAGCGCCTCCTCGTGGTCACCGTGCACCATCGCGCTGACCACCCAGTCCCAGGCCAGGCCGCGCCGGTAGGCGTTGGCGGCGGTGCTGCCGCCGGTGACCAGGGCGAGCCGGCGCCCGCGCGGGTCGGCGACCAGTTGGCCGACCAGGCAGACCACCAGCCAGCGACCCGGGTGCTGGGCCGCGTCCCGGACGGCGGTGAGCATCGCGTTGGCGTCCGCGTCCGGCGCCGTACCGAGGACCCGGCAGCCGGCCGCGCCGGTGTCGAAGCACATCCCGGGCAGCACCTCGGCCAGCAGCCGAGCCCCCTCCGGCGCGCGCGCCGAACCGCCGTACGCCCGGTCCGGCCCGCCGTCCGCCCCGATCACCACCAGATCGACCCCGCCGGCCATCCGTCCGCCCCCTCCTCCACCATTCCTCCACCCGCCGGGCAGGCTACCGCTCCGGGCGGCCGCCGACGGGGCTCCCGGCCCGTCCGCTCAGGGACCATGGGCCCTATCGACGCGCGTACCGACCGGAGGACGATCGGACGCATGGAGCGTGAGGACCGTGTGGAGACCCTGAGCGAGGCCGAGTGCCTGCGGCTGCTCAGCACCGTGCCCGTCGGGCGCGTGGTGTACACCGAGCACGCGCTGCCGGCCGTCCTGCCGGTCTCCTTCGAGGTCCTGGACGGGCGACTGGTGCTCGCCGTGCGCCGGGGAAGTGCCACCGCGCGCGGGGTTGACGGCACGGTGGTGGCCTTCCAGGCGGACCTGCTGGACCCGGTCACCCGCACCGGATGGAGCGTGCTGGTGCACGGGCGGGCCGACGCGGTGAGCGACCCCGAGCAGGTGCGGCGGGTGCTGCGCTCCGGGCTGCGGCCGTGGGTGGGGGACCCGGAGCCGCTGTTCATCGCGTTGGTGCCGGAGCTGGTCAGCGGGCGGCGACTGTTCCCGACCGGGCAGGGCTCGCGGGAGCCGGGCCCGCTGGGGCGAACGGTGCTACGGCCCTGAGCCCCCCTCGCCTTCCTCTCGTCGTCGGTGCTCTCGCCGTCGGCTCCTGACAGAAACCGGCGGGTAGGCATACGCTTCCGGCGTCCTGACCCCTTGCCGGGCCCGTCCCTCTCCAGGAGCGCACCGTGACGACCTTCGCCTCCCTCGCCGAACTGACCGCCGCCGTGGGCACCGAACTGGGCACCAGCGAGTGGCACACCATCGACCAGCGGCAGATCGACCTGTTCGCCGAGGCGACCGGGGACCACCAGTGGATCCACGTGGACCCGGAGCGGGCGAAGGAGAGCCAGTTCGGCTCGACCATCGCACACGGCTACCTGACCCAGTCGATGATCCCGGTGCTGGCCAAGGAGTGCTACGGCGTCGAGGGCGTGCGAATGGCGCTGAACTACGGCTCGGACAAGGTGCGCTTCCCGGCCCCGGTGCCGGTGGGTACGGCGATCCGGGCCACCGCCGAGCTGATCTCGGCCACCGAGGTGCCGGGCGGGGTCCAGGCGGTGGTCCGGTTCACCATCACGAGTGAGCGCAGCGCCAAGCCGCACTGCGTCGCGGAGGCGATCACCCGCTTCTACGCGTAGCGCCGGCGCGGTACCGCGACCCGCGTCGAGTACGCCGATTGGACCGTGCGGGACTCTCCACCAGGTCCGGACGGCCCACGGCGCGTAGTCTCCGACGAGATGGTTGTCGTACCGCAGTGGCCTCATCTGCCCCTTGGGTGCGCGCCCCGGCATGCCCGGTAGCCGTGACCGTCCCTGGAGGAGCCGTGCCCCGCCCCGTCCCGTGGTTCTCCCGCCTCGCCGGTCTGACTTCACAGCTCGCCCCGTCGTCCGCCGGGCCGGCCGCCGACCGCGCCGTCCCGGGCCTGGCCGGACTCCCCCGCGCGGCCTGGCACCGGGTCCGGACCGACGCCTTCGGGGCCGAGCCCCGGGGCGAGCGGCTGGCCCGGATCCGCCGCTCGCCCCAGTTCGTCGACGGAGCCTTCCGCAACCCGGTGCCGACCCGCCGCCTGGTGTACGAGCGGAGCCCGCTGGAGATCACCCGCGCCCAGCTGGCCGGGGACAAAACCCGCCGGTCGCCGACCGCCGCCGTGCCGGTGCACCGGCTGCTGCCGGCCGACCTGGCCACGCCACCGGAGTCCGGGCTGCGGCTCACCTGGCTCGGGCACGCCACGGTGCTCGCCGAGATCGGCGGGCGGCGCGTCCTGATCGACCCGGTCTGGGGCGAGCGCTGCTCCCCGTTCGCCTGGACCGGGCCCAAGCGGATGCACCCGGTGCCGCTGCCGCTGTCCGAACTCGGGCCGGTGGACGTGGTGGTGGTCTCACACGACCACTACGACCACCTCGACATGGCCACCGTGCGGGCCCTGATCGGCAGCGGCGTGGTGTTCGCCGTGCCGCTGGGGGTCGGGGCGCACCTGGAGCACTGGGGGGTGCCGGCGGCGCGGATCGTCGAGCTGGACTGGTGGGAGTCGGCCGAGGTCGCCGGGCTGACCCTGACCGCCACGCCGGCCCGGCACTACTGCAGCCGCGGGCCGCGCACCAGCACGCTGTTCCTGTGGGCGTCCTGGGTGGTCGCGGGCGGCGGGCACCGGATCTTCCACAGCGGGGACACCGGCTACTTCCCTGGCTTCGCGGAGATCGGGCGCCGGCTCGGGCCGTTCGACGCGACGATGATGCAGGTCGGCGCGTACAGCGAGTTCTGGCCCGAGGTGCACATGACCCCCGAGGAGGGCGTCCGGGCGCACCTGGATCTGGGCGGCGAGCTGCTGCTGCCGATCCACTGGTGCACCTTCAACCTGGCGACCCACCCGTGGGAGGAACCCGCCGAGCGCGTCGTCATCGCCGCCCAGACCCTCGGCGCCCACCTCGTGGTGCCCCGCCCCGGCAAGCCCTTCGAACCCGCCGACCCGCCGGCGCTGCGGCTCTGGTGGCGCGCGGTGGCGGCGGCCCCGCGCGGGATCGAGCCGCTGGTCACCGCCGAGGCGCAGACGGAGGGGCGGACAGCGGCACGGACAGAGGTGCGCGAACCGGCAACAGATTTCAGCGAACAGATTTCAAACTCTGTCATCTGAAATCTGTTCGCTGACAGCCGTAGCCTGTCACCCGTCACTCGTTACCCGTCGCAGGCCACCCGTCACCTGTCACCCCGCGAGCACATCCCGCAGCCCCCGGGCCTCCTTCGCCACCCGCCCCGACCCGCCGCTCTCCGCCACCGCCAGTGCGCCAGCCACCGTCCGGCCGGCGAGGTCAGCGCCTCAGCGGCCCCCAGCACCTCCGGGTCCGTGCCGGGCCCGACCCGCAGCAGGGCCGCAAGCGTACGCGTGTGCGGATCGCGTCATGCGGAGCACACTCGGTGACGGGCCTGACAGCCCGTCGGGACCACCATGGAATGAAACACGTTCTATCCCTCGAAAGCGTTACCCCGGTCACACCGCCACACGGTTGGCATCTGCCACTATGGGCCGGTGACCGACCTGACCGAACAGCAGATCCCGGCCGAGCAGGCGCCCCGCCCGGCCGCCCCGTTCGCCGAACTGCTGGAGATCGAGCAGCTGGATGAGAACACGTTCCGGGGGCACTGCCATGCCGGGGCCCCGATGCGCGCCTTCGGCGGCCACGTCGCCGCCCAGGCCCTCGCCGCCGCCGGGCGCACCTGCGACGGACAGCGCGCGGTGCACTCGCTGCACAGCTACTTCCTGCTGCCCGGAAACCCGACCCGGCCGATAGACTACGAGGTCGAGCGGCTGCGCGAGGGCGTCACCTACGCCACCCGCCGGGTCCGCGCGGTGCAGGACCGGAACGAGATCTTCAGCCTCACCGCCTCCTTCAAGCGCCCCGAGCCGACCGGCGAGCGCCACCGCGAGATGCCGCCGGTGCCCGCCCCGGAGACCCTGCCCGACGCCTTCTCACAATGGGACGAGGAGCTGCGCGCCGCGATCAAGGCCTCCGACGGCTTCCGCGACCTCGAACTGCGCTTCGTCCCGGCGGACGCCCCGGGCGTGCCGCCCACCGTCCCGGGGATGCCGCAGCAGTTCGTCTGGGTGCGCATCGCCACCCCCTTCCCGGTCGACGACCCGCTGCTGCACACCTGCGCGCTCACCTACCTGTCGGACCTCACTCTGGCGTCCACCGCCGGGCTGCACGAGCAGCCCAGCTTCTTCCAGCGCACCGAGCCGCCCCGGCTGCTGATGGCCTCGCTGGACCACGCGATGTGGTTCCACCGCCCGTTCCGGGCCGACGAATGGCTGCTGTTCGCCCAGCGCAGCCCGTCCGCCTCGGACGGCCGGGGCCTGTCGCTCGGTGAGTTCTACGACCGGGACGGCCGACTGGTCGCCTCGGCCGTCCAGGAAGCGCTGATCCGCAGGCTGCCCTAGCCGGCGCAGGCCCCCGGACACCGCGGTGGCCACCGGGCGAACGTAAGGGGGCCGGTCGGCGTCATACTCCTGAGCGGCCCCGGCCCGTATCATGGTGCGGGTGACCAAGGTTGACCTGTCACCACGGCCGGTGGAGGCGATGTCTCCGCGTCAGCTCGAACGCCGCGAAAGCCTGATCGCGGCCGCGCTCGCCCTGGTGAACGAGATCGGCGTCGAGCGGCTGCAGATGAAGCAGGTCTGCGAGCGGTCCGGAGTCGCCCTGGGGACGGCGTACCGCTACTTCTCCTCGAAGGACCACCTCCTGGCGGCGGCGATCGCCGAGTGGCACCGCCTGCTGCTGGCCGACCTGGTGGCCGAGCTGCGCGGACCCCGCGCCGGGCTGGGAGCCACCGACCGGGCGGTCCGGTTCGTCCGGGGCGGGATGCGGGCCTACCAGCGGCAACCCGAGCTGGCCCGCCTGCGGGTGGCCGTCGCCGCCTCCACCGACCCCTTCGCCAGCGAGGCCCTGCAGGGGATGGCCCGTGCCGACAGCGCGGCCCTGCAGGCGGTGACGGCCGAGGTTCCGGCAGCGGCCAGCGACCTGGTGCGGCACATCGTCGCGCACGCCTGGCAGGGGGAGCTGACCGCCTGGGTGACCGGCCGCACCACCCTAGGGGACGCCCGGCGGCGGCTGGAGGACGTGGTGCGGCTGGTGCTGAACCCGTACGAGACCCACTACCCGGCCCCGTACGAGGTCCAGTCCACCGGCTGAGCCTCAGGCACGCGGGCTCAGAGCACCGCAGGCTCAGACCACCGTCACCGGGTGCGCCACCACCGCACCGAACAGGTAGCCCTCCCGGTTGAACGGCGCCCGCTCCGGCTGACCGCCGCCGAGGCGGTCCGTCGCGCGGGCGCGCAGCTCGTACGGGCCGGGTCGCTCGGGGCGCCAGTCGACGCTCCAGCGCGTCCAGTTGTCGGCGAGCGGCTCCTCGCGCAGCTCGGCGGGCCGCCAGGTCCGGCCGCCGTCGGTGCTCACCTCGACCCGGTCCACCGGGGCGGCGCCGGACCAGGACCGCCCGTGCAGCCGGTGCTCGCGCCCGGCCTCCAGCACCGCGCCGACGGCCAGTTCGAAGGCCGACTTGACCACCTGGGTGCTGAGCGGAGCGCCGCCGCCGGGCGGGTAGTCCGGGCCGAACATCCGGTAGAAGTCGGTGTTCCACGGCGACTGGAGCGGGTGGTCGGCCACCTCGATGCTGCCGACCCACTTGATCGAGGCGATGCCCACCCAGCCGGGCACCACCAGCCGGGCCGGCGCGCCGTGGTCGGGGGTCAGCGGCTCGTCGTTCATCTCGTAGGCGAGCAGCACGTCGTCCAGCGCCTTGGCGACCGGCAGCGGGCGGCGCACCGGGCCGTAGTTCTCGCCACCGACCACGTAGTCCGGGTCCAGGCCGACCGGCAGCAGGTCCACCGCGTCGTCGGTCAGCCCGGCCGCCCGCAGCACCTCGGCCAGCCGGACCCCGCGCCAGCTCGCCGAGCCGACGCCGCCAAGCGTCCACGGCGTGCCGGGCACGCTCTGGTGCTGCTGGCTGCGGTAGTAACTGCGCCCGTTGCCGGCGCACTCGATCAGCGCGTCGATCCTGGTCGACGGCAGCGCCCGCAGGTCCTCCAGGCCGAACTCGACCGCCCGACCGGCCGTCGGGGCGCCGCGCAGGCCGCTGCCGAACAGCCTCAGCCTCCAGCCGTCCGGGTCGATCAGCGGGGTGCCGGTGTGGTTGCGGACGAAGAACCGTTCCGTCGGCACATGGCGGCCGATCGCGGCCTTGCCGTCGGCGTCGCGCAGCGCGTCCCAGCGCATCTCGGCGTTGGTGTCGCGCGGGACGAACCACTCGGCAGGAAGCGGTTTGACGATTCCGGACACGGGCCTGGGCACCTCCTCGGCGGCCGCCCGGCCCGGGGCGAACACCGGCGCGGCCAACACGGGCACGGCGAGCGCCCCGGCGGCGGAGCGCGGCGGCATCCGGACGACACTGTCCGGACGGCGCTCCTTCCCTCAGCGTAGGCGCTCCAGCGCGTTACGTAACCACGGCGACTTGATCCTCCGATCGAACGGCCGCCCTGGTTCTCCACTTTCTCCACTTGACCTTCTCACCAGTGTGAACTCCTAGCGTTCCCGTTGTCGGAGCAATCCCGCGGTCCCGCCCGCCCCACCGAGGAGGCCGTCATGCCGTCCACCACCACGCCGTTCGCCCCGCTCGCCCGGATCGTCCAGGGCTCCGGCCCCGGCCTGCTGCTCGCCCACGGCGCCGCCGGCAGCGCCCGGGACAACTGGGGCCCGCTGCTGCCCGACCTCGCCGCGCACCGCACCGTCGTCGCCCCCGACTACCCCGGCTCCGGCGACAGCCCGTACGAGCCCGGCGAGCCCACCCTCGACGAGCTCGCCGAGCGGCTGGTCGCCGCCGCCGACGAGGAGGGCCTGTCCACCTTCGACCTGGCCGGCTTCTCGCTGGGCGCGGCCGTCGCGGTCCGGATCGCCACCCGTCACCCCGGGCGGGTCCGCTCGCTGCTGCTGCTCGCGGGCGTGGCCGGCGGCTCGGCGCGGCTGAGCGTGCTCTCGGAGCTGATGGTCGACCTCGCGGACCGGCCGGCCGACCTCGCCCGGCTGATGCTCACCGTCGTCTTCGGCAACAGCTGGGTGGACGCACTGCCCTCCGAGCAGCGCGCGGAGCTGGAGGAGGCGCTCAAGTCCCCGCTGCCTGCGGGCTTCCGGCAGCAGTTCCGGCTCGCCGCCCGGGTCGACGTGCGCGAGGAACTGGCCGCGATCGCCGTCCCGACGACCGTCGTCGGCACCGCCGAGGACATGCTCGTCCAGCCCTCCCAGCACCGCCTGCTGGCCTCGGGCATCCCCGGCGCCCGCTCCGTCGAACTCCCCGGCGGGCACCTGCCGACGATCGACGCGCTGCCCCAACTGCGCGACGTGATGCTGGAGTTCGTGAAGGCCTGAGACGGGCGGGAACACCCCGGCCACCGGCCGAGTTCTCCGATCATGCGCATCGGAGAACTCGCCCGCCTGACCGGGGTGTCCACCCGCCTGCTCCGCTACTACGAGGAGCAGGGCCTGCTCCAGCCCGCCCGCACCACGGCCGGCTACCGGGAGTACGGCGAGGAGGACACCGTACGGGTGTGGCAGATCCGCAGCCTGCTCGCGGCCGGGCTGTCCACCCGGGTCATCGCCGAACTGCTGCCCTGTGCCACCGGCCCGATGCCCGTGCTGGAGGCCTGCCCGAACCTGGTCGCCACCCTGCGCGGCGAACTCGCCGACCTGGACGCCCGGATCGACGACCTCACCCGCAGCCGCCAGGCGCTCTCCCGCTACCTCGCCGCCACGCACCAGCCGAGCGAGAAGCAGGCGGCCTGACGCCCCCTTCGACGACCTGACGGGACGTAGGACCCCACCGGGATCCACCAAGGCGTGAAGGTCGCCGCGACGATGCGACGGCGGTTGCCGCCCCGCTGACCGACTCCGCGAGGACCCGGCCGCCGAACCCTCCCGCCTCCACCGCACCCACGGCCTCCGCGACGCCGTCGGCGAGGCCCTCACCGAACGCGGACGACCCCGCTGACCAGCACACACGCCCCCCCCCGCCGGCCCGGTGGGGCGTATGCGGCCAACCGACGCCCAACCCCCGTCCGGACTTCACCCGCGCGTACCGACCGTTCACACCGCCCTGAGAGCCTTCCTGTCATGAACGCCAGCCCTCAGGCGCCCTACCAGGAACCGCGCTTCCCTCTCCCCCAGCGCCACCGCCGCCTCCTCGCCTGCACCGCCGTCCTCGCCTCCGTCGCCCTCGGCACCCTCGGCGTCGGCGCCACGGTCGAAACCCTCCAACACGGCCCCCTCGCCGCCACCACCACCGCCAGCAAGTAGCCGGCCCCACCCAGCACCGCCGTCCACCCCGGACGCGGTGCTTTCGCGTCCCCGCCCCCGGAAGGTTCGACGCCCTACGGGCAGTCGCCACCGACCGCCGGGGCACCTCGACGGCGGACTCCCCTGGCCCGCTGCTTCCCGGGCCACCGACTCGGCGCGGCCTGGCCGACTTCCTATGGTTCATCTTGGCCGGGGCGGCGAGCGCGTAGCGCGAGAAGTAGGCCCGGTCGACCTCCCGTGCGAGCGTCGCGTCCTCGCAGGCCGCACATGTGCACGAGGGAGGAGCACCGACGGCGGCCGCCTCACACTGCTCTGAGCGCCGCTCCCGCCTGCACGGGCGGGCGGTGCCGACTTCTTCTACGCCCGCTGCTCCGCGCGTGCCGCCGCCGGGGGTGGGGTGGCCGGTCGGGAGTGGCGGCCGGTGCCGGGGGTGGGGTGGAGGTCGGGGGCCGGGGCGTAGCGGGCGGCCGGGGGGCGGAGGAGCCAGGTGGTGCGGGGGGTGGGGGTGATGAGGCCGAGGCGGTGGAGGAGGTCGAGGGCGTCGCGGCGGAGGGCGGTGCGGTCGGCGCGGTAGTGGGTGGGGAGGCCGTACTCGTCGGTGATGTCGCCGAGGACGCCGTCTATCAGGGCGTCCGCGATCGGGACGTCGCCCTCGGCGGTCTCACCAGGCAGCGGGCGGACCTCCTCGACCAGGCGCTCGACCAACAGCAGGGCGGCCTGGGCGAGGGTGCCCGTACCGGGGAGGGCGAGGTCGGTGAGTTCGGCGGCCGGGTCGAGCAGGGCGACTCCTTCGGCCCGCAGCTCGGTCTCCAGGCCGAGGAATTCGGCGAGCGCGGCCGGGCCGCTGAGCCGGTGCTCGTGCAGCCAGCTGCGCCGGTCCTCGGGGAGGTCGGCGGCGAGGACGGCGGGCGTCTCGGCGAGGAGACGGCGGACGGCGGTGGCGGGCTCGGCCTCGGCGGCGCGGCGGATGAGGTCGGCGGCGTCGTCGGCGAGGGCGGGCGGACCGGCCGGGACGGCGCGGGCGAGTTCGCGGTCGACGGTCAGCACGAAGGCGGAGTCGGCCGGGTCGGAGGGCAGTTCGCCGAGCACCTGCCAGGTGGCGAGCGCGGCGAGCGCCATCGCGAGGTCGGCGGGCGCGGCGGCGAGTTCGGGCGCGGCGGCGCGCATCGCGTCGAGCAGCCGCCCGTACGGGAGTTGCTGGGGGGCGTCGACCAGCAGCGCGAGGGCAAGCGCGAGTTGGGCGTAGCCGGCCGGGGTGAACGGAGCGCCGGTGGTGGGGTGTTCGAGGCGGCGGGCGGCGCCGGGGCCGAGGCCAGCCTTGCAGAGCCGGGCGTGCCAGGGGCCGACGACCAGGCGGTAACCGAGCAGGGTGTCGAAGCGTTCGGTGAGCCAGTCGCGGTGACGGCGGATCAGCGGAAAGCCGTCGGCGTGCGGGCCGGAGGCGGTGACCAGCGGGTGGGCGAGCAGCAGCCGGGCGGCGATGCGGCGTTCGGCGTCCGGGAGCTCCGCACCGGAACGATCCCGCGAGCCGGAGGTCGCGCCCGGGAGCGCCCGGAGCCGCTCCGGCTTGCGGTGCCTGCCGGGCCTGCCTGGCTTGGCGCCTGACCGGACGACGGGCAGTGCGGCCTCGTCGCGCCGGGCGCGGCGCAGGCCGCCGTCGGTCCGGGCCTCACGCGCGCGCGGGACGGTGGCGCCGTGGGCGGTCGGGCCGTGCCACCAGCTGACGCTGGGGTCGGCGGGCTCGGCGGGGGCGCCGAGGTGGCGGGCGGGGTAGAGACCGAAGGAGGCGGTACACAGGTCATCCGCGGTGCCGGGGGTGGCGGCGGCGAACCAGTGGGCGAGCCGCAGCAGTCCCGGGTCGGGCGAGAGGACCTCCCCGGTCGCCTGCGGGCCGTCAGCACCGCCCTCGGGGGCGGGCTCAGGTAGCGCGTCAGCATCGGCGGGATCGCAGTCCGGCCCGGAGGCCGGCGAGGCGTCCGGCGAAGAGCCCGGCAAGGCGTCCGGCGAAGAGCCCTGCGAGGAGTCCGGCAAGGAGCCCCGCGGGGAGCCGGCTTCGCGTACGGCGAGGACGGCGTCGGCGGTTCCCCGTCCTGCCCCGCCCGTGCGTCCGTCCGGCCCGCCGACGGCCACCCGGGTGGCGCCGACCGCGTACTCCTGCTGCTCCATGTCGGGATCCAGACTAGACGGTGACCGGGTCACCCGGTGGCAGCAACCGCCCTCCTGGGGAACTCTCCGCAAGAGCCCTCGAAGCGGCCGCGAGCCCTCCGCCACCCGGCCGTCCCGTCATCCGCCGCACCCGGCTCGGGTTACGCACCGGTAACCTGCTCTTTCCCGGCCCGGTCGGCTCCCTTAGGGTCGGTGGATCCCCGCCCGAGCGAGTCCGGAGGCAGCAGCCGCATGAGTATCCGTACGACCACCCGCGCCACCGGCCTCGGCGGGCGCCTGCGTTCGGCCACCGGCCTGCTCGGCGGCTTCGCGGCCACCTCCGCGGCGCACCTGGGCTCGATCCTGTCCGGTGCCTCGATGGTGCAGAACGCCACCAAGCCCGCCCTGATGCCGCTGCTGGCCGCGCACAGTGTGACGGCGGCCACGACAGCCGGGCGGCAGGCGCCGAAGCTGCTGGCGCCGGCGCTGCTGGCGAGCGCGGGCGGGGACGTGCTGCTGCAGCTGAAGAACGACCCCGCGTTCCTGGCCGGCATGGGCTCCTTCGCCGCCGCGCACGTCTGTTACGTGACGATGTTCGTCCAGCGCGGGGCGCTCACCGACCGCCGTCGCACACTGGTGGTCGCGGCCGCGTACGCGACGGCCTGGGTGGGCCTGGTCAGTCAGCTCTGGCCGGACCTCGGGGAGCTGAAGGTCCCGGTGGCCGGCTACAGCCTGCTGCTCACCTCGACGGCCGTCACCTCGGCCGGGCTGGGCTGGCGGACCGGGTTGGGCGGGGCGCTGTTCCTGCTGTCCGACACGCTGATCGCCACCCAGCTGGCGAAGTGGCGCGAGCTGCCGGGGCATCAGTTCTGGATCATGGCGACGTACGTCCTGGCCCAGTACCTGCTGGCCAGCGGCATCCTCCAGCACGAGGAGCGGCAGGAGCGGGCGGCCGTCTGACGCACCACCGCGCCGCCGGTCCCGTCAGGGTCCGGCGGCGCGACGCGTCGACGCGAAGGAGAAGGGGCCATCAGGCACCGCGCCTCCGGAGCAGCCAGAAGCCGCCGACACCGCCCACGACCAGCGCCAGACCGCCGGCCAGCTCCGCCGGGTTGCCCGCGACCGAACCGCCGAGGCCGGAATTCACCGCGCCGTTCGGGGCGACCTGCTGGCTGCCGACACCGGACTGGCCGAGCGAGCCGGCCCACTCCCCCGCGGCCTTGCCCCAGTCTCCGAGGCCCTTGTCAGGGCTGATGCCCGCCGCGGTGGTGACCGTGACGCTGGTCGAGAAGGCGCTGCCGTTCGGACAGGTGCCGTCGACCTTGCTGTCCCCCTGGTGCTGAGAGGCCAGCCGGGCGGAGCCGGTGTGCTTGCCGTCCGCGCCCAGGGTGAGCGTCGCGGGGCCACCCTCGAAGGCGGCGGAGTGCGCGGTGACGGTCTTGGCGTCGGGCTTGTCCGACTTCTCGCAGGAGACCGTGACCGTCACGGTCTGGCCCGGTGCGGCCCGGGACGGGCTGACCGAGGCCGCACCGTCCCTGGCTGAGGCGAGGGGGGCCGTCAGACCGGTCAGCAGCGTCGCGCCGATCAGGGCGGCGGCGGCCGTACGCATGGGGCGCATGCCGGAACCTCCGGGATTCTCGGGCGCAGCCAGGGACTCCCATGTCCACGTGGTCTTTCAACTGCACCCGGTCATTCACCGACGGTAGGCAGGCACCTCGCGCCCGGCCACCGCTCTGGACCATTCGAGCGACGGCCCGTCACCCAGCGTGATTCTCGTGACTCAGAGGTCCAGGTCGACCACGACCGGGGCGTGGTCCGAGGTGCCCTTGCCCTTGCGGGCCTCGCGGTCGACGTAGCTGTCGGTGACGGCGTCGACGAAGGGCTTGTTGGCGTAGGTGAGGTCGATCCGCATGCCCCGGTTCTTCGGGAAGGCCAGCTGGCGGTAGTCCCAGTAGGTGTAGGGGCGGTCGTACTTGAGCGGGCGCGGCAGCACGTCGTGCAGGCCGATCCCGTCGAGCGCCTCCAGCGCGGCGCGCTCGGCGGGGGTGACGTGGGTGAGGCCCTCGAAGGCGGCGACGTCGTAGACGTCCTCGTCGGTGGGAGCGATGTTGAAGTCCCCGAGGACGGCGAAGGGGCGCGGGCCGGCCGCGTCCTCGACGGCGGCCTTGCGCAGCGCCTCCAGCCACTCCATCTTGTAGTGGTAGTGCGCGTGGCCGACCTCCCGGCCGTTGGGCACGTAGACCGACCAGACCCGGACCGGGCCGCAGGTGGCCGCGATGGCGCGCGGCTCGACGTCGGGCAGCAGGGCGCCGTCGGCGAGGAAGCCGGGCTGGTCGGGCAGCCCGCGCACGACGTCCTCCAGGCCGAGCCGGGAGACGATGGCGACGCCGTTCCACCGGCCGGTGCCGTGCGCGGCCGTCTCGTAGCCGAGCTCACGGACCTCGTCGTACGGGAAGGCGTCGGCCGCGCACTTGAGCTCCTGGAGGCAGAGCACGTCGGGCTTGGCGCTCTCCAGCCACTCCAGGAGCTTGGGCAGCCGCGCGGTGACGGAGTTGATGTTCCAGGTGGCGATGCGGACGGTCACGGCGGGCGGCCTTCCCGGTGGTTCGGTCGGTACGGACGGGGGCGGGCCCCCGAGGGAGGCCCACCCCGAACATACCGCCCGCCGCTGACAGGCCGATCCGATCAGCCCGCGGGTCGGACCACCGCGGCCGAGCCGCCGCCGCGCCGCACCGGTTCGGCGGCGGCCACCCAGCGGCCGTCCGGCAGCCGCTCCACGCCGGTGGCGGCTCCGATCTCGGCCACGGACGTGAACTGGTGCCCGAGGCCCTCCAGCTCGGACCGCTCGGGCAGTGCCAGGAAGCCGGGCTCGGCCTGGGTGGCGACGGTGTTGCGCTGGCTGGCGCGCGGTGCGGCGATGGCCTGCTCCAGGCTCAGGCCGCGGTCGAGGCGCCCGAGCAGCACCTGCAGGGTGGTGGTGATGATGGTCGCGCCGCCCGGGCTGCCGGTGGCCAGCAGCGGCTCGCCGTCGCGCAGCACGATGGTCGGGGACATCGAGGAGCGCGGCCGCTTGCCCGGGCCGGGCAGGTTGGGGTCGGGGACGCCCGCGGTGAGCGGGGCGAAGTCGAAGTCGGTCAGCTCGTTGTTCAGCAGGAAGCCCCGGCCGGGGACGGTCATGCCGCTGCCGCCGGTCTGCTCGATGGTGAGGGTGTACGAGACGATGTCGCCCCAGCGGTCGGCGACCGTCAGGTGGGTGGTGTTGGGGCCCTCGTACGGCTCGGCGACGGCCTGGCCGGTGTCGGCGCAGTCGGCCGGGTGGCGCGGGTCGCCGGGGGCGAGCGGGCTGGTGAGGGCGTGGTCGGGGCTGATCAGGCAGGCCCGGGAGGCGGCGTAGCGCTCGGAGAGCAGTTGCTTGGTCGGGACGTCGCTGAAGGCCGGGTCGCCGACCCAGCGGTTGCGGTCGGCGAAGGCGATCCGGGAGGCGTCCAGGAAGTGGTGGTAGTACTGCGTGCTGCTGTAGGTCGAGAGGTCGCCGTCCTCCAGGATGTGGAGCGCCTCGCCGACGGTGGTGCCGCCGGAGCTGGAGGGGGCTATCGAGTAGACGTCGTAGTCACGGTACGCGACGTGGGTGGGCGCCTGGCTGCGGACCTGGTAGGCGGACAGGTCGGCGGTGTCGACCTTCCCGGGACGGGCGTTGCGGCCCGAGGCCGGGTCGACCGGCGGGTGCTGCACGGTGTTGACGATGTCCTTGGCCAACTCGCCCTGGTAGAAGGCCTTCACGCCATCCTTGGCGAGCAGCCGGTAGGTGGCGGCGAGGTCGGGGTTCCGCAGGACGGTGCCGACCTCGGGGGGCTTGCCGCCGGGCAGGTAGAGCTTGGCGGTGGCCGGGAAGTCCTTGAAGCGGTCGTAGTTGTCGGCCGTCTGGCCACGGAAGGTGTCGTCGACGACGAAGCCGTTCTCAGCGATCCGCTCGGCGGGTTCGAGGTTCTGGGCGAGCGAGCGGGTGCCCCACTGGCGCAGGGCGGAATCCCAGGTGGCGGGGGTGCCGGGGACACCGACGGACAGGCCGCTGGTGACGGCGTCGGCGAAGGCGAGCGGTTTGCCGTCCTCCAGGAACAGCCCGCTGTCGGCCGTGCGGCCGGCCACCTCGCGGCCGTCGATGGTGTGCACCCGGCCGGTGGCGTGGTCGTAGTAGACGAAGTACCCGCCACCGCCGACCCCGGACGAGTACGGCTCGGTCACCCCGAGCGCCGCCGCGGCCGCGACCGCCGCGTCCACCGCGTTCCCGCCCTTGCGCAGCACCTCGATCCCGGCCGCGGTGGCGTCGGCGTCCACACTGGCCACCGCTCCGCCCCACCCCACCGCCTCGGGCGCCTTCGTCGGCGGCGCCGCGGCCCCGGCCGGCCCAGTGGTGGCCCACACCAGGGCGGTGGCGAGCAGCAGCGATGGCGCGAGACGGGTCAGAGCCCTCATCCGAGTCCTCCTGGGTCGACGTCAACTCATCAGTTGTTCCATAGGAGGAGTGATCCGACAACCACACCGCATCACTGTCGATGGGCAGTTGACCCGGCGACGGACGGCAAGACGGCGGGGGCGCCGCGACCGGCAGAACGCCAGGAAACAGCGAAGAGCTGACAGATTTCAGCGAACAGAAGACGAAATCTGTTCGCTGAAATCTGTCAGCTGAAAGTTGTCCGCCGCCAGGGCTCCGCCCGGGGCCCACGGCCGAACCCGCAGCCAGCGCCCCGCCGCCCCACCCCGAGGCGCCCCGCCCCTACAGCTACAGCGTGCTGCGCTCCACCCGCCGCCGCTTGATGGTGCGGAAGCGGCGGGCGACCTGACGGGCCAGGTCGGCGGCGCCGACGAGCCCGGCCTCGTTGCCGAGCGCGGCATGGACGATGGTGGCCTCGGGGCGGAAGCCGCGGCCGGTGAGGGTGCGGCGGAAGGTGTCGCGGGCCGGCCCGATGAGGAGGTCCCCGGCCTCGGAGACGCCACCACCGATGACGAAGCGGCCCGGGTCCAGGGCGGCGGCCAGGTTGGCGATGCCCACGCCCAGCCAGGTGCCGACCTCGTAGAGCAGCTCGGTCGCGGTCGGGTCGCCGTCCTGGGCGGCCTCCGTGACCAACGGCCCGGTGATGCCCTCGACCGTGCCGCCCGCCCGTGCGAGCAGCGGCTGCACCACCGGGGACTCCTCGGCGACCAGCTCACGGGCGTCCCGTACCAGCGCGTTGCCGGAGGAGTACTGCTCCCAGCAGCCCCGGTTGCCGCACGGGCAGCGGTGGCCGCCGGGCACCACCTGCATGTGCCCGAACTCGCCCGCCAGGCCGTACTTGCCCCGGTCGACGTAGCCGTCCCGGACGACCGCGCCGCCGATGCCGGTGCCCAGGGTGAGCATCACCATGTGGTCCTCGCCGCGCCCCGCGCCGAAGCGCCACTCGGCCCAGGCGGCCGCGTTGGCGTCGTTCTCCACGATCACCGGGAAGCGAAGCCGCTCGCTGAGCACCTGCTGGAGCGGCTCGTTGCGCCAGTTGAGGTGCGGGGCGAAGAGCACCCGGGAGCGGTCGGCGTCGACCCAGCCGGCCGCGCCGATGCCGACCGCGTGGACGTCGTGCCGGTCGGCGAGCTCCAGCACCAGCTCGACGATGACGTCCTCGACGACCTTGGGGCTCTTGCTCTTGTGGGGGGTGTCGGTGCGCAGCTTCTCCAGCACCTTGCCCTCCCCGTCGACGACTCCCGCGACGACCTTGGTGCCGCCGATGTCGACGCCGATGGTGGGCAGCCGCAGTACCCCCGCGGGCAGGGCGCGGCGCCGGCGCTCGGCGCGCGGGCCGAGGCCGAGCAGGGTGGGCAGGACGGCCGGCCGGGTGCTGCCTTGGGGGCTGGTCACGGCTGCGGACGCTCCTCACGGGAATCTCGGGGATCACTGGAATCACGGGGATCACGGGGATCTGGGTCGACGCGGGGCTCGGCGGAACCCGGACGGGCCAGCTCGTGCGAGAGCTCGGCGAGGTCGGAGCCGCCCGCCATCTCGGTGGTGAGCTGCTCCAGGCCGATCTCGGCACGTGGGTGGCTGCCGGCCATCCGCCCCCGCTTGAGCAGGGTGAAGTGGTCCCCGACCAGGTAGGCGTGGTGCGGGTTGTGGGTGATCAGAACGACGCCGAGCCCGGCGTCGCGGGCCGCGGTGACGTACTTGAGCACCACCCCGGACTGCTTGACGCCGAGTGCCGCGGTCGGCTCGTCCAGGATGAGCACCTTGGCGCCGAAGTGCACGGCACGGGCGATCGCCACGCACTGGCGCTGGCCCCCGGAGAGGGTGCCGATCGGCCGGTCGACGTCGTGCAGGTCGATGCCCATCCTGGCGAGCGCCTCGCGAGTGGTGGCCCGCATGCCGTCGGCGTCCAGCCGCAGGCCGCCCCAGCGGCGCATGCCCCGCTCGGAGCCGAGGAAGAAGTTGCGCCAGACGGGCATCAGCGGGACGACCGCGAGGTCCTGGTAGACGGTGGCGATGCCGCGGTCCAGGGCCTGGCGCGGGGAGTCGAGGCGGACCTCCTCACCGCCGACGGTGTAGCGGCCCTCGTCGTGCTGGTGCAGCCCGGCGATGATCTTGATCAGGGTGGACTTGCCGGCCCCGTTGTCGCCCAGCACGCAGCTGATCTCGCCGGTCCGCAGGGTCAGCGAGACGTCCTGCAGCGCCCGGACCGTCCCGTAGGTCTTGCCGACGCCTTCCAGAGACAGCAGCTCAGTACTCATCGCGGCCCCCGTTCCGCCCGGCGCTTGACGTAGGCGTTGAGCAGCGCGGCCAGCAGCAGCATCGCGCCGAGGAAGAACTTGAACCAGTCCGGGTTCCACTGGGCGTAGATGATCCCCTTGCTGGCCATCCCGAAGATCAGCGCGCCGAGCGCGGAGCCGACCACCGAGCCGTAGCCACCGGTGATCAGGCAGCCGCCGATGACCGCCGCGACGATGTAGATCAGCTCGTTGCCGACGCCCTCGCCGGACTGCACGGTGTCGAAGGAGAACAGCAGGTGCTGCCCGAGCACCCAGGCGCCGAAGCCGACGCCCAGGTAGAGCACCGTCTTGGTCCGGGCCACCGGCACGCCGACCGCGCGGGCGGCGGCCGCGTCGCCGCCGACGGCGAAGATCCAGTTGCCGAAGCGGGTGCGCAGCAGCACCCAGCTGCCGACCGCGAGCAGGCCGAGCCACCACCAGACGGTCGCCTTGACGGTCAGTCCGCCGACGGTGACCTCGGAGGCGAACAGCCAGCGGCAGGACTCGAAGCCCTGCATGTCCGCGATCGACTCGGTGGAGACCGTCCCGGAGATCGCCTTGGTGACGCCCAGGTTGGCGCCGGTCAGCATCAGGAAGGTGCCCAGGGTGACGATGAAGCTGGGCAGCTTGGTACGGCCGAGCATCCAGCCGTTGAACCAGCCGATCGCCAGCGTGGTCGCCAGCGAGACCAGGACGCCGACCCAGGTGACCGCGGTGAACTGGTACGAGACCATCGAGGAGGTCAGCGCGGCGGTGGTGACCAGGACGCCGGCCGACAGGTCGAACTCGCCGCCGATCATCAGCAGCGAGACCGGTACGGCCATGATCCCGATGGTGGACGCCGCGTAGAGCACGGTGCCGAGCGAGGAGACCCGCAGGAAGGGCTCGGCGGTGGTGGCGAAGACCGCGAACACCGCGACGGCGGCGATCAGCGAGCCGAGCTCCGGGCGGGCGAGGAGCCGTCGCAAGGCCGCCGGGCGGTCCTGGAGCAGGCCGTCCCGGGCGAGGAGGTCGGGGGTGCTCACCTGGTCCCCCTCGCGACGTACTCGGCGAGCGCGTCGGCGTTGTCCTTGGTCAGGATCTGCGGGCCGGTCGCGACGGGCTTGCCGCCGCCGAGCATGTCCAGGTTGGACTTGTACAGCCAGAGCAGGTCGACGCCCTCGTAGCCCTGGAGGTAGGGCTGCTGGTCGACGGCGAAGCCGACGCTGCCGGACTTGAGGCCGGCCACCACCTGCTGGCCGAGGTCGAAGGTGTCCAGCTCGACGTTCCGGTGGGTGTCCTGGACGGCCTGCAGCCCGGTGGCGGCCATCGGGCCGGAGAGGGTGAGCACGGTGTCGATGCCCGGGTCGGACTGCAGCTTGGCGGAGATCGCGGCGCGGGCGTCGGGCATGTCGACGCCGTTGACGTAGAGCACCTGGAAGGTGGCGCCGGCCTTGGACTGGGCCCCGGAGCAACGCTGCTCCTGGCCGACGTTGCCCTGCTCGTGGATCACGCAGAGCACGTTCTTGCGGCCGCGGGAGGCCAGCTCCGCGCCGGCCGCCTGGCCGGCCGTGGTCTCGTCCTGACCGATGTGGGTGAGCGCGCCGAACTTGGCGGAGAACTCCTGGCCGGAGTTGATGGTGATCACGGGGATGCCGGCCGCCTTGGCCTTGCCGAGGACGTCGGCCATGGCGTCGCCCTTGGCGAGGGTGACCAGCAGGCCGTCGACCTTCTGGTCGATGGCGGCCTGGACGAGCTGGACCTGGTTCTGGGTCTGCGCGTCGTTGGAGTACAGGAAGGTGATGTTGTCCTTGGCGGCGGCCTGCTCGGCGCCCTTGCGCACGCTGTCCCAGAAGGCGTCGCCGGCACCGGCGTGGGTCACCATGGCGACCTTCCAGCGCGGGGTGGTGACGGCGCTGCCGCCGGCGGCCGCGGCCTTGGCGCGGGCCTCCTCGGCGCGCCTGCCTCCGGTACTGCTGCAGCCGGCCGCCGTGACCGCGAGGGCCAGGACGGCGCACACGGGCCAGAAGCGGCGGGACGGGCGAAAGCGGGTTGTGCTCATCCCCATAGTCTCTCTGGCCCGGCGGCGCGCGATCACACCGCCTCGCCCGGCGGCGCGTACGGCGCGGGAGGTAAGGTGCCCCGGGGGACCTTCCTGGTAGTTCGCTGAACATCTGGTCCGGACCACGGCCGTCCGGGTGGCAGACTAGGCGCCGATCCGAAGCTGGGGCATCACCGCAACGTGATGTTCCTCTCAGGTTCCGCACAGATTCGGATGGCAACCGATCATCGGTTCTCAGCCGTCTGATGCCATTGACGCGCGTCCGGGCGAGTGGGGCCCGGGCGGCGAGCGACCCGGATACGAGAACTTGATGGAACTGACAGGTACGCCATTCTTCATCCTCACCGTCATTCTTGTGCCGGTCTCCATCACAGTGGCGTTGCTGTTCTGGGGGAAGGTGCGCGGCCCCCATCCGGTGCGGGTCCTCTCCCGGATCGTCATGATCATGTTCTGTCAGGTCACGGCCGTGCTGATGGTCTTCGTGATGGTCAACAACGCCAACCTGATCTACGGCAACTGGGACGACCTGCTCGGCACCGGTGACCACGTCCGCGCGGTGCCCTCGGTGCCGCCGGCGGACCCGGCCGGGGGCAACGCCCAGAACGGCCAGTCCGGCGACGCCGGCAAGCAGCCCCCGAAGGTGCTGCAGAAGTTCGGCGGCGTGAACGACCCGGCGGTGCCCGGCGACGTCCAGAAGACCGAGCTCAAGGGCCAGGTCTCCGGCGTCGACGGCGAGGTGCTGGTCTGGCTGCCGCCGCAGTACAACGACCCGGCGTTCAAGGACAAGAAGTTCCCGGTGGTCGAGCTGATCCCGGGCTACCCCGGCTCCTCCTCCACCTGGTACGGCACCCTCAAGGTGTCCGAGCAGCTCAAGCCGCTGATGCAGCAGGGCAAGGTCGCGCCGTTCATCCTGGTCTCGCCGCGCACGCTGCTGCTGGGCAGCCACCAGGACGCGGGCTGCACCGACATCCCCGGCAAGATCAACGCCGACGCCTGGATCACCCGCGACGTCCCGCAGATGGTGATGGACAACTTCCGCGCCGACTCGTCCGCGGACCGCTGGGCGATCGCCGGCTACTCGGCCGGCGCCCACTGCGCCGCCAAGCTCTCGCTGGCCCACCCGAACCGCTACCGCGCCGCCATCGCGATGTCCGGCTACAACGACCCCGCGAGCGAGCCGGACTCGCTGGTCGGCAAGGACGCGAAGCTGCGCGAGGCCAACAACCCGGTCAACATCCTCAAGACCGCCCAGCAGCCGCCGAAGGTCGCCCTGCTGGTCAGCGGCGCCAAGGGCGACGGCTACGAGGACGGCCAGGCGATCGCCGCCGCGGCCAAGGAGCCGACCAAGGTCCAGGTCGAGGAGAGCACCGGCCCGCACACCACCGACATGTGGAAGCGGATGGTCCCCAGCGCCTTCGAGTGGCTGACCACGATCATCCCGGCGCAGTAACCGACCGTCAGCACGACCGGGGGCCCGCCGCGAACGTTCGCGGCGGGCCCCCGGCGTCCTCCCGGGCCAGGTGCCGTCAGGCCAGCTCCAGCGCCAGGTAGAAGTCCACCCGGTCCTCCAGCCGGGAGAGGTCCCGCCCGGTCAACTCCTCGATCCGGCCGATCCGGTAGCGCAGGGTGTTGACGTGGACGTGCAGCTGCCCGGCGCAGCGGGTCCAGGAGCCGTCCGAGCGCAGGAAGGCCTCCAGGGTGCGCACCAGATCCGCCTGGTGCTCGATGTCGTACGCGATCACCTTGTCCAGCAGCCGGCTGCGGAAGGCGCGGCGGACCTCGTCCGGGACGGCGGCCAGCAGCAGCACGTGCGAGGCCAGCTCCTCGGGGCCGGCCACGCAGACCCGGCCGACCCGGGCGGCGGCGATCCGGCGGGCGTGCCGGGCCTCCTCCAGGGCGCCGCGCAGGCCGCCGGCCCCGGAGGCGGGGGCGGAGACGCCGAGGGTGATCCGTCCCTCCGAGCCGAGTCCGGCCTCCAGCGGGGCGAGCAGGTCGCGCAGGGTGTCGGCGGGCACCGGGCTGTCCAGGGCGGGCAGCACCACCACGGCGCCGTTGCCCGAGCCGGCGACCAGCGCGCGGTCGGTGGTGCCGCCGAGCGCCTCCTCCAGGACGGCCCGCACCATGCCCTCGGGCAGGCCGGTGCCCTCGGCGCTGAGCACCAGCCAGGAGTCGTCCTGGGGCTGTGACTTGGGCTCGGGGCTCTCGTAGCGGGCGGCCATCGCCGAGGAGGCGTGCAGGGTGCGGCTGATCTCCGCCGGGTCGGCGTCGCGGCGCAGCAGGGCGAGCAGTTCGTCGGCCAGGCGGCGGCGCAGCCTGCGGCCCTCGTCCCGGCGGTGGCGTTCGGCGGCGACCAGCCGGGCCAGGTTGTCGGCGAGCTGCTGGCGCTTGGTGGTCCACTCGGTGACGTCGCCGGCGACCGCGAGCAGCCAGTCGGCGAGCGGCGCCTCGTGCTCGGCGGAGGCCGCGGCGGGCAGCAGCGAGTAGGAGCCGCCGGCCAGTCGGGCCCGGTGCGGGGGGCGGCGGCGCTGGCGCTGGGCGGCGAGGTGGGCGCGGACCAGCTGGTCGCGGTCCTCGGCGGTGAGCCGGTCGGCGGGGCCGGCGATCACCGCGCCGGTCGGGGTGAGCACCCAGCAGTCCAGGTCGAGGTCGCCGCCGAGCAGGTCCAGCACGGCGTCCAGCCCGCCGCCGCCGGCCGCCGAGACCAGCAGCCGGTGCCGGTCGACCAGGGCGGCGAGGTCGGCGGCGCGGTCGGCGGAGACCTGACGGCCGATGAACTCGGTGACGGTGCCGAAGGCGATGTCGTCGGGGACGGCCAGCAGCGGCATCCGGTGCCGGCGGCAGGCCTCGACCAGGTCCTCGGGCACCGGGCCGACCTCGGCCTCGCCGGCCGCCAGGGCGACCGCGCCGCCGGCCGCGATGGTCCGGACGAAGCGCTCGGAGTCGGCCGGGCCGGCGCGCCAGAGCATCCCGGTGAGCACCAGCTCGCCGCCGTGCAGGTAGCGGCCGGGGTCGTGCAGGTCCGTGGTCATCACACCGCTGACCTGCCGGTCCAGCTCCTCCTCGGCCGCGAGCAGGCGCAGTCGCGGGGCGCCGGGGGCGAGCAGGTCACGGACACGCATCCGCGGACTCCTTACGGGGGGCTGGACCAGAAGGCTGGAACAGGGGCTGGAACAGGGGCTGGAACGAGGGCTGGAACGAGGGCTGGAACGGGGATCAGGGGGCCTGATCGAGGGGAAGCGGTGGTCGGACATCCGGTCCGGGGGTGACAGTGTGCCCGAACACGTGTGCTCGGTGTTACGTACCAGCGGGCCGTCGGGTCACGGGCCCGTAGCCCGTCCGTCACGGCCGGATTACGGTCGTAGGTAGCACTCGGCGAACACCTGGGCTGCGGGATTGTCTCCTTAGAGGAACGTACAGGATGCCGGGCGGGACCACAGCCGGGGCTTCATGCCATCGGTGACTGCCAGTGGCCCCCGTCACAGGAGTTCACTGGGCGACACGCCACCGGACACCCGGTCGGCGAAGACTTGAGGAGACACCCGCATGGAGTTCCTTCGGCCCGCCACCTGGGACGAGGCTCTCGCGGCGAAGGCTGAGTACCCGACCGCGCTGCCCATCGCGGGTGGCACGGACGTCATGGTCGAGCTGAACTTCGACGTGCACCGGCCATCCGCGATTCTCGACCTGAACCGCGTCACCGAGCTCACCGAATGGACGAACGACGGCAGCGTCGTCCGGCTCGGCGCCTCCGTCCCGTACGCCCGGATCATCGCGGAGCTGTCCGGGCCGCTGCCCGGGCTCGCGCTGGCGGCCCACACCGTCGGCTCCCCGCAGATCCGCAACCGCGGCGGCGTCGGCGGCAACCTGGGCGCGGCCTCCCCGGCCGGCGACTCCCACCCGGCGCTGCTGGCGGCCGGGCGGGACGTGTTCGTCGAGGCGGTCTCGGTGCGCGGCACCCGGATGATCCCGATCGACGAGTTCTACGTCGGAGTCAAGCGCAACTGCCTGGAGGCGGACGAGCTGATCCGGGCCGTGCACATCCCGGTCGCGGACGGCCCGCAGCAGTTCTCGAAGATCGGCACCCGCAACGCCATGGTGATCGCGGTCTGCGCGTTCGGCTTCGCCCTGCACCCCAAGGACGGAACCGTCGGCACCGGTATCGGTTCGGCTGCCCCCACGCCGCGCCGCGCCGTCGAGGCCGAGGAGTACCTGCAGGGCGTGCTCGCCGAGCGCGGGCTCTGGCAGTCCGGTGAGCTGCTGGGCACCGAGGTGATCCAGCGCTTCGGCGAGCTGGTGAAGGCCGCCGCCTCACCCATCGACGACGTCCGGGGCACCGCCGACTACCGGCGGCACGCGCTGGCCGTGATGGCCCGCCGCACCCTCACGTGGTGTTGGAACGACTACAGCAAGCAGATCAGGAGCGCGGCATGAGAGTCACGTTCACCGCCAACGGCAAGCCGGTCGAGGCCGACGACGTGTGGGAGGGCGAGAGCCTGCTCTACGTGCTGCGCGAGCGCGTCGGCCTGCCGGGCTCGAAGAACGCCTGCGAGCAGGGCGAGTGCGGCTCGTGCACCGTCTACCTGGACGGCGTGCCGGTCTGCTCCTGCCTGGTCGCGGCCGGCCAGGTGCAGGACCGCGAGGTGCGCACGGTCGAGGGCCTGGCCGAGGAGGACGGCGAACTGGGCCTGGTCCAGCAGGCGTTCATCGACGCCGGCGCGGTCCAGTGCGGCTTCTGCACCCCGGGCCTGCTGGTGCAGACCGACGCGCTGCTGGAGCGCGACGCCCAGCCGAGCGACAACGACATCCGCGAGGCGCTGTCGGGCAACCTGTGCCGCTGCACCGGCTACGAGAAGATCATGGACGCGGTGCGGCTCGCCTCCGCCCGCAAGTGCGCCGGTGAGGGGGCTGGTTCGGCATGACTGCCCGTACCATCCAGGGTCAGAAGAACCTGCAGAACATCAACCAGGCGTCCAAGGACGGCATCGGCGGCTCGCCGCTGCGCCCGGACGGCAACCTGAAGGTCAAGGGCGAGTTCGCGTACTCGTCGGACATGTGGCACGAGGACATGCTGTGGGGTATGGCGCTGCGCTCGCCGCACCCCCGGGCGAACATCCTCTCGGTGGACATCTCCGAGGCGCTCAAGGTACCCGGCGTCTACGCGGTGCTGACCCACGAGGACATCCCCGGCTCCAAGTACTACGGCCTGGAGATCCAGGACCAGCCGGTCCTGGCCATCGACAAGATCCGGTACCACGGCGAGGCGATCGCGCTGGTCGCCGCCGACCACCCGGAGACGGCCCGCCGCGCGGTGAAGAAGATCAAGGTCGAGTACGAGGTGCTCACCCCGATCGTCACCGAGGAGCAGTGCCTGGACCCGGAGACCCACGGGTACGTGCACGAGCCGCACGAGTACAAGTCGCACGCGTACGGCAACATCTGCCACGAGCAGAAGCTGGTCTCCGGCCTCGGCGTGACCGACGAGGTGCGGGCGATGGCGGACGTCATCGTCAGCGGCGACTACGAGGTCGGCATGCAGGACCAGGCCTTCCTCGGCCCCGAGTCCGGCCTCGCGGTGCCCGCCGAGGACGGCGGCATCGACCTCTACATCGCCACCCAGTGGCTGCACGTGGACCGCGAGCAGATGGCCCCGGTGCTGGACCTCCCGGAGGAGAAGGTCCGGCTCACCCTGGCCGGCGTCGGCGGCGCCTTCGGCGGCCGCGAGGACATCTCGATGCAGATCCACGCCTGCCTGCTGGCCCAGCACACCGACAAGCCCGTCAAGATCGTCTACTCCCGGGACGAGTCCTTCTACGGCCACGTCCACCGCCACCCGGCGCGGATGCACTACGAGCACGGCGCGACCCGGGACGGCAAGCTGGTCTTCGCCGACTGCCGGATCGTGCTGGACGGCGGCGCGTACGCCTCCGCCTCCCCCGCCGTGGTCGGCAACGCGGCCTCGCTCGGACACGGCCCGTACGTGATCCCGAACGTCAAGATGCACGCCATCGCGCTCTACAGCAACAACCCGTCCTGCGGGGCGATGCGCGGCTTCGGCGCGGTGCAGGCGGCGTTCGGCTACGAGTCGCAGATGGACAAGCTGGCGGCCGAACTCGGCATGGACCCGGTGGAGCTGCGGCAGCTGAACGCGATGTCGGAGGGCGACTTCATGCCCACCGGCCAGCAGATCGACTCGCCCGCGCCGGTGGCCGAACTGCTGCGCCGCGCCAAGGAGATGCCGCTGCCGCCGCCGCTGGACACCGCGCACCTGGACGTCCGCGCGCTGCCCGGCGCGCTGTCCAACACCTCGCACGGCGAGGGCATCGTGCGCGGCGTCGGCTACTCGGTCGGCATCAAGAACGTCGGCTTCTCCGAGGGCTTCGACGACTACTCCACCGCCCGGGTGCGCCTGGAGGTGATCGGCGGCGAGCCGGTCGCCATGGTGCACACCGCGATGGCCGAGGTCGGCCAGGGCGGCGTCACCGTGCACGCCCAGATCGCCCGCACCGAGCTGGGCGTCGAGCAGGTCACCATCCACCCGGCCAACACCGAGGTGGGGTCGGCCGGTTCGACCTCCGCGTCGCGCCAGACCTACATGACCGGCGGCGCGGTGAAGCTGGCCGCCGAGGCCGTCCGGCGGGAGCTGGTCGAGAAGGGCCGCCGGCGCTACGGCTGGACCCACAAGGACATCACGCTGGCCGGCGGCAAGGTCATCTCGGAGAGCGCCGGTGTGCTGGTCTCCATGGTGGACCTGCTCGGCGACGAGGCCATCGACCTCACCCGCGAGCACCACCACCGGCCCACCCAGGCCTTCGACAAGGAGACCGGCCAGGGCTTCGGCCACGTCCAGTACACCTTCTGCGCCAACCGCGCGGTGGTGGACGTGGACGTGGAGCTGGGCCTGGTCAAGGTGGTCGAGCTGACCGCCGTCCAGGACGTCGGCAAGGCGCTCAACCCGCTCTCCGTGGTCGGCCAGATCCAGGGCGGCTGCACCCAGGCGCTCGGGCTCGCGGTGATGGAGGAGATCATCGTCCGGGACGGCAAGGTGCGCAACGCCTCCTTCACCGACTACCTGATCCCCACCATCCTGGACACTCCGCCGATCCCGGTGGACGTCCTCGAACTTCCCGACCCGCACGCCCCGTACGGGCTGCGCGGCGTCGGCGAGGCGCCGACCGTGTCGGCGACGCCCTCGATCGTGGCGGCCATCCGCAACGCCACGGGCCTGGCGCTCAACCGGATCCCGGTCCGGCCCGAGCACCTGACCACCGAACAGCCCAGCTGATCCCGGCAGTTCGACCTCCGGAAGCACGACCTCCGGAGGGCTCCGGAACCCTCCGGACGTACGGACCTCCCCGGGGCGGTGACGCGTCTTCCCCACCGCCCCGGGGGCCTCCCCCACCCGCTGCCCTGCCCACGCCGGGGTTTCGCAGTGGTGCGCACCACCCTCATCTGCGCCGCTGGCACTCCCCGACGAGTGCCCCCCCACAGTGAGTCGATACCGTCCCCCTGTGCCAACTTCGTTGACTGGCAGTCAGGTCGGCTCGCCCACCCCAACCCCCTTTGACACTTGGGAGTGGACATGACCAGGATCCCCACGGAGCCCGGCACCACCGAAGCAGACAGACCCACCGAGGACGAGACCCACCCCTCGTCCCCGGCACCACGCCCGAACGGCGCGCTCGACGCGTACTTCAAGATCTCGGCCCGCGGCTCGACCCTCGCCAACGAACTGCGCGGCGGTCTGACCACGTTCATGGCGATGGCGTACATCATCCTGCTCAACCCGCTGATCCTCAGCGGCGCGGACGTCAACGGCGTCAAGCTCGACCACGCCGCGCTGACCACCGCCACCGCGCTCGCGGCCGCCGTCACCACCCTCCTGATGGGCCTGGTCGGCAACGTGCCGCTGGCCCTGGCGGCAGGGCTCTCCGTCTCGGGTGCGGTCTCCGCGCTCGTCGTCCCCCACACCACCTGGTCGCAGGCCATGGGCCTGTGCGTGATCTACGGCCTGCTGATCGTGCTGCTGGTGGTCTCCGGACTGCGCGAGAAGATCATGAACGGCATCCCGCTGCCGCTCAAGCACGCGATCACCATCGGCATCGGCCTGTTCGTCACGATCATCGGCCTCTACAAGGCCGGCTTCATGCACACCGGCGGCCCCACCCCGCTCTCGCTCGGCCCGGCCGGCGAGCTGACCGGCTGGCCGGTGCTGATCTTCTGCGTCACCCTGCTGGCCATCTTCGTACTGATGGCGCGCGGCATCCGGGGCGCGATCCTGATCGGCATCGCCGGCGGCACCGTGCTCGCGATGATCGTCAACAAGGTCGCCCACGTGCCGGCCTCGGCCTGGAAGAACTCCGTCCCGGTGTGGCCCGGCAGCCCGGTCTCCGCGCCCGACTTCAGCCTGTTCGGCCACGTCGACCTGTTCGGTGCCTTCGGCGGCCACGGCCTGGGCGCGATCAGCGCCTCGGTCGCGGTGTTCACCCTCGTCCTGGCCGGCTTCTTCGACGCGATGGCCACCATCATCGGCGTCGGCACCGAGGCCGGACTGGCCGACAAGCAGGGCCGGATGCCCGGTCTGTCCAAGGCGCTGTTCATCGACGGCGCCGGCGGCGCGGTCGGCGGCCTGGCGGGCGCGTCCGGCCAGACCGTCTTCGTCGAATCCGCGACCGGAGTCGGTGACGGCGCCCGGACCGGCCTCGCCTCCACCGTCACCGGCGGACTGTTCGCCCTGATGCTGTTCTTCTCGCCGCTGGCCGGCATCGTCCCGGTCGAGGTCGCCTCCGCCGCCCTGGTGGTGATCGGCTCGATGATGATGAGCCAGGCCCGGCACATCGACTGGTCCGACCGCGAGGTCGCCATCCCGGCCTTCCTGACCTGCGTGCTGATGCCGTTCACGTACAGCATCACCGCGGGCGTCGCGGCCGGCGTCATCTCGTACTCGGTCATCAAGGCCGGCCAGGGCAAGTGGCGCGAGCCCGGGCTGCTGATGTGGATCCTCACCGCGGTCTTCGTGCTCTACTTCGCGCTCGCTCCGATCAAGTCCTTGCTGGGCGTGCACTAGGCACCCCTGTGCGCACCAGCGCCGCCGTACGGGATCGTTTCCCGTACGGCGGCTCTCCCGCTACTGTCGAAACCGTGTAAGGAGCCTCAGACATGCAGGACATCGCCGAGCAGCTGCAGGCCTGGCACGCGTCCGGGCGCTCCTTCGCCGTGGCCACCGTGGTCGGCGTCTCCGGCAGCGCCCCGCGCGACCCCGGGGCGGCACTGGCCGTGGACGCGGCCGGGGAGGCGGTCGGCAGCGTCTCCGGCGGGTGCGTCGAGGGCGCGGTGTACGAGCTGTGCCAGGCCGCCATCGAGAGCGGCGAGCCGGTGCTGGAGCGCTTCGGCTACAGCGACGAGGACGCCTTCGCGGTCGGGCTGACCTGCGGCGGGATCCTCGACGTGTTCGTCCAGCCGGTCGTGCCCGGAGCGGACCCCGGAACGGACGCGGGCCTCGCGTTCATCGCCGCCGGGACCCCGGTCGCGCTCGCCCGGGTGATCGCCGGACCGGCCGGACTGCTCGGCGCCACCCTCGCGGTCACCGCCGACGGCGCCTGCGGGGCGCTCTCGGTGGGGCCGTCCACCGTCGGCGCGCTGGAGCGGGCGCTCATCGCCGAGACCCGGGCGATGCTGGACGCCGGACGGACCGGCCGGATCGTGCTCGGCCTGGACGGACGGCCCTGCGACGAGCACGAACAGGGGACCGTCACCTGCTTCGTCGAGTCCTACGTGCCCGCGCCCCGCATGCTGGTCTTCGGCGCGATCGACTTCGCCGCCGCCGTGGTGCGGATCGGCAAGTTCCTCGGCTACCACGTCACGGTCTGCGACGCCCGGCCCGTCTTCGCCACCACGCGCCGCTTCCCCGAGGCGGACGAGGTGGTGGTCGACTGGCCGCACCGCTACCTCGACTCCCAGCTCGGCCGGATCGACGGGCGCACCGTACTGTGCGTGCTCACCCACGACGCCAAGTTCGACATCCCGCTGCTGGAGCGCGCCCTGCGGCTGCCGGTCGGCTACGTCGGCGCGATGGGCTCGCGCCGCACCCACCGCGACCGGGAGGCCAAGCTGCGCGAGGCCGGGCTGACGGACGCCGAGCTCGCCCGGCTGCGCTCCCCCATCGGCCTCGACCTGGGCTCCCGCACCCCCGAGGAGACGGCGGTCTCGGTCGCCGCCGAGATCATCGCCCACCGGCGCGGCGGCAGCTGCCTGCCGCTGAGCGCCGGGAACGGACCGATCCACCACGACGTGGCGGCCGCTCCCGAGGACGCCGGGACGCCCCGGACGCACGCCGCCTGATCGTCACTCCGCGTGACCGCCGGGCGGCGGCACGCTGGAGGTGCGGACTCGCCGACGAGCTCCTGGAGGGCCTGTAGCGGCTCAACCGCTGAGCCCCGCTGCCATACCCGAGCCCGGCTTCGCGTCAGCGGTGTCGAGCCCGGGCGTGAGCGTGAGCAGGCCCACGACGAGGGCGAAGGACCACAGGGCGGTTGTCATCTCCATGGGCCTCGATCGTAGGGGAGGCCGGTTCTGCGGATGACGGCGGCTGATGGCTGCCGACGGGAGCGGACGACGGAAGGCCTCCCGGTGCCGCTCGGGGAGCGGGACCGGGAGGCCTTTCGGGTCAGCGGGACGGCCGGGTCGGCGGACAGTTCCGGGGTCCGTCGGCCCGACGCCGTCGCGATGGCTGGGCCTGCCGCCGCGGACCGCTGGGATCGGGGGGTGCCGGGGACTACTGCACCTGGCAGCCGCGCTGTCAGTTCCAGCCGACGAAGGTGTGGCGCAGCTGCACGTCGAAGGTGCAGGAGTAGCTGTTGGTGGCGGAGGCCACCGACCAGCCGGCGTTCCACGGCTCGCGGTTGAAGCCCTGGGTCACGGTGGTGGCCGCGGTGATGATCTGACCGTCGGCGGTGTCCCAGTCGGAGGTGGTGTACAGACCGGTCATCCGGATGTTGCAGCAGTCGTACATCTCGTTCGCGCTGGTGATCCGGCGGTGGCCAGTGGCGGTGGTGCCCGCCGCCAGGGCCTTGGCGGCGGCGGTGCGGGCGGTCGGGGCGGCGGCCGGGACGTAGGTCACCGGGCCCTCCTGCGGCTTGCAGTCCGAGCCGATCGTCACCGTCTGCCGGACCACATGCCCGCGGGCGGGACGGGCAGCGAACCGGTGAGCGTCACACCGTCGCAGGTTTGGGTGCTCGGCGCATCGGCGGCGGGTGCCGCGACGGCCCCCGGGGCCATCGCCATGAGCAGACCGGCCGCACCGAGCGCTACCGAAACCAGACGCTTCTTCACAGTCCCTGCTTCCCCTCGTGAGTTACCTGCCGGTAAGCCTAGGGTGGCCGGTCGCCGGGTCCGAGAGGGTTGGCAGGAAGCTGCGACTCCTGATGTCGCCGGGGCTGCCGGGACTGCCGGGGCCCCTGCGGCGGCAGGGGCCCCGGAGCGGTTTCAGGTCACGTTCAGACGGGCGGCCAGGCGCAGCAGGCCGGGGCTGAGGCGGGAGAGCAGGCGGGCGGCCTTGGCCTCGGGGGTGACCGGGACGACGGACTTGCCGGTGCGCACGGCGCCGACGATGGCGGCGGCCACCTTCTCCGGCGGGAAGCCGCGGCGGGCGTAGAGCCTGGCGGCGCGGGCCTGCTTGGCGGACTGCTCGGCGGCGGTGGTCGCGGAGAAGGTGGAGGTGCGGGTGATGTTGGTGTTGACGATGCCGGGGCAGATGGTGGAGACGCCGATGCCGTGGCCGACGAACTCGGCGCGCAGGCAGTCCGAGAGCATGAACACCGCGGCCTTGCTGGTGGCGTACGCGGTGAGCGCCTTGGCGGGCAGGTAGGCGGCGGCCGAGGAGACGTTGACGATGTGGCCGCCCTGGCCGCGGTCGGCCATCAGGGTGCCGAAGGCCCGGCAGCCGTGGATCACGCCCCAGAGGTTGACGTCCAGGACGCGCTGCCACTCCTTCTCGGTGGTCTGCAGGAAAGTCCCGGAGTGGCCGATGCCCGCGTTGTTGACCATCACGTCGGGCACCCCGTGCTCGGCGGCAACGGTCTGCGCGAAGGCGTCCATCGCGGCGCCGTCCGAGACGTCCACCCGGTAGGCGTGCGCCGTCGGGCCGATCAGCGAGGCGAGTTCGGCGGTGCGCTCGGCGGCCGCGAGGTCGAGGTCGCAGACCACCACCCGGGCGCCGTCCTCCGCGAACGCCAGCGCGGTGGCCCGGCCGATGCCGCTGCCGCCACCGGTGACGACCACCAACCGGCCGTCGCCCTCGGCGGTTCGGGCGTCGCCCGCGCTCCCGGTCTCGATTCGGGCGGTGAACTCGCGGACCATGCCGGCCACGGTGGCTCCCTTCTCCAGCAGCGCCGACCAGTGGCCGGCGTGCAGCGTGCGTCGGGTCAGCTCGGGCACCCAGCGCTCCAGGCCCTCGGAGAGGTAGGTGCCGACGTAGCGGTCCCGGGTGAGGGTGATCAACTGGACCGGCACCTGGGTCGGCCGCTCACGCGGACTGCCCATCGTGGGGCGGAAGTTGGCGCGGTACAGCTCGATGCCGCGGACCGCGTCACGGCGCAGCGTGGGCTGCGGGTGGTCGGCGCGCGGGGTGACGTGCTCCAGGTCGCGCAGCACTCGCGGCCAGGCCCGGGCCAGGCCGAGGCGCCAGACGGCGGGGGCGAGGAAGGGCAGGTGGAAGGCGGTGATGTACCAGGAGTGCAGGCCCTGGTGGAGCAGCTGCTTGAGGTGGCGCGGGGTGGGGCGGCGCAACCGGTGGCGCAGCCAGTAGCCCATGTGGTCCAGGGACGGGCCGGACATGGTGGTGTACGAGGCGATCCGGCGCTCGGCGCCGGGGGCGGTCACGGCCTCCCAGGACTGGATCGAGCCCCAGTCGTGGGCGAGCAGGTGCACCGGGCGGTCCGGACTGACCGCGTCGGCGACGGCGAACAGGTCGTCGGCGAGCTGCTCCAGGCGGTAGCCGTCCCGGTCCGCGGGGACGGCCGACTCGCCGGCGCCGCGCACGTCGTAGCGGACCACGTGGTGGTCGCGGGCGAGGTCGGCGGCGATGTCGTCCCAGACGGCGTGGGTGTCCGGGTAGCCGTGCACCAGGAGGACGGTGGGGGCGTCCGGGTCGCCCTGCTCGAAGACGGCGAGCGGGAGGCCGCCGGAGTGGACGGTCCGGCGGCGGATCGGGGTCGTCGGAGTCGTCGGGGTCGTCATCGGGTGGCCTCCAGGGCGGTCGGCTCGTCGGTGGCGGTCGGCTGGGCGGCGGCCGGGTCGGCGGCGGCCGGCTCGGCTGTGGCGGTCGGCTCGTCGGTGGCGGTCCAGCGGCGGACGTGCGGGAGGTCGTCGTCGAGCCAGTAGGCGTCGTCCTCGGTGACCACCAGCAGTTCCTCGAACTTGATGCCCACGCCGCGGAAGCCGATGTGCGGCTCGACCGCCCACAGGCCCGGGGTGGGCACGTGCCGGGACGAGCGGCCGTCCGCCCACAGCGGTGAACGGCCGTGCAGGCGCTCGGAGATGAGCTCGCGGCCGAGGGTCTGCAGGGTGCGCACGCCGAAGCCGAAGACGTTCACCCCGGCCGGGCCGCGCACGGTGGTGCGGGTGACCTGGTGGCCGATCACCCGCCCCGGGTAGACCTGGTGGCGGTTGTCGTAGCCGTGCGCGGCGATCTGCGCGTCCACGGCCGCGTACACCTCGTTGAGCGGCTTGCGGGCGCGCACCTCCGCGAGGATCAGCTCGCGGTAGACCTTGAGGTCGGCGGCCAGACGGTCCCACACCTTGTTCTCGCCGACCTTGCCGCCGTAGCCGATGTCGGCGGTGTAGCCGTCCACGACGGGCGCGCAGTCCAGCACGTACGGCATGCCCTCCTCAAGGCGGCGGTTGCCTGCGAAGAACTGCAGCGGGGTGTGGAAGTGCCGGAAGGCCGTACGGTCGCCGAACCAGGCGAAGGGGACGTGGAAGAAGTCCTGCACCCCTGCGGCGACCAGGCGGCGGCGCAGTTCGGCGGTGGCCTGCCGCTCGGTGACACCCGGTTCGATCCAGGCGGCGACCTGTTCGGCGCAGTGGTACGCGAGTTGCTGGGTCTCGCGGAAGCGGTCGAGGTCGCGCTCGGTGTAGCGGAACGTCGGGATCGCATTCGCCATCGGGGACATCGGAGGCTCCTTTCAGACGTCGAGCACGAGGGTCTCGCCCTCGGCGGCCCGGGAGACGCAGGGCAGCAGGGCGCCGGCGGCGCGCTGCTCGGGGGTGAGGCGGCGGTCCCGGTGGTCGGGCGTGCCGGACCGCAGGCGGACCTCGCAGGTGCCGCAGAAGCCCTGGTGGCAGGAGTACGGGAGGTCCGGGCGGGCCTCGCGCAGCACGTCCAGGGCGGAGCGGTCGGCGGGGACCTCCAGGGTCGGACCGTCGGTGCCGAGCCGGACGGCGAAGGGCTTGCCGTTGGTGATCGGGGCGGCACCGAAGCGCTCGAAGTGCAGGGCGGAGGCCGGGGACTCGTCCAGGGCCCCCTGGACGGCGGCGAGCATCGGGGCCGGGCCGCAGCAGTAGACGGCGGCGCCGCGCGGGGCGTGGGCGAGCAGTTCGGCGCCGGTGGGGACGCCACCGTGCTCGTCGTCGGTGCGCAGCACCACGCGGTGCGGGTCGAGGGCGCGCAGCTCGTCCGCGTACGGGAGCGTGTCGGCGCTGCGGCCGACGTGGACGAGCCGCCAGTCCAGGCCGTGGCGCTGGGCCTCGCGGGCCATCGGCAGCAGCGGGGTGATACCGATGCCGCCGGCGAGCAGCAGGACGGTGGGCTCGGCGCAGAAGGCGAAGCCGTTGCGCGGGCTGCGGGCGGTGAGGCGGGCGCCTGGGAGCAGGGTGTCGTGGATCTCGACGGACCCGCCGCCGCCCTCGGGCAGCTTCCGGACGGCGATCCGGTAGCTGCGGCGGTCGGCCGGGTCGCCGCTGAGCGAGTAGTGGCGCTCGCGGCCGGAGGGCAGGGCGAGGCGCAGGTGGGCGCCGGGCTGCCAGGGCGGCAGCTGGCCACCGGAGGGGTCGGCGAGGCTCAACTCGATGACGTCGGCGGCGAGTTCGCGACGGGCGGCGACCACCAGCTGGAGCGGCGGGATGGGTCGGCTGAGCGGGCGGCGGGGGCTGCGCCGCAGCAGGGGGCCACCGAGGGCCGGGGAGTAGCGGTCGCCGAAGGCGGTGAGGAAGCGGATGAAAGCATCGGCGCGGGGGCGGCCGTAGAGGTCGGGGGGCGGGGTGAGCAGGTCCATCCGGGCGGGTCCTTGGGAGAGGCGGGGGGACGGATTTCAGCTGACAGATAACGTCAGCTGTTTGCTGTTATCTGTTATCTGTCAGCTGACATCTGAAAGCTGAAATCCGTCGACTGAAAGTTGTCGACTGAAACCTGTCAGCGCCCGGCGGCGGCGCGCGCTGCCGGCGAGACGGCGAGGTAGCCCAGCGCCTGGCTGGAGGAACCCTCCTGGGTCGGGTGGTAGCCCGGTCGCAGGTAGCGCAGCCCGGAGCGGATCGACCGGACCGGGTCCGGCAGCAGTCCGCGCTTGGCGATCCGCCCCGCCTCCCGCCAGGTGGGCTTGAGGCGCCCCTTCAGTGTCGGGTCGGCGGCCAGCAGGAAGCGGGCGCCGCGCACCCAGAGGTGGACCAGCAGCGGCCCGGACACCGCCATCCCGCGCACCCGGCGCAGGTAGCCCGGGTCCAGGTGGACCATCAGGTCGAAGGCGACGCTGCGGTGCTCGACCTCCTCGGCGCCGTGCCAGCGCAGCAGGTCGAGCATCGTCGGGTCGGCCTTGGCCCGGTCCAGGCCCGGGGAGTTGAGGGCCCAGTTGCCGAGGAAGGCGGTGAAGTGCTCGATCGCCGCGATGAAGGCGACCCGCTCGATGACGTTCTCCCGCTGCCGTGTCGGCGTCAGGCCCGGCTTGTCGCCCAGGATGCGCTGGAACAGCCAGGCGATCTGCCGCACGTACGGGCGCGGGTCGAGCCCCTGGCCGAGCAGGTGGTCCAGCACCTCCTGGTGCGCCTCGGCGTGGATGGCCTCCTGCCCGATGAACCCGAGCACCTCCTCGCGCAGCTGGTCGTCCCGGATGAGCGGCAGCGCCTCCTTGAACACCTTGACGAACCAGCGCTCACCCTCGGGCAGCAGCAGGTGCAGCACGTTGATGACGTGGGTGGCCATCGGCTCGTCCGGGATCCAGTGCAGCGGCAGTCGGGCCCAGTCGAAGCGGACGTCCCGGGGCTCCAGGACGAGGCTGTCGTGCACGCGCACGGCGGGGGCGGCGAGGGCGGGGACGGGGGTGGATCGGGGCATGGCAGGCCCTCCTGACCTGGGAGCGGCGGCTCGGCTCAGGGAAACGTACTCGCCGGTAGCGGCGGCGACAAGGGATTCGGCACCCCTTATCGACATTGAGTCTAATAAGTGATGTGCACCGGAGGGCGCCTTCGGAAACACTCCGTCGGGAAGCAGACGGGAAGCAGACGGGCCCCGCCGGACGCGATGCGTCCGACGGGGCCCGTCGAGCGGGGCCGGGCGAAGCCGGGCAGCCCCCGACGACCTGGGCTCAGACCGCCATCGCCAACATCAGCGGCGCCGCCTGGGCCGCCAGCAGTTCGGCGGCGGCCTTCAGCTTGTGAATGTTGCCCACCGGCATCGAGGTGGCCAGGCAGCCGACCGTGCTGCCCGCCGTGATCGGCACCGCCGCGCACACCGTGCCGAGCGCGTACTCCTGGATGTCCAGCACCGGCACCGTCGCGGGCTGCCGCTCCAGCCGGTGCATCAGCTGGTCGGCGTCGGTGACCGTACGGGAGGTGAGCCGGGCAACCGGGTGCCGGGAGAGGTGGTCGCGCCGCCCGTCCACGTCCAGCTGGCTGAGCAGGCACTTGCCGATCGCGCTGGCGTGCGCGGTGGCACGGAAGTCCACCCACTCCTGCACGGCCGGCGCGTAGTCGGCCGCCGAAACCGCCTCGACCGACAACTCCCCGTCGTGGTAACGGCCGAAATACACCGCAGCGCCCAACTCGTCCCGGAGTTCAGCGAGTTTGCGGTTCAGCCGGGCCTTGACGAGCTGCTCCCGGTTGCGCTGGCCGAGCAGGGCGAAGGTGCCGCCGAGCACCCAACCGCCGTCCTGGCACTGGAGGTAGCCCTCGATCTCCAGGAGCTCCGCGAGCCGCCGGACGGTCGGCAGGCCGAGCGAGGTCTCCCGCGCGAGGGCGACCAGGGTCGCGCCGTCGGGGTGCCGGTCGACGGCCTCCAGCAGTCTGAGGGCGTGCTGCAGGGAGGTGAACGGGCCCGGCAGTCCCTGGTCCAGCGCGGCGTGACGACCCGGGGCTGGTGTCGACATGTCGTCCCCTTCCGATGTCCCCCCACGGAGCGACCGCGGGCAGCCTCCAGCCTAGCCATCAGGTGGCCTCGGCAACTGCTGTCCGTGAATATCGGTGAACATTCCGTGGAGCAGCTGCCGGTCGGCTGGTACAAGGGGGCCCCGCCGGTACAAGGGGGGCCCGCTGGTACGAGCGGCCCCACTCGTACCAGTGGGCCCCACCCGCACACGGGACCCTGCGAGACGACGACAGCCGCGCGACGCCCGACGGGCCCCTCCCCCACTGCCCAGGGGGAGTGGCCCGTCGTCCGGCTGCCGGGGTGCGGGCCCCGGCGGCCGGTGAGGGTGCGGAAGGGTCGGTCGGTCAGGCAGTCAGTCCCTGGCCCCGAGTCGGGCTCAGCTCTCGTCGCCGGCGCGCAGCTTGGCGACGGCGGCCTCGAGCCGGGCGCCGTACTCCTCGTCTGCGGCGTGGAAGTGGGCCAGGTTCTTCTCCACCACGTCCTCCCGCGTCACCTGTGCCAGGAAGCCCGCGATGTTGTTGATCAGGCGGGTCTTCTCGCCCTCCGACATCAGCCGGTACAGCTCGCCGGCCTGGAAGAAGTCGTCGTCCTTGGTGTGGGCCGGCGTGGTGTAGGTGCCGGTGTAGCCGTCCACCTTGACCGGCGCGGCGAGCGCGCTGTCACTCTGGACCGGGCCGTCGTACGAGTTGGGCTCGTAGTTCTTGCCGCGGCCGGCGCTGTTGACGGCCATGGAGCCGTCCCGCCCGTAGTTGTTGGCCTCGGTGGCGCGCGGGGCGTTCACCGGCAGCAGGGTGTGGTTGACCCCGAGGCGGTAGCGCTGGGCATCGGCGTAGGCGAACAGGCGGCCCTGGAGCATCTTGTCCGGGGAGGGGCCGATGCCGGGCACGAAGTTGTTCGGCGAGAACGCGGACTGCTCGACCTCGGCGAAGACGTTCTCCGGGTTCTTGTTGAGCACCAGGCGGCCGACCTTGACCAGCGGGTAGTCGGCGTGCGGCCACACCTTGGTGAGGTCGAAGGGGTTGAAGCGGTAGTCCGCGGCCTCGGCGACCGGCATCAGCTGGACGTAGAGGGTCCAGGACGGGAACACCCCGCGCTCGATGGCCTGGTGCAGGTCGCGCTGGTGCGAGTCGGCGTCGGCGCCGAGCACCTCGGCGGCCTGGTCGCCGTCCAGGCTGCGGATGCCCTGGTTGGTCTTGAAGTGGTACTTCACCCAGTAGGCCTCGCCCTCGGCGTTGACCCACTGGTAGGTGTGCGAGCCGTAGCCGTTCATGTGACGGTAGGACGCGGGGATGCCGCGGTCACCGAACAGCCAGGTGATCTGGTGGGTCGAGGCCGGCGAGTGGGCCCAGAAGTCCCAGACGTTGTCCGCCTCCTGCACGCCGGTGTACGGGTCGCGCTTCTGCGAGTGGATGAAGTCGGGGAACTTGATCGGGTCCTTGATGAAGAACACCGGGGTGTTGTTGCCGACGAGGTCGTAGTTGCCGTCCTCGGTGTAGAACTTCACCGCGAAGCCGCGCGGGTCGCGCACCGCGTCGCTGGCGCCCAGGTTGCCGGCCACGGTCGAGAAGCGCAGGAAGACCTCGGTGCGCTTGCCGACCTCGGACAGGAACGCCGCCCGGGTGTACTGCGACACCTCGTCGGTGACCTCGAAGTAGCCGTACGCGCCGGAGCCGCGGGCGTGCACGACGCGCTCCGGGATGCGCTCGCGGTTGAACCGGGCCAGCTTCTCCAGCAGGTGCTGGTCCTGGATCAGCAGCGGGCCGTACTCGCCGGCCGAGGCCGAGTTCTGGTTGTCGGCGACCGGGGCGCCGGACTCCGTGGTCAGGATCTTGGACATGGAGGGTCCTTCAGGTGTCGATAAGGCGGTGCGTGGAGAGGTGGGCGGGCGCGCGGGGCTCAGACGCCGAGCAGGCGCCAGAGCGCCGAGCGGCGGCGGGCCGAGTGCTCGCCGTCGGGGCCGTCGGCCGGCTGGAGGCCGGCCGCCGCGGCGGTGGCCGCGGCCGGGTCCGCCAGCGGGCGGGCGGCGGCCAGCGCGGCGGCCTCCTCGCCGGACAGGCCGGCGGCGGCGAGCGCGGCGGCGGCCTCGGCGGCCGGGACGGCGTTGAACCAGCGCAGCGCGAGGGCCGCGCGGCCGGCCTCGGTGAGGCGGCCGGTGAGCCGGAGGCGGGCGAGCCCGCCGTCCGGGTAGACGTTGATCCGCACGTGGGTCACCGGGCGGCCCACGTCGAGCCGGAAGCGGTGCCGGGTGTCGGGCTGCAGGCGGGTGCGGGGCAGGATCTCGAACCACTCGCCGTCCGCCGGGTCCTGTCCGGTCGAGGCGTCGAAGCCGATCAGGTCGGCCCAGCCGGGGGCATTGGCGACGAAGTGGGTGGTGTCCACCTCGGCGGCCAGGACCTCACCGCCCCCGGCCAGGGCGATCTGCACCCAGTCGTTGGCCTTGTCGCGCCGACGCCGGGTCTCCCAGCCCTCGCCCATGACGGAGGCGCGACCGGGAGCGTTCAGGTTGTGCGGGGAGGAGAAGTAGCGGTCGGAGGCCGCCTCGGCGACGCCGCCGTACTCCTGGGCGGCCAGGTCGAAGGTGAGGCCGTCCAGTTCGCGCGGGTCGGGCAGCACCTCGCCGTGCACCCGGAGCCGGGCGACGCCGCCGTCCGGGAAGATGTTCAGCCGCACGTGGGTGTAGCGGGTGTCGTCCTGGACGGCGAACTCGTGGGCGGTGTCCCCCTGGAGCGGGGTGCGCGGCACGATGACGGTCCACTCGGCGTCCTGCAGTTCCTCGGGCGAGGGGTGCCCGGGTACGGAGGCGGCCTCGACCGAGGCGCTCTCCGGGTAGTTGCCGGTGAAGTGGGCGGTGTCGACGATCAGGCCGCGGATCACGCCGCCGACGCCGAGCCGGACGATCGCCCAGTCGTGGTCCTGGTCGGTGGGGTGCGGCTGGTCGGCGGAGACGCCGCGGCGGCGCTTGGACTCCCAGCCGTCCATGATCTGGCCCTTGTGACCGAAGGTGTGCGGGCGGAACTCGGCGGGCTTGGCGACCAGCAGGTTCTCCGCGTCCGCGAAGGTGTCCTCATTGGTGGCGACGACGCCCGCGCCGAGCAGCCGGGAGGCCAGGTTGACCAGCTCGGTGAAGGGAGCGCTCGGGGTGTCGGCAGTGGTCACTGACTCTCCTCGGAAAGACGGTGTGGGTTCAGGCAGTGTCGGTTCAAGAAGCGGTGTCGGAAAGGGAGCTGGCCGGCCGGGTGAGTTGACGACCGCAGGGCTCGGCGCCGGTGTCCACCGCGCGGCCGCGCAGCCAGGTGGTGCGGACGACACCGGTCAACGTCCGTCCCGCGTACGGGGTCACCGGGTTGCGGTGGTGCAACTCCCCCGGGTGGACGGCGAATTCAGCGTTGGGATCGAAGGCGACCAGGTCGGCGTCGCAGCCCACCGCGATGGCGCCCTTGGTGCCGGTGAGGCCGACCAGCTCGGCCGGTCCGGCGGACATCCAGCGCACCACGTCGGCCAGGGTGTGGCCGCGTCGCCGGGCCTCGGTCCAGACGGCCGACAGGCCCAGCTGCAGCGAGGCGATGCCACCCCAGGCGGCCGCGAAGTCGCCGCTGCCGCCGTACTCCGGCAGCAGTTTGAGGTCGGGGGTGGACGGCGAGTGGTCGGAGACGACGGCGATGAACTCACCGCGTCCCAGGGCCTCCCAGAGCGCGTCCCGGTTGGCCTCGTCGCGGATCGGCGGGCAGCACTTGAAGGCGGTGTCGCCGTCCGGCACCTGCTCGGCCGCGAGGGTCAGGTAGTGCGGGCAGGTCTCGGCGGTGACCCGTACGCCGTCCTCGCGGGCCCGGCGCAGCAGCGGCAGCACGGCCGCCGAGGAGACGTGCAGGATGTGCACCCGGGCGCCGGTGCGCCGGGCGGTTTCGAGCAGGTGGGCAACGGCCGCGGTCTCCGCGTCGGCGGGGCGGGAGGCGAGGAAGTCCCGGTAGTGGGCGCCGGGTTGCTGCGGCGCGGCGGCCAGCACGCCGGGGTCCTCGGCGTGGATGATCGCCAGGGCCCCGATCCGGGCCTGTTCGGCCAGCGCGGCCTCCAGATCGGCGCCCTCGACGTGCGGGAACTCGTCGACGCCGGAGGGGGCGAGGAAGCTCTTGAAGCCGAACACGCCTTCCCGGTACAGGGGTTCGAGGTCCGGGACGTTGCCGGGGACGGCGCCGCCCCAGAAGCCGAGGTCGACCCAGGCCTGGCCCTCGGCGGTCTTCCGCTTGGCGGCCAGCCCCTCCACCGTGGTGGTGGGCGGGATCGAGTTGAGCGGCATGTCGATGATCGTGGTGACGCCGCCGGCCGCGGCAGCCCGGGTGGCGGTGGCGAAGCCCTCCCACTCGGTCCGGCCGGGCTCGTTCACGTGCACGTGGGTGTCGACCAGGCCGGGCAGCAGGGCCGTGTCGCCGAGATCGACGAGCTGGCTGTCGCCGACCGTGAGCGAGCCGTACGCGGCGACCTGCTCGATCTTCCCGTCCCGGATCAGCACGTCCGCGGGGCGCTCACCGTCGGGCAGCACCGCCCGACGGGAGCGGATCACCGTCGGCTGGCTGAAAGGCATGGGGGACCTCCGAAACCTGGGAGTTGGGGTGGTGGAACACGGGTGGAGGCGAAGGATTGCCGGGAGCCTAGGCCTGCCTTCAACAAAACGTCAATGGAGGAACGTACGAGGGCTCAGCCCGGCAGCAGCTCCTCGGCCAGCCGCTCCCCCGCGACCTCGGCCAGCTCACCGGCCCTGGTCATACTGTCCCCCGGTTGCTCGGCCAGGTCGGTGAGGGCGATCGCGGCGGTGAAGCCGGCCGCGCGCCACTCGGGCTCGGAGAGCTCCAACCGGCCCGCCACAGCGGCCACCCGAACCCCCGCCCGGGCAGCCGCTGCGGCGACTCCGGCGGGGGCCTTGCCATGGAGCGTCTGCGCGTCCAGGCAGCCCTCGCCGGTGACGACAAGGCGTGCCCCACGCACGGCCTCGTCGAAACCCAGCAGTTCGAGCAGCAGCTCGATGCCGGGTCGCATGGTGGCGCCGAGCAGGGCGAGGGCGGCGAAGCCCACCCCGCCCGCGGCCCCGGCGCCCGGGGCCTCCCGCACGTCGCGCCCGGTGACCGCGGCGACCTGGTCGGCGAAGCGGGTCAGGCCCTCCTCCAGGACCACCAGGTCGTCCCCGTCGGCGCCCTTCTGCGGGCCGTAGACGGCGGTCGCGCCGCGCGGGCCGAGCAGCGGGTTGTCCACGTCGCAGGCGACCACGATCTCGACGCCGGTCAGCAGCTCGGCCAGGCGGCCGACGTCGATCCGGTCGAGCTTGCGCAACGCGGCCCCGCCGGGCGGCAGTTCGGCGCCGTCGGCGTCCTGCAGGCACACCCCGAGCGCCTGCACCATGCCGGCGCCGCCGTCGGTGCAGGCGCTGCCGCCGAGGCCCAGCACGATCCGCTTGGCGCCCATCGCGACCGCCCGGCCGATCAGCTGGCCGACCCCGTAGGAGCCGGCCGCGAGCGGGGCGGTGCGGCCGCCGGGCAGCCGGGCGAGGCCGGAGGCCTGGGCCAGCTCGACCACGGCGGTGTCGCCGCGGACGGCCAGCGCGGCGTCCACCGGCAGGCCGGTCGGGCCGGCCACCTTGGCCGCGACACGGGTGAAGCCGGCCGCGAGCGCGGCGGCCAGGGTGCCCTCGCCGCCGTCGGCGACGGGCAGCTCGCGCACCTCGGTGCCGGGCGCGGCGCGCCGGATGCCGGCGGCGATCCGGGCGGCGACCTCGGCACCCTCCAGGGTGCCCTTGAACTTGTCCGGAGCTACGACCACATGGCCCTGGTGGGGGGTGGGGGGCATCGCGTGGTCCTCACTTCCGTACGGGGTCTGGCGGTGGTTCGACAAGCATGGGTCCGATGGCCTCGGGGATGCGAGACCCTCCCGGGTGGTGCGGCCCCCTCCCCGCCGTTCTCCCCCAGCCTTCGGCCGGGAGGTACCCCCACTCGTCCCGCTTCCGACGTACGAGGGGCTCCCCTCGGCGGGGAGGGGGCCAGGCGACGCGCGAGGCACGACCGAAGTGCCCCCGGGGAGGGTGCGCGCGTCACCGGTTGGATCGACCGGCGGGCGGGTGGATGAGCCCCGGCCCGCACGCCGGTCGGGTCTGGCCTCCTGGCGGCGCGGGCACGACCGGATCAGGTACACGCCGCCAGGAGGAGCTTGTTCGGGCCGAAGGCCCTGGTCGGGGTTACTTGACCTCGCGGCCGGAGAGCCGCTCGACGCCGCGCAGCAGCGCCGAGTGGTCCAGCGAACCGTCGCCGTTGGCCCGGGCGGAGGCGACCAGCTGGGCCACCACGGCGCCGACCGGCAGCGCGGCGCCCACGGCCCGGGCGGCGTCGGTGACGATGCCCATGTCCTTGTGGTGCAGGTCGATCCGGAAGCCGGGGGCGAACTCGCGGTTGAGCATGTTCGCCTTCTTGCGGTTGAGCACGGTCGAGCCGGCCAGGCCGCCGCCGAGCACGTCCAGCGCGGCGGCGAGGTCGACACCGGCGTTCTCCAGGAACACCACGGCCTCGGCGAGCACCTGGATGTTGACCGCGACGATCAGCTGGTTGGCGGCCTTGACGGTCTGGCCGGCGCCGTCGGGGCCGACGTGGATCACCGTGGTGCCCAGCGCGTCGAACAGCGGCTTGGCCTCGGCGAAGTCCGCGGCCTCGCCGCCGACCATGATCGACAGCACTGCCTCGATCGCGCCGGCCTCGCCACCGGAGACCGGGGCGTCCAGCGTGCGCACGCCCTTCTCCCGGGCGGCCTTGCCGACCTTGATGGAGGTCTGCGGGGTGATCGAGGACATGTCGATCACCAGGGTGCCGGCCTTGACGTTCTCCAGGACACCGCCCTCGCCGAGGATGACCGCCTCGACGTGCGGGTCGGCCGGGACCATGGTGATGACGACCTCGGCATCCTTCACCGCGTCCGCGATGCTGGCGGCACCCTGGCCACCGGCCGCGATGACGGCGTCGATCGAGGCCTGGGAGAGGTCGAAGCCGGTCACCTGATGGCCGGCCTTGACCAGGTTGACGGCCATGGGCTTGCCCATGATGCCGAGGCCGACGAAGGCAATCTTGCGGGAGGCGCTCATCGCGTCGAGTTCCTTACGTGTGCGGGGTGGGTGGTGGCTTGCCGGGCGGACGGACGGGACGTGGGCACGCCCCCGGACCGCGCCGCCGGACCGCGCCGCCGGATTGCGCGGGCGGGCCGCGCTAGCGGGCGGGGCGCAGCTCGCGCGGCAGCCAGCCGAAGCTGTCGGCGCTGACGCCGGTGGAGGGGCGGTACTCCAGGCCGATCGAGCCGCTGTAGCCGGCGGCGCTGAGCCGGGCGAACAGGTCCTCGAAGTCCAGCTCGCCGGTGCCGGGCTCGTTGCGGCCCGGGTTGTCGGCGATCTGCACGTGGCCGATCCGGTCGGCGTAGGTGTCGATGACCGCCGCCAGGTCCTCGCCGTTCTTGGCCAGGTGGTAGAGGTCGCAGAGGAACTTCGCGTTCCCCAGGCCGGTGGCGGCGTTGACCCTGTCGACCACCTCGACCGCGGCGGCGGCGGAGACCAGCGGGTAGTCCGGCGACTCGGCCTTGTTGAGGGCCTCGACCAGCAGGATCGCGCCGATCTCGTGCGCGGCCCTGGCGGCGATGACCAGGTTCTCCAGCGCGAGCGCGTCCTGCTCGGCCGGCTCGACGCCCTCGACCCGGTTGCCGTACAGCGCATTGAGCGCGGTGGCACCGAGCGAGGCGGCGAGCTCCGCCGCGACCGGGACGTTGGCGCGGAACCGCTCCTTCTCGGACGGGACCGAGACGGTGCCCCGGACGCCCTGGCTCAGGTCGTCCAGGAAGTTGAGGCCGGTGAGCCGGACCCCCGCGTCACTGAACGCCTTGCGCAGCGCGTCCAGTTCGGCCCGGGAGGGGCTGTGCTCCGTGCCGAACGGCCACCAGAGCTCGGCGGCCGTGAAGCCGGCCGCGGCAGCCGCCGCGGGGCGCTCCAGCAGCGGGAGTTCGCTGAACAGGATCGACAGGTTGACCGTGAAGCCGTGCTTGGCAGCCGCCGTCACGTCCATCACCTCTCACTCTCTTCCTTCATCCGCAACTTCCACGATCCGGAAGAGGGATTCTGTGTGGTGGAAGCATCTCCGGCTCACCGAGTGGGTGTCAAGGGCGTCGCAACATTTTGTTGAAGCGACTGGACGGCGCCCGCCGCCCGGGCCCGCGGCTGTTCGATCACCCAGCCCCTGCCCGCCGCCACCCCCGCTCGATACAGTGAGCACGTGCGATTGATGGTGGAGTTCACGACAGAACCGTTCGAACTGGACACGTTCCCCGAGCACGCCGCGGCGGCCCGCAAGGTCGTCGACGAGGCCGGCCTGGACGTGTCGGTCGGCCCCTTCGGGACCGGCGCCGAGGGCGAGGCCGACCAGGTCCTCGCCGCGGTGACCCGACTGCTCCGGGAGACCCTGGACGCCGGGGCGACCCGGATCTCGGTCCAGGTCAGCGTGCTGGGCGAGGAGGGCGGTACGCCGTGACCGAGCACGCGGAACACCCGCTCGCCGCGGCGGTCAAGCCGCTGCTGGACGCGGTCGGCGCGACGCCCGTCCCGCTGGACGAGGCGAAGGGCGAGGACGTCGTCCTGGAGTGGGAGGGCGCCCCGGCCCTGGCCGTCCGGCTGCCGCACCTGAGCAGCGCGCTGGACCGGCTGCTGGCCGAGATGGCCCGCCAGTTCGACGGCCGACCGCTGGCGGAGCTCGACCGCTGGGAGAAGCAGCGGGTCGTCGCCCTCCTGGAGGAGCGCGGCGCCTTCACCGTCCGCCACGGGGTCGAGACGGTCGCCTCGGCGCTCGGCGTCAGCCGCTTCACCGTGTACAACTACCTCAACCGCCAGGACGGCACGAAGTCCTCCTGAACGGCCCGCGAAGCGAGTGACCCCGCCGCCGGGGAAAGTGTGGATCGACCCAGGGCGGGGCACACTTGGCGAATCACACACGAAAGGGCCCGGCATCGCGGGCCGGTTCAAAACGTAACCACCAACCGTTCAACAAACTGTTGACGGCCGGGTGGGGTCGATCTAGCTTTTCCGGGTGGCACCACTCTTCAGGAGGTCCACTCGTGACCAACCACCCCCACGCCCTTGACGCCCTGGCCGCGGCCGATGCCGCGGAGCTGGAAGGGATCCTGCTGGAGGTATGCTCCAGCCCCGGTTGGGCCGCCGCGATCGCGGCGGCCAAGCCCTGGTCCAGCCGCGAGGCCCTGCTCGCCGCCAACGCGGCGGCGATGGCCGGACTGACCGACGCCGACCTGCGCGACGCGATGGCCGGACACGCCCGGATCGGACAGCCCAGGACGGGCGACGCCACCTCCGAACGCGAGCAGGCCGGCATCCAGGGCGTGGATCAGGCGATCCTCGACGAACTGCACGAGGCCAACGCCGCCTACGAGGCGAAGTTCGGCCACGTGTTCCTGATCTGCGCGACCGGCCGCACCGCGGCCACCATGCTCGCCGCCCTGCGCGAGCGCCACCCCAACGACCCCGCCACCGAGGCGGAGATCGTCCGGGGCGAACTGCGCAAGATCAACGACATCCGACTCAACCGCCTCCTCGACGAGTCCTGACGCATCGTCAAGAATGCTTCGTGGACGGGCGCATGCCGTCCGGATGTCCCATCTCCACCAGAGAACCGGCGCACCACCACCTCTGCCATCAGTAAGGTCACCTCACCCATGACTGGCATCTCCACCCACGTGCTCGACACCAGCCTCGGCCGCCCGGCCGAGGGCGTCCCGGTCGAGCTCGCACTGCACACCGAGGGTGGCTGGCAGGTGCTCGGCACCTCCGCCACGGACTCCGACGGCCGGGTCAAGGACCTGCCGGCCGTGGAGGCGGGCTCGGTCGTCCGGCTGCTCTTCGACACCGGCGCCCACTACGCGCAGCTGTCGACGGAGCCGCCGTTCTTCCCCGAGGTCTCGATCGTCTTCACGGTCGCGCCCGCGCAGCACCACTACCACGTGCCGCTGCTGCTGAACCCGTTCGGATACTCGGTCTACCGCGGAAGCTAGTAGACCGACCTGGAAGCTTAGGAGCCTGTCATGGCCCACGTGCTCGGTCAGAACCAGTACGGCAAGGCGGAGAACCGCATCGTCCGGGTCTACCGCGACTCCACCCGCCACGAGATCAAGGACCTGAACGTCTCGGTCTCCCTCCAGGGCGAGTTCGAGGACGTCCATCTCACCGGGTCCAACGCCAACTGCCTTCCCACCGACACCACCAAGAACACCGTCTACGCCTTCGCCAAGGAGTACGGCATCGAGTCGGCCGAGGCGTTCGGCATCCTGCTGGCCCGGCACTTCGTCGACAACACCGAGCGCGGCGTCGTGCACAGCGCCCGGATCCGGATCGAGGAGTACGCCTGGGACCGGATCAAGACGCCGGACAGCTCGGCCCGCTTCATCGGCTCGGAGGAGGTCGGCCACTCCTTCGTCCGCAGCGGCCAGGAGACCCGCACCACCGAGGTCGTCTACGACGGCGAGAAGGTCCAGGTCATCTCCGGCCTCAAGGACCTCATCGTCATGAACTCCACCAACTCGGAGTTCTGGGGCTACATCAAGGACAAGTACACCACCCTGCAGGAGGCGTACGACCGCATCCTCGCCACCCAGGTCACCGCCCGCTGGAAGTACGGCTACAGCGGCCGGGACGGCGAGGCCCAGCCCAACTGGAACCGCTCCTACACCCACGTGAAGCGGCACCTGCTGGAGGCGTTCGCCGAGACCTACTCCTACTCGCTGCAGCAGACCCTGCACGCGATGGGCACCCGGGTCCTCAACAACCGCGCCGAGGTGGACGAGGTACGCCTCGAACTGCCCAACAAGCACCACTTCCTCGTCGACCTGGAGCCCTTCGGCCTCAAGAACGAGAACGAGGTCTACTACGCCGCGGACCGCATGTACGGCCTGATCGAGGGCACCGTGCACCGCGAGGGCGTCGTGCCGGTCATCCCGGTCGTCTGACCTCCCCCGCCCCAACCGCATGGACTCCGCCCGGAGTCGCCGCACCCTCCGGCCCCCACGGGCCGGTCGAGTCCGGGCGGACAGCACCACCGGCACCATCCGCACCACCTGTTTCTCCACCCCCACCAACCGGAGTTCGTGTTCGCCTCGCGGCGGCCGGCCCGGGGCACTGGAGAAGCGCTCCGAGGGATCCTTGCTCCGCCGTCCCGCCCTCGGGGGGTCTCCAGCGCCACGGGCGCGCCGGGAGCCACGGGCACAAGAGGGGCTCGACATGGCACCCAGCAACACCAGCAGTTCAGACGGCGGTTCCACCCCAGCAAGAACCCCAGACCCGGACGGCACGCCACACCGTCTCCCCGGCACGCCGTCCGGGTCCGCCACCCATCCCGTGGACGAGGTGCTGCCCCCGGTGAAGCTGTTCTCCACCGGGCTCCAGCACGTCGCCGCGATGTACACGGGGGTCGTCGCACCCCCGCTCATCGTCGGCGCCGGCGTCGGACTCTCCGCCGCCGACCTCGCCCTGCTCATCTCGGCCAGCCTGTTCACCGCCGGCCTGGCCACCCTGCTCCAGACCCTCGGCGTCTGGAAGATCGGCGCGCGACTGCCGTTCGTGAACGGCGTCTCGTTCGCGGGCGTCGCGCCCATGATCGCCATCGCCAATGGCTCTATCGAAAGAACAGGGGGACCGAAGGACGCCCTCCCGGTGATCTTCGGAGCGGTGATCGTCGCGGGGGCCCTGTGCTTCCTCGCGGCGCCGTACTTCTGCAAGCTCATCCGGTTCTTCCCCCCGGTCGTCCAGGGCACCGTGATCACCCTCATCGGGGTGTCCCTGCTCCCGGTCGCGGTGAACTGGGCGCGCGGCGGCTCGCCGAGCGCCCCCGGGTACGGCTCCATGCGGGCCATCGGCCTCGCCGCGATCACCCTCGCCGCGGTGGTGCTCTGCAACCGGCTGCTGCGCGGCTTCTGGCAGCAGCTGTCCCTGCTCATCGGTCTGGCGTTCGGCACCCTGATCGCCTTCCCGCTGGGGCTGGCCGACTTCAGCGCGGTCCAGGACGCGAAGGTCTTCGCCCTCCCCTCCCCGTTCCACTTCGGCGCGCCGATGTTCGACGGAGCCGCGATCGCCTCGCTCTGCATTGTCATGGTGGTCTCGATGACCGAATCCACCGCCGACATGCTCGCGCTCGGCAAGATCGTCGACCGCGAGGCCGACGAAGCCACGCTGGCCGCCGGCCTGCGGGCCGACGGACTGGCCACCGCGCTCAGCCCCGTCTTCAACGGCTTCGCCGCCAGCGCCTTCGCCCAGAACATCGGGCTGGTGGCGCTGACGAAGATCCGCAGCCGCTTCGTGGTCGCGGCCGGCGGAGGCATCCTGATCCTGCTGGGGCTCTTCCCCGTGCTCGGCTCGGTCGTCTCCCTGGTTCCGCAGCCCGTCCTCGGCGGCGCCGGGATCGTGCTCTTCGGCACGGTCGCGGCGAGCGGGATCCGCACCCTCGCGGAGGCCGGCATGGAGTCCAGCTCCAACACCATCCTGGTGTCGGTCTCGCTCGGGGTCGGCATCATCCCGATCGCCGTGCCGACCTTCTACGACTCCTTCCCGGAGGCCGTCCGGACCCTGATGCACTCGGGGATCTCGGCCGGCTGCGTGATGGCCGTCCTGCTCAACCTGCTGTTCCACCACGTCGGAGCCGCCCCCCGGACCAGATCCGGCCAGACCTCCGGCGCGACGGTGCCGACGGCGACACCGTCCTGACCGGTCCGGGCAGGGGCGCGTACCACTAGGTGCGCGCCCCTCCTGGCCCTCCCCCATAGGAGTGAAACCATGGCAGTCCAGCCCCCGCCCGCCGACCAGCGGATCGTGATCGAGAACGTCGCGATCGCCACCGTCGACGCCGCTGACACCGAGTACGCCCGAGGCCACGTGGTCATCCTCGGCAACACGATCGAGTCCGTCGGAAACGGCCCCGCCCCGGCATGGCTGGACAACGTGGTGCGCCGGATCAACGGCGAGGGCCACCTGCTCACCCCGGGCCTGGTCAACACCCACCACCACTTCTACCAGTGGATCACCCGCGGCCTCGCCCAGGACAACATCCTGTTCGACTGGCTGGTCGCCCTCTACCCGACCTGGGCGCGGATCGACGAGAAGCTCGTGCACGCCGCCAGCCAGGGCTCGGCCGCCGCCCTGCTCAAGTCCGGCTGCACCACCGCCTCGGACCACCACTATGTCTTCCCCAAGGACGGCGGCGACGTCCTCGGCGCCTCCATCGAGGCCGTCCAGGAGCTCGGCATGCGCTTCACCGCGCTGCGCGGCTCGATGGACCGCAGCAAGAAGGACGGCGGGCTGCCGCCGGACCACGCGGTCGAGGAGCTGGACGACATCCTGGCCGCTTCCGAGGCCGCCGTGGACCGCTACCACGACGCCGCCTTCGGCTCGATGCTGCACATCGCGCTGGCGCCGTGCTCGCCGTTCTCGGTCTCCACCGACCTGCTGCGCCAGTCCGCCGAACTCGCCCGCCGCAAGGGCGTACGGCTGCACACCCACGGCTCGGAGACGGCCGAGGAGGAGCAGTTCTGCAAGGAGCTGTTCGGCATGGGGCCGACCGACTACTTCGAGTCGGTGGGCTGGCTCGGCGAGGACGTCTGGATGGCGCACTGCGTCCACATGAACGACTCCGACATCGCCAAGTTCGCCGAGACCGGCACCGGCGTCGCGCACTGCCCCTCCTCCAACGCCCGCCTGGCCGCCGGGATCGCCCGGGTGCCCGACATGCTCAAGGCCGGCGTGCCGGTCGGGCTCGGTGTGGACGGCACCGCCTCCAACGAGTCCGGCGAGCTGGGTACGGAGCTGCGCAACGCGCTGCTGATCAACCGGCTGCACGGCTACCCGACCGCCCTCACCGGGCGCCAGGCGCTGCGGCTGGGCACCATGGGCGGGGCCCGGGTGCTCGGGCGCCAGGACGAGATCGGCTCGATCGAGGTCGGCAAGCTCGCCGACCTGGCGCTGTGGAAGATCGACGGGATCATGCACTCCTCGATCGCCGACCCGGTCGCGGCCCTCACCTTCGGCGCGCTGCCGCCGCTGGCGGTGCTGTTCGTCAACGGCAACGCCGTGGTCGAGAAGGGCGAGCTGACCACCGTCAACGAGGACCGGATCGCCCACGCCTGCGCCCGCGCGGCCAAGGAGCTCGCCTCCCGGCCGCTCTGACGGGACGGGGTCCTGCTTCTCTGCCCACCCCCTGTACTCCGGGCCGCCCAGGGACGGTGCGTGACCCGGACTCCGCGCGTCTCCGGGCGACGGACAGCTGGCAGCTGACGGATTTCGTTATCTGTTATCTGTTATCTGTTCGCTGCCGTCGGTGCGCGGACCGCAGCCCCGGACCCACGGCGAGGGTCCGGGGCTGCGGCGTGCCCGGGGAACCGGCCCCCACCCGGCCGAGCGCCGTACGGCCGGGACCAGCGCGAATCCGGCGAGAGCGAAGAGGAGGCGAGCACGAGCGCCGCGCCGTCGAGGACGGCTGGCCGCTGCGGCGGGCCGCCGAACGCCTCCAGGCCTCACCGACCACGGCCAGACGCTGGCCGGCCGAGGGGCGCCGGGCGGACGGCAGACAACGGCGAACAGCCGACGGATAACAGATAACAGATGACGAAAGTTGTCATCTGCAATCTGTCATCCGTCGGCTGCCAGTCAGGCCCTCAATGTCAGGCCGTACGCCCCAGCGTCGCCAGGTAGGCGCGCCAGCCGCCGTGGTGGGTGATCTCGCGGTGCACGCCACGCTCCAGCTCGCCCCGGGCGAGCAGCATGGACAGGCACGCCGAGCCGTCCTCCAGCTTGATCACGCCCAGCTCCAGCTCGCGCGGCTCCCCGGGCAGGATGACGTCCCGCAGGCGCTCCAGGCTGATGTCGTACAGCTCTCCCTCGATCGCGGTGTCCACCGCCGGATCGGCCAGCAGTCCCGGGCAGACGTCCGTCCCGCCGCTGTGGTCGATGGAGAAGAAGCGGTAGCCGGGGGCGGTGCGGGCCGGGCCGATCAGGGCGTCGGCGACCTTGGCGTGGAACGGTCCGCCGACCATCGCCTGACCGTTGAAGAAGATGCGCGCCATGGATGGACTCCTCACAGATTCAAAGACCGTGACAAAAAGGACCGTTCCGCACGGCGACAAGAGGACAGGTGGATTTCGTCGCCGTACGGAACGGAGCAAATGGGCGGCGGAACTGCTACAGCCCGGCAGGCGGCAGCGGCGGCGCCGGCGGATAGATTGGTGCTCAGCCCAGCAGGGGAAGCGCGGGGAGGGTCAGGAAGTCCGCGAACTCCTCGGCCAGGGAGACCTGTTCGAAGAGCTGGGCGGCCTCGCGCCAGCGGCCGGCGGCGTAGGCCTCGGCACCCAGCTCGGTGCGGAGTTCAGCCAGCTCCGCGGCGACCAGGGTGCGGACCAGCTCGGCGGTGGCCTTCTCGCCGGTGTCGGACAGCACGACCCCGTTGTGGATCCACTGCCAGATCTGCGAGCGGGAGATCTCGGCAGTGGCGGCGTCCTCCATCATGTTGAAGATGCCGACCGCGCCGAGCCCGCGCAGCCATGCCTCGATGTAGCGGATGCCGACCTGGACGGCGTTGTGCAGCCCGGCGTGGGTGCAGGTGCCACCGGCGCCCGCGATGTCGAGCAGTTCGGCGGCGCTGACCGGCTCGGACGGCCCCGGGTTGTCCTTCTGGTTGGGGCGCTCGCCGAGCACCGCGTCGAAGGAGGCGCGGGCAACCGGCACCAGGTCCGGGTGGGCGACCCAGGAGCCGTCGAAGCCGTTGCCGGCCTCGCGGTCCTTGTCCGCCTTGACCTTTTCCAGCGCGGCGGCGTTGACCTCCGGGTCCTTGCGGCTGGGGATGAACGCGGCCATGCCGCCGATCGCGTGGGCTCCGCGCTTGTGGCAGGTCTGCACCAGCAGCCGGGTGTACGCGGCCATGAACGGCGAAGCCATGGTGACGCTATTGCGGTCCGGCAGGATGTAGTGCTCGCCCGCGTCCCGGAAGTTCTTGACGATCGAGAACAGGTAGTCCCAGCGCCCGGCGTTGAGGCCGGCCGCGTGGTCGCGCAGCTCGTAGAGGATCTCGTCCATCTCGAAGGCGGCGGTGATGGTCTCGATCAGCACGGTGGCGCGGACGGTGCCGTACGGGAGGCCGAGTTCGGCCTGGGCGTGGGTGAACACGTCGTTCCACAGCCGGGCTTCGAGGTGGCTCTCGGTCTTCGGCAGGTAGAAGTACGGGCCGGAGTTGGGGTCCTCGGCGCCCTTGGCGAGCAGCCGGGCGGCGTTGTGGAAGAAGTACAGGCCGAAGTCGACGAACGCGCCGGCCACCGGGACGCCGTCGACCAGCAGGTGGTTCTCGTCCAGGTGCCAGCCGCGCGGGCGGACCACGACGGTGGCGAGTTCGGCGGCGGGCTTGAGGGTGTAGGCCTTGCCGGCGGCGCTGGTGAAGTCGATCCGCCCCTCGAAGGCGTCGATCAGGTTGACCTGGCCGCTGACCACGTTCTCCCAGGTCGGAGAGGTGGCGTCCTCGAAGTCGGCGAGCCAGATCTTCGCCCCGGAGTTGAGCGCGTTGATGACCATCTTGCGGTCGGTGGGGCCGGTGATCTCGACCCGGCGGTCCTGGAGGGCGCGCGGAGCCTCGGCGACCTTCCAGTCGCCGGCCCGGACGTCGGCGGTCTCCGGGAGGAAGTCCAGCGTGCCGGTGCGGGCGATCTCGGCGCGGCGGGCCTTCCGCCTGGCCAGGAGCTCCTGCCGGCGTCCCTCGAAGGCGCGATGGAGGCCGACGACGAAGGCGACCGCCTCCGGAGTGAGCACCTCCTCCGCCCGGTGGACGCGCGGACCGGCGACAGTGACGACCGGAGCGGCGGGGGAGGCGCCGACGGGCCCCTGATCTGCAGCCATGAGCAGGACACTCCTAAGACGGTTGAGCCTGGCGAAGGGAGCTCCGGTGGGAGCTCCCTTGGGAACTTCCTCGATCGTTACCCGCCTGTCGGCGAGTTCGATTCTGTAAGGTGGAGACTAGTTTCCGCGATACAGAATTTCAACGGTTTGTTGAAGAGGTCGCCGGGACTCTACTCCTCCCCGACAGCGAAGGGAACGCCGGTGGTTGCGACCCCCGACACAGCATCGACGACAGGCGCCGACCGCGCGAGCGGCGGCGTGCAGTCCGTCGAACGCGCCTTCCAACTCCTGGAGGCGCTGGCCGACTCCGGCGGCGTGGCCACCCTCAGCGAACTCTCCACCAGCTCCGGCCTCCCGATGCCGACCATCCACCGACTGGTTCGTACCCTCGTCCAGCAGGGCTATGTCCGCCAGGACACCACGCGCCGCTACACCCTCGGCCCCCGACTGATCCGCCTCGGCGAGACGGCCGGCCGCCTGCTCGGCAGCTGGGCCCGCCCCTACCTGGCCGAGCTCATGGAGGCCACCGGCGAGACCGCCAACCTGGCGGTACTGGAGGGCGGCGAGGTGGTGTACGTCGGACAGGTGCAGTCGCGGCGCTCGATGCGGATGTTCACCGAGGTCGGACGGCGGGTGCAGCCGCACTGCACCGGCGTCGGCAAGGCGCTGCTCGCCCAGCTCCCCGAGGACGAGGCGCGCGCGATCCTGGGCCCCAACCCGCTGCCGGCACACACCGAGTACACCGTCACCGACCCGCAGGAGCTGATGGACCAGCTCGCCGAGGCGCGCGAGCGCGGCTACGTGGTCGACGACCAGGAGCAGGAGATCGGCGTCCGCTGCATCGCGCTCGCGGTCCCCGGCGCGCCCACGCCCACCGCGCTCTCGGTGTCCGGCCCGGAGGCCCGGATCCGGGCGCTTGAGGAGCAGGCCGGCGCCTCCTCTCTGGTGCCGGTGATGCGCCAGATCGCGACCCGGCTGGGGCAGGTCCTCGCGCCCTGACGTCACGTCAATCCTGGTGCCGAGTGCGGGAGGTGGGTCCCCCGCCGCCCGCTCGCGACATCCCCCGTTCGACGGACGGGCGGGCGGGTTGCGCCGTGTCGGCGGCCGCCGCTGCGCCACCCTGGTGCGGACGCGGCCCGCGACGGCGCGGGCGGCCGCAGCGCGAGGAAACGATGAGCGGTGGTGGAGCGCGGGCAGGGCAGGCATACGGGACTTCGGGGCGGATCCGGCGGCGCGGCCGACCGGGCCGCCGGGTTCACAGCTGTCACGGCGGCGGGTTGCGCGCTCGCGATGCTGACCGCCGGACCGTCCTGGGCCCTGCGGCCCGATACCCGGCCCGTGCCCCGGCCGGACCTGGAGGTCGCGCCGCTGAGCCCGGCCGCCGTGCCGTCCGTCTCCGACCTGGAGGTGATCCGGCTCGTCCCGGAGGCCGCCCCGCCCGGCGGCACCACCACGATCCACGCCTTCGTCGCGAACCGCGGCCCCGACACCACGGCCTCGCCGTTCGCCGTGATCGTCGCCCTGCCGGACGGCGTGACACCGGAGGGCCCGCACCTCCCCGCGAACTGCGAGGAACTGGGGGGCGGCCAGCGGGTGCGCTGCGTCTTCGGGCCCGGGCTGAAGGAGGGGCGCAGCGCGACCGCGCTCGTCCCGGTGCGGCTCTCCCCCGACCTGCCGACGGGCACGCTGACCGGCGGGTCGGTCGCGGTGCACAGCCCGGACGACCGGGACGAACGCAACAACCGGCAGCCGTTCGACCTCACGGTGGTCGAGACGGCTGCCGGTTCCTGAGAGCGGCTGGTTCCGGGGGTACGTGCGCCGTGCGCCACGTGCGCTACGTACGCGCGTGCTACGTGCGGTCAGCTGCAGATGCGATCAGCGGTAGACGCGCACGTAGTCGGCGGAGAAGGTGATCGGGGTGTTGCCCTGCGGCGCGGGGTGGTACTTGCCCGCGCACACCGAGAGGTTGAGGATCAGGTACGCCGACCAGTTGGCGCCGACGCCCTTGCCATCCGAGAACACCTTGACGCCGTTGACGTACCAGTCGACCGAGTTGGCGCCGTAGTAGGTGCCGATGGTCACCCACTGGTCCTTCGCGACGGCGTTCGCGTCGGTGTAGTAGTCGGGGTTGCCGGGGTTGACGTGGTTGGTCAGCTCCAGCAGGTTCGGGTTGTCGGGGTGGTACTCGAAGGAGTCGATCTCCCCGTTGCCGTTCTTCCACGTCCACAGGGCCGGCCAGGCGCCGGTGCCGGAGGGCAGCTTGACCCGGGTCTCGGCGTAGTCACCGGTCTTGACCTGGAAGCCCTCGGCGGAGCCCTCGGTGGTCAGGAAGCCGGTGTTCCAGGACTGCTGGCCGTTCTCCAGGGTGGGCCCGCCGGGGGCGGCGGTGAAGGTGGCGACTCCGTTCGCGACGGTGACGTTGTTCTTGTTCAGCCAGTCGAGCTTGTTGTCGTCCGGGTTGTGGTTGCCGTACTTGTACGAGGTGCTCTTGTCGCCGACCCAGCGCTGACCCCAGTTGATCGGGCCGTTGAACTCGTCGGACCAGGTCAGCGACTTGCCGGCGATCGGGGAGGACGGCGCCGGGGTGCTCGGGCTCGCGGTGGCGCTCGGGGTGCCGGTCGGCGACGGCGCGGTCGTCGGGGACGGGGTGGCCGTCGGCGACGGCGCGGTCGTCGGGGACGGGGTGGCCGTCGGCGACGGCTTGGTCGTCGGGGACGGGGCGGTGGTCGGGGACGGGGCGGTGGTCGGGGACGGGGCGGTGGTCGGCGACGGCGTGGCCGTCGGCGACGGGGCGGTGGTCGGCGACGGCGTGGCCGTCGGCGACGGGGCGGTGGTCGGCGACGGCGTGCTCGTCGGGGACGGCGTGCTCGTCGGCGACGGGGTCGGCGTCGACGTACCGGCGGCGGAGACCACCAGCTGCTGCGAGGGCAGGTTGTGCCAGGTGTTTCCGAAGTCCTGCCAGAAGCCGAACTGGGTGTACGTCCCGGCGGGCAGGGTGCGCGCGCCGCTGGTGAAGTTGACCCCGCTCGGGCAGATCTGCAGGTTGGTGGCGTTGCCGGGGAAATCGAGGTTGGTGCCGCGGGCGTCGCGCACTCCGACGCCGACGGTCTTGACGACGAAGCAGGAGGAGGAGTGCAGGCCGAGCGAGGCAGTGGTGGCCTTGCCCGCGACCATGGTGGCGGGGGCGAGCCGGTCCTGGGTGACGGTCGGGCCGGTGGCCGCCTGGGCGCCGGAGACGGGCGGCAGTCCGAGCAGGCCGGCACCGCTGATGGCGAGCGCCCCGGTGGCGGCAAGGGCGGCGTCGCGGCCGCGGTGGGACGGACGGGCGTGGCGCGGCGCGCGGCGGCGGGCAGGCTGGTGCATGGGAGTCCTCTGCGACGCCTGCGAGGTGAGCTGTCGGATTCGGGCTGCAGTTGCCCGGCCGCCTGTGGAGCGGCTTCACCCCTAGCCGCGGCCCGCGTGCGAGAGCGCAGGGCCGGGCGCTGACCTTGGTTCCCCCGCTCCCGTCCGCTGTGGTGCTCGGTTGCCCGCCGGCGGGTGGACAGGACTCGGCGTCCCGGCGGCGGGGTCCGCGAGGGCGGACGACCGTTGCAGGCTAGGCAGGCCGTCCGTAAACGGACAACTCCGTCGGGCCGGTTGTCGCACAGCTCACAGTGGCGTCGATCAACGACGCTGCGTGGTAGCTGAGTTGATCAACAGCGCCGATCAAGCATGGCGATCGAGAGCGCCGATCGAGTCGATCGAGTGCGGCGATCAGCCGGAGTAGATCTCGCCGTTGCCGAAGCAGGTGCGGCGTGCGACGCCCAGGTGCCGGTCACAGACCGCGACGGGTGACGCGGTGGCGGACCGTACCGTGGCGTGGGGCCGCCCAAGTCGGCCCGGTCGGATAAATTGGAGCCCTGACATTTTCCGCCGTGCACAAGTGCCCGAGCCGATCCGCACGACCGCACGACCTGCACTGTCTGTACGACCTGCACGCCCCGCACGGTCCGCCCCACGCTCCCGAAAAGAGGTCCCGCCCCACCATGACCGCGTCCCTGCCCGCCTTCGCCGGCCGTACCTACGTCTTCCGGGCCGACAACGGCGCGGCCTTCCGCAACACCTACTCGGCCGACGGCAAGCGGCTGCGCTGGGAGGGCCTCGGCGAGTCGGCAGGCCAGTGGGAGGACGTGCTGCTGCATGTCGCCGAGGTCGCGCCGGAGATCTACTTCGTCAGCTGGACGGAGCAGAGCGGGATCACCGTCAGCCACGTCATGGACCTCAACAAGCTGACCGTGCGGGCCTTCTGGACCTTCGAGGGCGAGGGCGGCCGGGTCGGGCAGCTGCACGCGGGGACGCTGGAGCGGGTGGCCTGAGCCAGGCTGAGCGTGAACTGAACCCCCGGGCTGGTGGCTCCGGGGGTTCAGTTCACGCTCAGCTTCTCGGACCGTTCGGCGTCAGACGGCCTGGTTCGGCACCTTGAGGTGGTCGGACAACCACTCCAGCGAGGACGGCAGCAGCGCGCTCCAGGTCTCGAAGTTGTGACCGCCGTTCTCCAGCATGCTGTAGGAGACCTTCATCGGGCTGTGCACCGCGTCGATGAAGGCCTCGGTGTCCTGCCGGTAGTTGCCGTCGCCCTTCTTGGTGCCGGCCAGCAGCACGGAGACCTTCGGCTGGGGCATGTTCTTCAGCCGCCACATCAGGTTGGCCTCGTCTCGGCGCTGCTTGCTGCCGCCGAAGAGGTCGCCGGTGGTCGGGTCGTCGGCGGCGTCGTAGTAGGCGGACAGGGCGACGGCGGTCGGGAAGACGTCCGGGTGGCGCATAGCCAGCTTGAGTGCGCAGTAGCCGCCGGTCGAGTTGCCCATGAAGGCCCAGGCCTGCGGGTCGGTCGACACCCGGAAGCTCGCCTGGATCGCCGAGGGGACGTCCTTGCTGAAGTAGGTGTCGGACTGGGCGCCGTTCGGGATGTCCTCGCACTCGGTGTCCTGCGGCAGGGCGGGCGAGGGGCGCATCAGGACCATGACGGTCGGCTGCATCCGGCCCTCCTGCAGCAGCTTGAGCGCGGCACCCGGGTAGTTGAACCGGGTGATCAGGTTCTCGGCGATCCCGGGGAAGCCGGTGCTGACGATCACGGCCGGGAACTGCTTCTGCGCGTACTCGGGCTGGAAGTACTGGGGCGGCAGGTAGACGTAGCCCTCGGTGGACAGCCGGCTGACCTTGCCGTCGATCCGGATCTTGCGGATCTCACCGGACTGGCTGGGCTCGCGGCCCAGCGCTCCCCCGCCCTGCACCGAGGCGTGGCCGATGGTCTCGACCATGAGGCGGCCGGCGGCGTCCGCCTTGTTGTGGATCACCACCGGGCCGGTGCTACCGGTGCCCAGCAGGTCGCCCCAGCTGCTGTAGAAGGCGAAGTAGTTGTTCGCCACCAGACCGAGCGCGGCGAGCACGGCGAGTTGGGTGGCGAGCAGCGCTCCGATCCGACCGAACACCGCCTGCCAGGACTTCTTGGCGAGTCTGGGCCACAGCCAGACCGTGCAGGCCATCATCACGACGGCGATCAATATGGCCAGCGCCAGCACCTTGTGGCTCGTCAGACCCATGTCCTACTTGCTCCCACGCCTCGAACTCCCCGCCCCCCTCCGATCAGGACATCCGAGGAGGTCACCCCGGTTCCCCCGCCGGGGCGCGCGATCACCAACCCTAGCGGGAGCTTGGAGAAAACTGAGCACTGCCCGACAGTCAGCGGGGAGCGGGCAGGGAGCCGACTGAGAGCCGTCGGAGAACAGATGACAGCGTTCAGATTTCAGATGACAGAGAACAGATGACAGATTTCGAAATCTGTCATCTGAACGCCGAATCCCGTCGGCCGCCAGCCACCCTCGCTACTCCCCGCCCACCCGCGCCCAGAGCCCCAACCCCGCCGTGAGCTCCCGCATGCAGCGGGCGCCGAGGTCCTGCGGGGAGCCCGGGCCGGTGACAGGGGCGTCCGAGGAGGCCCACTGCTCCAGGGCCACCCGGATCGCCGCCGTCGCCGCGGCGGCGGCCAGCCGGAGCTCCAGCGGGTCGGTGCCGACCGGGCAGCGGTCGGCCAGGACCGTCCGCAGCCGCTCCTCCGAGCCCGCGTGGACCCGCTGCCAGGTGCCGTCCAACCGCGGGTCGCGCAGCAGACTGCGGGTCCAGTGCATCGCCTCGACCGCCGCGTCGTCGGCCGGGGTCAGCGACGCGACCGCCGAGCGCTCCAGCACCTCGCGCAGCGGCAGGTCCGCCGAGCTCTCCGCCAGCAGGTCCACCCAGCGCTGCCCGCCAGCCGCCAGCAGCGGCGCGACGGCGTCCTCCTTGACCGAGAAGTAGCGGTAGAAGGTGCGCAGCGAGATGCCCGCGGCGAGGGCGATCTCCTCCGCGGTGGTCGCCTCGGCCCCCTGCTCGGCGAAGAGCTCGGCGGCGGTGCGGGCGATCTCCAGCCGGGTGGCATCACGGCGGCGCTGAGTCAGGGAGGGGCGTCCGGTCACAAGGGCCAGCGTACGCAGTCGATCATTCAGATGGCACATCGCGCCGAAAAGTCACATCGAGACTTGTTGGCACGTCATGCCACATGGGCGTACCGTGTCGTTCGAGGTCGAGAGACCACGAACGAACGGAGTACCACCATGGATCGCTTCAGCGGACGGAACGTCCTGATCACCGGCGGCGGCTCTGGCATCGGCCAGGCGACCGCGCACCGGATCCTCGCCGAGGGCGGGAAGGTCGTCGCCGTCGACGTCAACGAGGACGGCCTGAAGAAGACCCTGGACCGCGCGACCGCCGACGGCACCGCGGACCGCCTGACCATCCAGGTGCTGGACATCTCGGACGAGGCCGCGGTCGTATCCGGCGTGGCCGAGGCGATCGCGGCGCTCGGCGGCCTGGACGTGTTGGTCAACGCGGCCGGCATCCTCCGCTCCTCGCACACCCACGAGACCACCCTGGAGTTCTGGAACAAGCTCCTCGCGGTGAACCTGACCGGCACCTTCCTGGTGACCCGCGAGGCGCTCCCCGCACTGCTCGCGACCGACAAGGGCGTGGTGGTCAACTTCAGCTCCACCTCCGCGAGCTTCGCCCACCCCTACATGGCCGCGTACGCCGCGACCAAGGGCGGCATCCAGTCCTTCACCCACGCGATCGCCTCGGAGTACTCGAAGCAGGGCCTGCGCGCGGTCTGCGTCGCGCCGGGCAGCATCGACAGCGGCATGACCAACAACCCCGGCCTGCCCGCCGACGCCGACTTCAGCCTGCTCGCCAAGCTCTCCCCCGCCATCGGCCAGGGCTTCGCGGGTCCGGAGACGGTGGCCGGCGTGATCGCCATGCTGGCCTCCGACGACGGCGCCTTCGTCACCGGCACCGAGCTGCGGATCGACGGCGGCACCCACATGTGACCCGCCGGCCCGGCGGACGACACGACGGGGCCTGTGCCTTCCCCCATACGGCACAGGCCCGTCGCGCGTACGCGGGCCGGTCAGGCCAGCGGCTTCGCCATCAGCAGTTCGTTGCCGCGGAGCGCGGCGCGGCGCAGCACCCGGCCGGGACGTCGACGGCCGCTGCAGGGACGTACGGCGCCTCCGTCAGCCTCCGTCAGCCGGTGCGGGCCGGGCGTGACCGCCGGGCGGCAGCGCGCCCTGCCGGGCGTCGCGGTGGGCGGCGAGGGCGTTGCCCACCGCGGCGACGGCGGCCCCGACCAGCAGGAGGGCCACCGTCAGCAGGAAGCACGCCCCCGCGACCCGGCGGTAGCCACCGTGCCGGGCGGGGTCGAGGAAGGGGTACGGATACCAGTCGACGGCGTGGCCGCGGTCAGCGCGTACACCAGGTAGACCAGCGGGAACGCCAGCCAGCTGAGCACCACCGTTGGGCGGATGCGCTGGACGGGCGGGTCGATCAGCCAGTCGGCGAGCACCACGAGCGGCATCGCGCGGTGGACCACGTCGTCCACCCACGGGATCACCAGCGGCGCGGGGTACTTCGCCAGCAGCGTGCCGTAGGCCAGGCCGGTGATCGCCAGGTAGAGCACCGTCGCCCCGCGCACCGTGTCCGGCACGGGCCGACGGCCGGTCAGTGCGGCCCAGCCGCCATAGCCCAGGACTGCCATCCCGGCGAGGTTGCTGAGGTTGGTGAAGTAGCTGAAGAAGTTCACCACCCCGGCGACGTCGGTCGCCGCGTGGTAGCCCGAGAAGCAGAGCGCGACGGCGAGGAAGGTCGCGACAGCGAGCCGGGCGGGAGCGAGCCACGAGTGCATCGTCAGGACCGCCTCTCTGGGGCGTGGTCCGGCAGGGCTTACTCGGATTCAAACCCCGCCGAGCGGACTCGGCCACAGGAGGGAGCGCTGCGCGGGCCTCGGACGGTCTCGGAGGGCCCCAGACGATCTCAAGGGGTGCGCCAGGCGGCGGCCAGGGCCGCGGCCGGGTTGGCGACCAGCAACCGCCCGGGCAACTCGGGACCGAAACCGCGGGCCAGCCGCGGGGCCAGGTCGGTGAGCAGCCGGGCGGGGCCGCCGACCTCGCGGGCCGTCCGGGTGGTGGTGTCGGCGCCGAGCAGCAGCCGGTCGGCGTGGCCCGCCTCGACCAGGTCGGCGATCACGTCGAAGGCCTGGAGGTCGGCGGGGTGGCCGATCCGGGAGGGGCTGTCCAGGGCGAGGAACACGCCCTCTGCGGCCAGGCTGCGGTGCAGCGTCCGGTCGGTGAAGCGGGTGAGGTGGCCGAGGATGATCCGGTCGGGGCGGACTCCGTACCGTCCGTGGAGCTGGCGCAGGACGCCGTGCGGGTCGCCGTCGGGTTCGAGGTGGACGGCGATCGGGGCACCGGTGGCGTGGTGTGCCTCGGCGGCGGCGGCCATCGTCCGACGGGTGTGCCCGGTGCGGGGGCCCGCGTCGTCGGCGATCTTGATCAGGCCGGGCCGGACGCCCTCGGGCGCGCCGGGGAGTCCGGTGGTGAGCTCGGTGACGAAGCGCTCGGCGAGGTCGGCGTACGGGGCGGTGCGGTCGCTCACGTCGTCGCCGGAGGCGGGGAAGCGGCCCTGGGGGTAGTGGGCCGTCTGGTGTGCGCCGGTGGCGGCGACGATGTGGACGCCGGTCGTGCGGGACAGCCCGGCGAGGGCGTCCGCGCCCCGGCCCATGCCCCACGGGGTCCACTGGACGAGGGTGCGGCCGCCGGCGGCGACGTAGGCGCGCAGGACGTCCTCGGCGGCGGCCGGGTCGTCCAGCTCCTGGCCGGGGAACCGGGGGCTGCGGATGAACAGGTGGTCGTGGGCGTCGGTGACGCCCAGCTCGGCGGGGTCGAGGTCGCCCAGGACGGTCCGGACCGTGCGGGTGGTGGCGGCTGGGGTGGTCATCGCCGGCCCTCTGTGCCCTCCGCGTCCGCTGCGGGGGCGTCGGCCGGGGCGTCGGTCGCCGCGAAGGTGGCGGTGACGACCCGGAGGCCCGCCAGGGTCTTGGGGACGCCGACGTAGGGGGCCAGGTGCACCAGGACCTCGGTGATCTCCTCCCTCGTCATCCCGATCCGCAGGCTGTTGCGCACGTGGTCGGCGAGCTGCGGCTCGACGCCGCCGAGGGCGGTGAGCGCGGCCAGGTTGGCGATCTGGCGGTCGCGCAGGGCGAGGCCGGGGCGCTGGTAGGTGCCGCCGAAGAGGCTGGTGACGATCCAGTCGGGGAAGCCGGGGGCGAGGCCGTCCAGACCGCCGAGGGTGGCGGCCGCGACCGGGCCGGCGAGCTGGGCCAGCAGGGCGTAGCCGGCTTCGCGGTCGAGCGGGGCGGGCGTGAGGTCAGCGGGCGTGAGGTCAGCGGGCGCGAGCTCGGCGGGGGTCGTGGCAGTGGGGGTCATGGCGACGGCCTGGGCGGCCGTCGGGGCGGTGGGCATGGCGGTGGGCATGGCGGTGGTGGTTCCTTTCACCAGTGCCGGCCGGTCGGCAGCCGGTCGAGTTCGGGTCGGGACAGATGCAGCACCTGGTAGTGGGTGCCGGGCTCGTCCTCGGGGGACGGGCCGTGCCAGAGGGCGAACCGGAGCAGCTCCCAGCGGCTCGGGTCCACGGCGACGGCGGCGGTGTGCAGGGCGGGGTGGGCGGGCAGTTCGGCGAGGGCCCGCTCGACGACCTCGGCCGGGTCGGCGGTCTCCGGGAGTCGTACGGTCGCGCGGGTGGCACTGGTCGGGGCGACGGTACGGGAGCCCTCGGCGAGTCCCGCGCCGAGCCAGTGGTGGACGGCGGGGCGGCCAAAGTCGGCACTCAGGCCGCGGAAGCCAGGGCCCCACAGGAAGCTGTTCATGCCCTCGGCGGTGTGCCAGAGGTAGAACGGCGCGTACTGGTTGACCGGCGAGCCGTCCCGGCCGCGCTCGCGGACCAGGTAGGCCTTGAGGCCGAGGCCGGGGTGGGCGTCGAGCAGGTGGCCCTTGTCGGCGACGCGTTTGCGGATGACGCCCATGTCGTAGTCGGCGGGGAGGGTGATCTCGTACTGCATGGCGTGCACGGCGGGGCTCCTCGGGGTGGTCTTCGGGCGGACCTCGGGCGATGCGGCTTCGGCTTGTGCGGCCGATTCGTCGTGGCCGTCCGGTGTCAGGCGCGGCGGTGCGCACCGAGCAGGCCGAGGGCACCTCGGGTGGCCTGCTCGAAGGGCTCGGCGCTGTTCGAGGCGCGGGCCAGTACGTAGCCGCCCTGGACGACGGCGACCACGGCGGCGGCGGTGTCCGCCGGGTCGAGGCCGGGGGCGAATTCGCCGTTCGCCTGGCCCTCGGCGACCAGGTCGGCGATCCGGCCGCGCAGCCAGTCGAAGGTCTCCTCGACCGGGGCGCGCAGCTGCGGGTCGGCGATGACGTCCGGGTCCTGCGCCATCCGGCCGATCCGGCAGCCGCGCAGCACCTCGCGGTCCCGGTGCAGGTAGGCGGCGATGCGGTCGTAGGCGCTGCCGGGGGCGGCGAGGTCCGCGTCGGCGATGCCGCGCATCTGCTCGGCGCTGCGGCGTAGGGCGGCGGCGGCGAGGTCGGGCTTGCCGGCGAAGTGGTGGTACATGCTGCCCTGGCCGACCCCGGAACGCTGCTGGATGGCCTTGGGGCTGGTGCCGACGTAGCCGCGCTCCCAGAGGAGGGCCTGGGTGCTCTCGATGAGGCGTTCCTGAGTGCTCATGTGGATCACTGTACATACCAGTAGGTACAGAAGGCCAGGGGTCTCCCGCTCGGGACTCCGAATGCCGGAGATGATCGAGGGCCGTGCGCCGCCCCCCGGCGGCCACGGCCCCTCGACCGTTCGTCATCCCCCGTACCGGCGACGGGCATTCCGCCGCGGCCGGTGGCGCGCGTCACGTCACGCACCGTGGCGGACGTCTCCCCGGGTAGGGGCAGGCCGGGGCGGACTGCCGGGTCTCTGTCACGCCAAGGGCGGTGTGGCGGACCGCAGTTCGCGGCGGCTCGGGGCGAGGGCTTGATCGGCCGCTGACGGCTGGCAAGATGTCCGGCATGAGCTACCTCGCCTCGGATGACCGCTATGCCTCGATGACCTACCGGAAGGCCGGCCGCAGCGGTGTGCAGCTGCCCGCCGTCTCGCTCGGACTCTGGCACAACTTCGGAGACGCCCAGCCGCTGGAGGTGCAGCGGGCGGTGCTGCGCCGGGCCTTCGACCGGGGCGTCACCCACTTCGACCTGGCGAACAACTACGGCCCGCCGTACGGCAGCGCGGAGCGCAACTTCGGCTACCTGTTCGCCCAGGACTTCCGGCCGTACCGGGACGAGATGTTCATCGCGACCAAGGCCGGCTGGGACATGTGGCCCGGCCCGTACGGCAACGGCGGCAGCCGCAAGTACCTGCTGGCCAGCCTGGACCAGTCGCTGGGGCGGATGGGGCTGGACTACGTCGACGTCTTCTACTCGCACCGCTACGACCCGGACACCCCGATCGAGGAGACGATGGGGGCACTGGACAGCGCGGTGCGCTCGGGCAAGGCGCTGTACGCGGCGATCTCCAACTACCCGGCGGAGCAGCACCGGGAGGCGGTGGCGATCCTGCGCGAGCTGGGGACGCCGGTGCTGATGAACCAGTCGGCGTACTCGATCCTCAACCGGTACGTGGAGGAGGCCGGCGTGCTGGACGCGGTGGGTGACACCCAGACCAGCCTGATCGCCTACTCGCCGCTCGCCCAGGGGCTGTTGACCGACCGCTACCTCTCCGGCGAGGTGCCGGCCGGGTCCCGGATGTCGGTCGGGAAGTTCCTGACCGAGGAGGCACTGACCGGGCCGAAGCTGGAGCAGCTGCGGGCCCTGAACAAGGTCGCCGAGGGGCGCGGGCAGACCCTGGCGCAGCTGGCGCTGTGCTGGGTGCTGCGGGACCCGCGGGTGGTCTCGGTGATCATCGGGGCGAGCAGCGTGGCCCAGTTGGACCAGAACCTCGACGCACTGGCCGGCGGGCCGCTGACGGAGGCGGAGCTGGTGGAGATCGACCGGCTGAGCCGCTGAGGCGGACGGCGGCGGGCGGCCGACAGATAACAGCTGACAGATTTCGAAGTCTGTCAGCTGTTATCTGTTTGCTGTCAGCTGTCAGCTGCAATCCGTCGACTGCCCGGCGCCGCCCACGGACCGGATCAGCCGGCCGGGGTGTACTTGTAGCCGACCCGACGGACCGTCACGATCGTGTCCCGATAGGCCGTTCCGAGCTTTCGGCGCAGCCGGGCGACATGCACGTCGACCGTGCGTCCGTCCCCGACGTGGCCGTAGCCCCAGACCGCCGAGACCAGGTGGTCCCGGGTGTGCACTCGCTGCGGGTGCTCGGTGAGGTGGGCCAGCAGCTCGAACTCCAGGTAGGTGAGGTCGAGCAGCCGCCCGTCGACGTAGGCGTTGCGCCGCTCGGTGTCGACGGTGATCCCGCGCCCGGCCGAACGGACCGGCCGGCCGGCATTCGAGACGCCGCCCGGGACAGCGGGCCCGGAGCCCCCCGAGGGCGGAGCCACCGGGCTCTCGGCCGGCACCAGAACCAGGTACCCGACCATCGGGTGGCCCGCCGCACCACCGGCCTGCGGCCCGTACTGGGCGAGCAGCCCCTGCGGCAGCACACCCTGCGGCAGGGCGGCGACGACGGTCGCCCCCTCCGGCAGCGCGGCCAGCAGCGAGGCGGGCGCCGGCGGGACGACCGCCCCGGGCTGCGGTCCGGCGGCGGGAGCGGCCGAGGGAACGGAGGCGACAGGCGGAACCGACGGCACCGGCGAGACGGAGGGAACGGATCGGACCGCGCGCAGGTGCGGGGTCGCGGTGGGCAGGGTCAGGGTGGCCGTGGAGGAAGAAGACATGGTGTGCCGCTCATTTCGCGCGTGACGGACGGGGTGGAGTCGTCTGCGCGTCGACCGGGCGTACTGCCGTTGCTGGACCGGACCGAACCGGGTTCAGCGGGCGGAGAGCCGGGACGCGCTGGGCGAGCCCGGACACGTCTGATCGAACAGGTGCGGCTGCCGGGACGGCCAGAACGGCTCAAGGTCGAGGCGAGCCTGTCGGCTGTCCACGGCGCGACGCGCGCGCCCGTTCCACCGTCCGGTCCACGGCCCCTCGCACATCGCGGGAGCCGGCCCGGTCGGACGGGGACGGCCGGCGACGCCGGGGGCAGGGCTGGGGCAGACGATGTTCACTGGTTTCTCCGCGGGGCGGGGCCGGTTGGTCGGCCGCGGGCACACCGGAGGGGCGGTCCGCTACGGCCTGGTCGACGGGGGTCGGTGGTGCGTCGGGCGGCGGCCGGGTGGGCCGGAGCCGCCGGGGGACGTACCGGGGCGGGGTGAGGCCGTCAGCGACAACAGGCGCTGCAGATCAGCGCGTGGTCGATGTAACGGCGGACGGTGAGCACCGGCATGACGGGTCCGGGCACGGCGGTGGTGCGTCGCTGACCGACAGTCATCCCTGTTGCCCTCCCCCTTCGTTCTGCCCGACGACGCACCGCTGCCGGTGCGCGCCGACGATGCCGCGTCGGATCGTCGAAGGCCTGGTCGCCGGTCGGCAACACCCGTGCGAACGAGGCGTTTCCGACCTTCCCGACTTCCCGACGGCATGGCCGGCGCGGCCTTCGTCCACAGAGCCTTCCACGCCCGAGCCGGTCCAGGCAACCTTCAGCGCGTCGAACGTCCGGGATGCGGACGGTCGAATGAGACGACGGGCGAACTAAGGAGCCTTGACCAGCGGTGTTTGGCGGCCGGTCAGGCCCTGCCGGTCAGGCTCCGGATGTCGGGCCACGGACGGTCAGGCCGGGGCTGTCAGGCCCGGGCGGGAGCCCGGCGACGGAGGGCGGCGGCATGCTCGACCAGGGCGACCAGCAGTTCCTTCCCGTCTTCCCGCAACCGCGCGTCGCACAGCAGCACCGGGACCTCCGGGTCAAGGTCAAGGGCGTCCCGGACCTCGTCGGGGGCGAACCGCTCGGTGCCCTCGAAGCAGTTGACCGCGACGACGAACGGGATGCCGCGCTGCTCGAAGAAGTCGACCGAGGGGAAGCAGTCGGCCAGCCGCCGGGTGTCGGCGAGCACCACGGCGCCGAGCGCGCCGCGCGCCAACTCGTCCCAGACGAACCAGAACCGGTCCTGCCCGGGGGTGCCGAACAGGTAGAGCGCGAGGCCGGGCCGCAGGTCGATCCGGCCGAAGTCCATGGCCACCGTGGTGGTGCGCTTCTCCTCGACGCCCGAGGTGTCGTCCACCGGGCGGCCCAGCTCGCTGAGCTCCTCCTCGGTGCGCAGTGGCCGGATCTCGCTGACCGCGCCGACCAGGGTGGTCTTGCCCGCGCCGAACCCGCCCGCGACCAGGATCTTCACCGCCACGGCCGGACCGCCGCGCCACCGCGGGTCGTTGGCGTTCCCGCGCGGCGCCGAGGACGGGCCCGCAGGGGTGTGGTCAGAGCGCACGGAGTCCATTGATCACGTCTCGCAGCAGGCGCTCGTCCGGCAGCTCGGCGAGCGGAACGGGTCGGGTGACGCTGATCAGGTCGGCGTCGTAGAGGTCGCCGAGCAGGACGCGCACGACGCTGACCGGCAGGTCGGTGTAGGAGCCGAGCTCGGCGACGGACAGCGGATCGTGGCGGCACCAGGCCAGCAGGGTCTGGTGCTCCGGGTCGAGGACGTGCGCGGGCACGGCCCCCGCGTCCGGCCCGGGGTCCTTGGCGGTGATCAGCGAGATGAGGTCGAACAGACCCTCCTCGACCGGCCGGGTGCGGCCCCGGGTCATCGAATAGAGCCGCACCACGGGGCCGGCCTCGTCGTCGAACCAGCGGTCGTCGGCCGGGGCGCGCGGCCGGAACAGGTCGACCTCGGGTCCGCCCGGGGTCGCCTGCTCCTCGTCGGTGGGCTCGGCCGAGTCCACCGGCACCTGGGGGCCGTCGAGTGCCTCCGGCCCGTCGAGCGCCTCCGGCCCGTCGAGCGCCTCCGGCCCGTCGAGCGCCTCGGGGCCGTCAGGCACCCCGGGGCGCTCCGGACCGTCCGCCTTCGGATCCGCCATCGGACCCCTCAGCTCCTCGGCGCGGCGGCTTCGGTGCGCGGCTCGGCGGCCATGTGCTCGCCGACCCGCTTGACCAGCAGGGCCATCTCGTAGGCGATCTGGCCGATGTCCGCCTCGGCCTCGCTCAGCACCGCCAGGCAACTGCCGTCGCCGGCGGCCGTGATGAACAGGAAGGCCTCGTCCAGCTCGACCATGGTCTGCCGGACCCCGCCGACCTTGAAGTGCCCGCCGGTGCCCTTGGCCAGGCTGTGGAACCCGGCCGCGACGGCGGCGAGGTGCTCGGCGTCCTCCCGGTCGAGGTCGCGGGAGGCGCCGGTGGCCAGGCCGTCGCTGGAGAGGATCACCGCGTGCCGCAGGGCCGCGACGCGCCCCACCAGGTCGTCCAGGAGCCAGTTGAGGTCGCCGGACGGCTGCGTCGAAGTGGTCATGAATCAGTTCCTTCCGCTGGAGCGGGTGGTGCAGGCGATGCGGGTGATACGGGTGATACGGGTGAGGCGGGTGATGCCGGTACTGCGGATGCTTCGGGCGCCTTGGGTACCGCGGGTGCCACTGGTGATACGGGCGAGGCGGGCGCCGGGTTCCGCCGCACCGGCTGCCGGGCCGGCACCCGGCGGGCGAGCGGCGCCCGGCCGGCGTCCTCGGGGGTGGGCGCGGGCAGCGCCGCCGGGGCGGGTGCCGGGCTGATCGCCCGTCGGGACAGGTCCGGCGGCTGCCAGGCGGGTACGGCCGTGGGCCGGGTGCCTGACGCGGTGGAACGATCCTGCACGCTGCGGTCCCGGACGGCGCGGTCCTGGGCGGTGCGGTCCCGGGCGGTGCGATCGGTCGGTCCGGTGGCGCCGCGCCCACGGGTGAAGCCGCGCTGGAACGACGCGAAGGTGGCCCGGGCCTCCTCGGGCGAGCGCTCCCGCGACTCCCGGAGCTCCCGGACGTCACCCGACGCGCCGGCCGACCCGGCCTCCCGAGCCGCGCGGTCCTCAGGCGCGGCCTCGGAGCGAAGCCGCTCCTTCGCCTGCTCCTTGAGCTGCGGCGCGAGGTTCGCCTGCCGGACCCTTCGCGGCAGACCGCCCGGCGTCCGCTGCGCGGCGGCCACCGGGGCAGCGGCCACCGGCACGGCGTCCACCGGCACGGCATCCGCCGAAACAGCATCCGCCGGCACGGCCGTCGGAGAGTCGGCAACCGTCGGCACATCCTCGGCCCCCGCCACGTCCCGCCGGTGCCGCCCCGTCCCCGGAGCGCCCTCGACGTCCGGCGCCGGCGCGGGCACCAGCACCGGCCCGACCTTGGTCCGCGCCGCCCGGCGCGGCAGCCCGTTGGCCGTACGCCCCGCCTCGGGCACCGACGGACGCGGCCCGCCGCTCACCCGGTGCCGCCCGCCCGCAGCGGCCGGAGGCTCAGCGGCGGCCGCCGAGGCGTCGCCCGGCACCGCGACCAGGTCGCGTTGCCCGCGCCGCCCCGCCGCCGTCCGTCCCGTCGCCGTCCGTCCCGTCGCCGCCCGCTTCGGCGCACGGACGGCTGCGGCTCCGGCGGCTCCCTGGGCGGGCGGCTCCGGCAGCCCGTCCGGTGCCTCCGCCAGCAGCTCGCGCGGGATCAGCACCACCGCTGTGGTCCCCCCGTAGGGCGAGGGCCGCAGGTGGACCCGGATGCCGTGCCGCCGGGCGAGCCGGCTGACCACGAACAGTCCCAGCCGGTCGGTGTCGGCGAGGTCGAACTCCTGCTCCACGGCGAGGCGTTCGTTGATCTCGGCGAGCAGCTGCTCGCTCAGTCCGAGTCCGCGGTCGTCGATCTCCAGCGCGAAGCCGTGCGCCACCACCTCGCCCTGGACGGTGACTTGGGTGGCCGGCGGGGAGAACACCGCTGCGTTCTCGACGAGTTCGGCGATCAGGTGGGTCACGTCGGCGACGGCGCTGCCGAGCAGGCCGGTACCGGGGAAGGGCCGGACGATCACCCGGGCGTAGTCCTCGACCTCGCCGACCGCCGCGCGCACCACGTCCACCATCCGGACCGGCTTGCGCCAGGCGCGCCCGGGCGAGCCGCCGGCCAGGATGATCAGGCCTTCGGCGTGCCGGCGCATGCGGGTGGTGAGGTGGTCGACCTTGAAGAGGTCCTCCAGCTCCGCCGGGTCCTCGGTGCGGCGTTCCATGGTGTCGAGCAGGGTGAGCTGCCGGTGCAGCAGTACCTGGCTGCGCCGGGCCAGGTTGACGAACACCGCCGAGACACCGCGCCGCAGTTCGGCCTGTTCCACGGCGGCTTCCACGGCGGCCCGCTGGACCGCGTTGATGGCCTGGCCGACCTGCCCGATCTCGGCCTGGCCGAAGTGCAGTTCGGGCGCCTCGACGCCCACGTCCACCGGTTCGCCGCGGCGCAGCCGCAGCATGACGGACGGCAGTCGGGTGGTCGCCAGTTCGTTGGCGGCGTTGCGCAGGCCGATCAGCTCGCGGGCGAGGCCCCGGCCGATCCGGAAGGAGATCAGGATGGTCAGGACGACGGCGACCAGGCCGATCGCACCGGCGATGCCGCCGCTCCAGAGCGCCGCGATCGCGGTGGACCGCCCGCGCTCGTCCAGGCCCGCGGCGATCCGGGAGTTGATCGAGGCGAGGTCGCCGAGCGAACGGTCGGCGGTCTCCCGCCAGTTGTCGCCGTTGAGCGCCCAGGCCACCCGGTCGGGGCCGCCGGCGCCGACGAAGTCCGCCTCGGCGCGGGCCAGCGCTCCCCAGGCCTCGCCTCCGCGCAGGGCGATGTAGTCGGACTGGTCGGCGGGTTCGAGTTCGGCGATGTAGACGGTGAACAGCGCCTGCTGGTTGTGCAGGGCGTCCAGCGCGACCTGGTACTGCTCGGCGGTGGGCTTGGCGGGGCCGGCGCGCAGGCCCTCCATGGCCGCGTCCTCCTGCGAGAGGTACTCGCGGGCACGCACCAGCTCGATCAGGATGGTTCCCTGGCGCGGGAGTTGGCCGCTCTGCCGGGCAACGTAGGCGGACCGGAAGCCGAACACCGGCCGGACCAGGTCGCTGTACTGCCCGAGCGCGAACTCCCAGTTGAGCGCGAGGCGGCCGATCTGGGCGCGCAGAGGGGCGATCTGGTCGGCGGCGGCGATGATCTGCACCAGGCGGGCCCGCTGGGCGGCGGAGAGTTCGCCGTGGGCGCCGTCCTTCTTCTGTCGCAGTACGGTGAGGCTGCGGTCGGTGGCGGCCGCGGCGTGCTCGAAGGCGTCCCGGGCGACCGGCGAGTTCGGGTCGGCCAGTCGCTGGACGGCGGCCCGGCGCTCGTTCTGCAGGTCGCTCGCGTACTGATCGATCGCGGCGCCGTAGTCCTTGTACGTACGGCTGATCGCCAGCTGGTTCCAGGCGTCCCCGGTGGTGGCGAGCGTCGCGTACACCCACAGGGCGGCGAGCGCGACGATGGGCACCAGGAGCAGCGCGATGATCTTCGCGCGGATCGAGCTGCTGCGCAGACGCATGGAGTCCTCGGTCGGGAAGTGCCAGGCGCGGACGGGGAGCGGGGAAGCGGTGTGGGGGATGCGGAGGGTTCGGCGGGCTCGGGCGGGTTCGGCGGGCGTGCGAAGTGGGGCTCGGACGGACTTTGCGGAGGTATGGGAAGGAAGCTGCGGAGGGCTCCCGGCCACGGGTCTGCGAGACTCTACTACGCCGTGACCACACGTTCGAGGGTCGAACCACTCCGCTTCCCCACCTTGCCCAGGACACGTCAGGAGCCGCCCGCGCTCGCGTCCGTCCCGCACCCGTCCCGTACCCGGATCCCGGACGGATCCGACCCGGATCGCACCCGGATCGCACCCGGATCGTCCACCGACACCCCGAATGCCCAGGTCACACCGTGCGCGCAGCAACTCCCCGAATCCTCCCCCTCACCTCCCCGACCACAACACCATCCGAGCAGACCCGTGCCGATCTCGTCGCGTCACCGCCACAACCCTGGGCAGTGACAGGACGATCCGATAGTTTCGCTCCACCCCCGCGACCGGGCGCCGCCACCCCGACGCCCGTCTGCCGGGACCGACAGACAGCGCCGCGAGACGCGAACTGGGGAGGACTGTGCGCGAGTTCACCACGCCCGCCCCGCCCGGGCGCGAGGCCACCGGAGGACTCACCGACTCCCTGTACGACACCGCCGAACGCACGCCCGAGCTGATCCAGCTGTCCTGGCGGACCAGCGACGGGCGGTGGCAGGACGTCACCGCGCGGGAGTTCCGGGACCAGGTGCTCGCTCTCGCGAAGGGCCTGCTGACCCGCGGCGTGCGCTACGGCGACCGGGTCGCCCTGATGTCCCGCACCCGCTACGAGTGGACGCTGTTCGACTACGCACTCTGGTCGATCGGCGCGATCACCGTCCCGGTCTACCCCACCGCCGCGCCCGAGCAGGTGCGCTGGATCCTCGCCGAGACCCAGGCGGTGGCCTGCCTGGTCGAGGACGAGGACGCCGCGATGACCGTCGGCGCGGTCTGCGACGCGCTGCCCGACCTGACCGGCATCTGGCAGCTCGACCGCGACTGCGTCGCCGCGATCACCGAGGACGGCCTGGACGTACCCGACGCGCTGGTGCACCGCCAGCGGCTCGGCGTCGCCGCCGCCAACATCGCCACCGTCGTCTACACCTCGGGCACCACCGGCCGGCCCAAGGGCTGCCTGATCACCCACGGCAACCTCGCCGCCGAGGCCGACGCGCTGCTCGACGGCTGGGGAGACGTCTTCCGCGACACCGGCGGCGGCCAGCCCGCGACCCTGCTGTTCCTGCCGCTCGCGCACGTCTACGGGCGGGCCGTGCAGATCGCGGCGGTCCGCGGCGGCTTCCGGATCGGCCACATCCCCGAGGTGTCCACCGACGCGCTGCTGCCCGCCCTGGAGACCTTCCGGCCGACCTTTCTGCACGCCGTGCCGTACGTCTTCGAGAAGATCTTCCAGCAGGCCAGGCGCGCCGCCGAGGAGGGCGGGCGGGGCGAACTCTTCGAGCAGGCCCGGCAGGTGGCCGTCGACTGGGCGGCCGCCCGGGAGCAGAAGGCCTTCGGCCGCGGCCCCGGCCCGGGCGCCGCGCTGCGGCTGCGCCACCTCGCCTACGAGCGGACCGTCTACCCCAAGCTGCGCGCCGTGCTCGGCGGCCGGGTGCGCAGCGTGATGTGCGGCGGGTCCTCGCTGCGGCGCGAGTTGGGCCTGTTCTTCACCGGCGCCGGGCTCCAACTGTACGAGGGCTACGGGCTGACCGAGACCACCGCCGCGATCACCGCGAACCCGGCCGGACGGCAGAAGCTCGGCACGGTCGGCCGGCCGGTGCCCGGCGCCTCGGTGGCGATCGCCGACGACGGCGAGGTGTGGGTGCGCGGCGGCTCGGTGTTCGGCGGCTACCTCAACCACCCGCAGTGCACGGCGGAATCGCTGGTGGACGGCTGGTTCGCCACCGGCGACCTGGGCCGGCTGGACGGGGACGGCTACCTCACCATCACCGGGCGCAAGAAGGACTTGATCGTCACCAGCAGCGGAAAGAACCTCGCCCCGACCGCGCTGGAGGAGCGGGTCGAGGCGCACCCGCTGGTCTCCCAGTGCCTGGTGGTGGGCGACGACCGCCCGTACGTGGCCGCGCTGATCACGCTCGACCCGGCCGCACTGGCGCACTGGTTGAAGACCCACGGGCGGGAGCAACTGGACCCGTGGACGGCGCTCGCGGACGAGCAGTTGCACGTCGAGATCCAGCGCGCGGTGGCGGCGGCGAACACGGCGGTCTCGCGGGCCGAGTCGATCCGCGCCTTCCGGCTGCTGCCACGGGAGTTCAGCCTGGAACAGGGGCTCCTCACGCCCTCGCTCAAGCTGCGGCGGGCGGCGATCGCGGAGCACTACGCGGAGGACATCGAGGAGTTGTACCTCGCCTGAACCGGGCTGGCCCGCATCGTCACTGACGCACCGTCTTGTCCGTTATGAGACAAGGGCGTTCTCGGTTGCGGTTCACCGGCCGTTCCCTTGACGGGCCGATTGGTCCAGTCCATTGTTGCTCTTCGGTCCGCGTGCGGCGCACCGGTACAGCCCGCTCCCGCCCCTCCGGGAGCGCCCCCGCTCCACGGCTCCGAGCTCTACGGTCACGAGCTCGACCGCCCCGAGTTCCACGATCCTGATTCCGCTCACGCCCTCCCCACGGGCGTGCCCCCACACGCTGGAGTCCTCACGTGTCGATGTCCACGCGCCTGTCCGCGCTGGCCGCCTCCGTCGCGCTGCTCGCCGGCTTCGCCCTACCGGCGGCCTCCGCCGACACCGGCGGTTCCGCCGGGCCGACCGTCAACCTGGCCACCAACCCCGGCTTCGAGCTGCCCTCCCCCGACCTCGCGGACTGGGGCAGCATCCCCGGCTGGAGCTGCACCGGCGGCCCGGCCGAGGCGGCCGTCACCACCACCGCCCCGCACTCCGGGAACTCCGCGCTCACCGTCACCCCGGCGGACGCCGACTCCACCGGCGAATGTGCGCAGACCGTTGCCGTCCAACCCGGCACCACGTATACCGCGTCGGCCTGGGTGCGCGGCAAGTTCGTCTACTTGGGTGCCACGGGCACCGGCCGGGACGTCGCCCCCGCCTGGACCGAGACCACCGACGGCGGCTGGCAGCAGCTGGCCACCCGCTTCACCACTGGTCCGAGCGCCCGCAGCATCCGGCTGTACGTGCACGGCTGGTACCAGCAGGGGCCGTTCTCGGTGGACGACCTGCGGGTCGACGGCCCGGCGCCCGCCTCGGCGGTGGCGCGGGGCTCGATCCCGACCAGCGACAAGGTCGTCTTCTTCACCGTGGACGACGGCTGGCAGCGCACCCCCGAGGCGGAGCGGTTCATCACCGACCACCACCTGCCGATCACCGCCTTCCCGCTGCCGATGCCGGCCGGCACCGACCCGGACTTCTTCAAGCGGGTCACCGCCGTACCCGGCTCCTCGATCCAGGACCACAGCGTCTCGCACTCCGACCTCAGCAAGCTGCCGCTGGAGCAGCAGCAGGTCGAGATCTGCGACGCCCGCGACGCGATGACCCGCCTGTTCAGCACCGCGCCCGTGGTGTTCCGTCCGCCGTCCTTCGCCTGGAACTCCGACACCCTGCAGGCCGCGGCCAATTGCGGCATCCGCACCGTGCTGACCGCCGACGCCGACTTCAGCTGGGGCGCCTCCGGCATCTGGCACCCGGGCCCGCTGCAGCCGGGTGACGTCCTGCTGATGCACTGGACCGACACCCTCGCCACCGACCTGACGCGCGCCCTCGCCGCCGCGGACGCCGCCGGGCTGAAGCCGGCGGGGTTGGTGGACTACCTGCGCTGACATAGCGTCGGGCCGCGGGCCGGCGAGCTGCCGGGTCCCGGGGTTCCCGGGCCGACAGATGACGGATGACAGCAGACAGATTTCAGATGATGAAATCTGTCTGCTGTCATCCGTCCGACGTCCGCCGCTCGCCGTCACCCGTTCGCCGCACCCGCTCGCGCCGAGGTCGACGAGGCGGTCCATGGTGGCGTCCGCTTCCCTCCGGGTGGCGATCTTGCTCGTTGACAGGACGTCCGCGCATGGCTCTAATGGAGGGCGTGCAGCGCGGCGTCGGCCACAGAGCAGTGGGCCGGCCGACAGCCGAGCCAGCACCTGATACCCCAAGGGGACGATGCGCGATGAGTACTTTCTCCGCTGCCCTGATCTGACGTAGGCGGTCACCGCGGTGTCCGCCCGTTCTCACGTGGTACCGCATGTGGCCGCGACTCCCCCGAATTCTCCGGAGACTCCACCACACACGTATGCCCAATTCCTCCAATCCCGCCAATTCCTTCAATCTGAGCGTCATCGACGAGTTCCGCGCCAACGGCGGCCGGGTCGGCGGCCCCTTCGAGGGCGGCGACCTGCTGTTGCTGACCACCACCGGGGCCCACACCGGGCGGCCGCACACCGTCCCGCTCGGGTACGTCCGGGCCGAGGGGCTGCTGCTGGTCGTCGCCTCGGCGGCCGGGGCGCCGGAGCACCCGCAGTGGTACCGCAATCTGCTGGCCCACCCGGTGGTCCGGGTCGAGCTCGGCACCAACGCCTTCGACGCGATCGCCGTACCCACCGAAGGCGCCCACCGGGAGCGGCTGTTCGCCGCAGTCGTCCGGTCGGCACCCGGGTACGGCGACTACCAGGCGCACACCGAGCGCGAGTTGCCGGTGGTCGTCCTGGAACGACCCGGGGCCCCGACCGATGCCCCCCGCGAGGTGCACAGCCTCGCCGACAAGCTGTTGGAAGCGCACACCTGGTTGCGCGCGCAGCTACGTCACGTCCGGGACGAGGCGCGGGCCCACTCCCCCGGCCGCCCGGCCGGGCTCGGCCTGCAACTGCGGCAGCACTGCCTGGCGTTCTGCCAGGGGCTGACGCACCACCACACCGGTGAGGACGCCGCGATCTTCCCGGCTCTCGCCCGCAGCCACCCGGAGCTCTCCGAGGTGCTGGAGCGGCTCGGCGAGCAGCACCGGGAGATCAAGCGGATCAAGGAGCAGCTGGTGGCGCTGCTGGACGGGATCACGGTCGCCGAGCCAGAGCTGCTCCGAGCCGAGCTGGACCGGATGTCGGCCGAGCTGGAGGCGCACCTCGACTACGAGGAGGCCGAGCTGCTGCCCGCCCTCGCCGGGATCCCCTTCCCGCCGGTCCGGTCCGCCCCGGCCGGCGGCTGACGCGGCGGTGCCGCCGTCCCCTCCCGAGCTGTGGGGAGGGGACGGTGGCACCGGTGTTGCGTCGCGCACCTGACGGAGCGCTGGAGCCGGGGCCTCAGGACTGGCTGAAGACCGGCAGGTAGCCGTTGGCCTGGCCGGCCGCGTTCGGGTGGTAGCTCTCGTCGATCGGCAGCGTGGTGCTGTGCAGCCAAGTGTCCAGCGACCCGCAGATCTCGTGCCCGGAGAAGATGTCGCGCACGTCACCGAAGGTGAAGCCGGCATTGGCGACCCGCTTGGCGATGACGCCGTCCAGCGTGTCGGCGGCCTCGTTGATGGCGGCGCGCTTGGTGTCACCGATGCCGAAGATGCAGGAGCCGTCGAGCTGGTACAGGTGCGGGTAGTCCATCACCACGACGTGGGCGTTCGGCGCCTTGGCGTGGATCGCGGAGTAGACCTGGTCCAGCTGGCCGGGCAGGGTGTTGACGGCGTAGTTCTCGCCCGTCCTGACGGCGTTCAGGCAGTCACTGTCGCTCCCCAGCACACAGGTCTGCATGATGCTGGAGAACCCCGCGTCGTTGCCGCCGATCGTGAGGCTGACCAGCGTGGTGCCGGAGTCCAGGGCGGAGATCTGGCTGTTGAGGACGTCGCCGGTTCTGGCGCCCGAACAGGCCACGAAGGAGAAGGAGGACGGGGAGTTCGCGTTGGTCCACAGGTAGGCGTAGGCGTTGGTGCTGCGCTTGCAGCTACCGCTGTCGCTCAGGTAGCTGCCGGCGCCGACACCGGCCGAGTAGGAGTCGCCGAGCGCCACGTAGTTGACACCGGCCGCGCTGGCGGAGGACGCCGTGAAGAGCGTCGTCAGCGTGAGGAGAGCGGCTACAGCGGCGACGGACAGGGCGCGAAAAGGGCGGAGCATTGCACCTCCTGGTGATGGCGTGGGTCATCGATCGGATGCCGGGCGGCAGCCGAGCACCGGACGACGGGACCGGTGTTCCGCTGGAGCGCCTGGCGGAACGTCACGGCCGTACGGCTCAGGAGCGGCTGAAGACCGGCAGGTAGCCGCCGGACTGGCCGGCCGAGTTCGGGTGGTAGCTCTCGTCGATCGGCAGCGTGGTGCTGTGCAGCCAGGTGCTCAGCGAGCCGCAGATCTCGTGGTCGGTGAAGATGCTCCGCACGTCGCCGAAGGTGAAGCCCGCGTTGGCGACCCGCTTGGCGATGACGCCGTCCAGCGTGTCGGCGGCGCCGTTGATGGCGGCGCGCTTGGTGTCACCGATGCCGAAGATGCAGGAGCCGCCCACCTTGTACAGGTGCGGGTAGCCCATCACCACGACGTGGGCGTTCGGCGCCTTGGCGTGGATGGCGGAGTAGACCTGGTCCAGCTGGCCGGGCAGGGTGTTGACGGCGTAGCCCTTGGCCGTGTTGACGGCGTTCAGGCAGTCGCTGTCGGAGCCCAGCACACAGGTCTTCATGGTGTCGGCGAAGCCCGCGTCGTTGCCGCCGATCGTGAGACTGACGAGCGTGGTGCCGGAGTTCACGGCGGAGATCTGGCTGTTGAGGACGTCGCCGGTTCTCGCCCCCGAACAGGCCACGAAGCTGAAGGATGACGGCTTGTGCGCGTTCTTCCACAGGTAGGCGTAGGCGTTGGTGCTGCGCTTGCAGCTACCGCTGTCGCTCAGGTAACTGCCGGCACCGACACCGGCCGAGTAGGAGTCCCCCAGGGCGACGTAGTTCACACCGGCCGCGCTGGCGGAAGTCGCCGCGAGGAGCGTCGTCATGGAGAGGAGAGCCGCTATCGCGGCCACGGACAGAGCACGAGCAGGGCGGAGCATCGCACCTCCTGATATGACGTGGGTCACAGGAAGGGATACCAGGCAGTAGCCAAACGCGGAAGCGCTCATGCCAAGGACATTGACGGTCCGTCTGATAGCGTGGGAGTGAACCGCCGCGAATGGAGCGTGAGTTCACGCTGGTGGGCGCGGGTATACGTCGATGCGCGTCGGTCATCGCGTGTGGATGAGAAATTCCGGGGAAGTCAGCGCGGCATCAGCCGCTGGTCAGCGTACGGCCACCGCCGCGCCAGTTCGGCGGCGAGGCCCCGTCACCCCTCCCCGCCCCGAGGTACGTCACAGCACCGGCACGCTGCCCGAGGGCGCGCCACGACCCCGTCGAACCCTGCCCACCCGAAGGCGCGCCACGGCCCCGTTGACCCACCCGTCCCAAGGGCGCGGCTCAGTTCCCCGCCAGCCGGTCGCCCCCCGCGTACACCGACCCCGGGAAGACTGCGCAGCCCTCGACCGGCAGCTCCTCGATCGTCTCGTTCGCGGCGGCGGGCACGCCGAGCCAGCGGACGGCCGTGGCGACCGCCGTCCGGGCCTGGCGCAGCCCGGGCGCGCCCCAGCCCAGCAGCTCGACCGCGAGCCCCGGCGCGACCAGCAGCCGCCGGTAGTGCCGGCCCGAGGCCGGGTCGGCCACGCTCGGGCCGACCGCTCGCAGCGCCGCCGCCATCCGGACCCGCGCGCACTCGTGCCCGCCGTTGGCCGAACCGACCCGGTCGTAGAGGTAGCCGAGGTAGTACGGGCGGCCGATCACGGCCTGGGCCTCCTCGCCCGCCTCCCGGGCCAGGGCCGCGGCCGGGTCCCCGTCGTCCTCCGGCTCCAGCGAGCCGCCGGGCAGCGAGCAGATCCCGTCCCGAGGGTTCACCAGGGTGAGCACCCGCCCGTCCGGGGCGAACAGCCAGCCCCAGGACTGCTTCACCGGCAACCCGTCCGGCACCTGCTCGCCCGGCCGCCACGGCCAGCCCGCCGTGGGACGCCGCCGCACCTTCCCGAGCAGCTCGGCGACTTCCGCCGTGAACTCGATCCGGCCCATGCCGTGCGTCCCCCTCTCGGTGTCGGGCTCGCCGGACCTGCGGTGCATGGTTCGGAGCGGAGCGGCCGGAGCGGCGGCGTGGGGTACCGCGCGCTCCTGCTGTTGATCTTCTCCGATCTTCCCCGAACAGGCGGTCGATGAACAGTCCCCAGCGCCGCATGGTGGATGCGGAGACCGCGAACGGCCCGATCACCCCAGCGGCCCGCCCCCTTCCCCGACCCTCGGGAAGCCGGCCCCCGGGAAGCCCGGCAGCGGGAACCCCGGCCGCGGGACCACCCCGGGCGGGAACGGCAGCCCGCGCGCCGCGTCGTCGGCCAGTTCGTCGAACACCTCGTGGGCGGTCATCGGCCGCAGCCGCCCGTCGGCCAGCGCCCATCCGCGCACCGTCGGCCCGGGCGGCCCGGGCGGCCGGTCGGCCGACGGCCCGCTCGAAGCCCCGTCCGGCGGCCCGCTCGACGGGTCGCCGTGCAGCAGCAGCGCCCCCTCCCCGCCCGAGGCCACGCCCGCCGCGAGCGTGACGCAGAACGCCTCCGTGTCCCGCCCGGAGGGGTGCAGGCGCCCCGCCGCCACGCAGACGTCCACCGCCGAGGTGAGCTCCTCGCCGTCCTCGGGGCCGTGGCAACGCAGCGTCAGGAGGTGGCAGCCCTCCCCCGCGCCCTCGGCCAGCGCCACATAGACCGAGGTCACGTACCGCATGACCGCCGCCATCCGTCGCTGCCCGGCCGGGTCGTCGCCGACCGCCTCCAGCAGCGCCGCACAGGCGACGGACATCCGCACCCGGGCCCGGTGGTCGTCCAGCAGCACCGGGAGCAGCTCGACCAACCGCTCCCCCGCGTAGACGAACGGCTCCCCGGCGAGCTCCGGATCGCCCGCGTACGCGACCCGGGCGGCGGGCGCCCGGGGATCGAGCCCGAGCGCCGCGCAGTAGTCCTCGAAGTCGCCCGCTTCGAGGACCCGCAGGTGCACCTCCAGCCCCTGCCCGTGCAGGCCCCTCAGCTGCTCCTCCGCCCGGCGCAGGTACTCCTGGTGCCCGAGGCCACCGAACAGCCCGTACTTCGCCAGCCCCGCGAAGTCGGCCGCCTCCGCGGCGAGCGCGACCGCCACCGGCTGCGGCGGCGCGCCCCGGGCCCGGCCGCCGCGCCGCCCGCGGGCCCCGGCTCCACCGGCCCGCCCGCCCGGCGGCCGTCCACCTCCCGGCGGCGGCGCCCCTCCGGGACCGCCGGCGGGCACCCCGCCGACCCCGGCCCCGGGCCTGCGCCCGCCGAGCACCAGCACCCGCCGGCCCCGCACCGGCCCGCCCCGCACCACCACGGTGCCCGACACCTCGTACGCCGAATCCCGCACAGTCATGGGTTTCCTCCTCCTCGCTCGCTCAGCAGCGGCCGGCACAGGGCAGCTCAGGGCAGCACCGGCCGGCACCGGCCACTCCGACGCTCGGAGTCGCCGACGCCACGGAACATACACAGAGCCACTGACACCCCACCCCAAGTAGTCGAACAAGGTCAGGCGACCCCGGCTCCACCGCCATTCATCGATCAGTCCTGGCGATTTCCGTCCATATTTCGGACGCTATCGATCGAATACGCCCGCCAACGACCCCGAACGACTCGATCCTGGCGCTCCTCCGATGGACAGGTCGCAGCAGCGACCACGGGTGGGAGGGGCTGGACGGACCCGGACGCGCCACGCGTCGGGGATGGCGAACGACGCCGCCCGGCACGCGAGCGTCATCCGGTGCGCCGGGGTCGCAAACGTGGTGACGGGCGACGACCCCCGGGCCCCTGGGACGCCCGTGACAACTGATCCAGGCGGGCTTGTCAGTGCCGGGCGCTATGGTCGGGGACCATGCGACTCCTGCATACCTCCGACTGGCATCTCGGGCGTTCGTTCCACCGGGAGAGCCTGCACGACGCCCAGCGCGCCTTCCTGGACCACCTGGTGGCGGTGGTCCGATCCGAGGGCGTGGACGCCGTGCTGGTCGCCGGGGATGTGTACGACCGGGCGCTGCCCGGCCTGGAGGCGGTCGCGCTGTTCGACGACGTGCTGCACCGGCTGGCGGACCTCGGGGTGCCGACGGTCTTCATCAGCGGGAACCACGACTCGGCCCGCCGCCTCGGGGTCGGCGCCAAGCTGATCGGGCAGGCCGGGATCCACCTGCGGACCGACCCGGGCGAGTGCGCCGAGCCGGTGCTGCTGGCGGACGAACACGGGCCGGTCGCGGTGTACGGGCTGCCATACCTGGAGCCCACGCTGGTGCGCGAGCGGTTCGGGCTGGCCAAGGGCGGGCACGCGGCGGTGCTCGGCGCGGCGATGGACCAGGTCCGGGCCGATCTGGCGGCTCGCCCCGAGGGGACCAGGGCCGTGGTACTGGCGCACGCCTTCGTCACCGGCGGCGCGCCGAGCGACAGCGAGCGGGACATCGCGGTCGGCGGGGTCGCCTCCGTCCCCGCCGCGGTGTTCGACGGGGTGCACTACGCCGCGCTCGGCCACCTGCACGGCTGCCAGACCCTCGCCCCGCACCTGCGCTACAGCGGCTCCCCGCTCGCCTACTCCTTCTCCGAGGTGCGCCAGCGCAAGACCATGTGGCTGGTCGACCTCGCGGCCGACGGCTCGGTGGCGGCCGAGCGGGTCGACTGCCCGCAGCCACGCCCGCTCGCCACCCTGCGCGACACGCTGGACGCGCTGCTCACCGACGAGAAGTACGCCGAGCACGAGCAGTCCTGGGTGCAGGCCACGCTCACCGACGCGGCCCGCCCCAGCGAGCCGATGGAGAAGCTGCGCCGCCGCTTCCCGCACACCCTCCAGCTGCTGTTCGACCCCGAGGAGAGCGAGGCCGGGCCGTCCGAGTCGTACGCGGCCAGGGTCAGCGGCCGGGACGACCTGGAGATCGCCGAGGGCTTCCTGCGGCACGTCCGCCCCGGCGCCGAGCCGGAGCCGGACGAGCTCGGCTGGCTGCGCGAGGGCTTCGAGCGTGTCCGGGAGACCACCGAGCAGAAGGCGGACCTGCCCCGATGAGGCTGCACAAGCTCACCGTCACCGCCTTCGGCCCGTTCGCGGGCAGCGAGACGGTGGACTTCGACGCGCTCGCCGCCGGCGGGCTGTTCCTGCTGCGCGGCGCGACGGGTGCGGGCAAGAGCAGCGTGCTGGACGCGGTCTGCTTCGCCCTCTACGGCGAGACGCCGAACGCCCGCCGAGCGAACCGGCTGCGCAGCGACCACGCCGACCCGAAGCGGCTGACCCAGGTGCAGCTGGAGCTGACGCTCGGCGGCCGGCGGCTGCAGATCACCCGGCTGCCCGAGCAGCGCCGACCGAAGAAGGTCGGCACCGGCACCACGGTCGAGCGGCCGCAGACCCTGCTGCGCGAGTGGACGGCCGACGCGGGCGACGGCTCGCCCGGCTGGCGGCCGCTCAGCAAGTCGCACCAGGAGGCCGGGGAGGAGATCCACCGGCTGATCGGTATGAGCCGGGAGCAGTTCTGCCAGGTGGTGCTGCTGCCGCAGGGCGACTTCGCCCGCTTCCTCAAGGGCGACTCGGAGGAGCGCGGCAAGCTGCTGCGGCGGCTGTTCGACACCGAGCGGTACGGGCTGGTCGAGACCTGGCTGGCCGACCAGCGGCGCGCCCAGGAGGCCGCCGTCCAGGCCGGTCGGCGCCGGCTGCGCGACCTCGCCAGCAAGGCCGAGCAGGCGGCCGGGCCCGACGCCGAGCCCGCCGACGGCTGGGTTCCGACCGAGGACGGCGACGCCGACCTGACCGCCGGGGTGCTCGGCTGGGCGGCGGTCCTGCGCAGCGGCGCCGCCGAACAGCTCGCCGTCGCCGAGGCCGCGCTCGCGGGCGCGCAGGCGGCGCAGCGCGAGGCCCAGCGGGACCGGGAGTCCGCCGAGGAGCTGGCCGGGCGGCAGCGCCGGCACCGGGAGGCGGTGGCCGAGGCCGAGCGGCTGGCCGAGTTCGAGCCGGCCGCGGCGCGGGACCGGCAGCGGCTGGCGGCCGCGCAGGAGGCCGTCGGGGTGGAGTCCGCGCTGCGGCTGCGGGAGAGCGCGGCCGAGGCGCTCGGGCGCGCACGGGAGGCGGAGCAGCGGCGCCGGGAGGCGCTGGCCCGCTCCGGCCCCGAGGGCCGCAGGCTCGCCCGAGCCGGGAGCGGGACCGAACCCGGAACCGGAACTGGAACCGGGGCCGGGAGCGGGACCGAGGCCGGAACCGAGGCCGGAACCGACACCGGCGCCGCCGAGCTGGCCGAGGCCGAGCTGCGGCTGCGCGCCGAGGTGGTCCGGCTGGAGGCGGCCCGGGCCGAGGAACGGCGCTGCGCCGAACTCGCCCGCGAGCAACTCTCCTTGACGCAGGAACGGAGCGCCGCCGAGGGGCTGGCCGAGGAGGCCGAGGACTGGCTGGCCGAATTCGACGGTGAGCTGGGCCGGTTGGAGGAGCAGCAGTCCCGGGCCCAGGCGGCGAGCGCCAGGGTCGAGCAACTGGACGGACAGCGCACCGAGTTGGCCGCCCGGCTGAGCGCGGCTCGGGAGCGCGACGACCTGCGGGCCGAGATCGCGGGCGCCGAGCCGCGGGTCGCCGAGCTGCGCACCGCCGCGCTGGACGCCCGGGAACACAGCCTGGACCTGCGGGACCGGCGGCTGGCGGGCATGGCCGCCGAGCTGGCCGAGCAGCTGCGGTTGGGCGAGGCCTGCCGGGTCTGCGGCTCGCCCGAGCACCCGGCGCCCGCCGAGGCCGCCGCGGGCAGCCGGGTAAGCGCCGAGGACGAGGAGCGGGCCCGGCAGACCCAGGCCGCCGCCGAGCAGGCTTGGACGGCGGCCGACCAGGCCCTGACCGCGCTGCGGGTGCGTGAGGCCACCGCCGCCGGGGCGGCCGGGCCGGACGGTACGGACGCGCTCGCGCAGTCCCTGGCCAGGCTGGAGCGCGAGCACCGCGAGGCGCTGCACGAGGCGGAGGCGCTCGGCCGGGTCGAGCGAGAGATCGGCCGGCTGGCGCAGGACCGCACCCGCCGACTGGACGAGCTGCACGAGGCCAAGGAGCGCGCCGCCGTCCTCACCGACCGGCTGCAGGCGCTGGACGCCGAGCAACGGGATCTCACCGCCAAAGTGGCGGCCGCCCGGGGAGAGGCGGCCTCGGTCGCCGACCGGACCGCTGCGCTGACCCGGCTCACCGAGGAGGTGGCCGCCGCCGCTTCCGCCGCCCGGGCCTGCGCGGAGGCGCGGGCCCGGCTGGGCGAGGCCGAGGAGGAGCTCGGCAAGGCCGCCGTCGCGGCGGGCTTCCCGGACGCCGCGGCGGCGCTCGCGGTACTGCTGCCGCGCGAGCAGCGCGAGCGGCTGGCGGCCCGGCTGGAGCGGCACCGCGCGGAGTCGGCGGCCGTGCGGCACGAGCTGGCGCTGCCCGAACTGGCCGAGGCCGCGGCCCGTCCACCGGTCGACCTGCCCACCGCCGCGGCCGCGCTCGGCACGGCCACCGACCGGCTCGGCCAGGCGCACGCCGCCCGGTCGGCGGCCCGGGAGCGCTGCGCGGCGCTGGCCGCGATCGGTCGGCAACTGACCGAACTGGCCCGGGACCTGGCCCCGGCGCTGGAGCGGTACGGGCGGATCAACCGCCTCGCCGCGCTGGCCGCCGGCACCTCCACCGAGAACCGGCTGCGGATGCGCCTGGAGTCGTACGTCCTGGCGGCCCGGCTGGAGCAGGTCGCGGCGGCGGCCAGCGACCGGCTGGTCCGGATGTCCGGCGGCCGCTACACCCTGGTGCACAGCGACGACCGCGGCACCGGCAACAAGCGCTCCGGCCTGGCCCTACGGGTGGTCGACGCCTGGACGGGCACCGAGCGGGACACCGCGACCCTCTCCGGTGGCGAGAGCTTCTTCGCCTCGCTCTCGCTCGCCCTCGGCCTGGCCGACGTGGTCACCGACGAGGCGGGCGGCATGCCGCTGGACACGCTGTTCATCGACGAGGGCTTCGGCACCCTGGACGAGCAGTCCCTGGAGGAGGTGATGGACGTCCTCGACGGCCTGCGCGAGCGGGACCGCGCGGTCGGCATCGTCAGCCACGTCGCCGACCTGCGCAGCCGCATCCCCGCCCAGCTCATGGTCCGCAAGGGCCGCCACGGCTCCACCCTCGCTCTGGCCACCCGGGAGGACGCCTGAGGCCCGTCTGACGATTCCCGCCGGGCGCTCATTGTCAGACATGGCCCAGCAGCGGCCTTTCAGCCCGAACACGCCACCCGCTGCGCCTGCTGCCAGGCACACACCGGGCACAGGGTGCTGCCCGGCCGGTCGGCCGGCAGTTCGGTCGGCTCCCCGCACAGCACACAGTCCGCCCGCGGGCCGGTCGCCTCCGGGTCGTGCCGCAGCGCGGCCTCCGCCGAGCCGTCCGACGCCGGCTCGCACACCGGCGCGCCCTCGGTCACCACCGCATCCGTCGCGCTGTCGCTCATGCCGCCTTCCTACTCCCCGCCCCCGCCCTGCGGCAAGATGCCCCCGCAGACGACCCCGGCCCGGGCCTCCTCGGTCATCTCCCCGACCCGTCGAGCATCGGCCCCGGTCGCGCGTCCGGGCCGTGTGCGTCCAGGCCCCGTGTGCGAACGGGCCGTATGCGTCCAGGCCATGTGCGTCCAGCGCGGCGAGCGCCCGCAGAGCGGATGACGACTGACAACCAACGGATGACAGATAACAGATTTCGAAAGCTGTCATCTGTCATCTGTCATCTGTCATCCGCTATCCGTCATTCGCCCCGCCGACGACCCGCCCCCGGCTCCCGACTACCGTGGCCGCCATGGTCGCCGATCTTCAGCAACGCCTGCAGGCCGCCCGGGCCGCCATGCCCACGTACCCCGAGGTGGGAGCCACCCGGGGAGGGCCGCTGCCGGACGGGTACGCGCAGCTGCGGCGGCGGGTCCACCTGGGCCACGGGCCGGAGGTGCTGGAGCGGGCCGGGCGGTATGTGCTCGGCTGGGGCAGCCAGTTGGGGACGGGCTTCGCCGTGTGGCCGGGCGAGCCGGCCCGGGAAGGGGCCACCGTGCTGCTGCGGCTGAGCCTGCCGGGCAGCCGGTGGCCGCGGCTGGCGATCCCCTGCCGGGTGGTGTGGACGGTGGCGGAGCCCGATCGGATCGGGTTCGCGTACGGGACGCTGCCCGGGCATCCGGAGTGCGGCGAGGAGTCGTTCCTGGTGTCGATGGACGCCGACGGCGAGGTGTGGTTCGAGGTCGCCGCGTTCTCCCGACTGTCCGCCTGGTACGCCCGGCTGGGCCGTCCGGTCGCGCTGCTCTGCCAGTACCTGGCGATCGAGCACTACCTCGCCGCCGTGGCCGAGCACGTCGCCCGGGCCCGCTAGCCGAGGAAGGACAGCCGGACGGTGCGGCGCGGGTTGTCCCCGTTGGTGTCGATCAGCACCACGGACTGCCAGACGCCGAGCGCCAGTTGCCCGCCGATCACCGGCAGGGTGGCGTGCGGGGCGACCAGGCCGGGGACCACGTGGTCGCGACCGTGGCCGGGGCTGCCGTGCCGGTGGCGCCAGCGGTCGTCGGCCGGGAGCAGGTCGCGCAAGGTGGCGAGGAAGTCCTCGTCGCTGCCGGAGCCGGTCTCCAGGACGGCGATCCCGGCGGTGGCGTGCGGAACGAAGACGTTGAGCAGGCCGTCACGCCCGGCGGCCCGGTCGTTGAGGAACACGGCGCAGCGGTCCGTGATGTCGAGCGCGACCTCACGGTTGCCGGTGGTGATCTCCAGCGTGACGGTCTGGAAGGAGCCGGTTGACCCGGTGGACGTGGAGTGGTTGTTGTCGGCCATGGCGCCATCCTGGCCCAGGTCAGCGGGCCGGACCTACTGCCTCGCCGTCTGCCCTTGCCAAGGAGGCAAACTCGAATAGGGTGAGAGGTTCAGACCAAAGCAGCGGGTGGATCCGCCGGCAGCGGAGCAACCCGTCAACGGACCTGCCCGTCGACGGAGCCGCCCGTCAACAGGCTTCCGGATACGACGAAGACCCGACGGGCCGGTTGGTCCGCCGGGTCGAGTCGGGGCCGGGCCGACCACGACCGGAGGCCGCTAGCCGCGCCCGCCGAAGAGGCTCCGCCGCAGCCGACGCAGCGGCGCCAGCAGCGAGACCCGGGTGTGGCGACGACGGGCCGCCGCCGGGGCGTCTGCGCCGCGCGGCGTCAGCTCCCTTATCAGCCCGAGCGCTTCGGCGGTGTCCACCGCCGAGAGTGCGGGCGCGCCGAGCACGGCCAGGTGTCGGTCGATCCTGCGGCCGGTCGCGCCGACACCGCACTGGATCGCCGGCACACGGGGCCGAGTCCGCACTTGCATGTGTTCCATCAGTTTTCCCACCCCTACGAGGCGCCAGGGCCGTGAGGCGAAGACTATCCGTGACAGACGGCCTTCGCGCAACCGTCCTTGGTGTTGTGCCACCGTACCGTGCGGCGTCAACTGACGATGCACCAGGGGCCTTGTGTGCGGTCACGACTGGGCATCAATGATGGTGCACGACCCGCCGTCCGTCAGGAGGGCCAGGAGGCACTGGCCCGGCGCCCGTTCGCGCGGTATGCGCCGGGCGCACGGGGGCGTCCGGCGGGTGCCACGGTGTTGTGGACGAATCGCCCCGGCTGTCGATGAGTCGCCCGCATGATGAGTCGCCCGCATATAGGGGACAGCCGTCAGGTCGATAAAACGATCACCGGTGGCGCGATTGGCGTCAGCGATCAGATTCATGAAGTGAACACACACGAGGGATTGACTCGCGTCGATCCTCCAAGCAATATCTGATGCACACGACAGTGCCCGCACCGCACTCAAGCGTGTGTTCGAGTGATGAAATGACTCGATCAAACTCCGGTTCCCGCGAGCCACTGCCCGGTCACCTCGACGCTGCGGTGGCCAGGCTCGCAGGGTGCCCGGACCGGCGGCCGGCCGTAGAGGGTCGGCCGGGCCGCCACCAGACTGCCGGTGCCGCCCCGCTCGGGGCCCGGCACCGGCGGTTCCGGGCCCGGCCCCCGCCTCCCACCGCCGACCGGACGTCCCCGCAGGTCGCGCCCGGTGGATCGGTAGACTCGGCCAGCGTGTCCCTCCTCCTCAGCATCGTGCTCCCGGTCCACGGCGTGGAGCGGTACCTCCCGCGCTGCCTCGACTCGATCCTCGGCGAAACCCACGCCGCGGAGACCCGCTTCGAGGTGATCGCGGTCGACGACCTCTCCCCCGACGGCTCCGGCGCGATCCTGGACGCCTACGCGGCCCGCGACCCCCGGCTACGGGTCCTGCACCTCACCGAGAACCAGGGCCTCGGCGGCGCCCGGACCGCCGCCCTGCCGCTGGTGCGCGGCGAGTACGTCTGGTTCGTGGACAGCGACGACTGGGTGCCCGAGCGGACCGTCGGCGTGATCCTGGACGAGCTGGAGCAGGAGCTCCGCCGGGAGACCCCCGCCGACGTGCTGCTCACCGACTTCACCCACGTCTACCCGGACGGCGAGACCGAGCCCAACCCCTGGCGGCACGTCCTGGTCGGCTCCCCGCTGGTCGAGGGCTGCACCCTGGCCGAGCACCCGGCGCTGTTCCAGACCGTGATGTCGGTGTGGAACAAGGTCTTCCGCCGTGCCTTCCTGGAGGGCCTGGACGTCGCCTTCGGCCGCGGCTACTACGAGGACATCTCGGTCACCTACCCCGCGCTGCTGGCCGCCGAGCGGCTGCGCTACCTCGACCGCCCCTGCTACTTCTACCGGCGCGGCCGGGACGGTGCGATCACCGCCACCGCCTCCCCCAAGCACGCCGACGTGTTCGCCCAGTACGACGCGATCTTCACCTTCCTGGACCGCCCGGACCGTCCCGGCCGGCCCGTCCCGGAGTCGCTGCGCACCCTGGTCTTCGACCGGACGCTGCGCCAGGCGCTGAACGTCTACGACACCCCGGGGCTCGTCCCCACCGACCGGCGCAAGGACTTCTTCCACCGGATCTCCGACCACTTCGAGCGCCACCGCCCGGCCGGCTACCGCTTCCCCGGCGGGGTGCGCGGCGTGCAGTACCGGCTGGCCGCCCGCGGCGCCCGGATCGCGTACGCGGAGCTGCGCCGCACCGGCCGGCTGCCGCGCGGACTCAAGCGCGGGGCGCGGGCGGTGGCGCCCGCGGTGAAGAAGGGCGTGCGCAGCGGCGCCCGGTTCACCGCGTACAACGCGTTCCGCCGCCTCCCGCTGGACGAGCACCTGGCGGTCTACGCCGCGTACTGGCACCGGGGTTACGCCTGCAGCCCGGCGGCGATCTACGAGAAGGCGAAGGAACTCGCCCCGCAGATCCGGGGCGTGTGGGTGGTGGAGAGCCGCACGCAGGCCGCCACCATGCCGCCCGGGGTGCCGTACGTGATCGTCAACACCCCCGCCTACCTCAGGGCGATGGCGACCGCCAAGTACTTCGTCAACAACGTCAACTTCCCGCGGACGATGGTGAAGCGGCCGGGGACGGTGCACGTCCAGACCCAGCACGGAACCCCGCTCAAGGCGATGGGCATGGACCTGCGCGACCGCCCGGAGGCGGCCGAGGGGATGGACTTCGACCGGCTCCAGGAGGCCGTCGACCGCTGGGACTTCCTGGTCTCCTCGAACCCGCACACCAGCGAGCACTTCGCCCGGGCCTTCCCCGGCCGGTACGAGATGCTGGACACCGGCTACCCGCGCAACGACCGGCTGGCCAACACCACCCCGGAGGAGGTCCGGGCGATGCGCGAGCGGTTCGGGCTGCGGCCCGGCACCACGGCCGTGCTGTACGCACCGACCCACCGCGGCGGCAAGGGCGGCTACGTGCCGCTGGTGGACGTGGCGGACCTGGCCCGGCGCCTGGGCCCGCGGTTCACGCTGCTGGTGCGCACCCACTACTTCCACATCGGCGGCCCGGGCGACCTGACGGCCGGTGAGGACGCGGCGGAGATCGTGGACGTCTCGGCGCACCCGACGGTGGAGGACCTCTACCTGGCGGCGGACGCGCTGGTGACGGACTACTCGTCGATGATGTTCGACTACGCGGTGCTGGACCGGCCGGTGGTCGTCTTCGCGCCGGACTGGGAGGAGTACCGGCGCGAGCGCGGCGTGTACTTCGACCTGTTCGAGGAGCCGCCGGGCGCGGTCACGGTGGACGCGGAAGGGCTGGCGAGGGCGCTGCGGGCGGGCGATCCGGAGCCGGCGGCGCGGGCGCGGTTCCGGGCCAAGTTCTGCGTCTGGGACGACGGCGGGGCGGCGGAGCGGGTGGTGCGCCGGGTGTTCCCGGTCAAGGGCTGACCCAGGGGGAGCCGGCCCGCCTGGGGCTGATCCCCAAGGAGTCGGCCGGGGAAGGGCCGCCGGAGCTCCGGGCGGGGCCGGTGCCGCCGGTACGACGACCGGCCCCGTCGGTGCGACTTCAGCGCTGGCGGGCGGCCAGGAACTCCTCGAAGTCCAGGTAGCCCTGGTGCCGGGTGTCCATCGCGTGGATCAGCGCCTCCGCCATCGAGAGCGTGACGCCGTGGTCGCCCATCTCGTTGGCGGCCAGCGCGTACTCGGCCGGGGTGATCTTGCCATCGCCGTTCTGGTCGATACGGTCGAACATCTCCTTGATGGCCTCGATGCTCTCCATCGTTCCCTCCTGGGTACTGCGGGGTTGTGCTCGGTTCGGACGGCCGTACACTACCCGGCCGTGGTGGGCGCCACGGTGGCCGGGAGTGGACGGGCGCGGGGGTGGGTGTCGTAGTCTGCGGGTCTGATTGCTGGCCCGGGCTCCTCCCGGGCGGTCGTTCGTCCAGGGAGGGAACATGCTCGATCTCGTCACCAGGCTGGTGCTGAAACCCGTGTCACGGGGGATCTGGCGCCCGGTCATCGAGGGTGTCGAGAACGTGCCGCGCAAGGGCGGGGTGATCCTGGCCAGCAACCACCTGTCCTTCATCGACAGCGTGGTGATCCCGCTCACGGCCCCGCGCCGGGTCCACTTCCTCGCCAAGGCCGAGTACTTCACCGGTACCGGGCTCAAGGGCCGCCTCTCCAAGGGCTTCTTCGAGTCGATCGGCGCGGTGCCGGTAGAGCGCGGCACCTACCGCTCCGCTCAGGCCTCGCTGGAGTCGGCGCTGGAGATCCTGGAGTCGGGCAAGGCCTTCGGCATCTACCCCGAGGGGACCCGGTCGCTGGACGGCCGGCTCTACCGGGGCAAGACGGGCGTCGCCTGGCTCGCGCTGACCGCGGGCGTGCCGGTCGTGCCGGTGGCCCTGGAGGGACCGGAGCAGATCCTGCCGGTGGGCAAGCGGGTCCCGCGGATCAAGAAGGTGACGGTCCGCTTCGGCGAGCCGCTGCACTTCGACGAGCTGCACGGGCAGGCCCGCTCGCTGAAGGCCCGTCGGCAGGTGACCGACGAGGTGATGGCGGCGATCCAGCGGCTGTCCGGCCAGGAGGTCGTGGAGAGCTACAACGAGGTGCCGAAGGCGGCCTGACCGCCGCCAACTCGCCTCACGCGTGCCCGAGGGCGGCGTCCGACAGGGCCGCCGCCTCCGGCGCCTCCCGGCGCAGCAGCGCCGCGTACCGGCCGTCCAGCTCCACCAGCTCCTCGTGGCTGCCGAGTTCGACCACCTCGCCGTGGTCGAGCACGGCGATCTGGTCGGCGGAACGGACGGTGGAGAGCCGGTGCGCGATGGTGATGGTGGTGCGGCCGGCGGCCAGGGTGTCGACGGCCTGCTGGACGGCACGTTCGGTGCGGTTGTCGAGCGCGCTGGTGGCCTCGTCCAGGATCAGCACCGGCGGGTTGCGCAGGATGGTGCGGGCGAGCGCGAGGCGCTGCTTCTCGCCGCCGGAGAAGCGGTAGCCGCGTTCACCGACCAGGGTGTCGTAGCCGTCCGGGAGGGCGGCGATGGTCTCGTGGATCTGCGCGGCCCGGGCGGCCTCGACCAGTTCGGCGTCGCTGGCACCGGGCTTGGCGAAGCGCAGGTTCTCGGCGACCGAGGCGTGGAAGAGGTAGGTCTCCTGGGAGACCACGCCGACCGCGCGGGCCAGGGTGTCGAAGGACAGCTCGCGCACGTCCACGCCGTCCAGGGTGACCCGGCCGCCGGTGACGTCGTACAGCCGCGGCACGAGATAGCTGAGGGTGGTCTTGCCCGAGCCGGTCTCGCCGACCACGGCCAGTGAGCTTCCGGCCGGGACCTTGAGCTCGACGCCGTCCAGGGTCGGGCGCTCCTGCCCGGGGTCGTAGCGGAAGTCGACGGCCTCGAAGCGGACCTCGCCGCGGATGTCGGTCAGGGTGACCGGGTGCGCCGGCTCGTCGATCTCCACCGGCAGGTCGAGGTATTCGAAGATGCGCTGGAAGAGCGCGAGCGAGGTCTGCACGTCCACGCTGGTGGAGAGCAGGCTGACGGTCGGGCGGAACAGGCCCTGCTGGAGGGTGACGAAGGCGACCAGGGTGCCGACCGAGACGATCGGCGCACCGGCGGCGGAGGTCAGTCCGGCCGCCCAGTAGATCAGCGCGGGCATCGCGGCCATCACGATCTGGATGGTGTTCATCCGCCAGCGCCCGGCCATGCTGGCCCGCACCTCCAGGTCGGCGAGCTGGTCGGACTGCCCGGTGAACTCCCGGGCGAGCGAGTCGGAACGGCCCATGGTGCGGCCGAGCAGGATGCCGCTGACCGACAGCGACTCCTGGACCGCCGAGCTCATCGCGGCCAGCTGCTTCTGCCGCTCGGTGGTGATCTTCTTGCGCTCCTGGCCGACCCGCCGGCTGATCCAGACGAACAGCGGGAGCAGGAGCAGCGAGACGACGGTCAGCCGCCAGTCCAGGGCGACCATGGCAACGATCGAGGCGATCACCGCGGTGAGGTTGGAGACCAGGCTGGTCGCGGTGGAGGTCACCGTGGACTGCATGCCGCCGATGTCGTTGGCGATCCGGGACTGCACCTCGCCGGTGCGGGTGCGGGTGAAGAAGGCGAGCGACTGCCGCTGCAGGTGGCCGTAGACGGAGGTGCGCAGGTCGTGCATGACGCGTTGGCCGACGGTGGTGGAGATCAGGGTCTGCAGCACGTTGAAGATGCTGTTCACGACGGCCGTGAGGATCATCCCGAGCGCGAGCAGGCTGAGCAGCCCGGTGCGGCCCTGCGGGATGGCGGTGTCCAGGACGGCCTTGAGCAGGAACGGCGAGACGACGGAGACCACGGCGGAGGCGGCCACCAGCAGCCCGACGGCGGCGAGGCGGCCGCGGTACGGGCGGAACAGCGCGAGGATCCGCCGCCACTCGGCGGGCGGGCGGGACTCGCCCTCGGCGCGCTCGGGCGGGGTCCAGTCGATGGTGGCGGGTCTCAAGGACGGGCCTCCCTGGGTCGGACGCGCGACGGGCGCGGCGGCGGGCATGACTGCGGGCATGGCGGGCGGTGGATGCCAGCATAGCGAGAGTAGCTCATAGTTAGGCAAGCTAATAGTGAGGCTGGCTCTATTCCCGGCCCGTCGACCCGCCGCCGCACCCCGCCCGACCGCCGCGCGCCTCAGTTCGTCCGGTAGATGCGCGCCGCCTTCGAGGACAGGCCGCCGAGCTTGCCGGAGGGCAGCATCCTGGCGATGGCCACCGCCACCTTGTAGCGCTTGCCCGGCACGGACAACGACTTGCCGCGCGCCAGGTCGCGCATCGCCTCCTCCACCACCCGCTCGGCCGAGAGCCAGGACCAGGACGGGATGTTGCCGGTGCCCATGCCGGCCCGCTCGTGGAACTCGGTCCGGGTGAAGCCCGGGCACAGCGCCATCATCCGCACGCCCGTACCGCCGAGGTCGCGCAGCACGCCCTGGGTGAAGCTCACCACCCACGCCTTGCTCGCCCCGTACGTGCCGCGCGGCAGGAAGGCCGCCACCGAGGCGACGTTGACGATCGCGCCCCGGCCGCGCTCGCGCATCCCCGGCAGGGCCGCCGTGGTCAGCCGCAGGATCGCCTCGATGTGCACCTTCACCATGTCCAGTTCGGCCTGGAGCGGGACGGTCCCGAAGGCGCCCTTGTTGCCGAATCCGGCGTTGTTGATCAGCAGGTCGACCGGACGCGCGGCATCGCCGAGCCGGGCCTCGACGGCGGCGATGCCCTCGTCGGTCGCGAGGTCGGCGCGCAGCACCTCCGCCTCAATGCCGTACTCGGCGTGCAGGTCGGCGCTCGCGCGCTCCAGTCGCTCGGCGTCCCGGGCCACCAGGACGAGCCGGTAGCCGCTGCGGGCGAGCCGGCGGGCGAAGGCGGCTCCGATGCCGGCTGTCGCGCCGGTGATCAAGGCTGTTGTCATACCCCGACCGTACCGACTCGCCGCAGCCGATCCCACACCCAGGGCAACGGCCCTGCTCGGCGGGCCGCGGATGCAGGCAGTCGGTCGCACCCGCGGCGCCGGACAGTGACTTCGCCCGACCGGGTGATGAAATCCAGGCGAGGAGGCGCATCTGATGATCACTCGGCTCCGGGCCGAAAGCGCTCCGGCGGCGCGCAGCGCGGCGCTCGCCGGGGCCGAGACACTCGCGAGCCTGACGGTCAGGCCGCGACGGCCTTGGCGCGGTCGGCGGCGATGTGGACGGCGAGGCCGCCGAGGACGGTGCCCATGGCGTAGCGCTGGACCCGCAGCCAGGTCGGACGGCGGTTGAGGAAGTCGGCGATGCTGCCCGCGCTCATCGCGATCAGGCCGTTGACGGTGATGGCGATCGCGATCTGGGTCAGGCCCAGCACCAGGCTCTGCAGCGCCACGTGGCCGCGCTCGGGCGCCACGAACTGGGGCAGCAGCGAGATGTACATGATGGCGATCTTGGGGTTGAGCAGGCAGGTCAGGAAGCCCATCGCGAACAGGCGGCGCGGCGGGTCCGGGGGCAGCTGCTGCGGGGCGAAGACCGCCGTGCCGCCCGGCTTGACCGCTTTCCAGGCCAGCCAGAGCAGGTAGCCGGCGCCGGCCAGCTTGATCGCGGTGTACAGCGCGGGCACCACCGAGAAGACAGCGGCCACCCCGGCCGTCACCGCGACCAGGTAGACCAGGAAGCCGGTCGCGACGCCGGCCAGCGACACCAGCCCGGCGCGGCGGCCCTGCGCGATCGAGCGCGAGACCAGGTAGATCATGTTCGGCCCCGGCGACAGCACCATGCCCAGCGCCACGGCGGCGATCCCGAGCACCGCGTGGCCGTCCACGGCGGATATCAACGCGTCCAACTCGCTCATGGGAGGAGGCTAGGGTGCGGAGCGACCTCGATGCAATGATGACTTTGCGCTCGGTGCAATGTGCCGCGCCCTGGAACGAAGGGCTGGACGCCGATGGACGACTACCGCCTGATCGCGGACGGGATCGCCGCCGAGATCGCGGACGGACGGCTGCGGCCCGGCCAGCAGCTGGCCACCCAGCGCGCCTTCGCCCGCGACCGCGGCATCGCCAACTCGACGGCGACCCGGGTCTACCGCGAGCTGGTCCGGCGCGGGCTGACCGTCGGGGAGGTCGGCCGGGGCACCTTCGTACGGGCCGGGCGGGGTGCGGACGGCGGACGGGTCGCGCTCGCCGAGCCCGCCGCCGCGCCCGTCGACCTGGAACTCAACTACCCCACCGCGCCCGGGCAGACCGAGCTGCTGGCCGAGGGGCTGGCGCCGCTGCTGCGGGTGGACGCGCTGGGCGAGGCGCTGCGGCCGGTCGGCGCGGCCGGGACGGGCGCGGCGCGGCGGGCCTTCGCGGGGCTGCTGACGTCGGGCGCCCGGGAGGTTGACCCGGAGCACCTGCTGTTCGCGGGCAACGGGCGGCAGGTCATAGCGGGGGCGCTGTCCGCCCTGGTGCCGCCGGGGCAGCGGCTGGGCGTGGAGGCGCTGACCTATCCGGTGGTCAAGGCGGTGGCGGAGCGGCTGGGCATCCGGCTGGTACCGCTGGCGGTGGACGAGCACGGGCTGCTGCCCGACGCCGTGGCAGCCGCCCACCGTACGACGCCGCTGCGCGCGGTGTACGTCCAGCCGCGGCTGCAGAACCCGACCGGGGCGAGCCTGCCGCACGAGCGGGCGGTCACGCTGGCCGGGGAGCTGCGCCGGCTGGACCTGCCGGTGGTGGAGGACTCGATCTGGTCCTTCCTGCGGCCCGAGCTGGCGCCGCTCGCCGCGCTGGCTCCGGAGCGGACCGTCCTGGTCGACAGCCTGTCAAAGCGGCTCGCTCCGGGACTGACCAGCGGGTTCGCGGTCGTCCCAGACGGGCTGCGCGAGCGGGTGGCGGGCGCGTTGCGGACGGGCGGCTGGACGCCGAGCGGCTTCGCGCTGGAGGCGGCGGTGCGGTGGATCGGGGACGGGACGCTGACGGCGGTCGAGGCGGCGAAGCGCGCGGACGCGGCCGCGCGGCAGGAGCTGGCGCGGGAGGTGCTCGCGGGGCAGAGGCTGCGGGCGGACCCGTGCTCGTACTACCTGTGGTGGGAGCTGCCCGGGGCCTGGCGGGCGGAGACCTTCGTCGCAGCGGCGGCGAGGGCCGGGATCTCGGTGACGCCCGCGGCCGCGTTCGCGGTCGACCCGCGGAGCACGCCGTCGGCGGTCCGGGTCGGGCTGGCCTCGCCGCCGCTGCCGGTGCTGGCGCGGGCGTTGGGGGTGATGGCGGGGATTGCGGCGAACGGACGACAGATGGCAGATGACAGATGACAGGTAACAGGTAACAGCCGACAGATTTTGAAATCTGTCGGCTGTCACCTGTTATCCGTCAGCCGTCAGCGGTCAACCGTCCGCCCGCGCCCGGTTCCCCCGCGCCGCCGTGTCCGCGGCGCCGCCGGCCCCGACGGCGCGCAGGCGGGAGGCGGCGGTGGCGGCGAGCTGCGGGGCGAGCTTGGCCACGTCGCGGGAGCCGACCACCGCGATCAGGCTCGGCAGCAGCCAGCGCACCGGCTGCATGCCGCGCAGCCAGGCCTGGGCGTAGACGTGGGCGGAGCGGCGGGCGATCCCGGCGACGATCCGGTCCACCGCGGGCTCCAGCGGGTACGTCTTGTTGACCGGCCACGGCAGTTGGCCGCGCATCTGCTTCAGCACGGCGTCCTGGTCGGCGCCGCGCACCATGTCGGTATCGGTCCAACTCAAATACCCCACACCCACCTTGACTCCCTGGTAGGCGACCTCGGCGCGGAGCGAGTGGGCGAAGGCCTCCACCCCGGACTTGCTGGCGCAGTACGCGCTCATCAGCGGCGCGGGCGTCAGCGCGGCGAGCGAGGCGATCTGCAACAGGTAGCCGCGGCTCTCGGTCAGCGCAGGCAGGAAGGCCCGCGCGGTGGCGACGCTGCCGAGCAGGTTGACCTCGATGACCCGACTGAAGGCCCGGTGGTCGCTGTCGGCCAGCGGTCCGCCGATGGCGATACCGGCGTTGGCCACCACGGTGTCGATCCGCCCGTAGTGCTCCTTGATCCGGCGGGCGGCGTCGTTGAGCGCCTCCAGATCGGTGACGTCCACCTCCCACGAGGTGGCAGCCGGGCCGCACTGCGCCGCGACGGCCTTCAGCTCCTCCGGCTCCAGCCCGAGCAGCGCGACCTTGGCGCCGCGCCGGGCGAGCTTGCGGGCCAGCGAGGCGCCGACCCCGCGGGCGGCTCCGGTGACCACCACGACCTGCGCGGACAACGGCGGAATGGCGTTCATGCGACGGTGCTCCTCTCAGCGGCGGAAGCGGCCGAAGTACCGGAAGCAGCGGTGGCAACGGCAGCGGAAACAGCAGCGGGGGCCTCGGCGGCCAGATGTGCGGCGGCCATCCGGTGGATCTCGGCGGCGACCTCCACCGGCCGCTCCAGCGGCGACATGTGCCCGACCCCGGGAAGCAGCAACAGCCCCTGAGGGTCGGCGAGTTCGGCGATCATCCGATGGGCGTGCACCGGCGGGGTCAGCCGGTCCGCGGTGCCGACCACCACGGCGGTGGGCGCGGCGACCCGGCCGAGCCCGGCGCGCACGTCCAGCCGGCCGAGTACCCCGGCCCAGTTGGCGCGGACCGTGGTCGGGCAGGCGTGCACGATCCGGGCCGTCGCCTCGGCCTGCCCGGCCGGCGAACCCGGCCCCATGGTGGCGTACTTGAGCGCGGCGCGGCTGACCGGCGTGACCGGTCCGAGCGGCATCCGGGAGAGCAGCAGCCGCCGGTGCAGGAAGCGCCGCAGGCCCGGGGAGCGTACGGCCCCCGGCAGGACGGTGAGTTCGGCGACCAGTTCGGCCGGGCCGGTGGAGATCAGCACGTTGGCGGCGGTGCGCTCGGCGACGTCGGGGCGACCGCCGGCGGCCATGATGGTCATCCCGCCCATGCTGTGCCCGGCCACCACCGCCCGCTGCCCCGCCGGAACGGCCCGCGCGAGCACAGCGGCGAGGTCCTCGGCGAGCGCCCGGGTGGAGTAGCGGACCCGGCTCGGCGGGATCTCGCTGCGCCCGTGGCCGCGTTGGTCGTAGGCCACCACCCGGTAGCGGCCCGAGAGTTCGCGGATCACCGGGGCCCAGAAGGCGGTCGAGCAGGTCCAGCCGTGGGCGAGCACCACGGTGGGCGCGCCCGGCTGGCCGTGCACCTCGACGTGCAGCCGGATGCCGTCGGCCGAGCGGACGCTCAGCTCCTCGACGGGCACGGGCGGCACGTACTCGGCGGGCAACTCGACGGAGCTCATGCGGAAACCTCCTGGGCGGTCAGGGCGTCGGCGGGCGCGGCGCGCATGATCAGCTCGTACTCGCCGAGGTCGACCTTGCGGGTGGCGCGGCGGAAGGACGTCGTAGAGCCGGGCCAGAGCACGGTGTTCTTGCCGCTCGGGTCCAGGTACCAGCTGCGGCAACCGCCGGTGGTCCAGACCGTGCGGTCCATCCGGTGCTGCAGTTCGAGGTTCCACTGCCGCTGGGCCCGGACGGTGGGCTGCATCGCGGTGGCGCCGACCGACTTGAGCGTGGTCAACGCATCGATCAGGTAGTTCAGTTGGGACTCGATCATGAGGATCATCGAGCTGTTGCCGAGACCGGTGTTGGGGCCGATCACGAAGAACAGGTTGGGGAAGCCGCGCACGGTGGAGCCGCGCAGCGCCTCCATGCCGTCCTTCCACTCCTCCGCGAGGCTGGTCCCGTTCACGCCGAACACGCGGGAGCCGATGGGCATGTCGGTGACGTGGAACCCGGTGCCGAAGACGATCGTGTCCACCTCGTGCTCGCTGCCGTCGGCGGCCACCAGGGTGGAGCCGCGCACTTCGCGCAGGCCGGAGGAGACGACCTCGGTGTTGGCGGCGGCGAGCGCCGGGTAGTAGGTGTTGCTCAGCAGGATGCGCTTGCAGCCGATCCGGTAGTCCGGGGTGAGCCTGGCGCGCAGCGCCGGGTCGGCGACGCCCTGGGCGATGTGGCGTTCGGCGAGCTGCTGGACCACGCGCAGCAGTCCGGGGCGGCGCACGAAGGCGTCCACCTGGAGCTCGCGCAGGGCGAAGAGCGTGCCCCGGCGGATCTTGGCGGTGACCGGCAGGCGGCCGTGCAGCCACTTCTCCAGCTGGCTGATCTCCCGGTCCCGGCGCGGCAGCACCCAGGCCGGGGTGCGCTGGAAGACGGTGAGCCTGCCGACCTCGGGCTGGATCGACGGGATGATCTGGGCGGCCGAGGCGCCGGTGCCGACCATCGCGACGCGCTTGCCGGTCAGGTCGTAGTCGTGGTCCCAGCGGGAGGAGTGGAACACCTTGCCGGGGAAGCCGCTGAGGCCGGGCAGGTCGGGGATCCGCGGGTCGGCGAGCGGTCCGGCGGCGGAGACGACGGCGTCGGCGGTCCACTGCCCGGCCGAGGTGGTGATCCGCCAGCGGGTCTGCTCGCTCTCCCAACGCGCCTCCATCACCTCGGTGTTGAAGCGCAGGTGCGGGCGGAGGCCGAAGACGGTGGCGACCTTCTCCAGGTAGACGCGGATGTCCGGCTGGCCGGAGAAGCTGCGCGGCCAGTCGGGGTTGGGCGCGAAGGAGAAGGAGTAGAGGTGCGAGGGCACGTCGCAGGCGCAGCCGGGGTAGCTGTTGTCACGCCAGGTGCCGCCGACGGAGTCCGCGCGCTCCAGGATGACGAAATCGGTGATCCCGGCGCGGCGCAGCCGGACCGCGGCACCGAGGCCGCCGAATCCGGAGCCGATCACCGCCACCCGGACGTGCGGGACGGTCTCCCGCGCAGCAGTGGTGTCGGTCGCTGCGGACGTGCCGGAGCGGGGGCGTTTGCTGCTGGATGCCATGCGGCAACCTCCTGGGGGTGGGGCGGTGATCGTCGCGCTTTCCCGGGGCCGTCCGCCCCGGAACCTCCCGGGGGCTCACCTCCGGGACCCTGCCAATCGCGCCAGTAATCACTGGCACGGTTGGCAGGGTAGTCCTTGCTGACACCGGATGGAAGAAGCACGACGGCCCCGATTCACCGGAAGTTCCCGAAGGCACCCCAGCCGACGCCACGGACCTATGCTGATCGCCGTGGACAAGGTCAGAGCTGCTGCGGACGACAAAAAGCGCGAGTACCGGGTGGAGGAACTGGCCGAGGCGGCCGGGATCACCACCCGCACCCTGCGCTTCTACCGCGAGCGCAAACTGCTCCAACCGCCCCGCAAGGAGGGCCGGATCGCCTGGTACGGCGAGGAGCACCTGGCCCGGCTGCGGATGATCGGCGAACTGCTCGACCGCGGCCACACCCTGGGCGGGATCGCCGAACTGATCGGCGCCGGGGAGAGCGGGCAGGACGTCGCGGAGCTGATCGGGCTGGAGGCGGCGATCGTCGCGCCCTGGTCGGACGAGACCCCGGTGCGGCTGGACTGGGACGAGCTGAAGGCCGCCTTCGGGGACCAGCTCACCGAGGAGAACACCGCCGAGTCCATCGCCCAGGGCTACATCACGGTCGAGGAGGGCGGGATCACCCACGTCAGCCGTCGACTGATGGACGCCACCACCGAACTGGTCGCCGAGGGCGTGCCGCTCTCGGCGGTACTGGACGCCAGCCGGCGCACCCAGGAGCACATCGACGCCATCGCCGAGATCTTCATCGAGGTGGTCAGCGACCACCTGCTCAGCGCGCTCTCCGGCGAGACACCACTGGCGCCCGGCGAGGCGGCCCGGCTCACCGAGCGCATCCTGCGGGTCCGGCCGCTCGCCCGTACCGTCGCCGACGCGCAGTTCACGCTCGCGATGGACCGCCGGGTGCGGGCCGAGTACGCCGAACTGCTGCGCCAGCGACGGGAGTACGGCTCCGAGGCGTAACGGGCCTGCCGGACGGGCAGAGATGCCCGCGCCCCTAGCTGTTCGCTGTCATCTGTTAGCTGTTTGCTGATAGCTGTTTGCTGTTTGCTGTTAGCTGTGCGCCGCCAACCGCTCGCTGTCGCCCGCCCCGGCCGCCTGCCTGCCTGCCACTACTCGGCATCGTCCAGCGCCCCCGGCGCCAGAGCCGGCGACGGGAAGACGTGCCGCACCTCGCCGCCGGCCCACCAGACGCCGACCGCGAACACGGCCGCCGCCTCCAGCAGTCCGGCCCGGTCCAACCCGCCGCAGTCCACCGGCGTACACCCCATCGAGGCCACCAGCCCGGCCACCACCGCACCGGCCTCCGGACCGTCCGCGCAGTACGGAACGCCGAGTGGCACACCCTCGAAGCCCGGCCGCGGCATCGTCCAGATGCTCTCGTGGCAGATCCCGAAGACCTTGGCCACCCGGGCGTCCGGCGCCACCGCGGCCAGCCGCCGGGCCACCGAGTCGCCGGCCCCCGCCGTGGTCAGCGCCGGCCCGTACGCTCCGGGGGCCATCGGCACCGTGCAGTCCAGCAGAGTCCGTCCGGCCAGTTCGCCCGCCAGCGGCGCGACCACCGACACCGTCGCCTCCGCCGGCACCGCGACCAGCACGGCCTGCCCGAACCGCGCCGCCTCCGCAGGCCCGCCACCGCCCGACGCCCCGATCGAAGCAGCGACGTGCCGAGCCACCACCGCGTCCCGCCCGCCCACCAGAACCTCGTGTCCGGCCCGCACCCAGGCCCCGCCCAGCGCCGTCGCCATGGCGCCCGTACCGAGAATGCCGATCCGCATGGTCCACTCCTCGCTCGCCCTACCCGTCACCGGCGGCCGCCTCCGCGCACCGCCCTGCCCGGACGCTAGCCGGGCCGATGCACACCGCGCGGTACGCAACGGGTCGGGCAGGATGAGCACATGAGGAGCGAAGGGGATACCGGGGACGGGGCGGTCGACGACCTCGGCGGCGGCGTGTTCGCCGCGGACTGCCGAGCGCGGCTGGCCTTCGAGGTGATCGCCAATCGCTGGGACAGCGTGGTGGTGTACGTCCTCGGTGAGCGCGGGCCGACGCGCCCCCGGGCCCTGCTCGACCGGATCGGCGGGATCAGCCCCAAGGTGCTCAACGAGACGCTGCGCCGGCTGGAGTACAACGGTCTGGTGGAGCACCGCCGTTACGCGGAGGCCCCGCCCCGCGTCGACTACACGCTCACCGAGGCGGGCGCCGCCCTGATCGGCCCGATCCGCGCCCTCGGCGCCTGGGCCGCCGACCACGGCGACGCCGTCCTCGCCGCCCAGGAGCGACACACCGGCGCGACGAGCTGACGCACTGACACACCCATGGACACGGAACTGGACGAACTGGAAGTCATCACGCTCTTCGTGGCGGACGTCCCCGCCGCGAAGGCCTGTACCTGAGCACCTGAAGACGCGACGGCGGGGACGACGGTGGTCCGCACACCGTCGCCCCCGCCGTCAACCCGGCCGGCAGGCACCCACCCGCGACCGGGCCGCTCGGACGTGTCCCGGGCCGGTCCTGCCCAACTCAGGCCCGACCCGGGTCAGGCCCGAGCTAGTTGACGTTGACCGCGGTCCAGGTGGCCGCGACCGCGTTGTACTCCGTGCTGTTCGCGCCGTACAGGTCCGAGGCCGCGCTGAGGGTCGCCGCACGCGCGCCCGCGTAGTCCGTGGTGGACGTGAAGTACGTGGTCAGCGCGCGGTACCAGATCTGCGCGGCCTTGTCCCGGCCGATGCCCGCGAGCGTCGAACCGTCGGCCGTCGGGCTGTTGTAGTCGAACCCGTTGATCGTCTTCGCGCCGCTGCCCTCGGACAGCAGGTAGAAGAAGTGGTTCGCCACACCGGACGAGTAGTGCACGTCCAGGTTGCCGACGTTCGGGTCCCAGTTGTCGGCGGACTGGCCGTCCTTGCTCGGCTGGTCCATGTAGCGCAGCGGGCTGCCGTCGCCGCGCAGGTTGATCAGCTCGCCGATCCAGTAGTTCGGCGGGTTCGAGGGCAGGTTGGCGTACCACTCGACCATGGTGCCCATGATGTCCGAGGTGGCCTCGTTGAGGCCGCCGGACTCACCCGAGTAGTTCAGGTTGGCCGTCGCGGCGGTGACGCCGTGGGTCATCTCGTGGCCGGCCACGTCGATCTCGGTCAGCGGGGCGGCGTCGCCGTTGCCGTCACCGTACGACATGCAGAAGCAGTCGTCGCTCCAGAACGCGTTCACGTAGTTGGAGCCGTAGTGCACCCGGCTGAGGGCGCCGACGCCGTCGTTGCGGATGCCGTTGCGGCTGAAGGTGTTCTTGTAGAAGTCCCAGGTGGTGGCGGCACCGAACTGGGCGTCCACAGCGGCGGATTCACGGTTGGACGCGGTACCGTCACCGAAGCTGTTGCTGGTGTTGGCGAACAACGAGCCGCTGCCCGTGGTCCCGTTGCTCATGTCGGTGGTGGACTGGCCGCCGCGGCTGGTGTCCTTGAGCTCGAACTGCGAGCCGTTCTGGTTGGTGTTGAGCTGGACCTGGCCGACGAAGACGCCGTTGCCGGTGCCGGCCGCGGTCTCGATCTTCTCGTGCGTGGAGAGGACCTGACCGCTGGCGGCGTCGGTGATCAGGATCTGGCTGCTCGGGGTGCCGTCCGAGCGCATGCCCTCGACCGTGGTCCGGTACGCCAGGCGCGGGTGGCCGTCGGTGGCCCAGACGACCAGCTCGGGCTTGCCGGTCTGGTGGACGTCGGAGATCGGGGCCTCGTCGGAGTCGACGGTGACGCCGACGGTGGCCCTGACCGCGCCGGTGGCCTGGTCGGCGGCCTTGTCCGCGGGGATCTGCGGGGTCAGGCTCGGCAGCGCGATCTGGGCGGAGACCGCCTTGTTCACCGACTTCACGGCACCGTCGGCCTTCTGGTGGACGATCAGGTCGCCGCCGATCACCGGCAGGCCGGCGTAAGTGCGCTCGAAGCGCAGGTGCCGGGTGCCGTCCTTGTCGACGATGGCGTCCTTCGCGACCAGCTTCTCCTGGTCGCCGAGCGCGAGCGCCTTGGCGATCGGGCCGGACTGGCCGTTCGCCACCGCGAGGACGGCGGCGTGCTGCTGGGCAGCCTGGGCCTGGAGCGACGGGGCAGCCGGCGACGCCTGGGCGACGGAGGTGCTCACCTGGATCACACCGGTCAGCATGGCCGTGGCCGACAGAACGGCGACAGCTGCGAGCTTTCGGTTCACGTACGAGTCCTTCCGGGAAACCGCGTGTGGGCGCGGTCGCACCGCGTCCCGGGGGCCGGGGTCGGCACCTGTGGGGCGGAACGGGCGCTGACGTGCTGAAACCCCGTGCGGTCGAGCGGCTCGCCACCGAGGGGTGGGGGTGGGGGCTACCGCTGGGGGATGACCAGAAGCATGACAATCCAGCAGGTGAAATGACAGGTCTGACTCAACTATTGGCCAGGTCCCGCCAGTTGGTAAAGCAGGTCAAGTGGCAGTCAAATCGGGGCAACTCGCCCCACTGAGTGATGGGTTCCGACCCGAACAACGGCCGACCGCCTGCACCGAAAGCCAATCAATCGTCAGGCGCGAGCAAAGTGATCATTTTCGATCACCAATCGTTCACTTTTTACAGGTGTGTAGATGTTTCCATACACATCCTTGACCGCCGGGTGGCGAGGTCTCGCCACCGGTGCCCCTTGCCCCGGCAAGCGGGCGCCTGCTAGTGCGGGCCCCACCCCTCAGACGAAAGCCGAGTAATCGCCCGACTACCGTACGGTGTACCGCAGTTGGCGCACGACGGCGCGGTCCTGCGTCACTGCTGGAACCGCCACTCCTGCGCCGGGTTGTCGGGCGTGCAGGCGACCATGGTGATCTCGTTGCCCGGGCCGTTGTTGGTCATGCAGGCCTGGTTCATGTAGTCGCCCAGGGTGTACGAGCCCGCTGAACTGCCGTTGCGGACCGTCCACCTGGTGAGGAAGCTGAACCCGTTGTTCAGCACCACCTTGCCGTCCGTGGTCTGGACGAGCATCGGACCACCGTTGTTGCAGGCGTTGAACACGATCCAGGTGCCGGGGTCGGTGGAGCGCACCCAGCCGTACTGCGCGGCGCCGCCGAGCACGATCGGGTTGTCGCCGCTCAGGCTGTCGTTGCGCAGCCCGATCGGGCGGCCGTCCTTGGCGCTGACGATGGTGCTCCAGTCGCGGCCGCCGCAGGACGCGGGCCGGGTCGGGGTCTGCGGGGCGGGCGGATTGCCGCCGCTGGTGGTCTGGCTCCCTGGTTGCGGCTTGGGATCGGCGGGCGGGTTGGCCGGGCCTCCCCCGTTGCCTCCCCCGTTGCCGGAGCCGGCGGGCGGGTTGACCTGGCCACCCGAGGAGCCGCCGGACGCCGAACCGCCGCCGGAGCCGGAGTTGGAGCCGCCTGCAGCGGAGTTGGCGCCCCCGCCGCCGCCCCGGCCCGGCTGGACGCCCCCTCCCCCGCTCACCGCGCCGCCGTTCCCACCCTGGGCCGGGGCCGGGACGGGAACGTTCGGCTGTCCACCGGGCGGCGGCTGGTCGGCGGCCGGGGTGGCAGACGGGGTGTCGGTCGGCTGCGGGGTGGCGGGCGCGGTGGTGCCGGCCGCGGGAGAAGTGGTGGTCTGGGCCGCTGGGACGGTCACCACCACGGTCGGCTGGGCGGCGGGCGGCACGGCCGTGTTGGAGGCGCCGGGGCCGCGGTCGATCAGCAGGGCGGTCGCCGTGCCCATCGAGATGACGACCGGAATGATGATCGGCACCAGCAGGGTGCGCCGCGAACGGCGCTTGCCCGGTTCGGTCTCCGCCTGCGGATCGACCTTCACCACCTGATCCGCCCCGGCGACCGCGGCCCCGGCCCGCGCCGCCCGCAGGTCGATCGTCCCGCTGTCCGCCGCCTTCCACGGCGCCGCGGGCGCGCCGATCGCCGCCCGGGCCGCGGCCGCCATCTCGGCGGCGCTCGCGTACCGGTCCTCGGGGTTCTTGGCCAGCGCGGTGGCGACCAGCTCCCGCACGGCCGACGGGAAGGTCTCCGGCAGCTCGGGCACCGGCTGGTTGACGTGCTTGAGCGCGACCTGCAGCGGCCCCTCGCCCAGGTACGGCACCTGACCGACCAGCAGCTCGTAGCAGACCACGCCGATCGAGTAGAGGTCCGAGGCCGGCCCGGTGACGGCCGACGCCGCCTGTTCGGGGGACATGTACGCCGCCGTGCCGATGATCGCGTACGGGGCGGTGAGCTTGGTGCTGGCGATCGCGCGGGCGATGCCGAAGTCGGTGATCACCACCCGGTCGTCGTCGCGCAGCATCAGGTTGGAGGGCTTGACGTCCCGGTGCACGATCCCCCGCCGGTGGGCGGCGTGCAGCGCGTCCAGGGCGTCGGCGAGCAGGCCGAGGGCGCGCTCGGCGCCCATCGGCCCGCTCTCCGTGAGCGCCTGGTTGAGCGGGCGGCCCTCGATCAGGTCCATCACGATGTAGGCGCAGCGCTCGTCGCCGTCCCCGTCGCTCTCCCCGTAGTCGTGGACGCCCACGATGCCCGGGTGGTCGATCGCGGCGACCAGCTGGGCCTCCCGGCGGAAGCGTTGGACGGCGGTGCCGTCCTCGAACAGCTCGGCGCGCAGGATCTTGATCGCGACCTGCCGTGCCAGGACCTGGTCGTCGGCCCGCCAGACCGCGCCCATGCCCCCGCCGCCGAGCTTCTCGACGAGCGTGTACCGACCGCCGAGCACGGTGCCCGCGCCAATCATCGGCACTGTCCCCCCAGGTGTCGTGACCCGCCCCAACGGGTCGTCGGCACACAGTGTGCCAGAGGGTGCCGCGGGCCCAGCAGGCGCTGCACGTACGAAGATTGGACAGATCTATCAGGCGTACCGGATGTTTCGGGCGTGGTCGGACACCTCCAGGACGGCCGCGGTGACGGCGCGCGGTTTGTCGGCGTGGACGGCGTGCCCGGCGCCGCGCACCACGATGTGGCTGCCCCGGACGGCATTAGCCGCGATTCGGGACTGCAGGGCGGTCCAGCGGGCGCGCAGGGCGCGGGGCAGCCCCTCGGTCGCGCTCAGCACGGCCACCGGCACCTCGGGCAGCCGTCCGGCGGAGCGCCGTCGGCGCAGCTCGGGGGCGGCGAGACCGGTCAGCCGGTTCTCGGCGAGGACGGTGCGCCGCTGGTGCGGGTGGGCGACGACGGCCGCCTCGGCCCGGGCGAGCGCGCCCTCGCCGCCCGGCCCGGCGGGGATGAGCGCCGCCCGGAGCAGCCAGAGCCGGTTCAGCACCGCCTCGGCGGCGCCGATGGCCGGCGGCCGGAACTCTTCGTGGGCCGGGTCCACCAGTACCAGGCCGGCCACCAGCTCCGGCCGCTGCCAGGCGAGGAGTTGGGCCAGCTGACCGCCCCAGCTGTGCCCGACCAGCACGGCCGGTCCGGCGTCCAGGTGCCGCACCAGGGCGGCCAGGTCCCCGGTCTGCGCCTCCAGGGTCAGGCCGAGGGCGCGGTCGGGCTCGCTGGCGCCGAGCCCGGGCCGGTCGTACGCGACGACCCGGACGTGCTCGGCGAGTTCGGGCAGCACCGGGGCCCAGGTGAGCGAGGAGGTGCCGCAGCCGGCGATCAGCACCACCGGCGCGCCGGCGCCCGTACCGGCTTCCACCCAGCGCAACGCCCGTCCGTCGCGGTCGAGTTCGCCCGGCCGCAGTTCGACCGGGGTGCGCTCGGCCATGGCTCGGACGATGGCTTCCTGGACGTCCCGCAGGCCCCCCGGCCCGGCTGGCGTTTGCCACTTGGTCTGCACGTTCGGTTCCCCCTGGATCCGTCGGTGTCGCTCCCGCCGTCGCATGGCGGGAACCCGACGCTGGCTGCCCGATGGCACCGGCATCCAAACCCCACCTGGACGACGGGCGAACGGAGGACCAACAAACCGGCGGACGTCAGGCGGGCAGGGTGCGCTTCAGCAGGGAGAGCAGCGCCTTCCAGTGCCGGGCGTCGGCGGCCGCGTCGTAGCGGGTGGTGTCGGCCTGGGTGTAGCCGTGCGGGGCGCCCGCGTAGACCTCCGTCGTGTGGCGCACCCCGGCGGCGGTGAGGGCCTGGTCGAGCCGGGAGATCTGCTCGGGCGGCAGCGACTCGTCCTGGTCGGCGTGGCCGAAGTACAGCTCGGCGGTGATCCGGTGGGCGCCCAGGTGGGGACTGTCCGGGCGCTCGGTGGCGAGGTTGCCGCCGTGGAAACCGGCCGCGACGGCGATCCGGTCCGGGTGGCTGGCGGCCGTGCGCAGCGCCAGCAGGGCGCCGCGACAGTAGCCGGTGAGGCCGATCGGGCCGTCCTGGACCAGCGGGGACTCGGCGAACCAGCGCAGGAAGGCGTCGGCGTCGCGGGCGGTCGCCTCCGGGGTGAGGGTGGCCAGCAGTGGGACGATCTGGTCGAAGATCTCGTCGCACTGCTCGATGTCGATCAGCTCCGGCAGCTCGACCAGTGGCGCGCGGCCGTTGCGGTAGAAGGCGTTGGGGAGGAGGACGGTGTACCCGGCCGCGGCGAGCCGGTCGGCCATGCCCTTCAGGTGCGGGCGGAGCCCGAAGGCGTCCATGTGGAGCAGGACTCCGGGGTGGGGCCGGTCGTCGTCGGGGTGGGCGAGGTAGGCGTCGGCGGTGCCGTCCGCCGTCGGGATGTCCACGAGGGTTCCGCGCACGGTCATGGTGAGGGCTCTCCTTAGGGTTCGCGGGCAGCGTATCCGGTGCGCCCTTCGGGAGGCCGACGTCGCCCGGCCGGCCGCTCGGGAACGCCCGTACGGCGGTGCGGCGTTGAGGGGGCATGGGGTGGATCGTGAGCGTGGCGTGCGTGGTGGCCGTGACGGTCGGGCTGGTGGTGCTCTCGGCCTGTCAGATGTGGGACGAGTCCTCGCGGCGCCGTCGGCCGCGCGCGCCCGGGGTGGGGGTGGGCGGCGGCGGTGGCCTGGAGGAGCTGCACGCGCTGTTCAGCCCGGGCAAGCGGATACAGATCGAGCAGCGGCGGGAGCAGCTGGCGCTCCGGGACGACGCGGAGGCGGGGGCGCCGCCGCACTTCGGGGTGGACCTGGAGCGGGGTGTGGCGGTGCTGCCTCGCGCCAAGGGCGACGAAGGGGACGGGCGGTAGGGCCGCACACCTGGCTGCGGGCCCGCGGACGGACCGTCAGAGCCGGCGCAGCCGCTCCTCGTCGCTGGTGCGCGGGCAGGTCAGGCAGGCGACGGCCTCGGGCTTGACCGCGTAGTAGAGGCAGCAGCCGAGCCGGGTTCGGGTGTGGTGTTCGCGGCCGTCGGGGGTGCGCAGCCGACGGAAGTCGGCGGCGCCCGGGAGCGGCAGGGTGCTGCCGGGCAGCAGGGCCCCGGCGGCGACGACGGCGTCGTCCTCCGCGGTCGCGTCCCGGGCGGTCGCGTCGCGGGCGGTCGTGTCCCGGGCAGTCGCGTCGCGGGCGGTGGCGTCCCCGGCGGTGGTGTCCCGGGCGCCGAGCATCCGGCCGAGGTACCAGACGGCCGAGGCGAGGTCGTCGGTGACCATGCCCCAGAGCGCGCGGTCGCGGCGGCGGGTCGGTCCGGCGAAGGCGGCGAGCACCGGTTCGAGGTGGGCGACCACGGCGGCTCGCAGTTCGGCGCGCAGTTCATCGTCGCCGGGGAGGTCGCCGGGGAGGTCTCCAAAGAGGTTTGCGCGGAGGTCTCCTACGAGGCCTCCCGCGAGGCCGACATGTCCGCCCGGGCGCAGCGCGAGCCGGCCGGTGGGGGCGTGCAGCCAGAGGTCGGCGGGGTCGACGGCGGGGACCCGCCGGGCGAGGTGCCAGGGGCCGGCGATGAGCAGGCAGGCCGACCAGACGTAGTGGTGGAGCAGCCGGGAGGCGGTGACGTGCGGGCGGGGGGCGCGGCCGTGCTCGGCGGCGATGCGGTCCTCCGCTCCGGCCAGAACGGCGGCCAGCGCCCGTTCGTCGGTGGCGAGTTGGGCCCCGGAGTACCAGCCGTCGGCGGCCGAGGGGTCGGGCTCGACGGGGGCGAGTAGGCGCAGCTCCAGCACCGGGCAGAGCTCGCGCAGCCGCTCGTAGTCTCCGACCAGGGCGGAGGGCCGCGCCTGAGCGAGTACGGGCAGGGGTGTTCCGGGAACCATCGGCACTCCCGAGATCGATTTCGAAAGATCGATTAAGGTGAGCCTCACCTTACATCGCCTCAGTGGGCCCACCCGACCACCTCGCGTCACGGTCGAGCGGTCCACCCGGGCAGGCGACTCGACCTTGACGAAGTTAGGTAGCGAGCAGGAGCTGCACCGGCTCGCCGCCGTGCTCGCCGACCGGCCGGAGACGGTCGTGGACGTGCCGCTCCGGGTCAACCTGCCGGTGGTCACCGACGCCCTGGCCGCGGTGCCGCTCGCGATGGGCGGACGCCCGACGCCGTTCGGGCTCGACCCGGACCGGGTGGAGGAGTGCGTCCGGCTGCTCACCGGCGGCGGACCGCTTGGACGCCGGCTGCGCCTGCGCGGGGTGCACGCCCATCTGGCCAGCGGGCTGGCGGCGGCGGAGCAGCTGTCGGTCGCCGAGCAGATGACGGCTGACGGCTGACAGAGTTCAGATGACAGATTTCAACATCTGTCATCTGAACTCCGTCAGCTGTTCGCCGCCCCCGTCCGCCGCATCCCCCCTCCGCCCACTCGTGCGACAGTGGTAAGCAGCGAAGGGAGCGCGAACGTGCTGATGGACAAGGTGGCGGAGATACTCGCCGAGGCGTCGGCCGAGGCGGTGGAGCCACGCTTCCGGGCACTGGCCGCCGGCGAGGTGATGGAGAAGGCGCCCGGCGAGGTCGTCACGATCGCCGACCGCGAGGCCGAGGCGATCATCGCCCGCCGCCTGAGCGAGCTGCTCCCCGTCCCGGTCGTCGGCGAGGAGGCGGTCGCCGCCGACCCCTCGCTCGCCCAGGCCATCCACGACGAGCCCGCCGTCTGGCTCGTCGACCCGGTGGACGGCACCTCCAACTTCGTCGCCGGCTGCCCCGACTACGCCGTGATGTGCTCCCTCGTCCGCTCCGGCCTGGCCGTCGCCTCCTGGATCTGGCAGCCCGCCACCGCCACCGCCTACCGCGCCGAACTCGGCGCCGGTGCCTGGCGCGACGGCGAACGCCTGACCCGCACTCCGGCACCGGCCGACACCGCCAAGCTGGCCGGTGTCCTGAAGAGCCGCTTCCTCGATCCGGAGCGGCGCCGCCACCTGGAAGCCAACTGCTCGGCCTTCGGCGAGATCTCCCCGGGCCGGAGCGCCGCCGGGGTCGAGTACCCGGACGTCGCCGAGGGCCGGTTCGACTTCATCTTCTACTGGCGCACCCTCCCCTGGGACCACGCCCCCGGCTCCCTGCTGCTCACCGAGGCCGGCGGCGTCGCCGCCCGCCTGGACGGCGGCCCCTACCGCCCCGAGGCCCCCGGCTGCGAGGACGGCCTCCTGGTCGCCGCCGACCCCCACACCTGGGAACTCACCCGCGGCATCCTGCTGAGCGACTGACCCCACCGGGACGGGCCCGCTACCCCGCCCGCTACCCCGCGACCTTGCGCCCCGCGCCGACCACCTCCCGCAGCAGCGCGCCCACCTCCCCCACCGTCGTGTGCGGGTTGAGCAGGGTGAGCTTCAGCCGCAGCCGCCCCGGCCCCTCGCCCGGCAGCTCGGTGCGCCCGACCACCGCCCGCCCGGTGCGCAGCAGCAGCCGGCGCAGCTGCCCGTTCAGCTCGTCGACGGCCGCCTCGTCCGTCATCCCAGGCGGCCGGTAGCGGAACAGCAGCACGGTGAGCACCGGCTCGGCGTGGAGTTCGAGCGAGGGCTCGGCGCGGACCGCCGAGGCGGCGGCGAGCGCCAGTTCGTGGCAGGCGTCCACCAGCCGGCCGAGCCCCTCGCGGCCGAGGACGCGCAGGGTGACGGCCAGTTTGAAGGCGTCGGCCCGACGTGTGGTGCGCAGCGAGCGGCCGAGCAGGCTGGGGTAGCCGGCCTGTTCGTCGTCCACCGGGTTGAGGTACTCGGCGCGCCGGGCGAGCGACACGTAGGTCTCCGCCCGGCGGACCAGGAAGATCCCGGCGGCGGCCGGCTGCCAGCCGAGCTTGTGCCAGTCGAGGGAGAGCGAGTCGGCACGGGCGATGCCGTTCAGCAGCGGGGCGAGCCGGTCGGAGAGCAGCGCGCCGCCGCCGTACGCGGCGTCGACGTGCAGCCAGGCGCCGTAGCGGCCGGCCAGGTCGGCGGCGGCGGCCAGTGGGTCGATCGCGCCGGTGTCGGTGGTGCCTGCGGTGGCGACGACGGCGATCGGGGTCCGTCCGGCCCAGCTGGCCTCGGCCAGGGCGCGTTCCAACTCATCGGGCAGCATCCGGAGTTGGCGGTCGACCGGGACGCTGACCACGGCCCGTTCGCCGAGCCCGAGCAGGGCGGCGGAGCGCTGGACGGAGAAGTGCGCGGCCTCGGAGGCGAGGATGCAGGGGCGTACGCCGGCCGGGACACCGTCCAACTCGACGATGCCGTCGAGCTTCTGGTCGCGCGCCAGCATGAGCCCCATCAGGTTGGACTCGGTGCCGCCCGAGGTGAGGACGCCCGCCGAGCGCGCCGGGTCGTAGCCGACCAGCGCGGCGAGTTCGGCGAGCAGCGCGGTTTCGAGGGCCGTCGCGGCGGGGGCCTGGTCCCAGGAGTCCTGCGAGGGGTTGAGCGCACTGACGGCGAGGTCGGCGGCGGTGGCCACGGCGAGCGGCGGGCAGTGCAGGTGGGCGGCGCAGGCGGGGTCGGCCGGGTCGGCGGCGCCGTAGGCGAGCAGTTCGGTGAGCCGGGCCAGTGCGCCGCGCCCGCCGGGCCCGGCCAGACCGTCGGCGACCAGGGCGGCGATCTCGGCGGGGCTGCCCGCGGGCAGCGGGCCGGAGCGCAGCGCGGTGCCGGTGTCGAGCGCGTCGAGGACGGTGGCCAGCAGCGGCCCGAGCGCGCCTGGCCCGCCGGCCCCGCCCGCGAGCGCGTCCAACGAAACGTCCTCGCCCGGCAGTTCGGGGTCCGCGCCGGGTCCGGTGGTCACGCGCCACCCCGGGGGGATGCGGCGGCCGCGATCGCCTCCGCCAGCCGGTCGAGCACCGCGGCCACCTGCTCGTCGGTGACGGTGAGCGGGGGCAGCAGCCGCAGCACCGCGTCGTGCCGTCCGCCGAGTTCCACGATCAGGCCCCGTGCCAGGCACGCCTCCCGTACCCGCACGGCGAGCGCCGGATCCGCCGGATGCGCCCCGCAGGCGTCGGCCTCGGCCGCCGGGTCGACCAGCTCGACGCCGAGCATCAGCCCGCGCCCGCGCACATCGCCGATCACCGGCAGTTCGGCGGAGAGCTCCCGCAGCCGGGAGACCATCCGCGCGCCGACCACGGCGGCCCGCTCGGCCAGCCCGTGCTCGGCGACGTACCGCAGGGTGGCGGCCCCGGCGGCCATGGCAAGGGTGTTGCCGCGGAAGGTGCCGGTGTGGGCGCCGGGCCGCCAGCCGTCGTAGTCCTCGCGGTAGACGACGACGGCGAGCGGCAGGCTGCCGCCGATGGCCTTGGAGAGCACCATGGCGTCCGGGACGATGCCGCTGTGCTCGACCGCCCACATCGCGCCGGTGCGCCCGACGCCGGTCTGCACCTCGTCGACGATCAGTGGGATGCCGCGTTCGGCGGTGATCCGGCGCATCTCGCGCAGCCAGCCGTCGGGCGCGGGGACGACCCCGCCCTCGCCCTGGACGGCCTCCAGGATCATCGCGGCGGGCGGCACGACCCCGCCCGAGGGGTCGTCCAGCAGCCGTTCCACATAGGTCGCGGCGAGTTCGGTGCCCGTCTCCCCGCCGACCCCGAACGGGCAGCGGTAGCCGTACGGGTAGGGCAGCCGGACAACTTCGCCGCCGCTCGGCAGCGGCTCCTTGACGGTGACGTTGCCGGTGAGCGCGAGGGCTCCGGCGGTCATGCCGTGGTAGGCACCGGTGAAGGCGAGGGCGCCGGGGCGGCCGGTGGCGGTCTGCATCAGTTTGAGCGCGGCCTCGACGGCGTCCGTCCCGGCCGGTCCGCAGAAGTGCACCCGGGCGCGGGCGGCGAACTCGGTGGGCAGGCTCTCGAACAGCGCGCTGGTGAAGTCGTCCTTCTCGGCGGTGGCGAGGTCGAGCAGGTGCAGCGGGGCGCCGCTGTCGAGGGTGCGGCGGATCGCCTCCAGCACCACGGGGTGGTTGTGACCGAGGGCGAGCGTGCCGGCGCCGGAGAGGCAGTCGAGGTAGCGCCGCCCGTCGGCGCCCTCGACGGTCATGCCGTTGGCCCGGACCGGGACGATCGGGAAGGAGCGGGCGTACGTCCGGGCGGCGGACTCGCGGACGCGCTGGCGGCGCAGGATGGCCTCACCGGTGGGCTGGGCCCCGGCGGCGGTGGCCCCGGAGGCGGCCTGGGCGGGTACGGCGGCGAGCGACAAGGCGAACCCCCAGAAGAAGTTAGGTAAGCCTAACCTTATCGCTCGTGACCTGGTGAACTACCCCGGGGACACCCAGAACCACCCGAGCGGGTGAACCTCCCCCGGCGTGACTGCCGCCGCCCCCGACCAGCCCAACGAGCGCCGCGCCGAAGGGTCACGCCCGGCCCATCCACCGGTAGCACAGCTCCGGCCGCCCGACGTTCCCGTACTGCGGCTCCCGCACCGCCCGCCCGGTGTCCACCAGGTGTTCGAGGTAGCGCCGCGCGGTGATCCGGGAGACCCCGGCGGCCGCGCCCGCGGCGGCCGCCGAGAGCCCGGTCGCGGCCTCGCGCAGGACGGATGCGACGGTGTCCAGGGTGGGCGCGCTCAGCCCCTTGGGCAGGGTGCTGCGCTCGGGCGTGCGGAGCAGCGCGAACGCCTGGTCGACCTCGTCCTGCCCGGTCGCCTCGCCCGCTCGCCCGAGGCTGTCCCGGTAGCGGGCGTAGCGCTCCAGCCGGTCGTGCAGGGCCGCCGCGCTGAACGGTTTCAGCAGGTACTGCACGACCCCCGCCGAGACCGCCTGCCGCACCATGGCGAGGTCGCGGGCCGAGGTGACGGCGATGACGTCGGTGCCGTGCCCGGCGGCGCGCAGCGTACGGCACAGCCGGAGGCCGTGGCCGTCCGGCAGGTAGAGGTCGAGCAGGGTGAGGTCGACGGGCGTCCCGGCGGCGCGCGCCTTCTCCAGGAAGCGCAGCGCGTCGGCGCAGCTGTGCACCGTCCCGGCGGCATGGAAGCCGGGCTCGCGCTCGACGTAGAGGGTGTGCGCGGCGGCGGCCACCGGGTCGTCCTCGACCACCAGTACGGAGATCCCCGCCCGGGCGCCTTCGGTCGCCGTCATGCCAGGGCCCCTTGCCGCTCCCGGGCCCGGCCGGCCAGTGGCAGCCGTACGGTGAGCACCGCGCCGCGCTCCCGCCCGACCTCGACGGTGCCGCCGTTGCGCCGCGCGGCCTGGGCGACCAACGCCAGCCCGAGGCCGTGCCCGCGGCCGTCCTGCTTGGTGCTCCAGCCGCGCCGGAAGACGTCCTGGACGGCGGACGGGTCGATACCCGCCCCGGTGTCGGCGACCCGCAGCAGCAGACAGGCGTCCGGGGAGTCCTCGCCGTCGATCCGGGCGGTGACGGTGACCTCCGGCGAGGCCGGGCTCTGTGCGGCCCCGGCGATCGCGGCGTCCACCGCGTTGTCGATCAGGTTGCCGAGCACGGTGATCAGGTCCCGGGCGGAGAGACCGGGCGGGAGCACCCCGTCGTCGATCCGGCTGTCCTCGGTGAGGGTCAACTCCACGCCCCGTTCGGCGGCTTGGGCCGCCTTGCCGAGCAGCAGCGCGGCCAGTACCGGCTCGCTGACCGCCGCGACCACCCGGTCGGTGAGCTGCTGGGCGAGTTCGAGTTCGGCGGTGGCGAACTCCACCGCCTGTTCGTGGCGGCCGAGTTCGATCAGCGAGACGACCGCGTGCAGCCGGTTGGCGGCCTCGTGCGCCTGCGCCCCGAGCGCCTCGGTGAAGCCGCGCACGGAGTCCAACTCACCGCTGAGTGACTGCAGTTCGGTGTGGTCACGGAGGGTCACCACCCGGCCGAGGCCGGTGCCGATGACGGAGGTGTTGAGCACCACGACCCGCTCGACGGTCAGGTGCACCTCGTCCCGCACCGGCGCCTCGCCGAGCACGGCCGCCACCAGCGCCTCGGGCAGGCCCAGCCCCGCCACCGGCCGTCCGTCCAACTCGCCGGTCAGGCCGAGCAGTTCGCGGGCGGCATCGTTGCACAGCACCACCCGGTGCGAGCGGTCGAGCAGGATCAACCCTTCCCGCACCGAGTGCAGGGTGGCCTGGTGGTACTCGTAGAGGTGGCTGAGCTCGTCCGGCCCCATGCCGTGGGTGTGCCGCCGCAGCCGGGAGTTGGCGAGGTAGGTACCCACTCCGCCGAGCGCGAGCGCGGCCACCGCGACCCCGACCAGAGCCAGCAGCGGGCCGCTCAGCTGGGCCGAGATCGACTCCAGCGTCAGGCCGACGCTGACCAGCGCGACCACCCGGTGCCGGCTGTCCCACACCGGGGTGACCACCCGCACGGACGGGCCGAGCGTGCCGGTGTAGGTCTCGCTGCGGGTCTGGCCGGCGAGTGCCCAGTCGATGTGCCCGAGGTAGCGCTTGCCGATCTGCTCGGGCAGCGGGTGGGTCCAGCGCACCCCGCCGGTGTCCATGACGGTGATGAACGAGACCCCGGTGTCCTGACGCACCTGCTCGACGTACGGCTGGAGCACCGCGGTCGGGTCGGACCCGGCGACGGCGGACCGGACGGCCGGCGAGTCGGCGACGGCATGGGCGACCGAGGTGACCTCGCGGCGGGCCGCGTCCTCGGTGCGCTCGGCGGTGAACAGGTACGCGAGTACCGCGCCGCCCGCGACCACGGCGGCCACGATGACCACCTGGACGACGAACAGCTGCCCGGCCAGGCTGCGGACCAGCCGGCCCGGCGGGGGGAGCCACCGGCGGCGCGGGCGGGCGGGGGCGGTGCGCACGGACATGCCTGCCAGTGTGCACCACGCCCTCCGGGCCCCCCAGGGGCCGGAGGGCGCCGGTCGGCCGCGAAGTCCGCTGAGACCGCGAAGTCCGTGACCGCGCGACTCGGAGCCAGCAACGCCAGGGCGAAGGCGATCGGCCCGCGCCCCGTGACCGCGCGACCGGGAACCGCGTGAGCGTGCGGCCCGGAACCCCGTGACCGCGCAACCGTGAACTCTATGAATGAAAACATCTCCAAGCTAGGGAGCGTCGAGGCTATCGCGGTACGCCTCCCAGACTGGAACCACGTCCACGATGCCACCTGGCCGCAGCTCGATCTGGTCGATCAGTCGCCTGAGCATGGCATTCGTGCGCTCGGGCGGCATGGAGTCCCACTCTGCCACGAGCCCAGCCGCGACTGGCGCTGCGGCGGCCTTCATGGAGGCCACCCGCGTTTCGCCAGGGACTTCATCTAGCGCGGCCAGCCGCGCGGATGCGGCTGCCTTCTCAGCGCGAAGATCACTCAGTGTCGCGAGGTATTCACGCTCCAGCGTCCCATCGGGGTCTTCTTCTTCGCTCATGGCGTAGACCCGCATGTGTTTCGCCACGGCCCGCTCTAGCCTCTCGACCTCACTCTTAGCGGCAGCGCGCTTCTCCTCCAAGGTCGAGCTCAGTCGGCGCAGTCGCGACTCGGCGGCCGGCTCGCTGCCTGGATCGGCGTCCATTTCTTCGGCGAATCGGATCAGCCACTTCAGCACGCCGGCCTCCACGTCTGCCGCAGGCGTCCGAACACCCTGACATACTGCGGCGCCCTTCTGGTGCCTCGTGGTGCAGGAATAGGCTGCGTAGGGTCGCTGGCCGGCCACACGGAGCGCGGCGGCCTGGCAGAGTCCGCACCGGGTGAGCGCGCTGAGGGGGTACTTGGCTTTACGGGAGTGAGGGGCTGCGGTCTTGGTGAAACCCCGCCTGGCCTGATACATCTCCCAGAGCTCGTCGCTGATGATGGCAGGGTGCTGCTTGGTGGGGTGCCTGATGAGCTTGTGGGCCGGGCAGTTACTCCGGTAGGGGAGCTTGCAGGCTGGATCGTGGATGCGGAGGTAGCCGGCGGCGAAGCCGGAGTCCATGTAGAGGCAGACTGTCCGGTTGCTCCAGAGCGAGCCGAGCGCGTTGGGAATCCCGGCTTCATTGAGGAGGGCCGCGAGATTTCCGAAACCGGTCCCGGCGACGTAGCGCTCGTAGAGGTCCTTCACGATGTCCTGCAGATCCGGGTCCGGTTCGTACCGCTCCTGTTGGATCGTGATCGTGCCATCCGGAGCGTAGACCTTCCGAGGGTGCCAGATGTAGCCGAAGCGGCGGCCTCCCTTATGCGGGAGTCCCTCGTCTCGCCGTAGCTGATGGGTTTCCTTCCACTGTTCGCCGGCGCGGTCGGATTCGAAGGCGTTGAACTCCATGATCATGCCGCGCTGGAAACGGCCGATCGCGGTGCGCGCGTCGACCTCCTCGGTCGCCGAGAGGAGCTGGCCACCGGCCTTTTCCACACGGGCGAGGTTGGCAGGGACGCCGGTACGGGTTCGTCCGAAGCGCGAGAACTTCCAGACGGCGATCACGCGCGCTTCGCCCGACTCAATGCGTTCGATCGCCCGCATGATCTTTCGCTTGAAGTTGCGCCCGGTCTTGTCCGGATCCTCGACCCAGTCGATGATGCGATGGTTGGTTCGCCGGGCCCAGTCCTGGATGGCCCTTCTCTGGATTTCCGGGGAGATCATCTCCTCGCGGGCCATGCTGACGCGGGTGTATCCGATGGCGGGGGTTGGCTCGTTGAGGTCGTGATCACTCATAGGGCTCTCCGAGGAAGTGCGAACGCCGCCCGGCAGCCGGCCGTCCAGGTCTGCTGCGAGCCATCTCTGATGCAGCTACAGATGCTACGAGCGGTCTCGGACGGCAGAGTTGGATTCCTCGTCTGAGCTGGACGTCTCGGTGAGCCGGCCTTCGCGCCACAACTCGATGGCCATGGCGAAGGCTTCGGCCTGGGTTTGTTCCCGAAGGGCTATGGCCTCGGTGCGGCCCAGCCATCCGCGTGCCACGGAGGAGAGGAGCGGCACCAGCGTAGCGGTCAGGAGGGCCAGGCTGGCGAGCTCGACCGGCCGGTCGCGTTCGAGGGCGCCGCACAGGGTTGCGGTCAGCCCGATGGCCGTCGCGAAGGCGAGCGCGGGGCGCCACTTCGGGAGGGTTGACGGCACGGCATACCACCTCTATCGCACATGGGTGCCCACCCGTTTGCGATCAGGCCTACTCTAGCGGTTTCTTGTCGTCCGCGAACGTGTTTGCGACCGCTTCAACGCTTTTGACGAAGAGGTGGGCGCGCTCCGGGGGGATTCCGTACTTGGCGGCGACGGCGTAGAGGTCGATGTCGGTGGCCGGCGGCGGGGGTTGCTCGTCGGGCTGGGGCAGGTCCTCTTCGAGGAGTGTGCCGGAGCGGATGAGCATGTCCCGAAGGGTGACGGGGACGCCGCGGCGGTTAAGGACCTCGACGAGGCGGCGTTGGGTCTCGATGGCGGGGGCGGTGCCGCTGAGGGCCTTGCCGATGACGGAGGGGTCGACGCCCATGTCGGTGGCGAGTGCGCGTCGGCCACCGCGGTGCGGGGTGGTGTCGTAGCCGGCGGCGAGGGCGAGGTCGGCGAGCCAGGTGGCGAAGCTGGCGGTTGTCATGGGGGCCTCCGTCGTGATGTTGCTCGCTCGGCATCGCCAGGATAGCGATACCGCGAGTCTGATCTACGCGCGTCTTACGGGCTGCCCCTGTTCAGGTGGCCCCCGGGCCGGCCACGACTCGCGCGACCACGGTCAAACGCTAGCAGTGGCACCCCGGCGAGATAAGTCGAAACTTTGGCTTGCAAGCCAAATCGGCCAGGCGTAGTTTGGTTGACGAGCCAGCGACTTGGCTTAGGAGACAAAGCCCCCTGTACAGCAACGGAGGTGAACTATGTCCAGTTTTAAGCTCAACGTCACCGAACTACGCCGCGCCGCGGAAGCCCGAGGTGACCGGCGCCAGAGCGACATCAGCAGGCGCACCGGCCTCCACAAGAGCGTCGTGTCGCGGCTCATGAATGGCCGAGACCTGTCGCTGTTCGCCCTCATGAGACTCTCCACCACCTACGGCGTCAACGCCACCCTCCTCGCACAGGAGAACACGGACGTATGCGACGAGGCGGCGGCGTGACAAGCCAGCGGGAAGACGTCCGGCGGGAGGCCATATCAGCCGCCGCGCTGATCTTCGCGCAGGCTCGCGCCGAGCGTGACGCCCGCACCCCCCGCGAGGCCGCGGAGGCCGCCTACTACCCGGGGCACCGTCTCGGGTCCGTCAAGGCGATCGAGGCGCTGATCATCAAGCAGCGCGCCGAGGCCGAGGAGCAGTGGCGCAACGGCACCCACCCCTACCAGCGCCGGCGCCAGGCCCGAGCCGTTGAAGGGCTTCCCGACCAGGCTGCTGCGTGACGGTCCGGTACATCTACATCCTCAAGTTCGGCAACAGCATTGTGAAAGTCGGCCAGACCGGCGACTTTCATCAACGGTTGAAGGCCCACCGGTACTGGGGCCGTCGCAACGGGCTCAAGGTCGACGAGTTCGATGTCAGTTTCCGGTACGACACGGCGCTGCCGGACGAACGGAAGCTGGTCGCTTTCTGTGCGGCCCGTTGGGCGCCCCTGAGCGGTCACCGGGAGGCCTTCGTCAACGCGGACTTCGACGACCTTTACGGCTACTTCCGCCAGCTCGAACGCACAGCTGCCGATGCCGGCTGGTTCTGCACCACATGACAGGCACGGAGCGGGCCGCCCCTCTGGCGCCAACCAGGGACGGCCCCGGCCCACCGATCAACACTTCAAGAAGGAGGCAGGCCGTGATCACACAGCCTACCAACATCGCAAACCTGGCCGAGGTGACCGGCGTCGCGGACGTCGTGATCGACGGCACGGCCCTGGGGGTGACGCCCGGTGTCACGCCGGGCGGCCGCTTCTGGGTGCTGCTCACCCCGGACACCCGGACTGCCGGGCTCGTCGTCGAGCACGACGGCGGCCTGTTCGAGGCCGTCATCGGCAAGACCATCGCGCACGCCGCCACCGCCCAGGACGCCGCGCTGCTGATCGTCGCCGCGCTCCACGCCCCCACCCCGAAGGACGGTGCCCGATGAGCGTCCCGCAGGTGATGACGCTGCAGGAGGCGGAGGCCGCCGGCCTGCTGGAGGGCACGCTGTCGGAGCGGGCTCTGGCCGTCGTGGCTCGGGCGGAGGCTCTGCGAAAGCAGCCGGGTCGGTTCATGGACACGCTGGAAGCCGCACGATTGTTCGGCAGCATGACCGCGACGATCGAGGGTCTCGTGCACGAGCTGTACGTGACCGGCCGATACGCACAGGGGCTGCGGCAGTTGCTGCTGGGCGAGGTGGCCGAGTGATGGCCGACTTCCCGAACCCCACATCCCGGCGAGCCGCCCGTTTGCTGGCGCACACCTACGGCGCCGCGATGGCCCGTACGGTCGTCACCCTGCTGGACCGCGAGGGCCTGCTGGCCCGGGCGGCGGACCGGATCAACGCCGCGTTCCCGGTGACGATCAGGCGCCGGCCGATCGGCGTCGAGCTGGACGTGACGCCGCTGGTGTCCGCGCTCATGCTGTCGCTGGCGGCGGAGGCCTCGGGGGATCCGGAGGGCGTCGGCCAGGAGCTGGCGGACCTGCATGAGGCGTCCGGCCCGGAGCGTGACGAGCTGGTGCAGAAGCTACTGGGCCGCTTGGGTGGCGCGAACATGCTGCTGGCGAGCGTCGATGCGCGGAAGCTGGCGGAGCGGCTGTTGGTCGCTTCCGGTGGCCACGTCCCGCAGCAGCGCGAGGAGGCGGCGTGATGGACGACGTCGCTGACCTGCAGGCCCGCATCGACGCGCTGGAGGAGGAGCGGGACTCGCTCCAGGACCAGCTCACCGAGGCCACCGAGGAGCTGGCCGCCGCGAACGCCCAGCTCGACGCCTTGAGGCAACTCGCCGACATGGCCCGTGACTTGGTCCGTGAGGCCGCCGCTCAGCTGGAGAAGGGGGACTTCTGATGCCGTGGATTTCCCGCCGCGCGCAGGCCGAGCAGGCCGCCGCGATGACCCGACTGCGCGAGCGTGCCGTCCGCGCCGAGCAAGCGCTCCGCACCGCCGAAGTGGACGCCCTGGTCGCCGCCAGCGCCGCGATCGAGGCGGCCGTCACCCGGGTCCTCACCGAGCACCCCGATGAGCCTTCCATGTCGATTCGAGTCCTCGGGATGCGGGCCGCTCAGCGGATCGTCGCGGGCCGGATGGACGAGGAGGACGGCCGGTGATCCGCCGCCTCCGCTCCCTCGCCGCCCTGCGTTTCCGCCGCTGTGACTGGCCCTTCCCGGCTCTGGAGCTCGTCCGGCCCGACGGTCGGGGCTGGCTGCTCTTCCCCCTCACCCTCGACTTCAACTCGGAGGACTGATGACCGTCACCGAGCTGCCGGGGCCGAGCGCCCCGGTCGCCGGTCCCACTGTGGTCGGCTACTTCGAGCCCGGTTCGCCCGAATGGCACGCGGCCAGGAAGAACGGCGTCGGCGGTTCCGAGATCGCCGCGGTTATGGGCCTGTCCCCGTACGAGTCCCGGTTCTCCCTGTGGCACCGCAAGCAGGGCATGGTTGGCCCGGTCGACGAGAACCCGCAGATGTACTGGGGTAAGCGGCTGGAGCCCGCAGTGTGCGAGGAATTCGGCCTTCGTCACCCTGAGTTCGAGGTCACGACCGCACCGACCTTTCACGCGCCCGGCCGACCGTGGCACATCGCGAACCCGGACCGTCTCGCCCATAACCCGTGCGGATGCGGACTGCACTCTCCCATCCGGTGCTGTGACCCGTTCGACTGCGGCCCGTGCTGCCCCGAGTGCCCGACCTGTCCCACCGTGTTGAAGACCCCTGCCGCGATCGTCGAAGCGAAGACCGCGCGCGACGATCTCGGGTGGGGGGAAGAAGGCACCGACGAGATCCCGGTCCACTACCGCGCCCAGTGCATCTGGTACATGGACGCCCTCGGCGTGGCTCGCTGCTACGTGGCCGTGTTGATCGCGGGATCCGAGTACCGCGAGTACGTGATCGAGTACGACCCGGCCGAGGCCGAGCTGCTCAGGACGGCAGGCGCCGAGTTCGTCTTCTCCCTCACCTCTGGCGCCCGGCCCGACATCGACGGCCACATGGCCACCTACCAGACCGTTCGCCAGCTTCCCGACGGCATGGACGACGTCGACGTGGACGTGGATACCGATCTGCGTGACCGGTACTTCGCAGCACTCGCCAAGTCCAAGGACGCCGATTGGGAGAAGCGCGAGGCGTCCGCGCTGCTTCTCGACCGTATCGGCACCGGCCGGCGAGCCCGCTGCCTCGGCGAGACGGTCGCCACCCGAACCGTGCGCAATACCCTCCAGCCCGCTCGTTCGAGGAGCGCAGCATGACCACCGAGACCGTCTCCAGTGCCGTTGCCGTTGTCGACAACAGCCCCCAGGGATTGATCCAGAAGTACCGGGGTGACTTCGCAACTGTCCTGCCGTCGCACATCAAGCCCGAGCAGTGGGTTCGCCTCGCACAGGGCGCGCTCCGGCGGGACCAGAATCTGCTGCGCGCCGCCACCAACGACCCGGGCTCTCTGCTCTCGGTTCTCCTCGACGCGGCACGGCAGGGCTTGGAGCCCGGCACCGAGCAGTACTACCTGGTGCCGTTCAAGGGCCGTGTGCAGGGCATCCGTGGGTTCCAGGGCGAGGTGGAGCTGATGTATCGGGCCGGTGCGATCTCGTCGGTCATCGTCGAAGTCGTCCGCGAACTGGACCACTTCGAGTACTCGCCGGGCCGGCACGAGCGGCCGGTCCACGAGATCGACTGGAAGCTGCCGGACCGCGGCGACTTGGTGCTGGTTTACGCGTACGCGGTGATGAAGGACGGCGCAACGTCGAAGGTCGTCGTGCTGAACCGGTCGGACGTTCAGCGGGCCCGGTCGATGTCGCAATCGGCCGGCTCGGCTGCTTCGCCATGGCAGAAGCATGAGGAGGCGATGTGGCTGAAGACGGCCGCGCACCGTCTCACGAAGTGGGTTCCAACGTCGGCGGAGTACATGCGGGAGCAGTTGCGAGCCAAGGCCGAGGTGGCCGCTGAGGCTTCGGATCGGCAGGCGGTCTTCCACCGCATCGAACAGCCCGGGATGCCCTCGGCCGCGCCGGTCGCGGAGCCATCGGACGCCGACGACGGCGAGGAGCCGCTGGAGGGCGAGCTGGTGGACGCCGAGCCAGTCGAGTGGCCGTCTGTGGCGCAGCCCGGTTCACGCGCCTGACGCGCATTGGCGGGGCTGTGCCTGCCCAAATCAGGCGCAGCCCCGCCCCAATCATCCCCATCCTCACCCGATCTCGGGAGACCCCTATGTCTGATCCGCGCTTGCAGCCCGCTCTATGTGAGGCCGACGTCATGCGCCGGGTGATCGCCGACCACATCGTCACCGGCCTCAACCACCCCATCGAGACCGCCCGCAACCAGGCCCGCGCCCTGGCAACCGAGATGGACGCCGCCGGCGTCAACGTCGACCACGACGTCAGGGCCCGCACGCAGACCCAAGCCGTCCGCCAGCCGTGCCAGCGCCTGATCGAGCTCGACCACCAGGAGACCAGCGTTCTCACCCGAGTCGCCTGCGGTTGGGACATGCCCAAGATCTCCAACGATCTCGGGATCAGCGTGAACACGGCCCGCACGGTCAACCAGTCCGTCCACCGCAAGCTCGGCGCCGGCAACGCCGCAAACGCCGTCGCGTTGGCGATCGGCCTCGGGCTGCTCCCGGCCGATGTCGCCACCAACCCCACCACTCAGCTCGGAGGACACGATGGACCTGTTCGGTAGACGTCGGATAGCTGAGAAGGACGAGCGCATCGCCTGGCTGGAGAGCCGGGTCCGGCAGCTCAACATAGCGCTCGGCGCCACCCGCAACGAGGCGACCATCAGCTTCGACCGCTCCGAGCGGTCCGCCGACGACCTCAACGCCGCGCAAAAGAAGCTGACCACCGAACGTCTCAAGGCCGCCGAACTGATCCTCCGCAACGAGGCGCTGGGCCGGGCATCCGCCAGCTACGCCACCCGCCTCAGCCGGGCCCTCCGAGGCTGCGCCCGCTACAGGGCCGAGAATCAGCAGCTCCGCCGGGAACTCCGCGCTGCGCGCCGCGACTTCGCCGAACGGCAGATCGCCCTCGAAGACCGGCTCCACGCACTCCAAGACGCCAACGAGAACCACTACCGGGCGTCGACTGCCGCCGACCCCGCTCCGCAGATCGCGGCGTGACCCCCGCCGCCTGCCTGGCACTGCTGTGGTGCACCCACACCGGAGTCAGCACCGTGCAGGCCTAGCACCACCTCACCCAGAAAAGGCCCGTGCTCACCCGATACGCGCTCGCACTGGCCCTCCTGGCCGGCACCGCCCTCGCCCTCATCGCCTTCGCCATCACCGCATGGAGCACCCGAGATGACTGACACCGCCCTCCTCCCGCCCCCGGGAGGCACCCTCACCCACGGCCCGACCGTCATCGGCCTCGACACCAGCCTCACCGCCACCGGTATCGCCTCCTCCCTCGGCTGGTGCGAATCCGTCGGATACAAGCCGCACCACAAGAACGACTCGATCACCAAGCAGCCGCACCCCCAGCGGCTCCAGTCCCTCCTCGGCCTCCTCGGCGACATCGTCCTCGCCGTCGGCCGGCCCGACCTCGTCGTCCTGGAGAGCCCTTCGCTGGCATCCCTCGGTGGCGGCGGCCACGAACGCGCCTGGCTGTGGTGGGAGCTCTACCGCAGCCTCACCAACCGGGACATCCCCGTCGCCCTGATGGCCCCCTCCCAGCGGATGCTGTACGCCACCGGCAAGGGCTCAGCCACCAAGTCCGCCGTCGTCGACGCCGTCGCCCGACGCTGGCCCGCTTGGACGACCGGCGGCGACGACAACCAGGCCGACGCCGTCGTCCTGATGGCCGCTGGCCGCGACTACCTCGACCACCCGATCACCGTGATGCCGGCCGCGAACCGGGCCGCGCTGACGAAAGCCGTGTGGCCCGATGGGATCCGTCTCGGGGGTGCGGTGCGATGAGGTGGGAAGCGTTCGCACTCTGCCGCATCGAGCGGCCCGACCCTGAACTTTTCTACCCCACCTCGTACAGCAGCCCGGTCGGGCAACAGCAGGTCGAATTGGCCCGCGGTTACTGCCATCGCTGCCCCGTCGCCGACAGCTGCCTGCGCGACGCCCTCGACGAGGAAGGCTCCCGCGACGCCAAGAACCGCTTCGGTATCCGTGCTGGCCGCACGCCCTACCAGCGCGCCGCACTCAGTAAGAAGAACCGTCTCGCCGCGGCGGCATGACCGCGGTCCTGGCCTGGGGCGACCGCTCCCATTGGGCAACCCAGGCCAAGCCGTGCAGGTACTGCGGCGGCCTCACGCATCTCCGTGACGAAGGCCGTCGACCCGCCCCGCAAGGCCTGCACCAAGCAGGCGCCCACCCTCAACTCGAAGGACCGCCATGGCCGGAGAAACCCTGATCACCCTCGTCGGCAATCTCGTCGACGACCCCGAGCTGCGCTTCACCCTGTCAGGTGCGGCGGTCGCGAAGTTCCGCATCGCATCCACCCCCCGCACCTTCTACCGCCAGACCAGCGAGTGGAAGGACGGCGAGAGCCTCTTCCTCACCTGCAACGTCTGGCGTCAGCCGGCTGAGAACGTGGCTGAGTCACTGCAGCGCGGCATGCGCGTCATCGTGCAGGGCCGGCTCAACCAACGCTCGTACGAGAAGGACGGCCAGAAGCGGACCGTCTTCGAGGTCGAGGTCGACGAGGTCGGGCCCTCTCTGCGGAATGCCACGGCGAAGGTGACCCGGGCGAACCGCGGGCAGGACCAGGCGCAGCAGGCCCGGGGTGGCGACGGCCCATGGTCCCAGTCCAAGCCGCCGACACAGGGCGGCAGTTGGGGAGCGCCTCGGGGCCATGCCGAGGCCCCCTTCTGATCCCGCCCACGCCAAGAGCCAACTCGACGTTCCCAGGAGAAACCTCATGCCGCCGCTACGTGCCTTCCCGGTCCGGCCGTTCGACCGGACGGCCCCTGGCCCTCGTCTCTCAATGCCCGCCGAGGAGCCCGGCTACTACCCGGAGACAGCCCTATACCGGTTCTTCGACTCTCGGAAGCGGCTGCTGTACGTGGGGGTTTCGGGTCAGCTTCGCGAACGTTGGCCACAGCACCGCAGGAAGGCCCCTTGGTGGCCGGCGGCCGACTTTGTATCCATCGAGCACTGGTCAACCGACGTTGATGCCCTCGCCGCCGAGCGTGCCGCGATCGCCGTCGAGCAACCGCTGTTCAACAAGCGAAGCGCCCGTCGGCCGCCCGCCCCCGCCTCTACCTCATCTTGATCGGAAACCGACATGGCACGTGGTCACGGACGGGTCCTCACCCGCATCTGGGACGACCCTGACTTCACCGCTCTGCCCGGGGAGATCCAGCGGCTCTACCTGTTCCTCATCAGCCAGCCGAACCTTAACCACGCAGGCCTGCTGCCGCTGACGCTGAAGCGCTGGAGCTTCAAGGCCTACGGGCTGAGTCCGGCGGTCCTGCGGACCCAGCTTGCGGTCTTGGCCGAGCGCAGGTTCGTCGTCGTGGACGAGGACAGCGAGGAGCTGCTGGTGCGCTCGTTCGTCCGCAATGACGGGGTGTGGAAGCAGCCGCAGGTGATGGGCGCGATGGTGTCGGGCGCTCTGGAGATCTCGTCGCGTCGGCTGCGGGCCGCGCTGCTCGCGGAGGTCGAGCGGATCCCGCTGGACGAGCTGAGTGACGAGCCGGGCCGCAGGGGGTTGTCGCCTCTGCAGGAGGTGTCGAGGCACATCGCGGCGCTGCGGGCGGCGTTCCACGAGCCGGGCCCGAAGCCCCCGGCGGCGGCCCTTCACGAAGGGGTTGAGGAAGGGGTTGCGGAACCCCTTCCGGAAGGGGTGGAGGCAGGCTCAACGCGCGCGCGCGGGCGTTTTCCCCTACCCCTACCCCATTCCCCTTCTCTTCTCGTCGCGGATGTCGTCGACATCCGGTCCGCCCGCCAGGAGCGGCCGGACGTGGAGGAGGCCTGCACGCTCCTCGCGGACCTGATCGCCGCGAACGGCACCAAGCGCCCGAACATCACCAAGCGGTGGCGCGACGCCGCCCGCCTCATGATCGACGCCGACAAGGTCGCCCTCTCCGACGTCCTCGGCGCCATCCGCTGGTCCCAGGCAGACGAGTTCTGGCGCAGCAACATCCTCTCGATGCCAAAGCTGCGCCAGAAGTACCCCCAACTGCGCCTTCGCGCCCACTCCCAACAGCAGCGCCGCCAACCCACCGACTACCAGACCTACGCAGACCAGGGGGTCTTCTAGTGACCGCCGATGCCGACTTCGCCCGAACTGAGCCCAACGACCTGGCCGCCGAACAAGCCTTCCTCGGCACCATCACGCTCAGCCGCGACGCCCGCCGTGCCCTACGGGACACCACCGTCACCGCCGAGGACTACTACCGGCCCGCCCACGCCCTCATGCACCGGGCCATCACGGCGATCGCCGAAACCAGCGACCCCATCGACCCGATCACCATCGTCGCCACCCTGGAGGCCCGCGGCGAACTCGCCCGGTGCGGCGGCCGCGACTACATCAACACGTGCATAGACGCCGCCCAGCACGGGCCCAGCCTCGACTGGCTCAACCATCGGATCCGAAGCCTCGCCCTGCGCCGCGCCCTCGTCCACGCCGGCACCGAGATCCGTGAACTCGGCTACGCCGCCGAGGGCGAGCCCAGCGAACTCGCCGAGCACGCCGTCACCCGGCTGCGAGAAGTCCGCGACGCCGGGCGGGCCGCCGAGGACTCCCCCGTCCAGGACATCCACGACTTCCTCGCCGGCGAGGACCCCGACTACGACTGGACGCTGCCCGGCTACCTGGAGCGCACCGACCGCATCGTGTGGACCGCCGGAGAGGGCGGCGGCAAATCGTTCCTCCAGCGCCAGCTCGGCGTCACCGCGTCCGCCGGGCTGCTGCCGTTCGGCGATGCCAACCCGATGGGCCCGCAGAAGACGCTGATCCTGGACTGCGAGAACTCGCAGCGTCAGTCCCGCCGGCACTACCGGGGCCTGGTCCAGGTCGCCGAGCGCATGGGCGCACCGGTGGCTCGCGGGCAGCTGCACATCGACCTGCGGCCCGAAGGCGTCGATCTGACCCGCGGTGATGGCAGGGCGTGGCTGATGCGCCGCGTCGAGGCCGTCATGCCGGACCTGCTGATCGTCGGCCCGATCTACCGGCTGCACAACGGCGACCCGAACTCAGAGGAACTCGCCCGAAAGATCACCGTCGTCCTCGACGAAGCCCGAGCCACCGCCGGCTGCGCGCTCTCGATGGAGGCGCACTCCCCGCAGGGCGGGCCGATGGGTCCGCGGACACTACGGCCCGTCGGCAGCTCCCTGTGGCTGCGCTGGCCCGAGTTCGGGCTCGGCCTGCGCCCGGTCGAGGACACCCGCTCCGCGCAGGACGACCGCGCCCGCCGTGTCCTGCCCTGGCGGGGGGCTCGCGACGAACGCCAATGGCCCCGGTTCATCTGCCAGGGCCACGAGGGCTCCTGGCCGTGGCGAACCTACAAGCCCGTCGACGCAGACCCGTTCACCGGCCACTCCCCCACTGGAGCGCTTTCATGACCCTCACCGAGCACTGCCCTGCCTGCCTGTCCCGCGCCCGGATCGTCGCCCAGTCCGATGACGGCGTCCGCACGCTCACGGCGTGGCGCTGTTCCAGTTGCTTCCGGCAGTGGGAGACGGAGTACCTGACCGAGGCGTACGCGGACGAGGGGTTCGACGGTGAGCTTCGTGACTGTTGAGCCGTCGGTCGGACGGTCATGACGTTCCGGTGTCGCGGTGTCCGGTGGCGGATCCGTACCGCCCGAAGGCCCTCAGGGCGCATCAGAGGCGCCGCGAGGCCCGCTTAGGCAATGACTCTACCCTCTCCCCGTTGGGCGCTTCTTGCCCCGTTACCTTTTTCACGGCCCCGCAACGGGGCTCCCGGCCTCCGGGCCCGGCATGACTTGTGGCCCCAGTCGATCATGATCGAAAAGGTGCTGTCACCGGGTACCGGAGGCATTGGCAGACCGCTGATTAGGGGCACGAGCGCCGATCCCGTCCCGGGTGACGCAGG